>CAZDOC010000005.1:0-83100 GCA_964506945.1 uncultured Gammaproteobacteria bacterium
GTGAGTTTTCATTTCCTCCCTCCCTTGGGCCCGCTATGCGGGCCTTTTTTTTGGTTCTGCCCTTGCCATCACAGACCCTGGCTGGGGGGCGTCGCTCACGAGACTGTTATTTCCGGGCCCTCACCGCGGTGATCTCATAATCCCATACCCGTTGTCCTTCGATCTCGGGGAGATCGTAATAGGCCACCTCGCCATGCAGGGCCCGGGTCTGACCGGGGGGGATGTTGACGGGCAGGATGGCGCGATCCTCGCCGATGATGACACAGTTCTCGCCTGGCGATGGGGTGGGGCAGTCATACAGACGGACCGTGAGGGTCAGGCTTTCCATGCTGCGGGTCCTGGAACCGTTATGGACCCGCCCGCTGATGCTGTAACTGTTGCGATAGCCCGGCTGCAGCCTGAAACCCTCGATACTGACGAGGTCCAGGGGGATGTCGGCAGCGCCATCGCGGTCCCGTTGTTCCTGGAACAGGAGTACCGCCACCAGGCCCACACCCAGCACCGCGAAGCTGATCAGGGCCGCCGGGCGCGCGGCCGGGAAGCGGTACAGCACCAGCCCCAGCGCCAGGATCGCGATGATCTCGAGCACCCACATTCAGCCGGCCCCAATTATCATGATGTCGGAATTCGTCATCCCGGCATGGTAGCAAAAACAGGCGCGGGATGAGCGCCGGATTTTGCCTGCCCAGTCCCTTGACCCGGATATATTTCGAACGTATGATTAAAACGAACGTATGAATGAGGCTCCGGGTTTGGACCATATTTCCGAAACGAAACAGCGGATCCTTGAGGCCGCAGAGGCCCTGTTCGCCGAGGAGGGTCTCAGCAGCACCTCGTTGCGGAGGATCACGACCCGCGCCGGGGTCAACCTGGCGGCGGTCAATTATCACTTCGGCGGCAAGGATGAGTTGATCAAGTCGGTCTTCAGTTGTCGTATCGAACGCCTCAACCGGGAACGTCTCAGGCGTCTGGACCACATCGAACAGCGGGGACTGGAAGTGGACGGGATACTGACCGCGTTTATCGCCCCGGCCCTGGAGCTGGCCCAGGATACCCGTGACGGCGGCAATCGCTTCATGAAGCTCCTGGGACGCAGTTACACCGGGCCCTACGCCTTCCTGCGCGAGTACATTCACGATCTGTTCGCGGAGGTCATGGCGCGCTTCAAGCAGGCCTTTGTCACGGCCCTGCCGGACATCCCCAGGGAGGAACTCTTCTGGCGCCTGCATTTCGTCCTGGGCGCCATGTCCTACACCCTGGCCAGCAACGATGTGAACAAGGTCCTGACCGATTGCGAGGTCTTCAATCCCGAAGAGCCCAACCGGGTGCTGGTCAGGCTGATCCCGTTCCTGAGCGCCGGGCTGAAGGCCCCGTTGCCGCCCGAACTGCAAGCCCACGAGGACAGGGCAGAGGGGATTTGAGCCCGGGAAAAAATCATTACCACGAAGTACACGAAGAGCGCGAAGGGATAATAAAGTCAGAAAAATCTATATATGGGTCGCGGACAGAACAAATGATCTCTAAGACGTCATTGTACGATCCTGATTTTGAATCTTCGTGCCCTTCACGTACTTCGTGGTGTATCGGTCTTGCTGAATCGGCAGTCGTTTGAACGAGTATCAATGCAGGCATAAGGAGTCATTACCATGCAAATCCTTACACTGGTGCTGTTGACACTGGCCGGAGCCTGGGCGCTGGCCTATCAGGAGGCCCGGCTGTCCACATGGACGATCGGCGCCGGTCTGTGGTTGTTGATCGTGAGCCTGATCATGGGCCTGTCCTGGTTCATCGGCCTGTGCTGGCTGGCCTGGCTGGTACTGGCGGCGCTGAACAATGAGCCCTGGCGGCATCGTTTCGTGGTCGCGCCGATCCTGACCCTGTTCCGCAAACTGCTGCCGCCGATCTCGGCGACCGAGCAGGAGGCCCTGGATGCCGGCAGCGTGTGGTGGGATGCCGAGCTGTTCTCGGGCCGGCCGGACTGGCGCGTGCTGCTGGAGACCCCGGCGGCGGAATTGAGCGCCGAGGAGCAGGCCTTCATCGAGGGTCCGGTACGCGAACTCTGCGCCATGCTCGATGACTGGAAGATCACGCACGAGCTGAAAGACCTGCCCCCCGAGGTCTGGCGGTTCATCCGTGAGCATGGCTTCCTCGGCATGATCATACCCAAACGCTATGGCGGCAAGGAGTTCTCCGCGGCGGCCCATTCGGCCGTGGTGTCGATGATCTCGACCCGTTCCAGCAGCACCGCGGTGACCGTGATGGTGCCCAATTCCCTGGGCCCTGCGGAGCTGCTGCTGCGTTATGGCACCGAGGCGCAGAAGGACCATTACCTGCCGCGGCTGGCGGCCGGGCAGGAACTGCCCTGTTTCGCCCTGACCAGTCCCTACGCCGGCTCGGACGCGGCCTCGATACCGGACATGGCGGTAGTCTGTGAGGGCGAATACGAGGGGGAAAAGGTACTCGGCCTGAGCGTGACCTGGGAGAAACGCTATATCACCCTGGGGCCGGTGGCGACCCTGCTGGGGCTGGCCTTCCATACCCGGGATCCGGATCACCTGCTCGGTGACCGGGAGGAACTGGGGATCACCCTGGCGCTGATCCCGACGGATCACCCGGGGGTGAACATAGGCAGGCGGCACTTCCCCGGCAAACAGGCCTTCCAGAATGGCCCGAATTCGGGCAAGGACGTCTTCATCCCGATGTCCATGGTCATCGGCGAGCAGGAACAGATCGGCCAGGGCTGGCGCATGCTGATGAACGCGCTGGCCGCGGGACGCGGGATCTCCCTGCCGGCGCTGGGCACCGCGGCGACCAAGTTCGCCGCGCGCATGAGCGGCACCTATGCCCGGGTCAGACAGCAGTTCAACATGCCCATCGGACGTTTCGAGGGGGTCGAGGAGGTGCTGGGGCGGCTGGCCGGTCAGGCCTATGCCACCGAGTCCGCGCGCCGCCTGACCGTGGCCGGCCTGGACCAGGGCCAGGAGCCCTCGGTGATCTCGGCGCTGATGAAATACTCGACCACCGAGCGCCAGCGCCAGGCCATCAATGACGCCTTCGATATCCATGGTGGCCGCGCCATCTGCGAGGGACCGGCGAATTATCTGGCCAATGCCTATCAGGCCATCCCGGTCAGTATCACGGTCGAGGGCGCGAACATCCTCACCCGCAGCCTGATCACCTTTGGCCAGGGCGCCATACGTTGTCACCCCTGGCTGCTGAAGGAACTGGACGCCGCCCATTGCGAGGATGCGGAGGAATCGGTGGCACGTTTCGATTGCGCCCTGGGCGGCCACACCCGTTTCGTCCTCGGCAATTTCGGCAAGACCCTGTGGCACAACCTCAGCGGCGGACGCTTCATCAAGTCGCCGGTGAATGGCCCCACCGCGCACTGGTTCCGCCAGGTCGAGCGCGCCTGCCTCAACTTCGCCCTGCTGGCCGATGTGACCCTGATGCTGCTCGGCGGCGAGCTCAAACGGCGCGAGAAGCTCTCCGGCCGGTTCGCCGATATCCTCGCCGAGCTCTATTTCATGACCGCGGTGCTGAAGCGCTACGAGGATGAGGGGCGCCGCGCCGAGGACCTGCCCTTCGTGAAATGGAACTGTGTCAACGGCCTGTACATCATCCAGAGTCGCATCGGCGCCATCCTCGAGAACTATCCCTCCCGGGTGGTCGCCTGGCTGCTGGTACGGGTTCTGTTCCCGCTCGGCCGTCAGCGCCGCGTGCCGCGGGACCATCTGGGGCGGCAACTGGCCGAGGTGATCATGACCCCGTCCGAACAGCGTGACCGCCTTACCGATGGCATCTATATCGGCACTGGACCGGACGATATCACCGGCTGCATGGAGTATGCCCTGGAGCGGGTGATCGCGGCCGAACCCGTCGAGAAACGCCTGCGACAGGCCCTGCGCGAAGGCCGGCTGCAGGCGGTGGATCGCCAGGCACGGATCACCGAGGCGGGAGACAAGGGCCTGTTGTCGGAGGCCGAGGTCCGTCTGTTGCAGGAGACCGACGTGGCCATACGCCGGGCCATCGATGTCGATGATTTCGAGCCGTCCGAACTGGGCGCGGCGTCCGATAATGCCACAATCGCTCAGGCCGAAGTCGCCTGAATCTTTTCGAGGAGACCATGAACATGGGTGTGAACCAAGCAATCCACCGTGCGGCGGTGCTGGGCGCCGGCGTGATGGGCGCGCAGATCGCGGCACATTTGATCAATGCCGGTATCGAAACCCTGCTTTATGAACTGCCGGCCGAGGGCGAGGACCCCGATGCCAATGCCAGGGCCGCGATCGCGAAGCTCGGGAAGATGGCCCCGGCGCCATTGGCGAGCCAGGCCGATGTGCGCCTGATCGAGGCCGCCAACTATGAAACCGGGCTGGAACGCCTGCGTGGCTGCGACCTGGTGATCGAGGCCATCGCCGAGCGTCCGGACCTGAAAGAGGCCTTGTACGCCCAGGTGGCGCCGATGCTGGAGGCCGATGCCATCCTGGCCAGCAATACCTCGGGCCTGTCCATCAACCTGCTCGCCGGAACCCTGCCCGAGGGCATGCGGCCGCGCTTCTGCGGCGTGCATTTCTTCAATCCGCCGCGCTACATGAAACTGGTGGAGCTGATCCCCTGCAAGGAGACCGATCCGGCAGTGCTGGACCGCCTGGAGACCTTCCTGGTCAGCGAGGTCGGCAAGGGCGTGGTCCGCGCCAAGGACACGCCGAACTTCATCGGCAACCGCATCGGGGTGTTCTCCATGCTGGCGGTGATGCACCATGCCGAGGTTCTTGGGATCCCGTTCGAGACCGTCGATGCCCTGACCGGCACCGCCATCGGCCGGCCCAAGAGCGCCACCTTCCGCACCGCCGACGTGGTGGGCCTGGACACCATGGCGCATGTCGTCAACGGCTCCGCCCAGGTGCTGCGGGATGACCCGTGGCACAAGTATTACCGCCTGCCGGACTGGCTGGGCGGGCTGATAGAGAAGGGCGCCCTGGGCCAGAAGACCCGGGCCGGCATCTACAAGAAATCCGGAGGTGACATCCTGGTCTTCGACCCGGAAACAGGCGATTACCGTCCCAGCGCGGCGGCAGTGGACGATGAGGTCCAGGCCATGCTGGCGATCCGGGATGCGGGCGAGCGTTTCGCCGCCCTGCGCGCCAGTGACCATCCCCAGGCGCGTCTGCTGTGGGCCTGTCATCGGGATGTGTTCCACTATGCGGCCCACCTTCTGGGTGAGATCGCCGACAATGCCCGGGATCTGGACCTGGCCCTGCGCTGGGGCTTTGGCTGGCGCCAGGGGCCCTTCGAGACCTGGGAGCAGATCGGCTGGAAGCGCGTCAACGACTGGTTGCGCGAGGAGATCGCCAATGGCCGGACCATGGCCCCGGTGGACCTGCCGGCCTGGACCGCAGCGATCAAGGCCGTGCACTGCGCTCAGGGTTCCTACTCGGCCAGCGAAGATGCCTTCAAGCCCCGATCGAAGCTGCCGGTCTATGCCCGCCAGCGGCTACCGGAGCGCTTGTATGGTGAACCGGAACCGGACCTCGGCGAGACCATCTATGAAAATGACGGTGTGCGCCTGTGGCGCGGTGACGAGGCGATCGCCATCCTGGGCTTCAAGAGCAAACAGCATGTGATCGGCGAGGAGGTGCTGGTGGGTCTGCGCGAGGCGGTTGCGATCGCCGAGCGTGACTACGACGCCATGGTGATCTGGCAGGACCGGCCACCGTTCAGCCTGGGCGCCAATCTGTTGCAGTTTCTGCCCATCATGCAGTCCGGTGAGGGGGGGCGCATCGATCAGGCCGTGGACAATTTCCAGCAGGCCTGCCTGGCGATGCGGGATGCCGCCATCCCGGTGGTGGCGGCGGTCAATGGCATGGCCCTGGGCGGCGGCTGTGAATTGCTGATGCACTGTGACCGGGTGGTGGCCTCGCTGGAGAGCTATATCGGTCTGGTCGAGATCGGCGTCGGCCTGCTGCCCGCCGGCGGCGGCTGCAAGGAACTGGCCCGGCGCGCGGCCCTGCACGCCGGCGAGGGCGACATCCTCGCCAGCCTCAAGAGCGGTTTCGAGGCCGTGGCCATGGCCAAGGTCGCGGGTTCCGCGGTGCAGGCCCGGGAAATCGGTTTCCTGCGCCCGGCGGATGTCATCATCCTGAATCCGGATGAATTGCTGCACGTTGCGATCAGCCAGGCCCGGGCGATGCTGGAGTCGGTCTATCGACCCCCGCTCAAGCGGCCGATCCGGGTGGCGGGCCGCGATGGCGCCGCGACCCTGAAGGCGGTGGTGGTCAACATGCAGGCCGGGGGCTTCATCTCCGGGTATGACGCCGAGCTGGCCGGTCATATCGCCACGGTGCTGTGTGGCGGCGATGTCGATCCGGGCACCGAGGTCAGCGAGGCCTGGATGCTGAAGCTGGAACGCCAGGCCTTCGTGACGCTGGCCCAGAACCCGCTGACCCACGCGCGCATAGAACACATGCTGAAGACCGGCAAGCCATTGCGGAACTGAGATAGAGGAGCAAGACCATGAGCAAACAGATACAGGATGCCTATATCGTCTCCGCGGTGCGTACCCCGGTCGGCAAGGCGCCGCGGGGCATGTTCAGGAACACCCGCCCGGATGACCTGCTGGCGCATGTACTGCGCCAGTCCCTGGCCCAGTGTCAGGGACTGGACCCGGCGCGCATCGATGACGTGATCGTCGGTTGCGCCATGCCGGAGGCGGAGCAGGGCATGAACGTGGCCCGCATCGCCCTGTTGCTGGCCGGTCTGCCGGATACGGTACCGGGCATGACCATCAACCGCTTCTGTTCCTCCGGGCTGCAGGCGGTGGCCATCGCCGCCGATCGCATCCGCCTGGGCGAGGCCGGGGTGATGATCGCGGCCGGCACGGAGTCCATGAGCAAGGTGCCGATGATGGGCAACAAGGTGTCCTTCAACCCGGCCATCTTCGAAAAAGAGGAGAACATCGGTATCGCCTATGGCATGGGCATTACCGCCGAGAACGTCGCCCGCCAGTGGCAGATCACCCGCGAGCAGCAGGATGCCTTCGCCCTGGAGAGCCACCGGCGCGCGATCGCGGCCATCGACGGGGGTGAATTCGAGCAGGAGATCGCAGCTTGCACGGTCACTGATCGGCGGCCCGATGTAGCCAGTGGCGGGGTCATTGCCACCCCGCGTGAGGTGACGCTTGATGAAGGCCCCCGTCGCGACAGCAGCGTCGAGGCCCTGGCGCGACTGCGCTCACCCTTCGCCGCGCGGGGCTCGGTGACCGCGGGCAACAGTTCGCAGATGAGTGACGGCGCCGGCGCGGTGGTGCTGATGAGCGAGGCCATGTTGAAGGAGACCGGCCTTGAGCCCCTGGCCCGCTTCGTCACCTACCGGGTCGCCGGCGTCCCTCCGGAGATCATGGGTATCGGACCGAAGGAGGCGATCCCGCTGGCGCTGAAGGCGGCGGACATGAGCCAGGACCAGCTCGACTGGATCGAACTCAACGAGGCCTTCGCGGCGCAGAGCCTGGCGGTCATGCACGACCTGGGCCTGGAGCATGAGAAGGTCAATCCTCTGGGCGGGGCCATTGCCCTGGGGCATCCGCTGGGGGCGACCGGGGCGATCCGCACCGCGACACTGGTGCATGGGCTGCGGCGCCGCAAGCTGCGCTATGGCATGGTCACCATGTGCATCGGCACCGGCATGGGTGCGGCCGGGATCTTCGAGGCCCTGTAGGTGGCGGCTGGGTAATGTGATATTGAATTCACCACGAAGCACACGAAGGAAGATCGGTGAATTATTTTTCATGCATTCGCCGATGGACAAGATGAGGGGGCAGAGCCCGCAGCCCGGATTGGCGCAGCGTAATCCGGCAGATCGGTGAACGGCCATGAAACCGCAAAGGGCGCAAAGGATTATGGGTCATGTCCATTGTCCTTGTCAGGGTCTGGCATGCTGACGGATACGACAGCTTTCTATATGAACTTCGTGCTCTTCGTGTGCTTCGTGGTTTAAAAGAGATTACTGGATAAAGGCTATGCTCACGGTGGCAACGACAGATGGATGAGGTCCTGACAGTCGAACGCGATGGACGGGTGGTCACCCTGAGCCTGAACCGGCCGGAGGTGATGAACGCCCTGGACCCGGACATGGCCCGTTCGTTGCGCACGCAGCTGGAGTCTCTGGCCGGGGATGCGGCGGTGCGCTGCGTGATCCTCCGTGGCGCCGGCGGCAATTTCATGGCCGGTGGCGATGTCGGTTTCTTCCATGCCTCGCTGGAGCGGTTGTCCGGTGAGGGCGAGGCCTTCCTGACGCCGGTATTCGCCGATGCCCATGGCCTGATACGCGCCCTGCGCAGGATGCCCCAGCCGGTCATCGCCGCGGTCGAAGGCGCGGTGGCGGGATTCGGCGTCAGCCTGATGGCGGCCTGCGACCTGGCGGTTGCCAGCCAGAACTGCCAGTTTTCCCTGGCCTATTGTCATATCGGCACCTGCCCGGATGGTGGCGGCACCTGGTTCCTGCCGCGCCTGATCGGCCTGCGCAGGGCCAGCGAACTGGCCCTGCTGGGAGAGTCATTCGATGCCGTGACCGCGGAGCGCATCGGCCTGGTCAACCGCGTGGCCGGACCGGGTGCCCTGGAATCGGTGGTGGCGGAACTGGCGCTGCGGCTGGCCAGGGGATCGGCAGGCGCCCAGGCGGCCACCAAGGCCCTGCTGAATACCTCCCTGGAGGCCGGCCTGGATCAGCAACTCGATGCCGAACAGCAGACCTTCATCCGTTGTGCCGCGAGCGACGATTTCGCCGAGGGCGTCACGGCCTTCGTGGAAAAACGCAAGCCGGACTTTAACTGAAGCAGGATATGCCATGAGCACATTACGCGGGAAAACAGTCTTCATCACCGGCGCCAGCCGCGGCATCGGCCGGGCGATCGCCCTGAAGCTGGCCGCCGGGGGCGCCCATATCGTTATCGCGGCCAAGAGTGACCAGCCGCATCCGCGTTTGCCGGGAACCATCCATACGGTCGCGGAGGAGGTGGAAGAGGCCGGTGGCAGGGCCCTGCCGCTGAAGGTGGATATCCGCGATGAGTCACAGATCGCGGACGCGGTCGAGGCGGCGGTGACGGAGTTCGGCGGCATCGACTGCCTCGTCAACAATGCCAGCGCCATCAGCCTGACCGGCACCCTGGAGACGCCGATGAAGCGCTTCGACCTGATGATGGGGGTCAATGTGCGCGGTACCTTCGCCTGTTCCCAGGCCTGCCTGCCATATCTGCTGAAGGCGGACAATCCCCATATCCTGACCCTGTCACCGCCGCTGAACCTGCAGCCCAGGTGGTTCAAGCGGCATACCGCCTACACCATCGCCAAGTACGGCATGAGCCTGTGCGTGCTGGGCATGGCCGCCGAATTCGCCGACCGCGGGGTGGCGGTCAATGCCCTGTGGCCGCGCACCGTGATCGCCACCGCGGCCCTGGCGATGCTGGGTGGCCTGGTCAAGCCGGAGCAATGCCGCAGCGAGGCCATCGTCGCCGATGCGGCGGCACTGATCCTGCAACGCGACAGCCATGAATTTACGGGGCGGTTCTGTATCGACGAGGCCATCCTGCGTGAGTCCGGGGTCACGGATTTCAGCCCCTATGCCCTGGGTCCGGAGGAGGCGCTGATGACGGATCTGTTCCTCGAAGCAGACCCCTCCGAAGCGTCTTGACGGTCCGTGGGCACGGAATGCTGCGGTGCAAAAAGTTTTTTAATAAACAAACACTTGATTTCAGTGTGTGGACTGGATTATAAAAGGTCGTGAAAGTCGTCCAGGAACTGGCCGGACCAATACAACACAAGGTGGGGGAATGCTGATGTCGGGACATGGAACGAGACGTGTCATTGGGGTCGCTGCTGTGATGAGCGCGGCATATCTTGGTGGCCAGCCAGCCTGGGCCGTGCAGTTTGACTATGGTGCGCTGGACGGGAGTGTGGATACCACGCTCTCCTATGGTTCCAGCTGGCGGGCCCACGAGCAGGATCGCGACATCATCGGTCTGACGCCCGATTCGGCTTTCGGCGGACTGAGCGGCACCAATGCCTCGGTGACGGGAAGGGCGTTTTCCGAAAACGCCGACGACGGTAACCAGAACTACAAGAACGGCCAGATCAGCAACGTCGTCAAGTTCAACACCGAGGTCAACCTGGACTATCATCAGTTCGGCGGCTTTCTCCGCTTCACCGGTTTCAAGGACACGGTCAACGACGATGCCGGAGACCGTACCCGCCTGACCCCCGCGGCCAGGAACCTCGTCGGTTCGCGGGTCAACCTCCTGGACGCCTATCTCACCTCGCATTTCGATCTCGGCACCATGCCGACCCAGGTGCGGATCGGCAAACAGGTGTTGAGCTGGGGCGAAAGCACCTTCATCCAGAATGGCATCAACATCATCAATCCCTTCGATGTCAGCAAGCTGCGCACCCCCGGTTCCGAGGTTCGCGATGCGCTGAAACCGGTGTGGATGGTCTCCGCCTCGATCTCGCCGACCGACAACACCACCATCGAGGCCTTCTATCAGCTCGTCTATAAACGCACCATACTCGAGCCCGCTGGCAGCTTTTTCAGCGTCAACGACGCCGTCGGCGAGGGCGGTCAGAAGGTGATGCTGGGGTTCGGGTCCTTCTCCGATCGGGGGACGTTCATCCCCACGCCATTGTCGGGGCCTGGCACGGGCGCCTTCGACCCGAATTTCATGGCGGTCCCCAGGGCGGGGGACAACAAGCCCAAGGATGGCGGACAGTTCGGGATCGCATTCAAGTATCTGGCCGAAGACTTCTATGACACGGAATTCGGTTTCTACGCCGTCAATTACCACAGCCGGGTGCCGGTGCTGAATGCGCGCACGGGCACCGCGGCCGGCGCCGCGGGTACGCTGGCGGCGGGCACCGCGGCGGCTGTTCTGGGTGGTGGCGGGAGTGTCGCCGCCTCGATCGCGGCCGGTACGGCCGCCGGGGGAGGGACCGCCGCGGCCGCGGCCGCGGCCACCAAGGGCGTCAATTGCGCCATCGCGGGAGGGGCCGCATTGGCCAGCGCCTGCGCCACGGACCTCTATGCCAGGACCGCCAGCTACTCGCTGGAATACCCGGAGAACATCCAGATGTACGGGGTGAGTTTCAATACCCAGCTCGGCGCCTCGGGCGTGGCCCTGCAGGGTGAATATTCCTTCCATCACAACGTGCCCCTGCAGGTGGAGGATATCGAACTGCTGTTTGCCGCCCTGTCACCCATTACCGGGCCCAACGGCAATCAGCTCGGCAGCTTCGGCCTCAATACCAAGGTGCCGGGCTTCATCACCCGGGACATCAGTCAGTTCCAGGTTACGGCCTCGCAGGTCTTCGGTCCCACATTCAAGGCCGATCAGGCGGTATTGCTGGGAGAACTGGGTGTGACCCATGTGCATAACATGCCGTCCAAGGACACCCTGCGCCTGGATAGCGCGGCCACGTTCATCAGCGGCAATCCCTTGCTGGCGGCCAGGCAGCCTGGCGGGCAGATAGAGAGTCCCAGCCATTTCGCCGATGCCACCTCCTGGGGTTATCGCGTCGCCGGCCGGCTGACCTACAACAATGTGCTGGGTTCGATAAACGTATCCCCCCGCTTCGCCTGGTCGCACGATGTGCAGGGCAATACCCCCGGACCCGGTGGCAATTTTCTCGCGGGACGCAAGGCAATCACGCTGGGTGTGGGAATGGATTACCAGAATGAATGGCAGGCTGATATCAGCTATACCAATTTCTTCGGTGCCGGCAGCCACAATCTGTTGAACGACCGTGACTTCGTCGCCTTCAATCTGAAGTACTCATTCTGAGTCAGGGAGAACGGATATGCTAGATAACAAAAAGACTGGAATCCTTGCCCTGTTCGCCCTGGGCCTGTGCAGCCTGCCGGCGCAAGCCGAGCTGAGCGCGGACCAGATTGCCCGTCTGGGTCAGGATCTGACCCCGGTGGGTGGGGAGGTGGCCGGCAATGCCGATGGCACGATACCCGCCTGGACGGGGGGGCTGGTCAAGAAGGACTCGGTCAAGCCAGGGGACCATCTGCCCGACCCTTACGCCGGGGATGCGATCCAGTTCACCATCACCAAGGCGAACATGGACAAGTACGCCGACAAGCTCTCGGAAGGCCACAAGGCCATGCTGAGGACCTACGACAGCTTCAAGATGAACGTCTATCCGACCCATCGCAGCGCCGCCCTGCCGCAACGGATCTACGATGCGACCAAAAAGATCGCCGCCACCGCCAGACTGGTCGATGACGGCAATGGCGTTACCGGTGCGATCAACGGCATTCCCTTCCCGATCCCGCAGAACGGTCTGGAGGTGATCTGGAATCACCTGCTGCGCTATCGCGGCGAGACCGCCACGCGCAAGATCGCCCAGGCGGCGCCGACCCGCGGCGGTAATTACACCCTGGTCAAGTTTCACGATGAATTCGACCTGCTGTATTCCCTGCCGGGCATGACCGAGGCCAGGCTCAACAACAAGATCCTGCTGTTCAAGCAGAAGGTCGTGGCGCCCGCGCGCCTGGCCGGTGGCATCCTGCTGGTGCACGAGAGCCTGAACCAGGTCAAGGAGCCGCGCCAGGCCTGGCTCTACAATCCCGGCCAGCGCCGGGTCAGACGGGCGCCCAACGTCGCCTATGACAATCCGGGTACCGCCTCTGACGGACTGCGCACCAATGACCAGTTCGACATGTTCAATGGCGCGCCGGATCGCTATGACTGGAAGCTGGTGGGCAAGCGCGAGATCTATGTCCCCTACAATGCCTACAAGTTGCAGCAGCCTACGGTCAAGTACAAGGATATCCTCACGCCGCTGCATGTGAATCCCGATCTGATGCGTTATGAATTGCACCGGGTCTGGGTCGTGGATGCGACCCTGAAGCCAGGCAAGAGCCATCTCTACAAGCGCCGCACCCTGTACGTGGATGAGGACAGCTGGCAGATCCTGCTGGCCGATATCTATGACAACCGCGATCAGCTCTGGCGCGTCTCCGAAGGTCACGCCATGCAGTACTATCAGTTACCCACTCTGTGGACTTCCCTGGAAGTGCATACCGATCTGCAGGCCGGCCGCTATATCGCCATCGGCATGAACAGCGAGACCAGCAGTTACCGTTTCGATGTCAAGCTCAGTCCGCGTGATTTCACCCCGGCCGCATTGCGGCGGGCCGGACGACGCTGACAGCCTATGTGCGCAAGCCGATGGATATCCGTCGGCTTGCGCTACGCCAACCCGGCCTACGCGACGCCTGGCTGATGAAGGGGTACCCATACCCGGGTCATGAAGCCGGCAACCTGGATGGAAGGATGCGAATCAGGTATCTCAAGCGCTTCATTTTTATCCTGTTTTGTATCACGCTCGCGCCATCGGGCCAGGCGGGCGAGGTGCAGCAATCCCTGATCATGCCCCTGGCCAGCCGCTCCTTGTTGCTGGCGGGCGCCCATGCCGGGGCGCGTCTGGTGGTGGTGGGGGAATACGGCCACATATTGCTCAGCGATGATGGTGGCGGAAACTGGCGGCAGGTCGTGGCGCCGACCCGGACCACGCTGACCGGGGTCTATTTCCGGGGACCAGGACTCGGCTGGGCCGTGGGCCACGATGCGGTCATCCTGCGCACCGAGGATGGCGGGGAACACTGGCAAAAGGTGTTTTCCGCCCCGGACAGGGAACAGCCCTTGCTGGATGTCTGGTTCCGGGATGCACGGACTGGTTATGCCATAGGCGCCTACGGCTATTTCCTGAAGAGTGTCGATGGCGGCAGGAGCTGGGTGGAACAGCAGCTGAGCGAGGATGACTATCACCTCAATCGCTTCATGGCCGGCTCCGGGGACGATCTCTATATCGCCGGTGAGGCCGGTACGCTCTACCATTCACCGGATCAGGGCGCGCACTGGGCCGCTCTGAGTTCGCCCTATGAGGGGTCTTTCTTCGGCGGTCTGCTGGCGCCGGACGGCACCCTGCTGGTCTATGGCCTGCGCGGGCATGTCTACCGTTCGACGGACAAGGGCGTGAATTGGCGACGAGTGGCTTCCGGCACTGATGCCCTGCTCGCAGGCGGGCGCATACTCGCCGATGGCCGGGTCGTGGTGGTCGGTTCCGCCGGTGTGGTGTTGCTGAGCAAGGATCGGGGCAGGCATTTCGTCCTCATGCCGCAGGGTTCCCGGGAGGCCTACGCCGATATCCTGGAAGGCAGGGACGATCTGATCCTGCTTGGCGAGCACGGCATCAGCCACCTCGCCCTGCCTGCCGTCGGGGTGGCCGCCGATGATTGAGCGTCTGGAAAAGATCGTCTTCGGCGCCCGGCCATGGATCCTGCTGTTTTTTATCGTTACCACCCTGTTCATGGCCTGGGAGGCATCCCATCTGCGGGTCGATGCCGGATTCAACAAGCTGCTGCCGTTGAAACACCCCTACATGCAGACCTTCACCCAGTACAGCAAGTCCTTTGGGGCCGCCAACCGCATCCTGATCGCACTCACGGTGGACAAGGGTGATATCTTCACACCGGAGTTTTTCCGGGCCCTGAAAAAGGCCACGGATGAGGTCTTTTTCATTCCTGGAGTGGAGCGCTCCAGTGTGACATCCCTGTTTACCCCCAATGTCCGTTTTACCGAGGTGGTCGAGGATGGCATTGCCGGCGGGAATGTGATCCCCAGCGATTTCAGGCCGACCGCCGAGGGACTGGCCAGGGTTCGCGAAAACATACTCAAGTCCAATATCGTCGGTCGCCTGGTCGCCAATGACTTTACCGGGGCCATCATCAGCGCCCAGTTGATGGAGATAAACCCGAATACCGGCAACAAGCTCGATTATATCCATGTCGCCGATGAACTGGAGAAGATCCGCAAGGGCTTCAAGGGGGTCAATGTCGATATAGGCATGGATACCCGCATCATCGGTTTCGCCAAGGTGGTCGGCGATATCAACAATGGCGCCACCCGCGTGGTGATGTTCTTTGTCCTGGCCTTTTTCATCACCGCTTTGTTCGTTTATCTGTATACCCGATCCTTCTGGCGCACCCTGATACCTCTGGCCTGTTCATTGATCGCGGTGATCTGGCAACTGGGCAGCCTGACCCTGATCGGTTTTGGCATCGATCCGATGTCCATCCTGGTACCATTCCTGGTCTTTGCCATCGGCGTCAGCCACGGGGTGCAGATGATCAGCGCCAATGGCGCCGAGATCTACAATGGCGCCGACAGTATGGCGGCCGCACGGGCGAGTTTCCGCCGGCTGTTCATTCCCGGCGCCATCGCCCTGGCCAGCGACACCATCGGTTTCATCACCATATTGCTGATCGAGATCCGTATCATCCAGGAAACCGGCATCACGGCCAGCCTGGGTGTGGCCGCCATCATCCTCACCAATCTGTTCCTGTTGCCGATCCTGCTTTCCTATCTGCAGGTGGATGAACGTTATCGACAACGACTCAAGCGTCGCTCCAGCGGCATGGACTGGCTGTGGCAACGGGTGGCGCGCATAGCCGAACGCGGCAAGGCCCTGGTCGTGATCGGCATCGCCCTGGTTCTGCTGCTGCTGGGCAGCTGGCGCGCCGCGGATATCAAGATTGGTGATCTGCATCAGGGTGTACCGGAACTGCGTGAGGATTCCCGCTACAATATCGACAGCAAGGTCATCTCCAGGCGCTTTTCCATCGGCGTGGATGTGCTCTCCGTGATCACGGAGAGCGTCCCGGATGCCTGTATCCAATACGACGTGATGAACCTGATCGATGAATTCGTCTGGCACATGCGCAATGTCGAAGGTGTTCAGTCCGTGATCGCCCTGGCCAGCGTCGCCAAGGTGATCAATGCCGGCTGGAACGAGGGCTCGCTGAAATGGCGGGTGCTGCCCCGTAACAAGTCCACCCTGGCGCAGTCGGTGGCCTATGTGGATACCAGCACCGGCCTGCTGAATCCGGATTGCAGCGTCATGCCGGTGCTGATCTTCACCGACGATCACAAGGCCACGACCATTTCACGTATCGTCGCGGCGGTGAAGGCGTTCTCCCGTGAGCATCCGTCGAAAAGGGTGAAGTTCCGTCTCGCCGCCGGTAATGTCGGCGTCATGGCCGCCACCAACGAGGCCGTGGACGCGGCGCAATTCCCGATCCTGTTCTATGTCTTCTCCGCGATCATCGTTCTCTGTTTCCTCACCTTCCGCTCCCTGGCCGCGGTATTGTGTATCGTCCTGCCCCTGGGCCTGGTCTCGGTGCTGGCCTATGCCCTGATGAGCATGCTTGAGATCGGACTCAAGGTTTCCACCTTGCCGGTGGTGGCCCTGGGCGTTGGCATCGGTGTTGATTACGGCATCTATATCTATGCCCGCTTGCAGGATATCCTGAAACAGGGCCTGCCCCTGACCGAGGCCTATCGCATGACCCTCTCGATCACCGGTAACGGGGTGATGTTTACCGGCATCACCCTGGCGATAGGCGTGGCGACCTGGATCTTTTCGCCACTCAAGTTCCAGGCGGATATGGGTATCCTCCTGACCTTCATGTTCCTGGTCAACATGCTGGGGGCCATCCTGCTGCTGCCGGCGCTGGCGAGCTGGTTGCTGCCAGCGCGCGTACGGGCTGGCGAGCGGCCATCCGCCGAGTAACAGATGGTGAACGATGAGCGATAAAATCTGGCTGGGCGAATATCCTCCTGGTGTTCCCGCGGAGATAGACAGCCACCGTTATACCTCACTCAATCACATGCTGCTCTCCAGCTGCGAGACATACGCCGATCGGCCCTCCTTCGCCAATATGGGCGTCGAGATCAGCTATGCGCGACTGGCGGAACTGACACGTGACTTCGCCGCCTGTCTGCAGCAAGGACTCGGTCTGCAGCGGGGCGACCGCATCGCCCTGATGATGCCGAATCTGCTGCAGTATCCCGTGGCCATGTTCGGGGCGCTGCGGGCCGGGCTGATCGTCGTCAATGTGAACCCGCTCTACAGCCCACGGGAACTTCGGCATCAGCTCAGGGATTCCGGCGCCCGGGCCATCGTCATCCTGGAAAACTTCGCGCACACCCTGGAACAGGTCATGGATGATGTCGCCATCGAGCATGTCATCGCTACCCGGATCGGAGACATGTTTCCACCGGTGAAGGCCACCCTGGTCAACCTGGTGGTCAAGCATATTCAACGCAAGGTTCCACCCTGGAGCCTGCCGCACCGGGACTTCCGTGAGTTACTGGCGCAGGGCGCGCATCTGGACTACACCGATCCGGACATGCAGCGGGACGATATCGCCTTCCTGCAATATACCGGCGGCACCACGGGCGAGGCCAAGGGCGCGATGCTGACCCATGGCAACCTGGTGGCGAACCTGATGCAGACCACCACCTGGCTGACCCCCCTGTACGACGACCGGCAGGAGCTGATCATCAATGCCCTGCCGCTGTACCACATATTCTCGCTGCTGGCCAACTGCCTGACCTTCACGCGCATCGGTGGCATGAATGTCCTGATCACCAATCCACGGGATTTCCAGGGCTTCGTCAAGACCCTGCGGGGCTACAGGTTTACCGGTATCACCGGTGTCAACACCCTGTTCAACGCCTTGCTGAACACGCCTGGTTTCGACAAACTGGATTTCAGTCGTCTGAAGATCGCCCTGGGAGGCGGCATGGCCATGCAGCGGGCGGTCGCGGAGACCTGGCAGGAGGTCACGGGCCATCCCGTCATCGAGGCCTATGGCCTGACGGAGACCTCTCCGGCCGTGTGTTTCAACCCGGTCACCAACCGCCATTACAATGGTTCCGTCGGCGTCCCCTTGCCCTCGACCGAGGTGGTGATCCTCGATGCGGAGGGCGAGCCCGTGACCATCGGCGAGACCGGGGAATTGTGCATCAAGGGGCCACAGGTGATGAAGGGTTACTGGAATCGTCCCGATGAGACCCGCGATGCGTTTACCGAGGATGGGTGGCTGCGCAGTGGCGACATGGCGCACATGGATGAACTGGGCTATGTCTTCATCGAGGATCGCAAGAAGGACATGATCCTGGTATCGGGATTCAACGTCTATCCCAATGAGGTCGAGGATGTGATCGCCATGCTCGATGAGGTCGACGAGGTGGCCGTGGTCGGCATCCCGGACGCCCGTTCCGGGGAGGCGGTCAAGGCCTTTATCGTCAGCCGGGACAAGAGCCTGTCGGTAGCCGCGGTGATTGGTCACTGCCGCAGGAATCTGGCCGCCTACAAGGTGCCCCATCAGGTCGAGTTCCGGGATGAATTGCCCAAGACGAATGTCGGCAAGGTCCTCAGACGCCTCCTCAGGGACACGGACACCTCGCTGCATTGAACCCATGGAGGGACCGTCATGGCGGCCTCGCCATGCGGGTCCATGAGCCGGTTCCGCGTCATCGCCGATGCCGTCATGACGCGGTCACAATCACGGCCTATTCTCCGTGGGTACCGGATTGGAGAGAGGAACATCTCATGAACAGGGAAATGCGCCTGCGAAGCGAGATCGCAGAGCTTCAGGCCATGCTTGCCCGGGTCAAGAATCCTGATCGGGAACTGCTGCATTCCATGCACTACCTGCGTCTGCTGATCAACAACAAGCAGCGTCGCCTGGCCGCCATGCGGCAGACCCCGGCGGTCGCGGCCGGGGATAACGCCGCCTGACAGCGGCGCCGTGGGTGCCACCCGCGCCCGGCCGGATTTCTGATCCGGACGGGTATCCGCTATCCTGGGACTGACGGAGCCGGGACGGATCGACTCGACTCTGGCATCCTGCTTCGTTCTACCTCCTGCATCCATGCAGTCGTGCGGAAAAGCCCTTTTGGCCAGAATTTCCGTTCATTCTCGTTATACAGGTTCACTATTGTCCTCAAATGACCAGAAAACCCGGCTCTTGTGGTATCCTTCGCTACCATCGCCTGAATCCGACAGGCACCTGGACGGCATACGGCTCCCTAATGCCATGTCACGCATCTCCATCATCATCCCGGTTCGCAACGAATCCCGCCTCATCCAGGACTGTCTGGCGGGGCTGACCGCGTTGCGCCGGCACGGGCATGAAGTCATCGCCGTCGATGGCTACAGTGAGGACGGTACATGGGAACTCCTGGACGGACAGGTCGATCTGCGTTTGCGGGCCGGACCCGGTCGCGCACCGCAGATGAATGCCGGTGCGGCCAGGGCCTCTGGCGATATCCTGCTCTTCCTGCACGCCGACACCCGCTTGCCGGTGAATGCGGAAGCGCTGATCCTGGATGCCTGTGCGCCGGGTTCCGCCTGGGGGCGCTTCGATGTGCGCATGACGGGTAATGCCTGGATCTTCCGCCTGATTGCGGGCGGCATGAATCTGCGTTCCCGCTGGAGCGGCATAGCGACCGGGGATCAGGCGCTGTTCATCGGTCGCAAATTGTTCGACCGGGTGGCCGGCTTTCCCGAGATCCCCCTGATGGAGGATATCGCCATCAGCAAGGCACTGCGCCGGCATGCCCCGCCGGTATGCGTGCCAGTCCCGGTACTGACATCGTCCCGGCGCTGGGAGCAGCACGGGATCTGGCGCACGATCCTGCTGATGTGGGTCCTGCGCCTGGGCTATTTCCTCGGTGTCCCGCCGGCCGTACTGGCGCGTCGCTATCATGCCTGACGGGGATATCCTGCTGGTGTTCGCGCGCGCGCCCCGGGAGGGCAGGGTCAAGACGCGCCTGATCCCGCATTTTGGTGCCAGAAGGGCGACGGAAATCTACCGCCGGCTGCTGGCCATGGCCCTGAATGCGGCGCTGACATCGACCTGGAGCCGGATCCAGGTATGGTGTACGGAAGAGGTGTCGGACGGCTTTTTCGATCCGTACCGGCGGCAGGCACGGGTCCGTTTTCATCAGCAGTGCGGGGATGATCTGGGCAGTCGCATGGCGCATGCCTGTGAACAGGCGCTGCGGGATGCGGACCGGATCGCCCTGATGGGTACGGATTGCCCCGCTCTGGGCGCCCGGCTGCTGGGCCGGGTACGGGAGCGATTGAGCGGCGATCACGAGGTCGTCATGGTCCCGGCGCTGGACGGAGGCTATGTCCTGATAGGCATGCGGGAGGCCTGTCCCGGCCTCTTCGAGGGCATCGAATGGGGTGGCGACAGGGTGGCGGGCCAGACCCTGGCGCGTTGTCGCGAATTGGGTTTGCGTTGCCTGGAAATGCCGCCGTTGCGGGATATCGACACCCCCGGGGATGTGTTGCAGTGGCGCGAAGATTCAGGATTCCAGCTGTAGTTTTCGGCGGCGTATTTCGCGTTCCGTCTTGCGAATATATTGTTCTATCCGGCGTTGATCACCGGGTTCCAGGTTCATGAAGCGGGCGCCCAGATTGAGATTGCTGACCTTGTACCACTGCAGGGAATAACAGAGTTCCAGCGAGGTGATGATCTTTTTGTCCTCGGGCAGGGTGAGGACACAGCGGGGGAAATATTTGCCCTTTTCCATGGCTTCGCCATGAGGGCTGGTCAGGCGTCCACTGAAGCCGCCGATGGACAGGTCATTGACCTCGCCATGCAGGAAATGCTCCCGTTCATCCAGCAACTGAAAGGGGATCCGAACCCCCATCGGCACCGCGAGGCGATGAAAATGCCGGCGCTGTTTGTAGGTCAACTCTTGCGGGAAGGGGATATGGTAGAAGGCGATGCCATTCTGCTCTCCGACCTCCGTGACCTCTCCGGTAAAGCTGATATCCACGCCTTTCAGCCGGGTAAAGACGAACAGCCTGCGTGACTGAAGCAGCCGCTGGTGCGCCTGTTTGTCATTGAGTTCATCCATGAGCAGATATTTCTGGGCCGCATCCACCTTGAGGATGGCGCTGTTGAAGTCATCCTCGCAGCCTTCCGGATGCACGGCCACCAGTGCATGATGGGCATTGATCTCCTCGAACACCTCGGCCATGCGCCGGGGATCGAGGATGAGTTCGTCCGATTCGATGGTGCGCCCGGTCTTGTGTTCCGGGCGTTCGCCCCTGAGGTAGGAGAGAAAGCCGAAAGCCACGGTCTCAGGCCTTGGCCAGGCGACTGGACCCCATGCCATGCACGACCTTGCCCGCCGAACCGTAGAGTTCGGTTGCGCCACTGTCACCGGTCAGTATCGCCAACAGCTTGTGGGTCGTGTGCTTGCCGACCTCGATGATATTGCCATTGACATGATTGTTGTCGCGGCAAGCAGCCAGCAATTCCTGCAGGCCATGCCAGCGCATTTCCAGCTCCGGGGTGTTCAGGCATTGCTGGATACCCGATCGATCCAGTCGCAGACCGTTTTTACTGAGCAGCTGCGCCAGCAAGTCGGTTTGTTGCTCCAGTTGCCTGGACAGCGACAGCTTGTGTTCAGCCAGCCGCGTCAAGGCCTCGGCATCATGACGGCCAAGCACCTGTTGTTCTTCCTTGAGCAGTCCGGACAAGGCCTCGGCGAGTTCGAACTGGCGTTCCAGCAGTTCGGAAAACTGGCGGGAGAAGCTGGTGGCCGGCATCAGGAGTTACCCGCGTTCGGGAGCGCGGCTTCGAATTGCAGCAGCTTTTGCGCCACGCTGTTGCTGTCGATCTGGAAACTGCCATCGGCAATGGCGCCGCGCAGCTGATCGACACGCTGCATGTCCACCTCGGGGGCCGCGGTGACGATCTTCTGGAGGTCCTGCAGCCGCGAGGCGGCCTCGGTCAGGATGACTCTGTCCTGCGCGACCGGGCCGGCGCCGGCGCCTTGATCGCGACGGTCCGGCGCCGTCGGCCGGGTGGTGTCCTGAACCGACTGCGCCCGTTGTTCATTCGTGCTGATGCCGTTGCCGACAGCGGGGCCATTCACTTCAGATACCATATCTTGTTGCTCCTTGATATCTCTTCAACCGTATATCGGCTTTAGAGGCTGATTCTTGAAAGTATATCCCACGCTCACAGATTTACCGTGACCGTGTGCATATCCCTGACGATGCCCTCGACTATGCGCTTGCTTTTCAGGTTGCGAACCCGGATCCGCTCTCCCGCGGCACCGTTCATCAAGGCCTTGCCGGACATTCTTACGGCGATCCCGCCCGTCTGGGCAATCAGGGTGACGCGGGCGCCGCGGCGGATGATCTTTGCCGCTTTCAGGGAGGTACGGCTCAGTATCCTGCCGGCCGGCAGGGAATGATGCAGGGTCATGCCGATCACCTGGGCGGGATCGGTGAAAAACCCCGAATGCAGCCGATAGACGTCATGGCGCTCCATGCGGATATCCGTGTCCTGCAGCAGGCTCCCCCGTGGCAGCGCGGTGTCCAGGACCACGACCTTGCGCATGAGCGCGATGCTCACAGGCACGTAGAGCGACCAGTTGCTGGCCCCCCGGCAGCGTACGCCGATCACGATATTGCCGGTCTTGCGACCACCGGGCGCGGCAAACGCCTGCAGTGGCACATTGCAGGCAGGCAGTCGCAGGCGAGGGTCCAGAGAGGCGACCTTGATGGTGGGTTTGTCCGCGCCGGTACCGGCAAGCCCGGTGGCGGCAAAGCGTGCCGCCGTATCCCGGATGGCCTGCAGATCCTGGATCCCGGAGGCCCGGCTGCCGCCTATCCCCGTCAGGACAAGCAACAGAATGCCGATGGCGGTCTGTCCGGGCGTCAAGAACCGGTTACCGAGAGCATGGGGCGCGGCTGGCGTCATATCTTGGACATTCATCATTCATCCCGACACGAGGAGCTTCAACATACTGATAGACAACAAGATTACGGTATTGGTTTCCCAATCCGTCAGGGCTTGTCCGATTCATGCTGAATAAAAATGCAAGTTACGTGCCCAATGCCCGCCCGAAGCCGGCAGCCAGACCCGGGCCAGGGTCCGTGTCCGCGAGGACGTGATTCAAGAAATCGGCCAGCGCGCCGCTACCGGGGACAGAGCGAACAACAGAACATGGCGAGGAAATGCGATGTCCAGCGTTATGGACGGTGTCGATCAACGCACCCAGTTGGCGGGACATAACCGCCTGGAGCTGCTCTTGTTCCGGCTGGGTCTGCGACAACGGTTCGGGATCAATGTCTTCAAGGTCAGGGAGGTGATCAAATGTCCTCCCCTGACCCTGATGCCACACTCCCATCCCGTCACCCGGGGGATCGCGCATATGCGCGGCAAGACCATCACGGTCTTCGATCTGGCCGCGGCGGTGGGCAGGCAGCCACAGCCCGTCAGCGGGGATTCCTCCTTGCTGATCACCGAGTTCAACCGCCAGGTTCAGGGTTTCCTGGTCAGTGGCGTGGACCGCATCGTGAATGTCAACTGGGAGAAGATCAAGCCACCCCCCAGGGGCATGGGCGAGAACAATTACATGACCGCGGTGACGGATATCGATGGAGAACTGGTCGAGGTCATCGATGTCGAGCGCGTCCTCGGTGATGTGATTACGATCAACACGGAGGTATGCGATGAGCTCACCCATGGCGGCGCCTCATCGGCGCAGCATGGCGGAAAGATCCTGATGGTCGATGATTCCCTGGTGGCAAGGAAACAGGTACAGGGGGTCCTGGAGCAGTTGGGCCTGGAATACCTGCAGGCCAAGAATGGGCGTGAAGCCCTGGACCTGTTGCTGCGCCTCAGCCAGGACAACAGCGAGCCGATAACGGAGCGGATCGCCCTGGTCCTGTCCGATGTGGAGATGCCGGAGATGGATGGTTATACCCTGACCCGGGCCATCAAGGAAAATCCGAAGTTGCAGGATCTGCAGGTCTGCCTGCATACTTCACTCAGTGGGGTCTTCAATCATGCCATGGCCGAGAAGGTGGGCGCGGACAGACTGCTGGCAAAATTCGATCCGGACGAGCTGGCCAGGGATCTCATCGAAATGCTTGACTCCGGCGGATAGTCTCACAATGGAGACGCCATCCCAGGCAGCACGGTGGTTGCGGGGGGCGGCGTTATCAGGGCAAGGTCTCAAGAGCCTGGATCCAGGAATGGCCGGCAGCTGCGGGAACAGACATTGACAAGCAAAACATCACCATTCTCCAGCCGCAAGGGCGATCGAACCGGTGGGGACCGTACCAGCTCCGGCGGCGCGGGTCAGAAGACCGAATACACGCGTTTCTGCCGTTTTCTGGAGGAGGTCTGCGGCATTACCCTGGGTGAGGGCAAGGCCTATCTGGTACGCAGCCGGCTGGCCCGGATCCAGCGGGAGGAGGGCACCGAGACCCTGGGTGAATTGATAGACAAGCTTGAAAAGACCCGCTCACAGGCCCTGAAGGTACGCATCATCGATGCGATGACCACCAACGAAACCCTGTGGTTTCGCGATTCCCATCCCTTCGATACCCTCAAGGACGACCTGTTGCCGGAGATCTCCAGGCGGCAGAGTGGCGTCAGGATATGGTCGGCGGCCTGTTCCACCGGCCAGGAACCCTACTCCATCAGCATGACCGTGCATGAGTACCTGGAAAAAAACCCGGGACGATTGCCGGCAGGCGTCGAAATCATCGCCACGGATATCTCTCCGACCGCCTTGAACCAGGCCCGTGAAGGTCGATATGATCGCCTGGAGATCGCCCGCGGGCTCACGGCCGAACGGCGCACGAAGTATTTTGTCCAGGAGGGCGACAAGCTGCGGATCCGGGACGACATCCGCAAGCGGGTCACCTTTCGCGAGATCAACCTGCTGCAGTCCTATGTCGGACTGGGACGCATGGATATCGTATTCTGCCGCAATGTCCTCATCTATTTTTCCAATGACAACAAGCGCGAGATCCTCGCGCGTATCGCCCGGGTCCTGCGCCCGGGCGGTTATCTGTTCCTGGGCGGTTCCGAGCCCATGGCGAATTATTCGGATGCCTTCGAGATGGTCCGCTGCCAGCGTGGTGTCATCTATCGTCTGAAATAGGCCTGCCAGCCCTTGCCGCCGGCAGGGCAGGCATTGCCGCCCTCGCGGCCGGGGAAGGTCACGGTATCCCCGCGCTGGACGCTCGACGGTTTTCCCTAAAGGCCGTTGTTGATGCGGAGAAGCGCGGGACCGCGTTCATAACTAATTGATAACAAAAGAAAATATTGTGCGTTATCGTGGTCGCCACCCGGCCGGGCGGTGATCGGGGTCCGTGCGGGTGCGGCCGTCGCCCGGGGATTTTCCATGATTGGCATGCATGATGCATTTTGCAGGTCAGGCACATCGACCGTGAACCACCATGCTCAATCTGGACAATCTGTTCGGCATACATGCCACCGCCCTGACGCTGCGCAGCCAGCGTGCGGAGATCCTGGCGGGCAACCTGGCGAATGCCGATACCCCCAACTACCTGGCCCGGGATATCGATTTCAAGTCCATCCTGAACGGCGCCAGCGAGGATTTCCTGCCCTTGCGGCGCAGCGATGCACGGCACCTGTCCGCGGGTGATGAAGTCGCCGGGGGCGCCTTGCTCTATCGTGTTCCACAGCAGCCCTCAATCGACGGCAATACCGTGGACACCCAGCTGGAGAAGAGTGAATTCCTCAAGAATGCGATGCAGTATCAGGCCAGTCTGCGGTTTCTGAATGGCCGGATCGGCTCCCTCAGACTGGCCATCAGTGGACAATAGCCGTGTCCCTGTTCAATGTCATGAATATCGCCGCCAGCAGCCTCAGCGCCCAGTCCGTGCGCATGAATGTGACCGCCAGCAACATGGCCAATGCCGACAGCATCAGCAGCAGTATCGATGAGACCTATCGTGCCCGGGAGCCGGTCTTCAAGGCCCTGCTGGATGACCAGGGATTCGGTGACGAAGGGGTCTATCGCGGGGTGCGGGTCGAGGCCATAGTCGAGAGTCAGGCGCCGCTGCGCAAGCTCTATCAACCGGGTCACCCCAAGGCGGACAAGGACGGCTATATCTTCATGCCCAATGTCAACGTGATCGAGGAGATGGCCAACATGATCTCGGCCTCGCGGGCCTACCAGAACAACGTCGAGGTGATGAATGCATCCAAGCAGATGCTGATGCGCACCCTCGCCATTGGACAATGATGAACACAGGTGAACGACATGGTTGATTCGACCAAGGGTCTGCCGCCCGGACTGGAGGCGCTCGCCCTGCAGACACAGGCAGGGCAAAAGTCCAAAAAGCTCGGCCAGGACGAATTCCTGAAGCTGATGACCGCGCAATTACAGAATCAGAACCCGCTCAAGCCCATGGAGAATGGACAATTCCTGAGTCAGCTGGCGCAGTTCGGCACCGTCAACGGTATCCAGGACTTGCAGAAGTCCGTGGATACCCTGGCCACCGCGTTGCAATCCAACCAGGCCTTGCAGGCCTCCACCATGGTGGGGCGCTCGGTGCTGGTCGAGAGTTCCTCGGTGGTCCTGCGCTCCGGCCAGCCTGCCAGCGGCACCGTGGACCTGCCGGTCGCCAGTGGCGAGGTCACTCTCAATATCAGCGATGCCAACGGTCAGCTGGTGCGCAGTATCCCGCTGGGCGCGCAACAGGCCGGTCAGCTGGCCTTCACCTGGGATGGCCTCGATGATCGAGGCAACACCCTGGCGGATGGCCGCTACCAGCTTTCCGCCGAGGCCAGCATCAATGATGAGAATACGGCCCTGAGCACCTTGATAGAGGCTCGCGTGGAGAGTGTCTCTCTCAGTCGGGATGGTTCCGGCGCCACGCTCAATCTCGCCGGGCTGGGAGCGGTGCCCATGGACAGCGTCAGGGAAGTCAAATGAACCGCAACAGACCAGAATTCTTGCCCTGGAGGACCTTGACATGACATTCCGCACCGCCATCAGCGGCCTTAACGCCGCCACCAACGACCTGGACGTTACCGCCAACAATATCGCCAATGCCAATACCACCGGCTTCAAGAAGGCCCGCGCCGAGTTCGCGGATGTCTACGCGGTCAGCAATGTGGGCACCAGTGGCAGCGCCATCGGCCAGGGCGTCAATACCCAGCGGGTGGTGCAGCAGTTTACCCAGGGCAATATCTCCTTCACCGACAAGGGCCTGGACCTGGCCATCAACGGCGACGGATTCTTCCTGGTGGAAGACAGCGGCAGTCCGGTATTCACTCGCGCTGGCGCCTTCGGCCTGGACAAGGACGGTTTCATCGCCGACGCCAAGGGGCGGCAACTGGTCGGTTTTCAGACCGACGCCAGCAACAATCTGACCGGAGCCACCGGTCCCCTGCAGATCAATACCAACGATATCGCCCCAAACCCGACGAGTACCGTGGATATACAGCTGAACCTGGATTCCTCGGCCACGCCCCCGGTCAATGCCTTCAATGTCAATGACCCGACCAGCTTCAACAATTCCACCTCGATGACCACCTATGACACCCTGGGCAACGCACATCTGCTGACCCTTTATTATCGCAAGACCGCGGCGAATACCTGGGAGGCCAGGGCGCAACTGGACAATAACGCCACCCTGTTCGGGCCTTCGACGCTGACCTTCAGCGCTTCGGGCGCACTGACCTCAGGGCCCAGTTTCGGCACCACCAATTTTGCCGTGACCACCGGGGCGGCCAATATCACCCTGGACATGAACTATGCCGGCACCACGCAGTATGGCAGTCCCTTCGGGGTCGCTTCCTTGCGCCAGGATGGCTTCGCCACCGGTCGCCTGAGCGGTCTGGACATCGATTCCCAGGGCGTGGTGTTCGCCCGTTTCACCAATGGCCAGTCCCGTGTCGAGGGCCAGGTGGCGCTGGCTGCCTTCAAGAACCCGGAGGCCTTGTCGCCGATCTCCGATACCACCTGGGCCGAGACCTTCGATTCCGGGCCCGCCCTGGTGGGCGCCCCGGCCTCGTCCACGCTGGGCCTGATCCAGTCGGGCGCGCTGGAGGATTCGAATACGAATCTTTCGCAGGAACTGGTCAACCTCATCATTGCCCAGCGTAATTTCCAGGCCAATGCCCAGGTGATCTCGACGACGGATACGGTCACGCAATCGATCATCAATATTCGTTAGCCGGATCGATACGGAGGAGTCGCTTGAATGGACAGAATGATCTATCTGGCCATGTCCGGAGCCAGCGAGATGATGCAGGCGCAGTCGGCCTCGGCCCATAATCTGGCCAATGCCAACACCCCTGGTTTCCGTGCCGATCTGATCCAGTTTCGCGCCATGCCGGTCTTTGGCGAGGGCCATCCCAGCAGGGTGTATGCCATGGATGAACGTCCCGGCGTCGACCTGACGCCGGGTGATTTGATCCAGACCGGCAATGAACTGGACATCGCGGTCAAGGGCGAGGGCTGGATCGCGGTGCAGGCGCCCGATGGCAGCGAAGCCTACACGCGCAAGGGGGATCTCGAGATCAGCAGTACCGGCCTGCTGCTGACCCAGGATGGCCTGCCGGTCCTGGGGGATGCGGGTCCCATCGCGATCCCGCCCTACGAGAAGCTGGAGATCGCCGCCGACGGGACCATATCCGTCCGCGCCCAGGGCCAGGATCCCAATACCATCTCACAGGTGGAGCGCATCCGCCTGGTGAACCCGGACAAGGCCCTGTTGACCAAGGGCGAGGATGGCCTTTTCCATGTGCCGGCCGGCACCAAGATCCCGCCCGACAGCAGTGTCACCATCGTGCCCGGCATGCTGGAGACGAGCAATGTCAATGCCGTTGCCGAGATGGTCAACATGATCAATGTACAACGGCATTTCGAACTGATGATCAAGGCCATGAATACCGCGCAGGAGAACGACGCCGTCGATGCGCAACTGCTGCGCCTGGTCTGAATACCATGACGGCTCTTGCCGGGCCTGTTCAGGTGAACCCTGATTCATCCATCCCTGGCTTGCGCAGGGACGCCCACCGAAACGCGGTTTACGGTGGGCTCACCGGCAAGGTCCGAATCGATCGGACCTGCCTCGGCACGGCGTAAAGCGACCACACGACTCGAGAAGGGGACAAGCGAATGCAACCAGCATTATGGATAGCGAAGACCGGCCTGGATGGACAATCCACCCGCATGGCGGTGATCGCGAACAATCTGGCCAATGTCAGCACCACGGGTTTCAAGCGTGGTCGTCCGGTATTCGACGATACCCTGTATCAGACCGTGCGCCAGCCTGGCGCCTCGTCTTCATCCAATACCCTGCTGCCGTCCGGCCTGATGCTGGGGACCGGCGTGCGCACCGTGGCCACGGAAAAGGTCTTCACCCAGGGCAATCTGTTGAAGACGGACAATTCCCTGGACATGGCCATACAGGGCCGTGGATTCTTCCAGATCCTGAAGCCCGATGGCACCACTGCCTATACCCGTGACGGCACCTTCAGCCTGGACGATCAGGGCCGCGTGGTGACCCCCTCGGGATACGAGTTGCAGCCGAGTATCAGCATCCCCAATCAGACCATCAGTCTGACCGTGGGCACCGATGGCACGGTCAGCGCCCTGGTGGCTGGCAATACCAGCCCTACGCAGGTAGGCAATATCGAACTCGCGGACTTTATCAACCCCAGTGGTCTGCAACCCATAGGCGACAACCTGTTTCTTGAGACCGCGGCCAGTGGCACCGCGACCACCGGCACCCCGGGTCTCGATGGTCTGGGAACGCTGATCCAGGGATCCCTGGAGAGTTCCAATGTCAATGTTGTCGAGGAGCTGGTCAACATGATCGAGACCCAGCGCGCCTTCGAGATGAACTCCAAGGCTATCGCGACCACGGATCAGATGCTGCAGTTCGTCAACCAGACCCTTTGATGGCAGGTCATCCAGGAGGTGATCATATGAACCGTTTGAACATACGATATCCGCTATTGCTGGCCTTGCTGGGCCTGGGCGCCTGCAATGAGATGCCCGTGCGCGATCCGGCCTATGCCGCGACCCTGCCGGCGGCGCTGCCCGAGATCCCGCCGCAGCAGGCCGATGGCGCGATCTTCCATGCCGGTCGCGATCAAACCCTGTTCGCGGATCTGAAGGCCCGTCGCATCGGCGACATTCTCACCATCAAACTGGTGGAAAAGACCGACGCCAGCAAAAAGTCCAATACCAAATCGGACAGAAAGACCTCGGGGACGGTAACCAATCCCACCCTGCTGGGAACCACGCCGCAATTCGATCTGCCCGGGGCCCTGCCGCTGGTGAGCACCAGGAGAAACACCTTTGCCTCCAGCCTCAGCTCCACGCACAGCTTTGATGGCAGTGGGGAGAGCAAGCAGAGCAATTCGCTGACCGGCGATATCAGTGTCACGGTCGCGGATGTGTTCCCCAACGGGAACCTCTATGTGCGCGGGGAGAAACGTCTGAACCTGAACCAGGGCAACGAGTACATCAAGATTTCCGGCATCGTCCGTCCCGTGGATATCAATGCGGCCGACAACTCGGTGGTCTCCACCAAGCTGGCCGATGCGACCATCATCTATTCCCAGGATGGGCAGCTGGCCGATGCCAACAAGCTCGGCTGGCTGGCGCGTTTCTTTATCAGCGCCATCTTCCCGTTCTGATGGGGTGTACGAGAGCCGGCATGGCGGTGTCCGCGCGCCCGTTCCGCCGCCCGTTCCGCAAGGGCCCGGGGCTGAGGGTGCGTGGGTGGCGATACGATCCTGAGCCAGAGAGAAACGCTTGATAGAGGTGCGACATGAACATCCATAGAGTACTGCCCTTGATCCTGGTGCTTTGCCTGCCCGCGAACGGACAGGCCGAGCGGGTCAAGGACCTGGCCAGCATCGCCGGCGTGCGTGACAACCAGCTGATCGGCTATGGGCTGGTGGTGGGGCTGCACGGTACCGGCGACAAGACCAACCAGACCCTGTTCACCCTGCAGACCCTGCGCAACATGCTCAAACAGATGGGCGTGACCGTTCCTGCCGTGGACGATCCCAAGGTCAAGAATGTCGCCGCCGTGATGGTGACCGCGAACCTGCCGCCTTTCGCCAAGCGCGGCCAGGCCATAGACATCACCGTTTCATCCATAGGCGATGCCAAGAGCCTGCGTGGCGGCAGCCTGCTGATGACGCCCTTGAAGGGTGTCGATGGGCGTGTCTATGCCATGGCCCAGGGCAACCTGGTGGTGGGCGGCTTTGGCGCCGAGGCCGACGACGGCTCGAAGATCACCGTCAATGTCCCCAGTGTCGGTCGTATCCCCAACGGCGCCATGGTGGAACGCGAGGTCCCCACGGCCTTCGCCAGCAGCAGTTCCCTGGTACTGAACCTGCACCGGCCCGATTTCACCACCGCCACGCATATGGCCAAGGCCATAGACAAGGCCCTGGGTGGCGGTGTGGCGGCGGCGATCGACGGTTCGTCCATCCGCGTCAACGCCCCCAGTGATCCGGCCCAGCGCGTCACCTTCGTCTCGCTGCTGGAAAATATAGAACTCAAGCCGGGAGAGGCGCCAGCCAGGGTGATCATCAATTCGCGCACCGGCACGGTGGTGATAGGCCGCCATGTCACGGTCAGCGAGGCCGCGGTATCCCACGGTAGCCTGGTGGTGACCATCACCAGCAATCCTCAGGTCAGCCAGCCGGGCCCGCTGTCCGGCGGCACCACCGCGGTGGTGCCGAAGAGCGATATCGACATCAAGCAAGGTGACAATCGCATGTTCCTGTTCAACCCCGGGGTGTCCCTGGACGATCTGGTGCGCGCGGTCAACGGTGTCGGCGCGGCGCCGGGGGACCTGGTCGCGATCCTGCAGGCCCTCAAGGAGGCCGGCGCCCTGCGCGCAGAACTGGTGGTCATCTGATCCCGATGCGATAGGTGGCATGGGCTTGCCACCCGGACGGTGGCCTGTTGCCGCCTGAGTGGCTGGTTTCCCGTCTTGCCGGATGATTTTCAGGGGCCTGCGTCTGCTGGCACGGCTTCTGCATCATTCCCGGCATGACAGTGGCACTGAACATGACCCAGTCCTACACGGATCTTGCCGGCCTGGAGTCCGTCCGCGTCGCGGCGCGCCGCAATGATCCCGATGCCCTGCGGGCCGTGGCCCGACAGTTCGAGGGACTGTTTTTGCAGATGATGCTGAAAAGCATGCGTGATGCCTCATTCGGGGATCCCCTGTTCGCCAGCAATGGTCTTGGCACCTATCAGGATCTCTACGACAAGCAACTCAGCCTGAACCTGTCCGGGCAGGGTCAACTGGGGCTGGCCGATGTTCTGGAGCAGCAGCTCAAGTCCCGCTTCGGCGCGTGGTCTCCGGATGGGAAGCCGGGGCCGGCGGCCGGCGGTGACAGGAGCGCTGCCGGGCAGACCGGTTTGCTCGAGTATCGTGCGCCGGCGCCGGTACCGGTTGGCGCCGGCATCCCGGCCATGGAACCGACGGCGGACACGGGTTTCGAGGGCCCGGAGGATTTTATCCGCACCCTGATGCCGCATGCGCGTCATGCCGCCGCGCAACTGGGCGTGGATCCCAGGATGTTGCTGGCGCAGGCGGCCCTGGAGACGGGCTGGGGCCGCGCCCTGATCCGGCATCCCGACGGCCGTAACAGTTTCAACCTGTTCGGGATCAAGGCCGATCCGCAATGGCCGGGTTCACGCGCGGAGGTGCTGACCCGGGAATTCATCTCCGGACGACCCTACCAGGTGAAATCCGCCTTCCGCGCCTATGATTCCTATGCCGACAGTTTTGCGGACTATGTGCGCTTGCTGCGCTCTGGTCCACGTTACCGGGCGGCCCTGGAGGGTGGGCTGGACGGCGAGACCTACATGCGGCGGCTGCAGGCCGCCGGTTACGCCACCGATCCGCACTATGCCGACAAGGTGATCTCGATCAGCCGGCGCGAGGACCTGTGGTCCGGAATGAATACAGACAGGCCGGCGCCGGATCGCCGACCAAAGGCTTGAGGTGAACCATCATGGCGGGTGACTTACTGGGGATCAGTCTGACCGGACTCACGGCCTCGCAACGGGTATTGAGCACGATCAGCAACAACATCGCCAATGTCAACACCGAAGGCTATTCGCGCCAGAGCGTCGATCTCGGTACCCGAAACCCACAGTTCTTTGGCAATGGCTATCTCGGCAAGGGTGTGATCGTCAACAACGTTCGCCGCAATGTCGATGCCTTCGTGGACAGCCAGCTACGCAGTAATACCACCAGCCAGGGCTTCATGCAGCAACTGCAGGATCTGTCCGCACAGGTGGACAATATCTTCGCCAATGAGCAGACGGGTCTGTCGCCGGTGCTGCAGGACTTTTTCAATGGCGTCCAGGAGATCGCCAACGATCCCGCCTCCATCACCGCCAGGCAGGTGTTGCTGAGTGAATCGCAAAGCCTGGTCTCCCGCTATCACGACATGCAGTCTCGTGTCAGCGAACTGAATAACGTGACCAATGAGCGCATCACCGATTTCGTCAGGGAGATCAACTCACTGGCAAAATCCATCGCGGATGTCAACCTGGAGATCAGTCTGTCTCCCGGGGTCAGGAACGGCATCCAGCCGAATGATCTGCTGGACCAGCGCGGGGCCTTGCTGAACCGGCTCTCGGCCCTGATCGGCACCAGCGTGCTGCCGCAGGACGATGGTACCGTGAATGTCCTCATCGGTAATGGCCAGACCCTGGTGGTCGGGCCGACCGCGCAGGGCCTGAATGCGATCGTCGATCCGACGGACTCCAGTCGTCTGAACGTGGCCTATGCCTTCGCCGGCAACCAGGTCGATATCAGCGCCAATCTGAACAGCGGCAAGCTCGGAGGCGTGCTGGATTTCCGAGGCCGGGTATTGGAGCCGGCGCGCAACGAACTCGGCCGTCTGGCGGCGACGCTGGCGATGAGCTTCAACCAGCAGCACTATCAGGGCATGGACCTCAACGGTGTGCTGAACCAGGCCCTGAACGCCGGGAACGGGCAGGATTATTTCACCATCAGCGGCCCCCTGCTGACACCGGATCCGGCCAATACCGGGGCCGGCGCGATTGCGGTCAGTTTCGATACCGCCAATATCCCCAATCTGACCGCGGCCGATTATCAGCTCCGCTACGATGGCACGAACTTCATTCTGACCAATCTGGCCGACAACAGCAGCCAGACCCTGGCCGGTGGCGTGGCGCCCTTGCAGTACCAGGTCGATGGCCTGGTGATCGATGTCACCACCGTGCCCAATGCCGGGGATAGCTTCCTGATCCAGCCGACCAGGCAGGTGGCCCGCGATATCCAGCTCAATATCAGCGACCCCCGCGAGATCGCCGCCGCCTTGCCGGTGCGCACCACCGCGGCCATCGGCAATGCCAGCGATGCGGCCATCTCCGCGCCCGCGGTGCTGGACGCCACCGACGCCAACCTGCTGACCACGGCCAATATCGTGTTCGCCAGCGCCAGCCAGTTCCGGATCAACGGCGGACCGCTACAGGCCTATACCCCGGGCGCCAATATCGATGCCAATGGCTGGCGCATCCAGATTACAGGAACACCGCAGGCGGGCGATACATTCACTGTACAGAGCAATGCCGGTGGCGCCGGCGACAATGGCAATGCCCTGCAACTGGCCGCCCTGCAGACCACGGACATACTGGACGGTGGCTCGACCACCTACCAGGGCGCCTATGGCCGCCTGGTGGCCGATGTCGGCGCCCAGACCCGCCAGGCCGATATCGGTCTGAGCGCCGCCACCACCCTGAAGGCACAGGCGGTCGCGGCGCGCGAATCGGTTTCGGGCGTCAATCTGGATGAGGAGGCGGCCAACCTGATGCGCTTCCAGCAGTCCTATCAGGCCGCGGCCCAGGCCATAGCGGTGGCGGGGACGATATTCGATACCCTGATTGCGGCGGTGGGACGATAGCCCGATGCGGATTGCGCCGTGCCAATGCGGCCCACGGTATTGCCGGGACGCAGGATGGGCGGCCCGGATCTCGAAGCGCGCCCGCCAAACCTTGCTGGAGTTTGAACGATGAGAATCTCGACCTCACAATTCATCAATCAGTCGATATCCGTGATCCAGGAGCGTTTCTCCAGTCTGAATCAGTTGCAGCAGCAGATCTCCTCCGGCAAGCGTATCCTCACGCCGGCGGACGATCCGGCCGCCTCCGCGCGGATACTGGAGCTGACCAACAGCATCAATGCCACCAATCAGTTCCAGGTAAACAGCAGTATCGCCACCAGCCGCCTGGAACAGGAGGACGGGGTCATGGATGCGGTGGGCAAGCTGCTGCAGCGGGTTCGCGAGCTGGTTCTGCAGGGCAAGAATGCCAGTCTCAGCGCCACCGACCGCAAGTCTCTCGCCAGCGAAGTCGGTCAGCGACTGGATGAACTCGTGGGCCTGGCCAATACGCGTGGCAGCAATGGGGATTATATCTTTGCCGGCAGCCTGTCCCGCACCCAGGCCTTCAGCGTCGATGCAGCCACCGGCGCGGTCACCTACAACGGCGATCAGAATACCCGCCAGTTGCAGATCAGCGCCGATCGCAAGGTCGCCGACGGCAATCATGGCGCCGAGGTCTTTCAGACCATACGCAACGGCAACGGCGGCTTCGCGACCGGCGCCAGGGCGACGAATACCGGCACCGGCCTGATCACCGTTGGCAGCGTGGTCAACCCCACCCTCTATAGCGGTGATCAGTATGAGATCCGCTTCGAGAACGCCAGCCCGCCGAGCCGCTTCGATATCGTCGACGTCACCACCGCCACGACCATAGCCGGCAATGTCGCCTTCACGCCGGATACCACCATCACCGGCATCCCCGGCATCGAGGTGAGCATCAAGGGACAGCCGGGCGCCAACGATGTCTTTACCGTCGATCCCAGCAGCAACCAGTCGATGTTCACCACGATATCGAATGTCATCAACAGCCTGAACGCGGCGCAGGGGAATGACGCCAGTCGCACCCTGTTCCAGCAGAACATGGACAAGGCGCTGACCGATCTGGACCAGTCGCAGGAGAATCTCCTCGGGATCCGCGCCTCGATCGGGGCGCGGCTGAAGTCCATAGACAGCCAGAAGGCCGTCAATGACGAGTTCAGCTTCCAGATGCAGCGGGTCAAGTCGAATCTGGAGGATGTCGATGCGGCCGCGGCGATCGCCAGCCTGCAGGCCGAGACCGCGGCCCTGCAGGCCGCCGAGCAGACCTTCGTCAAGATCCAGGGCCTCAGCCTGTTCAACTTTATCCGTTGACCGGGCCGCGCCGTTTCCGCCCGGGGCGCGGGCGACTCAGCCGATGAGCAGGGCGTTGTCTTTCAGCTCATTCAGTATCGCGGCATAGATCTCAGCCACCATTTTGGGATTGCCGGCCAGGGTGGCGGGCCGCATGCCGCCCGCTTCGACGGGGATCACCCCCTTGCGTATGTCCCCGGCGAGTATGGCATGCAGGCGCTGCGTGTCGTGCCGTCCATCGAGGTGGGCAAGGAAGTGCTGGCGGCCCTGTCCACAGGGGATGTTCTGATGCTTCTGGCTGGTCAGCCTGTCATTGCCCAGCCTGGCCTGGCGCAGGGCCAGGGGCGACAGGCGGGGGTGATCCGAGATCCGGTTGCTGCACGCCGGCGCCGTCAGTGACAGTTCCAGATGGCCCATCACATAGAGCATCAGCAGGTCACGCGTGAAACTCTCAATCTCGCGTACAAGCCGCTGGTCGTCGAGTTCGTCCAGCGTATATCCCGCGGCCCCGGCACTGTTCATGAACAGGCCGTCGATGGCCAGGCTGCAGGGCCAGGCCGCGTGCATCAGTCCGACCGCCTGGGACAGGATATCCGAGCCGGTGTGCAGATCCTCCTCATCGCTCCCGGGCAGGCCCAGGCGATACTTGTCACCCTCGCGCTCCTTGAGCTCCAGCCGGCAGGCGGCCTGCATCTGCATCAGAAGCTGTGGCCTGATATCCAGATCCAGCTCGTGACTTGCATGGGTCAGCAGGCTGCTGCGAAAGGTTCGCGCGTCGATGAAATCCAGATATTCCTCCGTTTCCAGCCGGTTGTTGGCGATCCGTCCGATCAGGTCCTGAATCGCCTGGGGCCGGGAGGACAGCAGCATCGATGTCAGTTCCGCATCACAGACATAACCGAGATCCCGGTTCGCGCAATTGAAGACGAAATCACGAAAATAGAAGGGCGTATTGACGGGTTCCAGGTGATCATGCAGCACATAGTCCCGGCCCAGGCCTTGCAATGAGGCATGGCATTCCCGGTAGATCCGGGCCAGCGGGAAGGCATCGCTATCCTTCGCCACGGCGGCGAACGCCTCGAGCAGTCCCATGGCGGTGTTGTAGCGGGTCCCGGGATCGTCGATGTGATCGCAATTCCGGTACATCAGATAACGGGGTATCTCGTTGACATGCCAGCCGGGGTAGCAGTTATAGCTGACATAGGCGATACCGTGCGGGGAAAGATGCCGCCGGGCCAGTACCAGGATCCGGTCACGGACCTCGGGAGGCACCCAGGAATAGACCCCGTGGGCGATGATGTAGTCGAATTTCCGCTCGCCGGGGTCGAATTCCAGCAGGTCCAGTGCCTCGAGTTCCACATTCTCCAGGCCTAGGGCGGCGATATGTTCGCGACCGGTTTCGATCTGTGATTCGGAGAGGTCGATCCCCAGGCAGCGGGCGCGCGGGAAATTCATGGCCACCGGGATCAGATTGCCGCCCGAGGCGCAGCCTATCTCGAGGATGCGCGCGCCCGCCGGGTCCGGGGGCGTGAGTCCGAACAGCCGGGCCATCATCGCCAGGTGATCCGGGTGACTCAGGGCGTAGGCATAGCTGATGTACTGGCTGCGTTCATACAGGACCCGCGTACGTTCCACGAAGGCGCGGGTGAGGGATGATGTCGTCATGGCGGCACTCTGCGGTTGGCGCCCGGGCCTGGCGACAGGCCCGGGCGGCATGTGTTATTGCTGCCAGCAGGCAGCTCCCACAAACAGCAAGCGAATCGCGTGCCAGTTCTCCACCCTGGTCGGGCGGCTGGACCCGCGAGCTGGCCGGCCGGGATGTGAACCCGGTCACAGATCGGGCTTCATTTTCCACTGCATCAGCGTGCAGGATGCAAGTCATTGAAATTTAATCATTAAAACCGTATGGCATGGGATGCTTTTTTATTAAAGCTTTCCCGGCAGCGGCCGCTAAGGGCTACGGAGGCGGTAAATGTTCTTTTCCGGACGTATCCGCCAAATGTGAAAACCGATGCCCGGCGCAATCGCGATGGCGCATCGTAACTCTTTGAAAGGAGTGCTAAAATGCCTCAGATAATCAACACCAACATTGCCTCGCTGAACACCCAGCGGCAGTTGAACAATTCCCAGTCGGCCCTGCAGACCTCGCTGGAACGTCTGTCCTCGGGTCTGCGCATCAACAGCGCCAAGGACGATGCCGCCGGTCTGGCCATCTCCGATCGCATGACCACCCAGATCCAGGGCCTCAACCAGGCCATCCGCAACGCCAACGACGGCGTGTCCCTGGCGCAGACCGCCGAGGGCGCGCTGCAGCAGACCACCAGGAACCTGCAGCGTATCCGCGAGCTGGCGGTGCAGTCGGCCAACGCCACCAATTCGGCCACCGACCGCGCGGCCCTGAACGCCGAGGTCAACCAGCTCAAGCAGGAGATCGACCGGGTCGCCTCGACCACCGAGTTCAACGGCCTGAAGCTGCTGGACGGCACCTTCACCGCGCAGAATTTCCAGGTCGGCGCCAACGCCAACCAGACCATCTCGGTCAATATCGGCGGCGCCTCCACCTCTGATCTGGCGAACAATTCCGTCTCCGGCGTCAGCACCACCACCGCCAACAAGGGTACGGGTTCGACCACCGCGGCGGCGGCCACCCTGCCGGCGGCCAATACCATCGCCGCGCAGACCCTGTCCATTTCCGGCACCCTGGGCTCGGCCACCGCCTCGGTCTCCGCCGGCGACAGCGCCTTCACCATCGCCGCGGCCGTCAACGCCAAGCAGTCCTCAACCGGCGTGACCGCCGATGCCAGCAACACCGCGACCCTGTCGGCCCTGAACGCCGACGGTACGGTCACCATCACCCTGGGCTCCGGCGGCAGCACCGCCACCATATCGGCCGCGGTGACGACCACGGACCTCAGCGCCCTGTCCACCGAGGTCAACAAGGTGACCGGCACCACCGGCATCACCGCCTCGGTCAGCGGCGGCACCCTGACCCTGACCCAGGCCGATGGCAAGGACATCCAGATCGCCAACTTCAATCACTCCACCGCGGGCAAGACCATCAGCTTCACCGCCACCGCCGGTGGCGCCAGTGACGCGGTCACCCTGACCCAGGGCGGCAACGACAGTTCCATCGCCTCCGGCGTGGTGACCTTCAACTCCAACAACACCTTCTCGGTCAGCTCCAGCGTCGCCGAGACCGCGGGCAGCGTGCTCGAGGCGGCGGCAAACACGGCCGTGGCCTCCACCCAGTCCCTGCTCAGCGCCGTGGACATCTCCTCGGCCTCCGGGGCGCAGTCGGCCATACAGGTCATCGATGCCAGCCTGACCACGGTGGACAACCAGCGTGGCGATCTGGGCGCCATCCAGAACCGTTTCGATGCCGCCATAGGCAATCTGCGGACCACATCGGAAAACCTGTCCGCCGCCCGCAGCCGCATCCAGGACGCCGACTTCGCCGCCGAGACGGCCAAGCTCACGCGCAACCAGATCCTGCAGCAGGCCGGTATCGCCATCTTGTCCCAGGCCAATGCCCTGCCCCGGCAGGTACTGACGCTGCTGAGATAATGGCCGGCGGGTCGGGCTGATCGGCAAGCCGCCGATCAGCCCGTATCCGGGAGGATATCGACATGACTCACGATAGTCTGAGTATCGCCAATACCGTGGCATCACTGCCCCGGGTTGCGGCGGCTTCCTCTTCGGTCGAGCAGTCGGGTGATTCCGCCCAGGCGTCCGCGGTGGCCACGGCCCCGTCGGCGCAACGGCAAGCAGATGCCGTCCAGGGAGAAAGATTGCCGCCCGCGGCGGCGCAGTCGCGGCAGCGGCTGGATGGCGCGGTACAGAATCTCAAGAGTTTTGTACAGAACATCCAGCGCGAGCTGAATTTCTCCATCGATGAGGGAAGTGGCCTGACGGTGGTCAAGATCATTGATTCACGGACCGATGAGGTGATCCGGCAGATCCCCGCCGAGGAGGTGCTCGCGATTGCCGAGCAGATCCGCGCCGCGCAGGAGGCCCGACAAGAGCCCCCCCAGGGCCTGTTGTTCAAAGAGAAAGCCTGAACTTGGCAAGTAAATTGCCTGCACAGACCATGGAGGGCTTGCCCTCCATGGTCACCCTTACCGGCAGTTGAGGAAATACAGGAGGCAGGATCGGCATGGCGGGTATCTCGTCATTAGGTATCGGCTCCGGGCTGGATCTGAATGGCCTGGTGAGCAAGTTGGTGGCCGCGGAACGGGATCCGGCCGCGGCCCGTCTCGCCCGGCAGGAAGCCGGTTTTACCGCCGAGATCTCCGCCTTCGGTTCCTTGCGCAGCGGGCTATCCGATTTCCAGGGGGCCCTCGCGGCGCTGAACAGCAACGACAGTTTCCAGAAGAAGACCGCGACCTCGTTCGATACCAGCATCCTTACCGCCAGCGCCAGCACCAGCGCCCAGGTACAGTCAGCCAGTATCGAGGTCACCCAGCTTGCGCAGCAGCATGCGCTGGCGACGGCGGCCTTCACCGATGGCAATGCCGTGATCGGCACGGGCACGCTGACCTTGCGCTTTGGCACCACCAGTTATGATCCCAATACCGATATCTATTCCGGTTTCACCCTGAACCCGGATCAGCCCAGCCAGGTCATCAGCATCGATTCCAGCAACAACACCGTCGATGGGCTGCGTGATTACATCAACCAGAACAACTTCGGCGTCAAGGCCACGGTGGTCAACGATGGCAGCGGCTCGCGCCTGGTGCTGACCTCCAGCAAGAGTGGCGCGGCCAACAGTGTCGAGATCACCGTGGCCGACAGCGATGGCAACAATACCGACACTGCGGGTCTGTCGGCGCTGGCCTTCAACAGCGCCGCCACCAACCTGAGTCAGACCCAGGCCGCCCAGGACGCCAATCTCAAGGTCAATGGCCTGGCCGTGACCCGCGACAGCAATACCGTCACCGGGGTCCTCGGAGGGGTGACCCTGAGTCTCAAGAAGGCCGCGGTGGGCACCCCGGTGCAGGTCGAGGTGAAACGCAACACCAGCGCCATTCAGCAGGATATCGAGAACTTCGTGGACAAGTTCAACGGCCTGCAATCGACCATCAACGATATTTCCGGCTACAACGCCGACACCAGGCAAGGCGGGGTCCTCCTGGGGGATAGCGCGGTGCGCGCGATCAGCGGCCGGCTGCGCGGCATTATCACCGCCGAACAGCCGGGGAACAGCAACAGCATCCGCTCCCTGGTCGATATCGGCATCACCAGCCAGGCCGATGGCAGCCTGAGTATCGACAGCAGCAAGCTCAGCACCGCGCTGAGCAATGATCCCGGCGCGGTCACCGCCTTGTTCGTTCCCCAGGGACGTCCCACGGACAGTGATATTCAGTTCAGCGCCGCCACCGGGGATACCCAGCCTGGAACCTATGCGGTCTCGATCGCCACCCTGGCTACCCAGGGACTCTACAATGGCGGCGCGGTGTTGCCGGCGGATTTTGTCGCCACACCCCTGGTGGTGGATGCCAGTAACGACACCTTCGCGATCAAGATCGATGGCGTGACCTCGAATACCATCAGTATCACCCAGGGCAGCTATACCAGCGGCACGACCCTGGCATCCGTGATCCAGACCCAGATCAATGCCGATACCGCCCTGGTGGCGGCCGGGCTCACGGCCAGTGTCAGCTATGACGCCGCCAATAACCGTTTCACCATCGCCTCCAGCCGTTATGGCAGCGCCTCCACGGTCGAGATAAGCAGCGTCGATACCGGTTCCGCCGCGACCCTGGGCCTGTCCATTGCCACGGGGACCCCCGGCGTGGACGTGGTCGGCAGCATCAACGGTCTCAGCGCCACCGGCAGCGGCCGCTTGCTGACCAGTACGGGTGGCGCGAGCCAGGGCCTGGCCCTGACCGTGCAGGGCACGACCACCGGTTCCCGCGGCAGCGTCGAATTCTCCTCCGGCCTCAGTTCCCGGCTGGACAGCGTGATCAGTGAATTTCTCGCCAGTGACGGCCTGATCCAGGCCCGCGAGAACGGCCTCTCCGCCTCCCTGCAGGACATCAGCGATTCCCGCGTGCGCCTGGATGAACGCATCACTGCACTGCAGGATCGTCTGGTTCGCCAGTTTTCCGCGCTTGATGCCCTGGTGGCGCAATTGCAGCAGACCAGCTCCTTCCTGACGACCCAGCTCGCCAGTATCCCAACCGCGAACAGCGGGCAATAGACCCGCTACAGAGGATAGATCATGAAAGCAACGGCAAACCTGAATCTCTCGGCCTACAAGGATGTCAATGTGCACACCGGCGTCGAATCCGCCAGTGCTCACAAGCTTATCCTGATGTTGATGGATGGCGCACTGGAGAAGATATCCACCGCCAGCGGGCACATGCAGCGGGGTGATCTGGCCGCCAAGGGCGAGAACCTGGGCTGGGCGATCTCCATTCTCGGGGGCCTGCGTGACAGTCTCAACAGGGAGGCCGGCGGGGAACTGGCGGCCAATCTCGATGGCCTGTACGAATATATGAGCCGGCGGCTGGTGGAGGCCAATCGCGACGATGATCCTGGGGCCCTGCAAGAGGTCCAGGAACTCCTGATGCAGATCCGCAGTGGTTGGCTCGGTATCCAGCGGCAGGCGGAGGCCATAGCCGCCCAGGCAGGCGCCTCTGCCCAGGGCGGTGGCTGAGTGAGCGCCGGGTTCGCTGATCGGGATCTGGAGGGGATCTGCGAACAGATTGTAGAGCTCAGCCAGCAGATGCTCGAGCATGGCGCACGGGGCGACTGGCGTGGCCTGGGTGAGCTGGATGCGCGGCGTCTCGAACTCGCGAGACGGATCAGCACGCAGGCCATACCACCGGCAGGCTCGTCCGACTGCATCGAACGCTGTCTGAAGCTGGATGCGGAAATCCTCGCACTGTGTGAAGCCGCGCACCAGCGGGTCGCCGGGCAACTGCGATCCATCACCCAGGGGCAACGCATCCAGGCCACCTACACCCAGGGTGGTTGAGCGGCCGTACATCGACAGCGCGGCACACGCGTTCACGGCCCATTCATGAACTCCGGAACATCCCCACCGGCGCGCTCCAGGGGCGGATCGTCGCCGCATTCTCACCCTGCGTCCTATTGGGTTATGATAGCCGCGACCATCATCCCTTACCGGCCATCCAGATGCCTGCGCATACACAGTCAGACCCTGAACCCAGTCTGCATTATCGGGCGGAATTCAGACTTCGCTGGGAGCCGCTCCCAGGTCACCAGCGTCTCTCCCGGGTGGATGCCGGCAACAATCTCTCGGTGTTGCGCAAACTGATCTCGCTACAGCGCAGCATCATCGACAAACAGGAGGCCGGGGCTGACCTCCGCGCGGACATGCAGCTGCTGGACAACAAGCTGAATATGGCCCTGGATCTGCTTGGAGACCTTTATCAGGCATTGCACCAGTTGCCGTCACATGTGCCGGTGGATCTGTGCTCGTCCGCCATCGCGTGGTCCACCACCGAGCCCCCGGATCCCGGGATCCGGCTCAGCCTGGAGCTTTATCTCAGTGATCACTATCCCCGTCCGCTGATCTTCACTGTCCAGGTGTCATCGCTTGAAGCGCAGGGCGCCACCCATCGTGTCCACGCCGGTTTCGAGGGCATGGATGACGCCACCCGGGACGAGCTGGAACGCCTGATCTTCCTCCTTCACCGCCAATCGGTGGCCAGGGCCAGACAGTCCTGAAGCAGAATGTGTCACAAATGTGACGTCATTCGATTTTCATGCACTAAATTGGGGCATCGGCCCAGTTCTGACAATATTTTGACATATTTCCCCGGCGGTGTTTTACTCCTTTCCCGGGAGATGCCAAAACTTCACCGTGACCCTCGCTCACGGCATGCACAAGCACCGATAGCAAACACGCCAGTAAAAAAATGACAACAAAGAAGCTTTTGATCATCGAGACCGATGACATACTGTGCCAGCAGATCAGGCAACTGATGGAGTTCATGGGTTATGGGCCGATCCATACCAGCCGGGGTGCCGATCTGGAGTCGAGGATAGAGGCATATCTGCCTCTCGGGCTGGTGCTGCTGGGACATTGCGATAGCCGGGAGCGGATGTTGGAGACCTTCCGCCTGATCAAGTCCCGTGACTCGCATACCCCGGTATTGCGTCTGATCGGTCCCGAAGACGCGCAGCCGCCGAATTTCGAGCTGGATTCAGGGGTGCTGGCCAGCGTCAGTCTGCCGCTGCGTTACGAGCAGCTTTCCGCGGCGCTGGAGAAGGTCAAGCTCTACCAGGAAGGGCGTTCCCTGGATGATGGCACCGGCCGGATCGCGGAGCTGTTCCGCAACATGGTCGGCAGCAGCGCGGGTATCTGCCGTGTCCGCAACATGATCGAAATGGTCGCTTCCTCCGATGCCAACGTCCTTATCACCGGTGAATCCGGTACCGGCAAGGAAGTGATAGCACGCAATATCCATTACCAGTCGTCGCGCCGCAACAAACCCTTCGTGCCGGTCAACTGCGGCGCCATCCCGGCCGATCTGCTGGAGAGTGAATTGTTCGGGCATGAGAAGGGCGCCTTTACCGGGGCCATCACGGCCCGTCAGGGCCGCTTCGAGATGGCCGATGGCGGCACCCTGTTTCTGGATGAGATCGGCGATATGAGTCTGTCCATGCAGGTCAAACTGCTTCGGGTGCTGCAGGAACGTACCTTCGAAAGGGTCGGCAGTAACAAGAGTATCCATGTCGATGTGCGCATCATTGCCGCCACCCACGTCAAACTGGAAGAGGCCATCGAGCATGGGCGTTTCCGGGAGGACCTCTATTACCGTCTCAATGTCTTCCCTATCGAGACGCCTCCCCTGCGCGAACGCGGCGAGGATCTGTCCCTGCTGATCGATGATCTGGTCGCCCGTCTGCAGCACGAGAAGGGATATATCATACGCCTGAGCGAGCTGGCCACGCAGTCACTGGCGCGTTACAGCTGGCCGGGCAATGTCCGGGAGCTGGCCAATCTGATCGAGCGCCTGGCCATCATGTATCCCAACGGGGTGGTCGATATCCATGAACTGCCGGAGAAATACCAGTGTTTCGACCTGCTCAACGAGGCACGGCCCGGGAACGAGGCGCCGGCGCAGCAACAGGCGCCCACCAGCCCTGCCCCGGTACAGCGGTTGCCGGCCTCCGGCATCGACCTGAAGGAACATCTCAGCAGTCTGGAATTCAGTCTCATCAGGCAGGCCCTGGATGATGCCGACTGGGTCGTGGCGCATGCCGCCAGGCGTCTGAACATGGGGCGTACGACCCTGGTCGAGAAGATGAGGAAATATGAATTGCAGCGCTGAGTCTCCTGGTTCCGCCCAGCGTGGCCGGAACCAGGCCTCGGCACGGATGCCGGGTCGATGCCTGTGGTCTGCGTGAGCGGCAAGGGGCCGGGCTGAAGGGCCGGGAGATCGGCGCGGTCCGTTCCCGTTGCCGTCCTCGCCCTGCCATGGGCGGAGGCAGTGAAACCGTCATGCCCCCCCGGGGTCCGGGAGCGCAAGCCGCCGGAGCAGCCAGGTCTGAAAGATCCACCCCAGGATGACGGAAATTTGACGGGATTCACGGAATGATCAACGGGCAAATACACATAGACTGCATAATCAATGGCTTGATTGGATGGCATAGTCCTTGCCTTGTTATCCGCACACCATCCCAGGACAGCGATGAAACCGCATGATCACAGCAATCACGGAGTTGCCGTCTCAGATGAGTCGCATTAAGCCTTCTTCCCGGCGGCAGCTGGCCCGCGCTTTTCATGAATTCGAGCAGGCCTCCACGGATCTCGCCGCGCAATACCGGCGGCTGGAGGCCCGGGTCGAAGCGCTGACCGCCGAGCTGGCCGCCGCCAGAAGCGCTGGACGGCAGCAGGCCGAGGAGACCGAGCGCCTGGCCGCGCGCCTGGAGCATCTGCTTCACGGTCTTCCGGCCGGTGTCGTGGTCCTGGATGGCGAGGGGCGTGTGCAGGAATGCAATCCGGTGGCCAGTGAGCTGCTGGGGGAGCCCCTGGCCGGCGAGTGCTGGCGTGACGTGGTAGAGCGGGCCTTCGCACCACGCGGGGACGATGGCCATGACATGAGTCTGGTCAGCGGCCGGCGCGTCAATATCGCCACCGAGGCCATGCACGGGGAACCCGGCCAGATCCTGGTGATGACGGATGTGACGGAGACCCGGAGACTGCAACAGCAACTGGAGCATCATCGCCGTCTTTCGGCTCAAGGCGAGGTTGCGGCCGCCCTGGCGCATCAGATCCGGACGCCCTTGTCCGCGGCGATGCTGTATGCCGCCAGTCTCGCCTCCGGGGGTGTTGAGGATGCGCGCCACAAGGGCTTCGCGGACAAATTGCTCGGTCGGCTGCGTCATCTGGAAACCCTGGTCGATGACATGCTGCTGTTTGCGCGCGGCTCCGGGGTGCTGGACGCGGAGGCGAGCAGCATCAGCGATCTGCTGGCGGCGCTGGTACGGGAAATGGAGACATGCACCGAGCTGCGGCAGGGAAGCTTCCGCCTGTGCATCGACAACCAGGCCCCGGATGCCGAGATCCGCTGTAACAGGACGGCCCTGTTGAGCGCGCTGCAGAATCTGGTCGGCAATGCCATCCAGGCCTGCGCCGGTCGGGGGGAACTCCTGATCCGCGTGTGCATGGAGGACAGGAGCCATGTGCGCATGGAATTCCTCGACAATGGCCCCGGTGTGCCGGAGGGGATCCGCGACAGTCTGTTCGAACCCTTCGTAACCACGCGTAGCAATGGCACCGGGCTCGGGCTGGCGGTGGTGCGGGCCGTGATCAGCGGCCATGGCGGCGATATCCGCCTGGCTCCGGCTGACGGCGAGGGCGGGCATTTTTTGATCCATCTTCCGGTGCTGGAGGCGGCCACCGAACAGATGGATGGCGGATAGCGATACATGGATATCAGGGTGATGACAGGGGACGAACACTCCGGCGACGGCGGGGAACAATGATGCGCGCTACGGTAATGGTGGTCGAGGATGATGCCGAACTTCGACAGGCACTGTGCGATATCCTGGATATGAGCGGCTATGGCGTCGCCGCCGCGGAGGGTGGCGCGGCCGCCCTGAGCCTGATCAACGAACAGGCCGTGGACCTGGTGGTCAGTGATATCCAGATGCGGGGCCTGGACGGACATGCGCTGTTGCGCCAGATCAAGCAGCAACAGCCGGAGATCCCGGTACTGATGATGACCGCCTATGGAACCGTGGAGAGCGCCGTCCAGGCCCTGCGGGATGGCGCCGCGGATTATCTGATCAAGCCTTTCGAGCCCGAGGTGCTGATCACCCGTATCGAACAACTGATCCCGGAACGGGTTGAAGGCGACGCCGGCGCCGTGGCCGTCGACCCCAAGACCCTGGAGTTGCTGGAGCTGGCCCGGCGCGTGGCCGAGTCCGATGCCACGGTGCTGATCACCGGGGAATCCGGGACCGGCAAGGAGGTCTTGTTCCAGTACATCCACAGGCATTCCCCGCGTGGCGCCAGGACCGCCGTCGCCCTGAATTGCGCGGCCATACCGGACAACATGCTGGAGGCCATCCTGTTCGGTTATGAAAAGGGCGCCTTCACCGGGGCCTATAAATCCAGTCCGGGCAAGTTCGAGCAGGCTCAGGGCAGCAGTCTGTTGCTGGATGAGGTCTCGGAAATGAGCCTGAATCTGCAGGCCAAGCTGCTCAGGGTATTGCAGGAGCGCGAGGTCGAACGTCTGGGTGGCAACCGGATCACGGATCTCGATGTGCGTGTGGTGGCGACATCCAACCGTGACCTGAAGGCCGCGGTCACGGCGGGGGAATTCCGCGAGGACCTCTACTACCGTCTGAATGTCTTCCCGCTGCATATTCCTCCATTGCGGGAGCGGCGCGATGATATCGTGCCGCTGGCGCGGTTCCTGCTCAAGCGCGCCGCCAGCAACAATAATCAGCCGGCGCCGGCCCTGGACGCCGATGCGCGGGTGGCGCTGGAGGCCTATCGATGGCCGGGCAATGTACGTGAACTCGACAACGTGATGCAGCGGGCGCGCATCATCCACCGTGGCGATGTGATCACCGCCGCCGATCTGTATTTCGAGGCGATCGGGCAGGCCAGCGCGGTTGCTGGAGCGCCCGGGGTCCAGGCGGACAACCTGGGCGGTGAGCTGAAGGTCCGGGAACAGCGGCTGATCCTCGAGGCCCTGAGGGAAGGACGTGGCAGTCGCAAGCTTGCGGCCGAGAAACTGGGGATCAGTCCACGGACATTACGCTACAAACTCGCGAAGATGCGTGAGGCCGGGATCGAATTGCCATGAGGTTTTTCGGGTTCGCGAGACAGGGGGAACGCTGATGAAAGAAGTGGGAATGGAGCAATTACTGATGCAGATGCGGGCCATGAGCGCGCGCATGGAGGGGATGCCGGCCGGCGTTGGCGAGACCAGCGCCGCGAACGGCTTCAGCCAGTTGCTGAGCGATGCCGTGGGTCAGGTCAATGATGCCCAGAAGCATGCCTCGGCCCTGGCGGAAGGCTTCGAGAAGGGCCGGGACGATGTGGACCTGACCGCGGTCATGGTGTCATTGCAGAAAGCGGATATCTCCTTCCGCGCCATGACCGAGGTACGCAACAAGCTGCTCAATGCCTACCAGGAAATCATGAACATGCCGGTGTGACGGACGCCCTGGTGGACTGACCTGGGTTTTTACGGAATTGAGAGGACATGGCAGAGACAACGATAGACGTGACGGAGGCGGGCGGCGCGGTCGGCAACAACCTGGCCGCGATGCTGAGGCAACTCGGCCTGCTGGTCGGGATCGCCGCCAGTGTGGCCCTGGGGGTCGCGGTGGTGATGTGGTCGCAGACGCCAAACTACGAATTGCTCTATGGCAGCATGACCGACAAGGATGTGATGCAGGTTCAGGAGGCCCTGAAAGGAGAACATATCCCCTACAAGGTCGATGAAAAGACCGGCGCGGTCATGGTGGCCTCCTCGCGGCTGGCGGAGGCGCGTATGAAACTGGCGGCCGCCGGCCTGCCGCGCAGCGCCAGTATCGGCTATGAACTGCTGGAGGAAAAGCAGGGTTTCGGCACCAGCCAGTTTATCGAGAAGGCCCGTTATCAGAGGGCCCTGGAAGGCGAGCTGGCGCGCTCCATAGCCGAGTTGAACCCGGTGCGCAGCGCGCGCGTGCATCTGGCCATACCCAAACAGTCGGTATTCATCCGTAATGCGCGCAAGCCGAGCGCCTCGGTGCTGGTCGATGTGTATCCGGGGCGGCAGTTGGCGGCGGGTCAGATCGCCGCGATCACGCACCTGGTGTCGGCCAGCGTACCCAATCTGATGACTTCGCAGGTCACGGTGGTGGATCAGCATGGCAACCTGCTGTCCGGGCGTGGCGATAATAATGACATGGCCCAGACCGGCTGGCGATTCGACTACACGCGCCGCCTGGAACAGTCCTATAGCAAGCGTATCGAGGATATCCTGATCCCCTTTCTGGGGACGAACGGGGTGCGCGCCCAGGTTACCGCCAAGCTGGATTTCAGCACCACCGAGCAGGCCAGCGAGACCTATAATCCCGACAGCCCGGCGCTACGCAGTGAGCAGCTCCTGGAGGAGCGCCGTGGCGCCAGCGAGGCCGGCGGGATCCCCGGGGCCCTGTCGAATCAGCCACCGGGCGCGGCCACGGTTCCCGAGACCACCAAGGCCAAGGCCACGCCCGGGGCCGAGCCGGCGGGGGGCGCGCAGGGCAACCAGCGCACGCGCAGCACCCGGAATTTCGAACTGGACAAGACCATCAGCCATTCACGCTTGCCGATGGGCAGCATCCAGCGGCTGTCCGTGGCCGTGGTCGTCGATAATGACCGCCGGGTCGGCGAGGATGGCAAGATCATCCGCCGGCAGCGGACACCGGAAGAACTTTCCCGCATTACCAGCCTGGTCAAGGAGGCGGTCGGTTTCGATGCGGTACGCGGCGACACGGTCAATGTCATCAGCAGTGACTTCACGGTGCCGCCTCCGGCCGAGCCACTGCCGGAACCCCCGATATGGAAACAGGCCTGGGTCTGGGATATCGCCAAACAGGTCGGCGGGGTGATCTTCGCGCTGATCATAGCCTTCGGCATCCTGCGTCCGTTCATGCGCGCGATGCTGAAGCGGCCGCCGGTGATGGCCGCGGCTACGGCCCTGGCGGGGGCCGGGACGGACGGGCAGCCGGCCCTGCCTCCGGGGGCGGGCGGCATGGCGGGCCAGGCGGCGCAACTGGAGGGTCCTGGCGCGGCGGGGGCTGGCGGGGCCATGCAGCCCAGTCAGGCGGCCGTGATGATGAGTTCACCCTCCGGCTACGAGGCCGATCTCAAACAGGTGACCGAGTTCGTGAAGTCCGAGCCCAAGCTGGCGGCGCAGGTCGTCAAGGACTGGGTCGAGGAATAACATGGCCGATGCGGAACTGAGAGGCGTCGACAAGGCGGCCATCCTGCTGGTCAGCCTGGGGGAGGCCGCCGCGGTCGAAGTCCTCAAGCACATGGGCCCGAAAGAGGTGCAACAGCTGGGCGTCGCCATGGCCGGCATCACCAACGTCAGCCGTGAGACGGTGCAGACGGTACTGGCCGACTTCATCAACAAGGTGAATTCCGAGACCGGTCTCGGCATGGGCGCGGAGGACTATGTGCGCAGCGTACTGGTCAACGCCCTGGGCGAGGAGAAGGCCGGAGGCATGATCGATCGCATCCTGCTGGGAGGCAATACCAAGGGCCTGGAATCGCTGAAATGGATGGATGCGCGCGCGGTCACCGAGCTGATCCGGCTGGAGCACCCTCAGATCATCGCCATCGTGCTGTCCTATCTGGACAGCGACCAGGCCGCCGCGGTATTGAACGAGTTTCCGGAAAAGGTGCGGGCCGACCTGCTCCTGCGCATCGCCACCCTGGATGGCGTGCAACCGGCGGCGATGCATGAACTGAACGAGATCCTGGAAAAACAGTTGCGCGGCGGCAGCGGTCTGCAGTCGTCCACTATCGGCGGGGTGAAGACCGCCGCCAATATCCTCAATTTCATGGAGGGTAGCGTCGAGAGCCAGATCATGGAGCAGGTCAAGGAGGTCGATGAAGAACTGGGTCAGTCCATCGAGGACCTGATGTTCGTCTTCGACAACCTGGTCGATGTCGATGATCGTGGCATCCAGACGCTGCTGCGGGAGGTGTCCACGGACAATCTGGTGCTGGCGCTGAAGGGTGCGGATGAGGATATCAAGGAGAAGATATTCAAGAACATGTCAACTCGCGCCGCGGAGATGCTGCGCGACGATCTCGAGGCCAAGGGACCCGTGCGCGTCAGCGAGGTCGAGGCCGCGCAGAAGGAGATCCTGGCCATCGCCAGGCGTCTGGCGGACGAGGGACAGATCTCGCTGGGTGGCGGTGGTGGTGGCGAGGAGATGATCTGAGGCGCTACCGATGAAGCAGGGCGGCAAGAACATACTGGATGAAAAGGAGCTGCAATCCTGCGAGCGCTGGCAGATGCCCGTGGTTCAGGGGCCGCTGGACGGTCGCGTGCCCGATCCCGGAGGTCTCAAGCCGATGACGGCGGGGGGACTGCAGCAATTGCAACAGCAGGCCTATGATGAGAGCTATGCCCGCGGACACAAGGAAGGCCTGGAACGGGGCCTGGCCGAGGGCCGGTCCAAGGCCCAGGATGAGGTAAAGGACAAGGTGGCCCTGCTGAACGGCCTGCTGGCGCTGCTGGCCGAGCCATTGCAGCAACTGGATGAGGACATGGAGCGCAGTCTCGTCGACCTGGCGACCCTGATTGCCCGCCACCTGGTACGCCGGGAGCTGAAGCTCGATCCCGGCGAGGTCATCGCCGTGGTGCGCGAGGCCGTGGCCAATCTGCCCATCGCCTCGCGCAACCCCACCCTGCACATCAATCCCGAGGATGAACCCCTGATACGCGAGGCCCTGGGACTGGGCGACGAGGAAAGGACCTGGAAACTGCACGCCGATCCCCTGGTCACCCGGGGTGGCTGCCTGATCGAGACCGACACCTCTTTCATCGACGCCACCGTCGAGGCGCGCCTGTCGGCCATTATCGCCCGCATGCTGGGTGGCGAGCGTGAATCAGACGCCAATGGATGAATCCGCGCGGCAACGCATCGGTATCTGGCGTCAGCGCCTGCAACCCTATATCGAGCGCCTGCAGGAGCCTCCCGGCCTGATCGTTGAGGGCAAGTTGACGCGCATGATCGGTCTGACCCTGGAGGCGGTGGGATGTCAGGCCGCGGTCGGGGACCACTGTCGCCTGACCACCCGCGGGGGTGAGTCGATCGATGCCGAGGTGGTCGGTTTCGCGGGGGAAAAGCTGTACCTGATGCCTACCGCGCAACCCCGTGGACTGGCGCCGAACGCCCGGGTCGTGCCGATGGGGAAATCGGATACCGTGGTGGTCGGCGAGCATCTGCTCGGGCGCGTGATCGACGGCGCCGGACGGCCACTGGATGAACTCGGCGCGCTGGAAGAGAATGTGCGCATACCCCTGCATGGGGTACCCATCAATCCGCTCAAGCGTCAGCCCATCCATCAGCCGCTGGATGTCGGCGTACGCAGTATCAATGCCCTGATGACCGTGGGCCGGGGCCAGCGCCTGGGGCTGTTCGCCCCCAGCGGTGTCGGCAAGAGCGTGTTGCTGGGCATGATGACGCGCTTTACCAATGCCGACGTGATAGTGGTCGGCCTGATCGGCGAACGCGGGCGCGAGGTCAAGGAGTTCATCGAGAACATCCTCGGCCAGCAGGGGCGCAGCCGTTCGGTGGTGGTGGCCACGCCGGCGGACAATCCCCCGCTGATGCGCCTGCGCGGCGCCGCCCTGGCGACCGCAATCGCCGAGTACTTCCGGGACCAGGGCCAGCATGTGCTGTTGCTGATGGACTCCCTGACCCGCTATGCCCAGGCTCAGCGGGAGATCGCCCTGACCATCGGTGAGCCGCCGGCCACCCGCGGCTATCCCCCCTCGGTATTCGCCAAGCTGCCACACCTGGTCGAGCGGGCCGGGAACGGCCTGCCGGGTGGGGGATCGATCACCGCTTTTTATACCGTTCTGACCGAGGCCGATGATCCCAACGACCCGATCGCCGATGCCGCACGCGCGATCCTGGATGGCCACATCGTACTCTCGCGGGCACTGGCCGAGAGTGGCCATTACCCGGCCATCGATGCCGAGGCCTCGATCAGCCGGGCGATGAACCAGATCACCGACGAACAGCAGCAGGGACTCGCACGCGAGTTCAAGCATCTGTATGCTTTGTATATGCAGAATCGTGACCTGTTGAATGTGGGCGCCTACCAGGCGGGTAACGATGCGCGGCTGGATGCGGCCGTGGCCCTGTACCCGCACATGCAGGCCTTTCTGCGCCAGGACATGAACGAAAAGGTCTCGCTGGAGGAGAGTATCGGACAATTGCATCATCTGCTCGTTGGCGAGGCGTCCGAAGAGACCGATAGCGGGTCACGGGCGTGAGCCGCAGCAAACGCATGGAGACCATCGTCCGCCTGGCCGGGCGCGCCGAGGAGGATGCCGCCAGGGCCCTGTCACAGTCGCTCAGCGGCCTGGTTGAATGCCAGACCAAACTGGATGAACTGCGCGGCTATCGCCAGGAATACCAGCAGCAGTTCCAGGCCGAGGGCCTGACCCTGGGGGCTGCGGAAATGCAGTATTATCGCCGTTTCACCCAGCGCCTGGACGGCATCATCGCCCAGCTGGAACAGCAACTGGCGCAACACCATCAGGCCAGCGATCTGTACCGCAAGAACTGGGCGGTGCAGCACAACAAGACCCATGCCCTGGGGGATATCCGGGACCGCTACCAACGTGAGGAAAGCCGCCGCCACGAACGCCGCACCCAGGTCGAGATCGACGAACGCGCACAGCATGGCAAGGGCAAGATACACGAATCCGATCCCTGAGACCGATCGCCACCGGCCTGGCATGGCGCTTGCTGCATGCTGGCCAAGAGGATCCAGGACCCGATCATGTCAGCAGCCACCGCAGTCGCAACAGTTCCCCCCCAAGGCGCCCAGGCCGGTACTGCCACTACCGCGTCGGCACCATCGAAAGAGCCGGGTGATCAAGTAGATAGTAGCGGAACCGGGCCATTCTCCCGGCTGGTCTCCAGGCACACGGAGGCGCGGTCATCCTCCCCGGACAGTGATACCGGCGAGGCCCCGCCCCAAACACTGGCGGATATCCCGGGTGGCAATCCCTTGCCGCTGGCATTGCCGCCGCAGGCATCGCCGAATCCGGTTTCGCAGGTGGATGGCATGGCGCTCGCCGGTGCGGTGGCGGGGCGGATGCCTGCCACGCAAGGGCGTGATGGTACCGGCGGGCCGGTCGGCGCGGCGACGGATCCGGGACGGTCGGGGTCGAGGATCCTGGCGTCAGCGCCCGCGCTCGCGCCCCCCCAGGAGGATGACTCTGACCAGGGCGCGAGGCTATCGAGGGATGCGATGACGCGGCGGCCGGCGGCCGGGGTCATGGATCCCGGTGCCGGTAACGGTAACGGTAACGGGATCCAGGGGCTGGCTCACAAGAGCCCGACGGAGGCCGGCCAGGGGGAGCAAAAGCCCGGTCTGCAGGCAGCGGTCACGGGCAATAATCCTCCGGCACGTGGCGATGGCCTGCTTGCCCTGTCCCAGAGCACCGTTCTCCCCCATCAGCCTGGTGGCGGTATCGATGCCCGTGCGGCGCAGATCACTGTACAGCTGGCCACCCCGTTCAGTCAGCCGGACTGGGGCAATGCCCTGAGCGCCAGGGTCGCCTGGCAGGCCGGTCAGGGGATACAGCAGGCCCGGATCCTGGTCAACCCACCGGAACTGGGTCCCATCCAGATCAGTGTCACGGTACAGCACGATCAGGCCAGCATCCAGTTCGTGGCGCATCATGGAGTGGTGCGCCATGCCATCGAGCAGGCCATGCCGCAGTTGCGCGACATGCTGGGCCAGTCGGGCATGACCCTGGGTGATTCCAGTGTGTCCCAGCATGCCGCGGGTGGGCAACAGCAGTTCGGGGGGGCCATGCTGGGTGATGGCGGGGGCTCCCTGACGGGTTCCGGCGGGGAGGGTGTCGAGTCGGGTGAACTGGTGCTGGAAGCGCGCCAGGTCAACGCGGAGGTGCTGCTGGATGCCTATGCCTAGGAGCCTGTCGGACTTAGGACAGATCTACTGCGGAAAAGCCCTTTTGGCCAGATTTTCCGCTCATTCTCGTTAAATAGGCTCACTATTCTCCTCAAATGACCAAAAAATCTGACTCAAAAAGGCTTCCCCTCGCTACAATCGCCTAAATCCGACAGGCTCCTAGGCGTCTGTATCGAGCGGCCATGGCCGTCGATACTTCCGGCGCTGGCGGCGGCCCGGCCTGGTGCCTGCGTGCTGCGCCAGGGTCATGAGATATCCACGCATTCTTCCGGTGGCGGAACCGGGCCACCCCGTCTAACGCCGGCCGCTGTCCCCGGGCTTGCGTCTGAGCACGGCGCAGCCGGCCGTTGCCTGTTCCCATGATTCCAGGTAGCAGGCGCTGATACGATCCGGACCCAGGATGCGGCCGAAGTTATAGCCATGGCTGTTGGGTGCGACCCAGACGAAGGAGACATTGTCCGGGAAAACCACCCCGAAGAAATGCTTGGTGCCATCGGCGTAGGTGAAAACACCACGGAAGCGACGTCCTTGCTGTTCGTTGATACGTACCGTCTTCTCATCCCAGTGGCGGTAACCCTTCTGATTCGACACGGTGTCATTGGTGCCGCTCCAGGTGCCGATCATGCTGGGGATGGTGGGGGTGCGTCCCGGTGGACTGGAAACATTCGGGCCGGGCGGCCGGCTGCCGATCAGATAGACCAGCAGGAACAGGTTCAGCAGGGTGAGGGACCAGAGCCATCTATGACCGTTGGGTTTCATGTAACAGGGCCTCGACGCAGGGGGAGCGATTATCCCACCATTTCGTGCTGGAGTCATTCCTGGACGGGGCGCGAGAATCGCGAGTTCCCCGCTTGGGTAATATCTGGCCATGGAGCCGTGTCATCAAGTCGAACCAGGCGTCTTGGCTCCATGACCCCAGCCCCGTGGCGCTCAGTCCGGGCTTCCCTGGGGACCCTGGCTTTCCTGGCTGAAGGGTGCTTCGAGTACGGTGAGGACGTTGCCGTCCGGATCGGAGATCTGGGTCATCAACCCGCCCCAGGGCATTTCTTCGGGGACACCGGAGAATTCCACCCCGGCCGCGCTCAGTCTCTCATGCCAGGCGCGCAGGTCTTCCCTGATGGTGACGGTGACGCCGAGGTAGCGACCGATGAGCTGTTTGAAGTCGTCTGCATCCGCTGGGAGCTGTTCCAGCGCCAGGGTGGCGCCCTTGGTGACCAGTTGCGCCCAGCCGAAGTCGTTGTCACGGTGACTGATGGCCAGGCCCAGGGTGTGGCCGTAGAAGTCCAGGGCCCGATCGAGATCGGAGACGAAGATACGGATATAGGCGACTTGCATTTCCATGGGAGGGGCTCCGGATGGCCAGTTCCAGGTCGGTGGGGCTCAGTAGCAGCGGGTACGCATGCTGGAGCCCTGATCCAGGGGGTTGAAGGGGTCGGGATCACGGATCTCCAGGCAATAGGGCTTGCCATGGGCGGGGATCACCTTGACGATGCGCCGGCCGTAGGAACGCCTGATGACCTCGATACGCGATTTCTGGCCATCGATTACCACCGGGGCCTCGTCCTCGGGCCGGGTGGGCGTGTCGGACCTTGCCGGGCGGTCTGGGATGGCCGTGATCAGGGCCGTGAGGATGACCACCGGGGTCAGCCTGTTAGAATATCGTTTCAGCATGTCTGCTTGCTCGCTTGCGCCCCGTGAAGTGGCGGCGTAAAGATAGTGAATCGACGCCGCCGGGTCAATGAGCCTGGTTATCATACCGTGGCGGAACTGTTGTCCCGGCGGGGAGGTCGAACCGCTGAATCCGCCAAATCCTACATCACCTGGAGTCGCCGATGTCGCCACGCCTGTTCCGTATCCTGTCCCCGGTCTTCCTCGCGCTGTTGTTGCAGAGCCTGTCCGCCGCGGCGGTGGAGGTCGTCAAGAGTCCCAACGACAATCGCCAGTATGAAAGTCTGGTATTGCCCAATCAGCTCAAGGTGTTGCTGATATCGGACCCGGAGACCGACAAGTCCGCCGCCGCCATGGATGTCTTCGTCGGCAGTGCGGCCAATCCCGCGGGACGCCAGGGGCTGGCCCATTTTCTCGAACACATGCTCTTCCTGGGCACGAAGAAATATCCCAAGGCCGGCGAGTACCAGGCCTTTATCGATGCCCATGGCGGCTCCAACAATGCCTACACGGCCTTTGAGCATACCAATTATTTCTTCGACATCGACAGCGATTCCCTGCTGCCGGCACTGGATCGCTTCAGCCAGTTTTTCGTCGCCCCGCTGCTGGATGCGACCTATGTCGAACGGGAAAAGCATGCTGTTTACTCTGAATACCAGGCCCGCCTGAAACAGGACAGCCGGCGTATCTACGCGGCCATGAAGCATGCCGCGGATCCTCGGCATCCGTATTCACAATTCTCTGTCGGCAGCCTGGATACCCTGGCCGACCGTCCTGGACACCGGGTCCGCGACGACCTGTTGAAGTTCTACCAAGAGCATTACTCGGCCAATCTGATGGCCTTGGTGGTGCTGGGTCGGGAGCCCCTGCCCAAACTGCGTCAGTGGGTGGTCGAGCGATTCTCTGCGGTGGCCAATCGCCAGGCCCGGCCACGCGCCTTCTCACGCCCGATCTTCAAGCCCGAAACCTTGCCACGGCGCCTGGATATCGTGCCCTTGAAGGATCAGCGCATACTGCAATTGAGCTTCCAGCTGCCCTCGGAGCTGGCCTATTACCACACCAAGCCGAGTGACTATCTCAGCAACCTGATTGGTCATGAGGGCCGTGGCAGCCTGCTGTCGCTGCTGAAACACAAGGGCTGGGTCGACGGCCTTAGCGCGGGTGCCGAGGAACGTCTGCCCAACGAGACCCTGTTCACGGTCTCCATGCAGCTCAGTGAACAGGGTCTGGCGCATGTCGATGAGGTGACCCGGGATCTGTTCTCCTATCTGCGCATGCTCAGGGAGGAGGGGCCCAATGCCCGCATCTATGATGAGATGCGACGGATTGCCGCCCTGGGCTTCCGTTTCATGGAGAAGGGCAAGCCAGCCACCACGGTCCGCACCCTGGCGCATGACCTGCAATATTATCCCCCGGCCGAGGTGCTGGAGGCGCCCTATCTGATGGATCGCTATGACGCGGAGCTGATCGGGCGTTTCCTGGACGGCATGCGGCCCGGGCGCATGTTGCAGACGGTGATCGCAAGGGGGCTGGATACCGACAGCAAGGACCCCTGGTATGGCACCGAATACCGGATCACGGCGCTGTCAGGGGAACGTCTGGCCAACTGGCGGGCCGCGCCACGCCTGGCGCAGTTGCACTTGCCGGCGCCGAACCGCTATATCCCCGAAAACCTGGCCATGAAACCCCAGCTCGTCGAACAGCGACACCCCGAGCGCATCAGGAGGGTGCCCGGTTTTGCCCTCTGGCATCAGCAGGATGAGCAATTCAAGGCCCCGCGCGCGGATTTCTTCTTTACCGTCCGTTCGCCACTGGCCAATGACACAGCGGAACATTCGGTGCTGACGCGGATGCTGGTGATGATGGTGGACGATGAGCTGAACGAGGCCACCTATGCGGCCACGCTGGCCGGGCTGGGTTACCAGATCTATCCACATATTCGTGGTTTTTCCGTGCGTATCAGTGGCTTCGATGACAAACAGGCCTTGTTGCTGGACCAGATCGTGGCGGTGCTGAAGCATCCGGAACTGGCCGCGGATCGTTTCGCCCTGCTGAAGCAACAACTGCAGCGGGAACTGCGCAATGCCCGTCTCAAACCCCCCTATCAACAGGACATGGCCGAGATCTCCAAGCTGATGTTGAAGCCGCAATGGCAGGAAGATGCCTTGCTGGAGGCCCTGCAGCCGTTGACGGTCACCAGGCTGCGCGATTTTTCCCGGCGTTTGCTGGCGCGCCTGCAGGTGGTGGCCCTGGCCCATGGCAACATCACCGCGCAGGAGGCCCTGGCCGAGTCCCGGGTCCTGGAACGCGAACTGCTGGCCGATGCCGAGGCCGTGGAGGTACCCAGGGGGCAGGTGGTCAACCTGGAACAGGGTGAAGACTATGTGCGTGAACTGTCCATAGCCCATCCGGACTCTTCGCTGATGCTGTACTACCAGGGTGCCGACCGCAAGCCGCGGGAGCGGGCGGCATTCGCGTTGCTGGCGCAGACGCTGTCCTCCCCCTTCTATCATGAATTGCGCACCCAGAAACAGCTCGGCTACATCGTTTTCAGTACCCCGATGCCCTTGCTGGACGTGCCGGGGCTGGCACTGCTGATCCAGTCGCCGGTGGCCACGCCACAGGCACTTCAGGAGCAGGTGGATGATTTTCTGCGCCGGTTCCGGGTGACGCTCGCCGGCATGGGCAAGGCCGAACTGGAGCGTAACAAGGCCGCGGTGCTGACGCGTCTGCTGGAGGAGGACAAGACCCTGACGGCGCGTAGCAACCGCTACTGGCAGGAACTGGACCGGGGCAATGTCCATTTCGATACCCGCGAGCGTATCGCCACGGCCCTGCGGGGCCTCGAACGCGAACAATTGCTGGCCCTGTATGAGCGGGTCTTGCTCGATGGCGGCCGCCGCCTGGTGATCCGCTCCACCGGCAGTCGTTTCCGGGACCAGCCGGCGGCACGGGTGGCCGGGGAGCGCCTGATCACCGATCCCGCGAGATTCAAGCAGGGACGGACGTATTTCAGCAGCGCCGCACCGGTGGTGGCGCCGCGACCGGTCCCGGTCACCGCGCGAACAGCGGTAGCTGACTGACCGGGTCTTCATCCATCCAGGGTTGCAGCCCGGAGGCGGTGAGTCCCAGCAGGCGCACCGCGCGTTCCGCCACCCCGGTGCGGGCCAGCAGACCCGGCAGCAACTGGTGGATTTCCTCCACGCGCGCATAGCCATGCTCCTGGGTCCGGCTGCGCGTGATCTGGGTAAAGTCATGGTATTTGACCTTCAGGGTCAGGGTGCGCGCGGCCAGTTCCTTCTCACGTAGCAGGGCGCCCAGCCGCTCCGCCAGAGGCTGCAGCTCCTCAAGGCAGGCGGCCACGCCAAGCCGATCGGTGACAAAGGTCTTTTCACAGCCCACGGATTTGCGCACCCGTTCGGGGCGTACGGGACGTTCGTCGATGCCGCGCGCGATCAGGTAATAGAAACGCCCCAGCTTGCCGAAGCGGAGCAACAGGTCCTCCTGTGACCACCGCCGCAGGTCGGCGCCCGTCCGCAGGCCCAGGGCCTGCATCTTGCGTGCGGTTGCCTTGCCGACGCCATGGAACTTGCGCACCGGCAGCCTGGCGATGAAGCCCGGACCCTGGGCCGGGGTGATCAGGTAGAGGCCGTCGGGTTTATCCATATCCGAGGCGATCTTGGCCAGGAACTTGTTATAGGACACGCCGGCGGAGGCCCGCAGGCCGGTTTCCGCATGGATATGCCGCTTGATGTCGCGGGCGATCAGCGTGGCCGAGCCCTGGCATCGATCACAGGCAGAAACATCCAGATAGGCCTCGTCCAGGGACAGGGGCTCCACCAGCGCGGTATAACGGCGAAGGATGTCACGAATCCGCGACGATTCTCGCCGATAGGCCTCGAAGCGGGGACGCACGAATACCGCATCGGGGCACAGGCGCGCGGCGCGGGCCGAGGACATGGCCGAATGGATGCCGAATTCACGCGCCTCGTAGCTGGCCGCGGCGACCACGCCGCGCCGGTCCGGCAGGCCGCCGACGATCACCGGGCGGCCACGCAGCCGCGGCTGGTCGCGCTGCTCCACCGAGGCGAAGAATGCATCCATGTCGATGTGTATGATCTTGCGGGTCTGTCTCACCGGGGCATGACGGATGGCAATGGATGGACGGCCAGTCTACTATTGTCCGATGGCCGACATCCATCGGGAGCAGCGCACATGAGCAGAGTCCGCATACTGGCATTTTCCGGTAGCAGCCGGAAGGGTTCCTTCAATCAGATGCTGGTGGGCATCGCCGCCGAGGGTGCCCGCGAGGCGGGCGCCGAGGTCAGCCTGATCTCGCTGGCGGACTATCCGATGCCGCTGTACAACGGCGATCTGGAGCGGGAGCAAGGGATCCCCGGGGCGGCCATGGCCTTCAAGCGCCAGTTGTCGCAACACGACGGTTTGCTGATCGCCTGCCCGGAGTACAATGGCTCCATCACCCCGCTGCTGAAGAACAGCATCGACTGGGCCTCGCGGCAGGCCGGAGATGAAGCGCCGCTGGCCTGTTTCCGCGGCAAGCTCATCGGCCTGATGTCGGCCTCGCCCGGACAGCTGGGAGGCCTGCGCGGCCTGGTGCATGTGCGCGCCATCCTCGGCAATCTGGGTTGCCTGGTATTGCCGGAGCAGGTGGTGGTGGGGCAGGCCGGCGAGGCCTTCGATGGTCACGGCGGCTTGAAGGATGAAAAGCGTGCCGCCAGTGCGCGGGCGCTGGGTGGCGAACTGGCCGGGATGGTGCGCAGACTGAAATCCTGACATGCACGGTGTCGCGCACCCGCCGGAGGTCTGCCGGCGCCATGGCCGGCCAGTACCGCGGGCCGTTCACGCGGCCTGGTTGCAAAGCACTTTCATGGCCCGGCAAAGCGGTATCGATGGTGGAAGACGGCGTGAACAGAGCCCAAGGGGACTGGGTGCGCCATCCCTGCCGCCGACCCAGGACTCCTGTCCTCCCGTATCCTCCTTCCAGTCCAGGCGTAGCCTGCAGGCGGCGGGAACAGCGCCGCGGCCCGAACTGGCTCCGTCCCCCCGACCTTCGCCGGCCCTGCGATCCTTCGTTATAATCTGCGCCTCATCGAGGGGGGCCCCATGTCCGGCAAGAACAGCGTAAACCTCAACAAGTTGCAAAAACGCTTGCGTCGCAATGTCGGGCGGGCGATCCGGGATTTCAACATGATCGAAGCCGGCGATCGGGTCATGGTCTGCCTGTCCGGGGGCAAGGATTCCTATACCCTGCTGGATCTCCTGATCAGGCTTCGCCAGACCGCGCCGGTGGCATTCGAACTGCAGGCGGTCAACCTGGATCAGAAACAGCCGGGCTTTCCGGACCAGGTCCTGCCCGACTACCTGCGTTCCATCGGCATCGACTATCACATCATCGAACAGGATACCTACAGCGTGGTGCAGCGCGTGGTGCCCGAGGGGAAAACCACCTGTGGCTTGTGTTCACGCCTGCGTCGGGGCGCGCTCTATACCTATGCGGCGGAGCAGGGATTCAGCAAGATCGCCCTGGGGCATCACCGCGAGGACCTGCTGGAGACCCTGTTCCTGAATCTGTTCCATGGCGGCGCGCTGAAGACCATGCCGCCCAAGCTGCGCAGCGACGACGGCCGCAACGTGGTCATCCGCCCGCTGGCCTACTGTAGTGAAAAGGACGTCGCCGCCTATGCGCGCGCGCGGGGATTCCCCATCATTCCCTGTAATCTCTGTGGTTCCCAGGAGAACCTGCAACGCCAAAAGGTCAAGGCCATGCTGGCCGAATGGGAGCGCGAGGCGCCCGGACGCCTGGGCGTGATCTTCTCGGCCCTGGCGAATGTCGCCCCCTCGCACCTGCTGGATCGGGATCTGTACGATTTTTTCCATTTGCGCGGCGATGGCTGGGGAGGTCCACAGCGGCCGGTCGTGGAGGCCGGTGAGCCCGTGCTGGAAGCCCCCGCAGGCATGGAGCTTCGCGGTGGCGGAGACGAACCCTCTTGACCATGAGGCCCGGCCACGGCCAGACCCGCGGTTCACGGGCGGGCCTGCCGGCATCTCGCAGCCAGTCTCCATGGAGACTGGCGCGGCGGGATCCCCGAGCCCCCGAGGGGGAGCAGTGCCCGTCGAATCCCCGCTGCCAGGATCAACGCCAGTCCCGGACCGCTGCCTGGCCCGGGGCATTCAGCGCCCGTGCGATCAGGCCCGACTGGGTGACGCGCACCTCATAGCCCGCGCCGTCGGCCAAAGGCAGGTAGATGGCGCTGCCGTAGACGGCATCGACGAAGGGCAGCCAGCGGGAATAGCGGTGTGCCAGGTCCCAGGGATCCAGCCCGTGGTGTTCCGCCAGGGCATACAGGCTGTGTGGCGCCTGGCGTTCGGCATCGATGTCGGCATAGCGGCTGGACAGGCGTTCCAGACGGTAGCGCGCATCCAGGCCCAGGAGGTTGCCCAGGCCCTTCCACTTCAGGATACGGGCATCCAGTTGCCAGGCGTCGCCGCGCATATCGTACTGGCGCATGCCTTGTCCGGGGAAGGCGATGTTCAAACGGAAATGGGCAGGAGCAATCTCGGCGATATGTATCGTGGCCACCGGTCGTTCATTGCCGAGGCGCAGATAGGTATGGAGGTTCATCCCCAGGGCCAGCAGCAGTGCGGCAAGGGAGGCGAGCAGCAGACCGGTGCCGGCATGACGAACGGCACTGAGCCAGTGTCGCCGGCGCAGACTGTGGACCGCCAGGACCAGGAAGATCGCGGCGATCCCCAGGCTGGTGATGAGGACCAGTTGGGACATCCTCAGCGGATTCTAGCATCCCCCGAGTCCCCGCGTCCCCAGCCCCTGAGCCCGGCAGGCCGCCGGGATCCCGCCCTGCCTCGTGAGCAGAGCTGTATGCGGGGCCTCCGGCGACGGCCTGGATTATGCCCCGTTCAAACGCCGGAACAGGGCGCGGAATTCCTCCGTCACCTTGTGGCGGGGTAGATAATGGATCATCGGCTTGCTGTGGGAATGGGATTCGCGCACCTTCACCGAGGGCGAGAGGGTGGCGTCCAGTAGTGGATGGCCTTCCTCCAGAAGTTCCCGGACCAGTCGTTGAGGCAGACTCGCGCGCGACTGATATTGATTGACGATGATGCCCTCGATCTCGAGATTACGGTTGTGATCGGCCTTGATCTCCTGCACTGAGTCGAGCAGGGTATACAGGGCCTGGCGGGAGAAGGCATCACAATCAAACGGGATCAGGCAGCTATCCGCGGCGATCAGGGCCGACTGGGTATAGAAATTCAGTGCCGGGGGGGTATCGATATAGATCGCCTCGTAGCTGTCCAGTTCCTCGAAAGCCTCGCGCAGCTTATAGATCTTGTGGCGGGATTCCAGGCGGGATTCCAGGGTGGCCAGGTCCGGATGGGCGGGCATGATGTCCAGATTCTCGAACGGGGTGCGGTGGACGAAACTGGTGGCGGGGTGCGGATGGAAGCTGAAGCTCAGGGTCTGCTCGAAGAAGTCACCCAGGTTCAGGTCCATCTCGCTGCAATCCCGGCCGGTCAGGTAATGGGTCGAATTGCCCTGGGTATCCAGGTCCACGACCAGGGTCCTGATGCCCTCAACGGCGCTGATGGCGGCCAGGTTGCAGGCGATGGTGGATTTGCCAACGCCACCTTTTTGATTGAACACGACTCTGCGCATGATGGGCCCCGTGTTGTTGATGCTGCATCGCAGTATACGAGACCCTGCGATGGGCGTCGACAGGTCCGTGTACCGGCGATGCGCCGGCGTCCGGCGGTCGCGATGCCGGGCCGCGGGCCTTGCCGCATGGCAACAGCGCGGGGGGCTAAAGTTGGCCATGCCGGGGTCGATAACCGGGGTGACGAGAAAACCGCGGGAGCCATCTCATGCAAGTAGGCAACGTACAAACACCACCGGGCACCAGGATCCTGGAACAACCCGTAGCGAATCAGAACAAGGTCGCCGGCGACAATGAGGCGGTGGGCTCGGCGCCGGATGGCGACACGGATCGGGATGACGCGGTGCAGAGCATCCCCAGTTCCGGGTCTGGATCCAGCAATACGACCTCGTCGCTGGGAAATAACGTCAATGTGAAGGTGTGATGCGGTCGACCCCTAACGCAGCGGGATGCTGACGGTATAGGCCCCGCGCAGGTCGCCGACATGAAAGCCACCGGCATTGTCATCCGGGTAGCGCTGGCGCAGCCGCTGGGCCAGCGGTTCGTCGATATCGTGGCCGTGACAGCCCAGGCACAGGGGCCTGGTGGGTATGGCGCGCATGTAGCGGAAGGTCTTGTGGCCGTCCTTTTCTACCAGGGCCCCATATTCCAGCCCTGCCACTTCCCGCCCCTGGCGCTTCTGCTTTTCGAACATCTCCAGCACGCCCATCTCCCACATGTCCGGGGCATTGTCCGGGTTACGCAGCCTCAGGCTGGTGCGACCGATCCGCCAGCCCTGCCTGCGCGAGACCCTGTCCGCGATCCCGGGGACGTGAATGTTGCACTGACCGATGCTGGCGATGGGGCCACGGGCCGCGAGTGAGGCTTGCAGCGCGTTCCGCAGCGCCGTATCCAGTTCCTGTACCGCCTGCCGCGCCTGGCCGGTGAGCCGGCGGGTGTCTTCGGCGCTGGCGGCGAGTGGCAGCAGCAGTAGCAGAAGGGTGACGAATCGCAGACGTTTCAGCGGATTCTCCCCCCCTAGTATCAAGCCTGTCTCATGCATCATCGCCACCTCTCCATGCCTGTGACCATCGCGTATCGATAAGGTTTACACCAATGTGGTCCGTATGGCCCAGCAACGGTGATGTCCCAGCCGGCGCTGGAAGTCCCTGGATGTGGTCTGCCGGGTGAGGTCTTCCGGATCGAGGTCCGCGAGCGCCTCGCTGTCCAGTGTGAATTTTCTCTGATTGGTGGAGAAGATCAGGGTCCCCTGCGTGCTCAGCAGTCGACAAGCCTCCCGGATCAGGCGGACATGATCACGCTGGATGTCCAGGGTCTCGCGCATGCGCTTGGAATTCGAAAAGGAGGGTGGGTCGAGGAATATCAGGTCGTAGGCCCCGGTATCCTCGCCGGCCTGCTGGCGTAGCCATTCCAGGCAATCGGCCTGGATCAGCCGGTGCCGCTGGCCCGGGCGGATATGGTTCAGGGCCAGATTGCGCGCGGCCCAGTCCAGATAGGTGCGTGACATGTCCACGCTGACGGTCTCGCGCGCCCCGCCCAGGGCCGCATGCACGGTGGCGGCGCCGGTGTAACAGAACAGATTGAGGAAACGCCTGCCGGCGGCCATCTCACCCAGCATCCCGCGGGTCAGGCGATGGTCCGGGAACAGCCCGGTGTCGAGATAGTCGGCCAGGTTGACCAGCAACTGGCAAGGGCCTTCCCGGACCACGATAAAACGACCTTCGCGGGCCTGCCTCTGGTATTGCGACTTGCCTTTCTGGCGTTCACGGACCTTCAGGAAGATATGCGCGGGATCGAGTTCCAGCACCTCGGCGATCTCGGCGACGGCCTCCCGCAGGCGGTGTCCGGCAGCCCCGCTGTCTATCGAGGGCGGCGGGGCATATTCCTGTACCTGGACCCACAGGCTGTTTTCCCGGGTATCCGCCTGTCGATAGAGATCGATGGCGAGCGCGTATTCGGGCATATCGGCGTCATAGAGCCGATAACAACCGATATCGTTCCGTTGCGCCCAGCGTCCCAGCTGGCGCAGGTTCTTGCGCAGACGGTTGGCGAACATGTCCGCGCCGGGACTGCGCTTGCCGGAGTACAGTGTTTCCCCACTGCCGATGTGCTTGCGTGGCTTGAGAAATTGGCCGGTTTCGATATCGATGTCCAGCAGGCGACATTCGATGGCGCCATTGTACAGGCGGGTGGTGTGGCGGGCGCGCAGACCCAGGCGAAAGCCCAGCTCCGCATCGGCGATGATGATGCCGGCTCGCCAGCCCTGGAAACACTGGCGCATCCGTTCCCCGAGCCGTGCATACAGTTCCGCGGCCCCTTCCTTGTCTCCCAGGCGTTCTCCATAGGGTGGGTTGCAGATCAGCAGGCCATGCCCGGCCTCCGGCAGGCCGCGGAAGCCCGCCAGTTTCTCCAGGGTGCGGCGTTCGACATGCACATGGCCCTGCAGGCCGGCGCGATCGATATTCTCCAGCGCCTGCCGTACGCTGTGCAGGTCCGCATCGAAGCCGAGAATGCGTGGCAGGCGTTCGAGACCCGCGCCACGGCGTGCGCGGGCTTCGTCCCGAAGCCGTTGCCAGAGGTCGGCATCGTGACCCCGCCAGCCGCTGAAACCGAAGTAATCGCGCAACAGCCCGGGGGCGATATCGGCGGCCATCATCGCGGCCTCGATAGGCAGGGTGGCGGAGCCGCACATCGGGTCCAGCAGGGGGGCGCCGGCGGCGGCGAGTTCCGGCCAGCCCGTACGGATCAGGATCGCCGCGGCCAGGTTTTCCTTGAGCGGCGCGTTACCCGCGCCGCGGCGGTAACCGCGCCGGTGCAGACTGTCGCCGGACAGGTCCAGTGACAGTCGGGCCCGGCCCCGGTGCAGATACAGGTTGATACGCACATCCGGACGCTGCACGGACACGTTCGGGCGGCTGCCGGTGGTCTCGCGCAATTGATCGGCAATGGCGTCCTTGACCTTCAGGGCGGCGAATTTGCTATGCCGGATCTCGCCGCTTTGGCCATTGGCCTCCACCGCCAGGGTCGCCTCCGGGCCGAGGTGTCCTCGCCAGTCGATTTCCTGGACGCCGGCATAGAGCTGCGTCGCGGTCCCGGCCTCGAAATCCGCCAGCGGCAGCAGGATGCGATTGGCCAGGCGCGACCATAGACAGGCGCGCAGGGCGATCTCCATGGATCCCGAAAATTCGACCCCGGCGCGGCGCTCACGTACGCCGGATGCACCCAGCTGGCGCAATTCATCGGCCAGCAGTGCTTCCATCAGCAGGGGGACGGTGGCAAAAAAGTTTTGTGTCTGGTTCATGCTGTAATATATCACCCGGATTCATTCAGGTTGCTGAAACATGCCGGATCAGGCCCGCTGGGAAGTGTATATGGTTCTGACTCGCTCGGGGGCGCTGTACACCGGCATCAGCACCGATGTGGGGCGGCGTTTTCGCCAGCATGCCGGTGAATTGACGGGTGGCGCGCGTTTCTTTCGCGCCGATCGCCCGGTGGCGATCGTCTGGCGTGAGGCTCATGCGGATCGATCCAGCGCCTCCCGCCGCGAGGCCGAGATCAAGGGCATGTCCCGCCGGCAGAAGTTGGCGCTGCTGGCGGCCACAGGCTCATGATGCCACCGCCAGCAGACTGAGTCTGCCATCCACCACCCGCAGCAGTTCCCGGCCCTGGCACAGCGCCTCCAGGCGTTCACCGACAAGTCTGCGGCGCCAGCCATGACGCAGTGGGCAGGATGCGTCCCCAAGCAGGAACTGCTCCAGCGAGCGGCGGGTGGCGAGCATGGTGGGGCTCAGCCCCTGTTCGCTGGCGATCAGCCTGACCACGGCCATCATGGCATCGGCCAGGGCCTCCTGCTCCGGGGTGGTGGCGACCACCTTGGTCAATGTCGGCCATTGATCACGGGGCTGCGCCCGGCCGCTGGCGATACACTGCAGCAGCGCCTTGCCAGCGCGTTCCATATTGCCGGTTTCCAGACCATGTATCTTCGCCAGAGCCGCGGTCGTGCCTGGCATGCGCCGGGCCAGTTCCACCAGGACCTCGTCCTTCAGGATCCACTTGCGCGGTCTGTTGCGATGGATCGCCCGTTGCTCCCGCCAGGCTGCCAGTTCGCGCAGCACCGCCAGCTGTACCCCCTTGAGCTTGCGGTGGTCCTTGACCCGCCGCCAGCTCTCACGGGGATCGACCTGGTACAGTTCCGCTGTGGCCAGTTCGGTGAAATCCTCGTTCAGCCACTGCAGCCGCCCCTGGGCCTCCAGGGCCTTGACCTGGCGCGCGTGGATCTCGCCCAGGTAGCGGACATCGTCGGCGGCATAGCGCAATTGACCCGCATCCAGTGGGCGCCGGGACCAGTCCGTGCGGGTGTGACCCTTTTCCAGGCTGATGCCCAGTGTCTGTTCGACCAGCGTCGCATAACCGATCTGATCCTTGCGCGTCAGCAGCGAGGCGGCGATCTGGGTGTCGTAGAGGGGCTGCGGGACGTGGCCCCGCAGATGGAAGAAGATCTCCAGGTCCTGGCGCGCGGCATGCAGGATCTTGAGCGTGTCCCCGGCATAGATGATATCGAGCAGGGGCCCCAGGTCATCCAGGACCAGAGGGTCGATACAGGCAATGAGTTCCGGGGTCGCCAGTTGCAGCAGGCAGAACTGCGGCTGGTAGGTCTTCTCGCGCATGAATTCGGTGTCCAGCGCCAGCCAGGGGCTGTTCCCGATCCTGTGGCACAGCTCGCGCAGCGCGGCAGGGGTGTCGATGAGGGGGAATTCCTGAACGCTCGTGGTCATGATCTTGTCCGCTGTGTCGGTGGCCGCTTCAGCACCAGGATGCCCACACCGGAGGGATCGACTCCGGCAAGGGTGGTATCCGCCCGGGACGGGTCCAGGGGCTTTGGTAGCCGTGAAAATCGGAGCCCTGTGAGCCCTGCAGGCCATGATGACGGGCCAGGCGGATGCTGTGCTCGAACTCATCGCGGCTGTAATGCCCGCAACTGACCTCCATGGCCTCGCCTCCACTGTCAACGAAGGCCCCCAGCAGGCGTCGCATCCATGAGGCTGTGAGTCGGTAACGCAAGGGGTGGGCCAGCACCGCGATACCTCCCGCGCCATGGATGTGTTCGATGACGGTTTCCATGCTGGCCCATTGCGTGGCTACATGTCCCGGACGCCCACGCGCCAGATAATGCCTGAAGGCCTCCTGGACATCACGGGCATGACCCTGGGCGACGAGATAGCGGGCGAAGTGCGGGCGCGTGAGCAGGGCCTTCCCGGCCAGTGCCCTGGCGCCGTCCAGGGCACCCTCGATACCGGCGTCCCGCAGGCGCCTGGCGATCCGTTGCGCCCGTTCCAGACGGCAGGCATGGACGCCCTCGAGATACGCGCGCAGGTCCGGGTGTCGGGCATCGATGCCGAGGCCGAGGATATGCAGCGTCTTGCGTTGCCAGAGCGCCGTCATTTCGACCCCGGGGATGAGTTCCAGACCCAGTGCACCTGCCTGCCGCCCCGCCTCATGGAGACCGTTGACACTGTCGTGATCGGTCAGCGCCGCCATCCTGACCCCGGCATCGGCGACCTCCCGCATCAGGTCGGATGGTGACAGGACGCCATCGGAAGCGGTGGAGTGCAGGTGCAGGTCTATCGGCGAAAAAGGCGGGTGGGTTTTCAATGCAGGTGCTGGACCCTGGCCTTGCAGGCATCGAAGATGGTCGGCCCTTCAGGCAGGTCCAGGCTGAGATATTCCACCCTGTGCCCCAGCAAGACCGCGTTGCAGGGCCTGCGTTCAGCCCCGTTCACGGTGATCTCGAAGTTGTAATGGCGTCTCAGCAGCAGCTGTCCGGACGCCGTGCGCCCCGGCCACAGGCGGCTGACGTTGACGGTCTCATCCAGCAACTGCGCCCCGGCCTGTTCACAGGCTCGCCGGCACACCAGCAGCAGTTGTTCGCGGGCGCGCATACTGTCGGCCCAGAACCAGACCAGCAGGAGGATGAGAATGAGGGCGAAGAGGATGCTCATGGGCGGTGATTCTACCGGTCATCGGCGGGCATGGCGATCCCTGTGCAATGGTTTTGTCGATGAAAACGGATCGGGACAGGCCAGGACTTCGGCAAAGCGTATGGATCCTGTGTCTGAAGACAAACGCAACCCCACATTGTTTCCTTTCCCGCGAACTGCCGATTCAGGATGGATCGAACAATCTCCCCGGGTGTCAGTGGTGGGTGATATATAGCGATGATTCCTCCGTCAGGGAATTGACGTGGATGGTGATCTCGCTGGCATTGTCCAGGGTCACGCACAGTTCACCACCCGTGGTCAGTGCCTGTTGATCGATGCCGGTGATCATGCAATCGTTCAAACCATATTGCTTGCCGATATCCCGCACCGGGTGACGGGATTCCCCGCTGCCGAAGACACGCTGCGCCTCCGCGGCGGTGGAGGGGGTGGCGGTGTAGGCCTGTTTGTTCCGGTCATAGACGAACGCAAACCAGTCCCGGTCCTCGATCTCGAGGTAGAGAACGTCGGCCTCACCGCGGCACTCGCCCATGAACCAGTGTTCGCGGACGAGTATCCGGGTACAGCGTTTGTATGCCATTTGCGGGAACATCGGCAGCCGGTCCTCGGCACGGTCTGTATGTCCCAGGAAGCCCTGAAGCAGGCGATCCTGGAGGGTTCAGGTACACCACGGAGCGGTGTCGGTTCGCAGCCGCCTGAAGCGCCATGGCACATGGGAACCGATACTGGCGACAGATCCGTTCGACAGGGGGGATATGCCGTCCCTGTCCCCTGAAGACTCCGTATGCTTCGGTGCGTCACCCCAATGATAGCAGTACGGTCTCATTCCGTCCTTCAGCCTGTGCGTGGTACAGGGAGGTGCCGCCATCTGGATGGCGGCAAGCCATTGTGGTGAGAGGAAGCGGGAGATCACATGTTCCGGTTCCGTGCTTGAACAAGCCATGGCGTTTTTTCATTCGGGATGGACTCCCCCTGCCGCTCAGATGAATTCCGCCAGGTCGATGCGGTATTTCTCGGGACTCACCGGGCCCTTGATGCGCAGCCTGGCGGATTTTTTCAGATCCACTTCCCGGGCCGGGATGAAGAATTCCTGTCTGGCATCGTAGATGATCCTGAGCACCGGGCTGAGCAGGTCTTCTCCTTGCTGGATGACGATACCGATCTCGTCGTTGTCCAGGGCCACCAGGGCGCCGACCGGGTAGATGCCCAGCATCTTCACGAAGCGCTCCAGCAAGGGACGGTCTAGTTGATCCGGGCACCAGTCGAGCATGCTCTTCAATGCCATGGAGGGTTCCCAGGCCTTCTTGTAGACCCTCACCGAGGTCAGGGCGTCATAGATGTCGACGATGGCGGCCATGCGCCCGGCCTGGCTCAACTGCTCGCCCTTCAGACCCAGCGGATAGCCCCGGCCATCGGGACGCTCGTGATGCATGCAGATGACGTCCAGTGCCAGTTGTGGCAGCTGGCAGCCCTGTAGCAGGCGATTCTGCCGATCCACCGCGTGCTGGCGCATGATCACGAACTCGTCATCGTTCAGCTTGCCGGGCTTGTTCAGGATCTCGTTGGGGGTCAGGGCCTTGCCGATATCATGCAACAGCCCCCCCATGGCGATTTGATCCACTTCCCCGGGACTGTAATCCAGGGCATTGGCAAAGGATGTCAGCAGCGCCGAGACACTGACGCTGTGCATGAAGGTATATTCATCCTTGGTCTTCAGGCGGGCGACACCGAGCAGGGTGTGGGGGTCGCGGGACAGGGTGCGGGTAATACTGGAGACGACCTTGCCGCAGGCCGTCATGTCGACCTGTTTGCCGGCGCGGACATCGGCCATGATGTTCTTGACGATACCGCTGGCGTCCTTGACCAGCGCCTTGGCCTTGCCGATGCGGAGGTCGATGCTCGACGAGCCCGGAGACCTGGCTTCCGGGGCGGGTTTCCGCTTTGTCCTGTCCGGATCCTGATCCTGATCCGGGGTGGCCCGTGGACTCGCGGGGAGATCGATGCCCTTGTCGGTATCGATGGAGATGCGCTTGATGCCTGCTTCGCGGATCTTGCGGATATCGGCCGGGTCCTTGAGCAGGAACTGGTTGTGCATGAAGGGATGCTGCATCCACGAGCAATGCAGTTCCTGGATATACATGCCGGGTAGCAGCTGCGCCGCCGTGATCTCTTTGATCAAGTCCCGCCCCTTTGTGTGGGTACCGGAATCGCCGAACGACGTTCCTCTGGGTCGCTATCGGCAGTCCGGGGCGGTCCTTGAGGCGTGCCTGCCGGCGACCCGGATCCTCGCGCCCATGGGCGGCACCGATCCCCCGTGGACACGGTGCTGGCCAGGAGGGAAGAACGGGATCGCAGCGATTACCAGCGGTAACTCAGGCTGGCATGGAGGTTCCGCCCGGGACCCGGTATGCGCCCCAGCTGATTCACGTCGCTATTGCTGACGCGGTTGATGCCGCCGAGATGATCCCGCCAGGTCTTGTCCAGCAGGTTGTCGATACCGGCCCTGATGGTGAAACCGGAGTTCGGCGGGACATAGCGCGCCGACAGATTGAGGAGGATGTAACCCGGGGTACGGCGTTCATTGGTGACCGCGGAGACCGCATCCTTGTTGTCGGCCAGTATGGTTTCCAGATTCGCCGACCAGTTCCCGTGGTCGTGGGTCAGGCCGAAGCGGGCGTTCAGCGGTGCGATCCGATAGAGGTTGTCGCCGTTGTCGCGGCGTTCCCCCTGAACCCAGGAAACCGTGCCATCGATGCGCCAGGACGGACTGAAGATATAACCCATCTCGGCGTCGACGCCATACAGGCGTGCGGGGACATTGGCGAAGCGCAGGAGTTTGGCGCTGGAGCCGGTCATGGCCGTGAAGATCGTATGGAAGGTACGCGCCGCACCCGTTGCCGGCCCGTCCTCTGCCTCGATGTAGTCGTCGACATGGTGATAGAAGGCCCTGGGCGAGACATAGAAGGATTCACGGTGCCAGTCCAGGCCCAGATCGAACTGGTAGGCGACCTCCGGGCTGAGGGCGACATTGCCGATGTAGTTGTTGCCGTCTGCCAGCCCGCCGGTGGATTCCAGCGGCAGCCACAGGTAGCGCTGCTGGTAGGAGGGCGAGCGGGTCTTGCGGCCGAAGCCGGCCGCGATATCGAGGTCGGCGCGCAGGGTATGGCGCAGATCCAGGACCAGGTCGACATTGTCGTCGGTCCGGCTGCGGTCACCGGCGTTGAAAGCGCCGGCGAGGACATTGGCCTGGGCCAGCAGCGTGGCCGGCAGTCCGGCCGCCGAGACCTTGCCGGCATCCATCTCCACGCGGGTATAACGCAGGCCCAGCTGCAAGCGCCAGTCCTTCGCCAGTTCGCGCTGCCATTCGCCAAAGAAGCCATGAACATCGCGCTGGATCGCGTTGTAGTTGCGGATCAGGAAGGCGGCGCTGCCGGGGTTGAAGATGTCGGCATCGTGGCGGGCGAGATCCCCGTCCGCACCCAGTTTCAGGACCCCGCCGGCGAAGTCCAGGCTGGCGTCCAGGCCATAGCCGAAGCTGTCGCTGCTGGCGTTGGTGAAACGCCGCATGGGCAGGCCCATCATCCGGGGCGGGGTGCGCAGGTCGAAATTGTCCATGCGGTGATCGATATGCCCGCCGGCAACCCGGGCATCGACCGTCACGGGGCCCCACTGACCGCGGTAGTTCACCTGGCCCAGGTCGGCCTTGATGAAGATGATGTCCATGGGCAGGGCCGGGGTGCCGGTCTGGCCGGTATCGTTGCGCTCGTATTCCAGGCCGAGCCGGTGCGCGCCCTGCCGGTAGCCGTAGCCGAGGCGGTAGTTGTCGCGCTCGTAGCCGGTCGGGTGGATCGTGCCCTGATCGAATTCGGTGTCGTCGCCGCGCTGACGGCTGGCGGCGATGTGGGCGCGATGATGGCGATTGGCCAGGCTGGCGAATAGATCGACGCTGTAGCCGTTGTCCACGCCGTGATAACCGGCATCGATCAGGCCGGAGAGACTGACCTGATCGGAATCGGCAAAGTGGCTGCGCAGGGGTTCGGCCCTGAGGGTGCCGCCGATGGTCTCGTTGCCGCTGCTGACCGGGGCGATGCCGCGCAACATCTCCAGGGATTCCAGCTGCGCGCGGGGGATGTAGGACAGCGGGGGGTCCATGGTGTTCGGCCCCCCGGGGGTGATATGCATGCCCCCGATCACGGTGTTGACGCGCTCACTGGACATGCCGCGGTACTGGGCGATCCCGGTCAGGGGACCATTGCTGTTGACATTGGCTCCGGGGATGCGTCGCAGCAGTTGTGCGCTGTCCGCCCCGGGGGTATTGAGGTGGCGTGGGTCCAGGCGGAAATGGTCGATGTTCGATCCCTGTCCCGAGACCGTGATCCCGGGCAGGGTGGTGTGCTCGGCGGCGGCCGTGTGCATGGCCGTGGCGGTGATGAGGGCGGCGAGGAGCCGTGCCGGTGTCTCGTTCATGGGGCGGTCATTCCTGCTGTGCCATAAAATCTGGCGGGACTGAATAGGTCAGCCGGAATGATAGCGGGGGATTGGCGCGGGCGGGATGCGACCAATTGTCGCATCGGGCCGTTCAGGAGGGCTTGCGGAAGTACTCCGGCAGGATGGTCTCGAAATCCGAGAAATACATGTTGATCACGCGCACGTCGAAGCTTTCCAGGATGGCGTCGTTGCTCTCCCTGTCGAGCAGGAAACGGAAGGCCGCATCGATACAGTCGGTGGGGCTGATCGTCTCCTGGCAGAGGTCCTGATAGGTGTCATGAGTCATGCTGACCCGGTGCGTGCTCGCCGCGCCAGGCCCATCGATGCGCACCTTGAAGACCATCGGATCGCCACTGTCTGTCTGCTCGATATGGATCATCTTCCATCCCCGTTGTTGCGGTGCCACAGTGTCACTATGTCAGGAAAACTCCCTGCGATGCAAATATGCCCGCATCCTTGTCCCTGGGTCCGGCCATGAGGGCAGATAGCACTTTGACCCGATTGCCGGGTCTCATATTGCAACCAAGGCTGAAAAGGCGGGATTTCGTGTACCGAGCTATACTACATCCCATGGGCAGGGATATCAGGGTCCTGATCGCATACTTGCTGCTGTACAGTGTGGGTCTCCTGTTTCCCCCGCCGGCAGCCTCCATGCCCGGATACGGTCTCTACCAGCCCCCCGGTCGGATGATCGATATGGGAGGCTACAAGCAGCACATCTATTGTGTCGGCGCGGGTGCGCCGACCATCGTCCTGGAGTCCGGGCTGGCCGGGTTCTCACTGGAATGGTATCCCCTGGAAGCACGGCTGGCTCGCTACCAGCGGGTCTGCAGTTATGATCGCACCGGCTATGGCTGGAGCGATTACAGCCCCCTGCCCAGGACCGCCGACCATCTGGCGGAAGAACTGCACAGGCTGCTCCGGCGTGCCGGTGAAGCCCCCCCCTATCTCCTGGTGGGGCATTCCTTCGGTGGTTACATCGTGCAGGACTTCAGTCGCCGTCATCCGCATGAAGTCCAGGGTCTGGTCTTGATCGATGCCTCGCATCCGTTGCAGATGCAACGTCTGAAACCTCGGGCGCGGGACCTGAAGGCGGTGCGTTATGACGGTCGCCGCCTGCATAGCCGCATCATTCGCTCATGGCCGACCCTGCCGGCGCATTATCCACCGTCCTCCAGGATCCTGGCCCTGCACCTGATGAGCGGGCGTAAATCGACGCTGACGCAGCTCTCGGAATGGGAGAATTTCAGCCTCAGCGGTAGCGAGGTACTGCAGGCGGGTCCGATGCCGGATATTCCCGTGGTGGTGATGAGCCGCGGCCGGCGGATGTGGCCGGCCACCGCGGCAGGGGATGCCAAGGCCGTCATCTGGCAGCAGCTACAGGCCGAACTGACGGACCTGACCCCGCAGACCTACCAGATCATCGCCTCCAGCAGTGGCCATCATATCCACCTGGATCAGCCCGAACTGGTCTTTCATGCCATCCGGTCCCTGGCCAACAGAGCCCAGGAATGCCGCCCGGCGCCGGTGCGCGTGGCCAGGCGCGAGGTGTCTCTGCGAGAGGGCTATGGCTGCTGAGGATTACTTCTTGATATCCAGCAGTTCCACATCGAAGATCAGGGTCTCGTTGGGTCCGATGGCGGCGCCGGCGCCGCGTGGGCCATAGGCCAGCCTGGCGGGGACGAAGATGCGCCACTTGGAACCCACAGGCATGCGCGTCAGGGCCTCCTGCCAGCCCTTGATCACCCCTTTGATGGGCAGGGTGGCCGGCTCGTTGCGCTTGTAGGAACTGTCAAACTCGGTGCCGTCGAGATGGGTGCCGCGGTAGTGTACGACCACGGTATCCCCGGGCGTGGGTTTTGCCCCCTTGCCTTCCCTGACGACGATGTATTGCAGACCATCCTTGAGTTCCACCAGGCCCTCCTGCTTGCGGTTTTCCGCCAGGAAGGTCTGGCCCGCATCCAGGTTCTTCTGCGCCACCTTTTTCTGTTTCGCGCGGATACGCTCCGATTGACGCTTCAGAACCGTCTGCAGTTCCTCGCGGTCGAGCCGGGGCCGGGTGCCGGTATACACGTCCTTGATGGCCTGCAAAAAGGCATCTCCATCCAGCTCCACCCCCTGGCGCAGCAGGCTCTGACCGATCTGAAGTCCGACGGCATAGCTGGCCTTTTGCTTCTCACTATCCAGACTGACGGCGTCTTCCGCCAGCGCCGGGGCGATCAGGCAGACGAGTACGAGGCTGACGAGGATTTGTTTCATGATGGTTTCCTGTTCAGGTGACGGGGCAAACGGCGGCATCTTCCCATACTTGGATCGAAGCGCCAAGTCCGGGACGGGCACGACGCTCGTCTGACCCTTGTCGATGGCCAAAGTTCAGCCCGCCCAGGCAAGCTTGCCTCGCCGTGGTACGGGGATCCAGGCAGGCAGGTTTCAGACCTGCCGGCGATACAGGGAGGCATCGTCCCTGCTCAAGCCCGGGATGGATCGAGCGGATGGGTTTCCCGCAGTCGGTCAGTCCTGAGTCCGACAGACCCCTAGATGGTGACGAATCGGTATTCCCCGTTGATATTCCTGGCCTGGACGTGATTGACGAACAGGCGCTCATCCGCCGTGCGCAAGCGGCGGGCGAGTTCCCGCGCCAGATTCATCTGGATCAGGGTGAACTGTTCGATATCCCTTTCGTATAGGCCGTAGAGGCGGGCATTGTCGATGCGGAGGGCGCTGCAGTCCTCCAGCGCCAGCACCGAGGCGCCACGCCGGCCGAGATCGAGGACAGCGATCTCGCCGAAGCAGTCCCCCTTGGCCAGTTCACTGAGCAGGTATTGTCGTTTTTGCCAGTTCTTGATCACGGCGACCCTGCCCGTTTCCAGGATATAGAGGCCATCCGCCTCGTCGCCCTCATGGAAGAAAAAGGTCTCATCGGCGACCTGGACGGTACAGTTGTCGCAGAGCAGATACTCGATTGCGGTATCGATGACACCGCCGAACAGCGGTGTGGATTGCAGCAGGCTGATGCGTTCAGCCTGCATGCGGGCCCGGGCCGTCGGATCGCACCGCACAGGCAGGAGTTTTTCCCGTGTTGCCGAAGGGTCTCATGGTTCAAACCGGCGCTTCAGACCGGCAAGACCCGCCTTGATGAAGGCCCGGACCTGGCTTTTCGCCGCCAGTTCATCCAGTTCCGGCGGGGCCTTGCCCTTGCCTTCATGGGCCGGCAGGAAACGGGCCTTCCAGCTGACCTGGCTACTGCCGTCGGGCAGGCTGGTCAGCCTCAGCCAGGCGTGATACCGCCGTACCGGCAGTGCCGGGACGGCATACGGTTGCGTGCCGGCGCGCCTGATCCGCACCTGGCTCATATCCGTGATCCGATACATCAGCTCCCGTTTGCGACGGTTGTACATGATCAGTTTTTCACCGATGTGGGCGCCGTTCTTCAGTGTCAGGCTGCGGGTTGCGCCCGGCAGCGCGCCACCCTGTGCCGGGCATTGGCTGATCCGGGGATGCCAAAGCTGGCAGTCTGCGAAATTGCCCAGCAGATCCCAGACGGCCGTCACCGGGGCGTGGATGACGATCTGTTCCTGGACCTGGATCCAGGAGGGTTGTCGGCCCGCGGCCGGGGTCGAAACACTCCAGGTCAGGACAATGACGGTCAGCAGGGCGATGCGCATGCGCTATTGTAGCAACAGGGACGTGGTGACCGGCAAGCCGTGAGTTCAATAGAGCCGGAAAAACAGACCGCCATGGCCACGATAGTGGCCGCCATGACCCCTGTAGCCACGATACCGATAGGGGCTGTAGTGATAGCGCCGGTAGCCATGCCGATAGGCATAGGCATGTGGCCGATAGTTGTAATACGGACTGTGTCCATAGTAGCGGTATCGGTTATGATGACGCCCGTAGGACTCCTGCCGATCGAGGTGCCGGGGGGCATTGTATTGTCTGTCCTGATGCTGGGGACGATAGTGCGAACCGACCGGGTTCGAGGCCTGGCTGCCTGCCGCGCCCAGCATCAGACCGGCAAGGAGTAGTGCGTGGATACTCGATGTCTTGTGCAACATGACCGTTCTCCTGTGTTTTCGGAACCGGCCCGATACGGGTCATTCCGTTGCCGACCAACCCAGCCTATAGAAGCTTTACTGAATGCAAGCTGAATCAAATCCGGGTGCCGTTGCCCCAGGCGGCGAACCCATGCGCGAGCTGTGCCTGGGCGACACCCGTCTGACCCTGCTGGGCACGGCGCATGTATCGCGGGCCAGCGCCAGCGAGGTGAGCCGTTTGCTGGCCAGTGGCGAATACGACGCGGTGGCCCTGGAACTGTGTCCCAGCCGCCTGCGCAGCCTGATCCATCCCGAGGAACTGGCCGATATGGACCTCTTTGGCATTATCCGCGCGGGACGCGCGCCGATGGTGATCGCCAGCCTGGCGCTGGGGGCCTACCAGCAGCGGCTCGCCGAACAGTTCGGAATCGAGCCCGGCGCCGAGATGCGCGCGGCGGTCGAGGCTGCGGAGCAACGGGATCTTCCGCTTATCCTTATAGACCGGGAAATCGGCATAAGCCTGCGCCGGCTCTATCGGGGCCTGAGCTGGTGGCGGCGCCTGTTGCTGATCTCGGGCTTGTTCGGCAGCCTGCTGGCGCATGAGGAGGTGACCGAGGAAAGCATCGAGGCACTGAAGGAGGGCGACGTACTGGAAACGACCTTTGCCCAGTTCGCGGACAGCGCCCGCGACCTGTACGTGCCCCTGATCGAGGAACGGGATCGTTACATGGCCGCGCGTCTGCTCCAGTGCGTGGGCCAGGGCGGCCATCGGCGGGTATTGGCGGTCGTGGGCGCCGGGCACCTGGAGGGGATCTCGCGTCATCTGAGGGTGGGACTGGATGATCCGGCGGCCCTGGTGACGGATCTGGAGCGTGTCCCGCCCCGGGCGCGCTGGCCACGCCTGATCCCCTGGTTGATCGTGATGCTGGTGCTGGCCGGTTTCGCGCTTGGATTCTCTCGTGGCAGCGATCTGGGCTGGGCGCTGGTGCTGGACTGGGTCTTGATCAATGGTGGACTCTCGGCCCTCGGTACGCTGCTGGCGGGCGGTCATCCCCTGACCATCCTGACGGCCTTCGTGGCGGCGCCGCTGACCTCCCTGAATCCCGCCATCGGCGCCGGCATGGTCACGGCCGCGGTGGAGACCGTGCTGCGTCGGCCCACGGTGGCGGATTTCCAGAACCTGCGCCATGCCGTGACCCATCTGGGAGGGTGGCGGGAAAACCGGGTCGCCCGCATCCTGCTGGTCTTCATCCTCAGTACCCTGGGCTCTGCCATCGGTACCTACCTGGCCGGTTTTCGCATCGCCGGCAGCTTGTTCGGCTGAGCAGGCGCCGGATTTCTGGCGCGGTTCCCGGTCTCGGCACCCCAATGTGGCGATGATCGGCGGGAAAGATCGCCATGGCCGCGCTTATAATGTCAATTGAATGACGCATGCAGATGGGGTGACTCATCAAGTCACTGATAATTATCAATAACATTTAATGGCATACGGATTGCTGTATGTCTTGGCGGATAAGGAGTGCAGAGATGGCTGACGAGCCGGAAAACGAAGCGAAATCATCGAGCAAGAAACTGATCATCATCATTGCCCTGGTCGGGCTGGTGCTGGTCGGCGCCTCGGTAGGACTGACCCTGTTCCTGGTCGGCGGTGACAAGTCCGATGAGCCGGTGGCGGAAGAGCAGGCCGCCGAGGAACAGCCCCCCGCCAAGGCCATCTACATGAGTCTGGCGCCACCCTTCGTGGTCAATTTCCAGTCCGCCAAGGGGCGCACACGTTTTCTCCAGGTCACGCTCAAGGCCATGACCCGCGACGAGGCGGTTCTGAAGGTGGTATCACAGCACATGCCCTTGATCCGGAACAATCTTATCCTCTTGTTCAGTCAGCAGAAACTGGACGATCTGCTGACCGCGGAGGGCAAGGAGAAACTGCGTGGCGAGGTCCTCGCGGAGATCCAGAAGGTGGTGGAGAAGGAATATGGGAAACCGGCGGTGGAAGCGGTCTATTTCACCAGTTTCGTGATCCAGTAGGCGCATGATCGATGTCCACTTCTGACATACTCTCACAAGACGAAATCGACGCCCTGTTGAGCGGTGTCGATGGGGGGGATGTCGAAACCGAAACGGATCAGCCCCCCGAGGACGGAGTCGTCCAGAGCTACGATTTCAGCAGTCAGGATCGCATCGTGCGCGGGCGCATGCCGACCCTGGAAATGGTCAACGAGCGCTTCGCCCGCAATTTCCGCATTGCCCTGTTCAATATGCTGCGTCGTTCACCGGTGATCTCCGTGGAAGGGGTGCAGATGCTCAAGTTCGGGGAGTATATCCGCGGCATGTTCGTGCCCTCGAACATGAATATCATCAAGATCGAGCCCCTGCGTGGCAGCGCCATGATCGTGATGAATCCAAAACTGGTGTTCACCCTGGTGGACAATTACTTCGGCGGTGAAGGGCGTTTCTACAACAAGATCGAGGGGCGTGATTTCACCGCCACGGAGATGCGTATCGTGAGAAAGGTCCTGGATCTGGTCTTCATCGATCTGAAAAAGGCCTGGTCGCCGGTGGTGCAACTGGATTTCAAGTATGTCACCTCCGAGGTCAACCCCCAGTTCGCCAATATCGTCTCTCCCAGTGAGGTGGTGGTGGTCTCGAGTTTTCAACTGGAACTCGAGGGAGGGAGTGGCGAACTGCAGCTGACCCTGCCGTATTCCATGATCGAGCCTATCCGGGAGCTGCTGGATGCCGGGGTGCAAAGCGATGTCTCGGAGCGAGATGACCGCTGGATCAATGCCCTCAAGGAAGGTCTGAAGGAGGCCGAGGTCGAGATCTCCGCCACCCTGACCCAGACTACCGTGAGTCTGCGCGAGCTGGCGGCCATGAAAGCCGGCGATGTCATCCCCATCGACATGCCTGAATCGGTGTTGGCCCGGGTCGAGGAGATCCCGGTGTTTCAGGCGAAATATGGTATGTCAGGGGGCAACAGCGCCTTGCAGGTGGAGCAGATGTTGTACAGCCGGGCTCAGGCAGCCAGGCCGGTGAAGGGAGAAGTGAAATGAACGACGAAACCGATAATCAGGATGCCGCGGCCGAGGACGACTGGGCCGCGGCCCTGGAGGAACAGGCGGCAGCGGAAGGGGGCGGTGACGAGGGCGGACAAGCCGCCGCGGATGTGGCCGTGCAACAGGCGGAACTGGATCCGCTGGAGGCTGCGGCCGGGGTGGGCGGCACGGACAGCGCCCGTCTGGAGGATATCCTCGATATCCCGGTGACGATGTCCGTCGAAATCGGTCAGACGCGTCTGAGCATCCGCAACCTGTTGCAGCTCAATCAGGGCTCGGTGGTGGAACTGGACTGTCTCGCCGGCGAACCCCTGGATGTGCTCGTGAACGGCACCCTGGTGGCGCATGGCGAGGTCGTGGTCGTCAATGAAAAATATGGCATCCGCCTCACCGATGTGGTCAGCGCCGCGGAGCGCGTGAAAAAACTCTCCTGAAGAACGGCCGTGAAGACCTGCACACAACACTCAGCCAGTTGCCGCCACCGGTTGTTCGCCGCCGGCGCCCTGCTCTGCCCTGGCCTGGTCAAGGCGGCCGGGGATCCGGATGCGTTGATGGAGCCGCTTTCATTGACGCATGTGCTGCAGGTGTCCGGGGCCCTGATCCTGGTGTTGCTGATATTCGCCGGCCTGGTATTGCTGATGAAGAGATTCTCCGGGCTGGGTGGCGTGTCCGGTGAGCACCTGCGGATCGTGGAAGTGCTTTCTTTGGGCACCAGGGACAGATTGCTGCTGGTGCAGCTCGGTGAGACACAGCTGCTGCTGGGTCAGAGTCCGGGCCGGATCCAGACCCTGCATGTGCTGGACCAGGCTTTGCCGGTCAACCGGGGCCGGGCCGGGGGGAGCCTGTTCGCGGCCCGCTTGCGCAGGGCGGCCGAGGGGTCGACCCGCGCGGAGGGGGTGGAATGAAGCATTGGGCCGGGATGGCATGTCTCTGTTTCCTGCTGCTGTCGATGCCCTGGCCGGCCCTGGCCGAACCGGGACTGCAGGCCCTGTCGGTCACCACCAACGGCGATGGCAGCCAGACCTATTCCCTGAGCCTGCAGGTGCTGGCGCTGATGACCGCGCTGACCCTGCTGCCGGCGGC
>CAZDOC010000006.1:0-59598 GCA_964506945.1 uncultured Gammaproteobacteria bacterium
CTATATTTACCACGAAGCTCACGAAGAGCACGAAGTCACTGCATAATCAAAGCAGACCATTGGCTCAGCGTCATCAGACAACCGGCTTTGATGGGGTCAGCCCCCGTTTCAACAAGTCCAGACCCGGGTGAAACGTGGACATGGAGAATTCCTTCTTTTCTTTACCCTGATCTTCGTGTCCTTCGTGAACTTCGTGGTGAAATAAAACAATCAGATCCCGGCCGCCTCCTTCAGCATCTCCGCCTTGTCGGTGCGTTCCCAGCTGAACTCAGGCTCCTCACGACCGAAGTGGCCGTAGGCGGCGGTCTTGCGGTAGATCGGCTTGATCAGTTCCAGCATCTGCGTCAGGCCGTAGGGACGCAGATCGAAATGCTCCCGGATCAGGCTGACGATACGCGCATCGGCGATCTTCCCGGTGCCGAAGGTGTTGATGCTGATCGAGGTCGGCTCGGCGACGCCGATGGCGTAGGAGACCTGGATCTCGCAACGCGCGGCGAGACCGGCGGCGACGATGTTCTTGGCCACGTAGCGGCCGGCGTAGGCGGCCGAGCGATCGACCTTGGAGGGATCCTTGCCGGAGAAGGCCCCGCCGCCATGACGCGCCATGCCGCCATAGGTATCGACGATGATCTTGCGCCCGGTCAGGCCGCAGTCACCCACCGGGCCACCGATGATGAAGCTGCCGGTCGGGTTGATGTGGTACCGGGTATCGCCGTTCAGCCATTCCTTGGGCAACACCGGCTCGATGATGTTCTCCATCACCGCCTCGCGCAGGCGCTCCTGGGTGATATCGGGGTCATGCTGGGTGGACAATACCACCGCGTCGATCCCGGCCACCTGGCCATCATCGTAGCGGAAGGTCACCTGGCTCTTGGCGTCCGGTCGCAGCCAGGGCAGGATGCCGGCCTTGCGGATCTCCGACTGGCGCTGCACCAGGCGATGGGCATAGGTGATCGGCGCCGGCATCAGCACATCGGTCTCGTTGGTGGCATAACCGAACATCAGGCCCTGATCGCCGGCGCCCTGATCCTCCGGGGCCTCGCGGTCCACGCCCTGGGCGATGTCGACGGACTGCTTGCCTATCAGCGACATGACCGCGCAGGTGGAACCATCGAAGCCGACGTCCGAACTGGTATAGCCGATATCCGTCACCACCCCGCGCACGACCTCCTCCAGGTCCACCCATGCCGAGGTCGTGATCTCGCCCGCGACGATCACCGCGCCGGTCTTGATCAGCGTCTCGCAGGCGACCCGGGCATGTGGGTCCTGCTCCAGGATGGCGTCCAGCACCGCGTCCGAGATCTGGTCCGCGACCTTGTCCGGATGACCCTCCGAGACCGACTCGGAGGTAAATACATGACTGTTTCCCATATGATATCTTCCAGTATCCGTGCGCAAAGGAACGGCGTAGTCTAACCCCTCGTCCCGGTTTTTCCTATATCGGTAGCCGGGGCGAGAAATTGAGACCCCCGCTGCCGTGGCCGGCAACCTGGGTTCTGGTCCTTTATTATCAATGGCATAGCCCTTGAGCGCAGGAAGGTCCGGTACCGGTAATGGTTTCGGTACCGATACGTCCCGAGGAAGTACGGATGACCCTGATGCAGACACCCATTTGTGATTTCGACCGCCCCGCCATCGATTTCCGTCTGCCGGATTACGATGGCCGCCCCTGGTCGCTGGCGGACTGCCGTGGTGAATCGGCCACGCTGGTCATGTTCATCTGCAACCACTGCCCCTATGTCCAGGCCATACTGCCGCGGCTGGTCATGGATGTCCGCGAGTTGCAGACCCGGGGCCTCGGGGTGGTCGCCATCATGCCCAACGACAGCGAGGCCTATCCACAGGACTCGGTGGAGAACATGCGCCGGCTGGCCACGGAACACGATTTCAGCTTTCCCTACCTGGTCGATGAAACGCAGCAGACCGCGCGCGATTACGGGGCCATATGCACCCCGGATTTTTTTGGCTACAACCGTGATCAGGGATTGCAGTATCGCGGCCGACTGGATACGACCACGCCGGGCCATCCGGCGCCCGCGGACGCGCCCCGGGAACTATTGCAGGCCATGCTCCTGATCGCCACGACCGGCCAGGGCCCGGCGACGCAAGCCCCCTCCGTGGGCTGTTCCATCAAGTGGCGGAACGGCTGAACCCCCATCACCCGCCAGGGGAACGGACACATCATCCCGCCACCCCGCCCAGGCGCACCGTCATGGCAGGGGGCCCTGCCGAATCCCTGGGCATAGTCATTTACGATCAAACATTTATACTTTCCCCCAGGCAAAATTCATCCTATAATCCACAGCCATGGAGCTGCGCAGCCCCTGTTGCAGGCCCAGATCACGATCAGGCACAAGGACTCGGGAACGTCAGGAATGGACAATATCGACGAGGGTCCCGTGCGGGAAGGACACCGCTGCCTGCTGGTGGTCATCCTCATGCTGGCCTGGCCACTCCCCCGGGTCCTGGCCGGGGAGACCTGGACACCGCGCCTGGAAACCCTGGGCGCCGGCGGGCTACAGCGACCCTCCGATGCCTACCGCTTCCATATCCCCACCGACATCCCCGCTGACTACCTGCAAAGCCTGGCGCTGGAGCTGGATGGCATCGACGTCACCGCGCTGATACAACGTGACGGAGAATATGCCGTTTTCACCCCGCCCCGGCCGCTGGCCTGGGGCGAACACCGGATACGCATCGTGCAGTACGACGCGGATGGCGGCATCAACGAACTCGGCAACTGGATCGTCGATATCCGGCGTTCGCGGCGCTTCAGGGAACTCAGCGCCGCCGCCGACATCACCATCACCGCCTTTCAGCGTCTGTCCGAAAACCTCACCGGCACGCCCGGTCCCAATACCGGCAGTCAGGGCGGCGCCAGGCTCAAGGGCCACATCGCCGACGACGACTGGCGCGTCGATGGCCGGGCCAATGTACTCTACGACAGCCTCAAACAGATCACCGGCAGCCACCGTTCCGTGGATATCGGTGAATACTTGCTGACCGGCAAGCTCAGCAATGACACGGGGATGGCCACCGTCAACATCGGCCACCACGAGCAGGGCTACAGCAGCCTGATCCTGCAGGACTTCAACCGCCGGGGTATCTCCGGCAGCCTCACCGCCAATACCCTGCACACCCGCGTCAGCGCCTTCGCCAAGCGCAGCGACGCCATCATCGGCGGCCCCGATATCCTCGGCGTCAGCCAGCGGGACCGGCGTGTGGATGGCGTTACCCTGGAGACCCAGCCTCTGGCCGACAGCCCCAAGGCGCTGTATCTCTCCGCCGGCTATATCACCGGCAGGGGGCAGTCCGGTGGCACCGGGACCGGCAGCTTTGGGAGCACCGGCGTGGGTGATGCATGGACCGGGATCGCCGATTCCCTGCTGTTCGGTGATCGGCTGCATCTGCGTGGCGAGTACGCCGCCAGCCGCTTCGATTTCGACGGCCGTGGCGGTTTTGCCGGGGAAGCCGACCACGCCTGGCATGCCCTGGCCAGCTACGCGCCGGCGGCCCGGCCCGATCGCGCCTACAACTGGACCCTGGGACTGGAGAACCGGCGTGTCGGCACCTTCTTCAAATCGCTGGCCAATCCCACCCTGCCGGCGGACCGGGATATGGTCCGGGTGTTCGGCAACATCCGGTGGCGGACCCTGAGCGCCCAGGCCTACGCCGCCCGGGAGACCGACAACGTCGATGACAACCCCGCCTTCGCCACCGTCCTGTCCCGTATCTACGACCTGAGCCTGAACTATGCCCCCCAGGCTGCCCAGGACAATGAGGGGCGGGTGACGGACTGGCTCGGGGTGCAGAACTACAGCCTGCAATTCAACAGCACGCGCAAGAGCGAGCAGGACCGTTCGGCCCTGGTGCTTGCCGACCCCACCGACAAGCTGACCCGCCTGGCCTCGCTGAATGCCAGCTTTACCCACGACCTCTGGAGCTGGGGGCTGGCCTACAGCTACAGCGATTTCGAGGACATGGCCAATCTGTTTGCCGATACCCGCAGCCAGTCCGCCAGCCTGAACGCCAGCTTCAGGCTCTTCGACCAGCGTCTGTCGCTGACCCCTACGGCCCAGTTTCAGACCACCCTGGATACCGATCACGATATCCGCCTGAACAATACCATCGTCGGCCTGACCACCGAGATCATCGTGATCCCGCAGCGCCTGACCGGTGGTCTGCAGATCACCATGAACCGTTCGCTGCAGACCGACGACACGATCGACAGCCGCATCTGGACCCTGGGCGCGAATCTGAACTGGACCCTGATCCCGGCCAGAACCAATCACCCGGGCTTCAACCTCGGTCTCAGCGGCTCCTTGCAGAACGCCGATGACCGGGTACCCGCCGGCCTCAGCACGGACGACTATCAGGTGTTCATGAGCCTGACCCTGACCGCGCCGGTTGCCTACTGATGATTTGTTGCGGGGACAACCGATGAAACGATTCGATTTATTTTCGACTACAGGCCTGATCCTGCTACTGGCATTGCCCCTGCAGGCCTGGTCAGCGGTCACCACCGGTTCAGGCAGCGCCAGCAACCGCAACCTGTCCGTGGGCAACACGGCCCGCATCACTATCGACTGGCAGCTGGGGGGCAAAATCCCCGTACCGGGCCAGCAGATACTCTTCTCCGCCAATGGCAGCCTGCGGAGCCCCACGGGCGCGGTGCTGCTGACCAGTGCGACGCAGTTGCTGCGCAAGTTCACCACCACGGTTCCCGCCCAGCCCTATACCTTCGGCTTCCGGGAAACGCTGACCATACCGCAAAGCGTGCTGTTCCGTGCCCAGAAGCAGGGGATTACCAGGCTCCTCTACCGTCGTGACTTCACCGATCTGAATGGCATCAAGACCGTCACGATCCCGCTGTTCCTCACCAGTGCCGCCGCCGGCCCGCTGAATGTCGGCCGCATCGAGCTGCGCTTCGACGATGGCTCGCGCATCCGGATCGCCGGCCAGGGGGATGACATACGCGCCCAGGCCACCCTCAATTTCAGCGGCACCGGACAACTGGACGCAGTCTGGGAGGTGGCGCGCCCGGAGAGCAGCCGCGGCAGGCCCTTCTTCATCCCCCTGCGCAGCCTGCGCCAGTATCTCAGCGCCAGCGGCAGCATCGTCCTGCGAAGCCCGCCACTGCCCTCGGACACCACCGGCGACTACCGCCTGCGCCTGCGCATCATCAGCCCTCCGGCCGCCTTCACCATCCCGGAACTGCACTATCGCATCCAGCAGACCCACACCACCGCCGCCCCGCCTCCGGCCGCGCTCCTGGCCGTGACCGCCCCTGCCCCGCGCGCCACCCTGGGCCCCGACACGGACTTCCGCTGGCAGGCGGTCCCCGGCGCCAGCGCCTACCAGCTGGAACTCTATGAGCATCCCCTGGCGGACAACACGGCCAGTGCTATCGGCGCCTCCGCCGATGCCACCGGCCGCCCCCTGACCGGGCTGCTGGTCCCTGCCGGCGATCATGCCCGCCTCAGCCTGCTGGCGCGTTCCTATCTCAGTCCGGGCGGCACCTATCACTGGCGGGTGATCGCCATCGGCGCCGATGGCCGGGTCCTGGCGGTCAGCGACAGCCGCCCGATTCATGTCCCCTGAGCCCCCGGGTGGAGGCCGCAGGCAGGCACCGAATCCGCCTCGGGACGCAGACGGCTGCAGCGACGCAGCCTATACTGGTAGTGGAGATCGCAGGGTTCATCGACCGGCAAGTCAGGAAGCGACATATGGACATCATTCCAACCAGGACATTCCTGATCACCACCCTGCTGTGGCTCGTCTGCGGGCCGTTGCAGGCCGGCGAGATCGCCACCTACCGCGTCCTCGGCACCCCCGGCGAGACCACACTCACCATCTATTACGGCGATCCCTGGCATGTGCGGGTGGATACCCTCATGGCCGGCAAACCCGTCAATTCGATACGCCTGATCGACAAGAAGGTCTATCTGCTCAGCCAGGGACAGGTCATCGATCTCGAACGGTTGCGGGGCCTCGGTGGCAAGGGCGCCCCGACGCCGCCCGCCGGTGGCCTGCCGGCCGGTATCGATACCGTCGCCAGGATCAGGAACACCGGGCGCAAGACCCGTGTAGCCGGGATCGAGGGCGAGGTCTTCGAGATCCGCTATGCCTCCGGACGCCATGATCAGGCGGTGTTGAGCCGCGACAGCCACCTGCGCGCCCTGCAACTGGGCTGGCGGCAACTGGGCCAGCATCTGGGACAGGCCATGGGCCACGGCGGGTTCGCCACCCTGACACTGAGGTTCAAGGATCCGAAGCTGAAGCAATACGCCCTGCTGCGCTACGCCGGATCCCTGGAGCTGCTCAGGCTCGAAAGCGGCCCGATCCCGGATTCGGTCTTCAGCCTCCCCAGGCAACCCTGAGTCGATACCGGAACGGGGTCATGATCTCGCCGCCCCGCCCGAACCGGCTTGCGAGCCGTCACGACCTATGGATGAAGCAACGAAACACATGGAGAGAAGTACAATGAGAACGACCCCTGCCCTCATCGTCACCACCCTGGCCCTGGCCCTGGTCCTGCATGACCCCTCGGCGGCGGCCCGGGATCTCAGACTCAGGGCCGCGCCGATCGCCCTGCCGGCCAAGACCCAGTCGAAGACCGTGAAGACCCCTCCGCTGAAGACCCCATCGCTGGACACAGGCAGCCAGGGGCGTGGCCCCCTGGACGGGGTCGCCAAGGGCGGCATGGCGGGCCAGCGGTCAAGACAGGTCAAACAGCTACAACAACTGCAACAGGCCAGGCAGCCCGGCGCCGCCCTGGGGCAGGGGCCGGACGCTTCCGGGAAGGATTGCGGTATCGGTGCTCTCAACCCTTCCGGCTGCGTCGGCGGCGCGACCCGCAAGAAACCGGAACCGCGGAGACAATCCATGCATGACTGCCTGGCCGGTGGCAATCCGCGGGACTGCATGGCGGGGAGGGGCAAGGGCGGGACACCCGCTCCCGGCACGATCGGTCGTGGACCCGGCAGCCCGGCCGATGGCATGAAGATTCCCGGCCGCGGGCAGGCGCAGCAGGATGGGAGCGCCGGCCAGGGGGGATTCACGATCGAAGCGGGTGACCGGACCGTAAGGACACGCCGGGGGCACGACCAGAACGGTGATTATACGGAAACCACGGAAACGGGCAGAAACCGCCGTCTCGGCACCACCTATGAAAACCATGCGACCAAGGATGCCGATGGCAACCTGCTGGACAGGGAACTGATCGTCCGTGACAGGAACGGCAACGTCGTCAAGCATGAAACCTGGCAACTCATCGACAATGGCGATGGAACCTCCGACATGGTCCACAGGGATAATCTTCGTCACACCACGAACGTGGCCTACACCCGTATCAACCACCCCAATGAACAGTCCGCTCCCGAGGGCAGCAACGGCGCCCCGGACAACTGCGACTGGGTCCCGGGCCAGGGCTGCAAGAAGAAGCGGGCCGATACCCGTGGCATGACCTCCCGGCCGGGTCCCGGCGAACAGGAGGGCGTACGCCCGAGCGGTGGTTTCGCCGGCACCCGCCTCGGCGCCGGCGCGGTCACCAACTGCGGCGATGCCAGTTCCGAGGCCTGCAACCGGGGCGGGGCTGGCCCCGGCAGCGGCGGCCGGCCCCTGGACATGAAGGACCCGGGTGCGGTTCCCGGTGAAGTACCGCATTGATACCAAAAGGGTTTGAATTGATGCCATGCGTGGCACGGGCTATGATTCCCCGCTCTGGAGAAAGGCGACTGTCCGGCGCAAGGAGGCTGCAATGAAGGTTATCCGATACGCGATATTGTTCATCGGTCTTGCCGGCGCTTGCAGCGGCCTGCTGCAGGCAGCCGGGTTTTCCGGCTCCTTGTCGCCGGAGGTGAAGAAACGCCCGCCAGGACCGGCCATATCAACGGGCCTTCAACCCCCTGTACGAGAGAAGAAGGACATCAAGCGCCTCGAATCCGGCACCGGGACAGCCAACCCGATACAGCCACGGCCACCGGCGGGAGGTATCGCGAAACCGGTGCCATCATCCCCGCTTAAGGCTTTCAAGGAGCCAAGACCGCTGTCACCGGCCGCCCCATCCCCGTTGCCGCTCCCGGCCGCCCCCACGGCAGCCGCGCCCCATGGCTTCAAACGAAGGCCAGCGATACCGGCGACCCCGATGCCGGCTCCGGCGAGGGCGGGCCTGCACCCCGCGCCCGCCAGGGGGGGCTTCGGTCCGGTGCCCGTTCCGGGCAAGCTACCACCCGCCCCCGGCAAAGCGGCGGGCAGGCAGCCGGCCGGGTCCTCGAACCGGCCGGCGAGTCCCGCCGCGCTCGGCGGCTTCGCGGCGCCGGCCGCGATCACCCCCGCAGCGACCACAGGGATCGACCGTGGGGCAATCACCCGGAACACGAACGAGTTCCAGCGTCTCAAGACGGCCCTGGAGACGGCCAGGCGGACGGCCCGCGAGCGACTCGCCCGCCGCCGCGCGGCCGGGCGCCATGGGGATGACTGTGATGATACCCGTGCCGATATCTATCCGGGGGCCACGGAGATCTGCGATCACGCAGACAACAATTGCGACGGCAGGGTCGATGAAGGTCAGACCATCCTGGTCTTCCGGGATGCCGACGGCGACGGCCATGGCGCGCCCGGTACCGGCGAGGATGTCTGCCCGGCCGACTTCCGTGACGCCCAGACGCATGGCAACTGGCTGTCGACCATGGACAACGATTGCGACGATGCCGATCCGGACCAATGGCATGACTGCCACTGACGACAGGAGTAAACCATGAAAAGGATGATCCTCTGCCTGCTGCCCCTGTTGCTGCTCCAGGCAGGGCCGGCCGAGACTGCGCCTGCCGGGCTGTGTCACGCGGATGCCGACTGTGATGACGGCCGCTATTGCAATGGTCCCGAGACCTGCGCCCCCGACGACCCACGGGCGGATACCCGGGGTTGCGCACCCAGCGGACGCCCGGTCTGCCCGACGAGCCAGCGTTGCGATGAGGAGGATGACCGCTGTGTCACCATCTACCGTGATGCCTCCGGCAGAGAAGTCCCGGGAGGGGATGCCGATGGTGATGGCCACGCAGCCATAGCCTTCGGTGGTGACGATTGCGATGACCATGACAGCAACCGTTTCCCCGGTAATGTCGAGGTCTGTGATGCCGATGGCCACGACGAGGACTGCGATCCCGAGAGCTTCGGCACCAGGGACAGCGACGGTGACGGCCATATCGACTCGGCCTGTTTCAACTACGGACCCTGATCCGTATCGGGCTGTTTCCCCTTTTCCCCACCGGAAATCTGAACTAATCGAAGGCAGCTCAGGGATCCCCATATTTGTTTGCTATTCAAGCACATGAGAATCATGCTCTAGCAAACAACAATCATTTTACAAGACCCCTCTTCAAGTCGACCAAAGCTGTCAGGAATTTTTACACTTTCCGGCCACCTCGCTCTACGCACATAATGACATGCAAAACAATGGGTTGCAGATCATCGCCAGAGGATCTGGCACAATTTGGCCGTGACTATTGGCATTTCACTGTCAGGATCTTTTACACCATTTTTATCAACAAACTTTCTTGATGTAGCACAACTATCTGTTTATCAAACAGATATTTTTTATGGCGCATTTATTGCCTCATCAGGCTGCACAAGCGCTCTCGAGATACCGTACGCATTCAATCTCGACAGCACGGGCAATAACGCCGGCTTCCAGTCGCGGCTCGAGTTCAACGGGTCCAGCAGCCTTGTGCCGCTCACCCAGCAATGCGCTTCTGGCACCGCAGACCCTCGGCAATTCCGCCGGGGGTTCCCATACTATGGTGTTCAGGAGGGCAGTCATGAACAAGAACACGCCAAACACATCTGTCGTCACGCACGCCGCCAGCGCGATGCCCGCCTCCCCGGCGGCTGCTCGGGCGGCAACCGCCGGCGGCTCCCCGGGGCGAACCCGTCACCACGGGACGCAGCTGATCGCCGCCATGGCCATGGCCCTGTTCATGGCCGTCCCCGCACAGGCCGCCGTCTTCTCTTTCAACACCGACAGCGGAGCGGTCCTGCGCGACGGCACGCCAGTCACCAGCCTGAACGGGACCCCCTTCACCACCTTCATCGGGGCCAACAGCACCCGGGTGTGGGAGTTCAACGGCGATTTGAACATCCTGGCCACCGATACGGTCACCGGGATCGGCTCCAGGGGCGCGTCGCTCCGGGCGCTGAACAACGCCATCATCGCCCCGGGTGCGGTCATCGATTTCGACGCCGTTGGTACGACGCCGGGTGCAGGCGGCGGTGCGGGCAGCGCCATTGGCGGCCCGGGGGGCGCCGGGGGTGGCGCCGGGGCTGGCGGTACCGGTGGATCCCCAGGGGCGGGCGGTTCCGGTGGCAACGGTGGCACCGGTTCTTTATTCGCGGAGAATGGTGCCAGCGGGCAATCCGGATCGACCGGCGGTCGAGGGAGCTTAGGTCAGCATGGTGCCCCGGGAAGTATCGGAGTCACGGGCGGGCAGGGCATCAACGGTACGGCGCCTTCCGGAGGGCTCGGTGGCTTCGGCGGGTCAGGCGGGGCTCAAGACTTTTCTTCATCCTTCCCCTTCGGGTCCGGCGGTAACGGCGGCGCCGGCGGCGCCGGCGGGTCGGCCGGAGCCTTCCCCGGCCCGTTCCCCTTCGGCGGCGGCGGTGGCGGCGGCGGCGCCGGCGGTGATTCTGGTTCTTCAGGCCTGCCGGGATTCCCAGGGGGACCGGGCGGTGACGGTGGCGCGGGCGGTGGCGGCCTGAATACCGGCGCGACGGCCGTCATCAGCGGCGGCGGCGGTGGTGGCGCCGGCGGTGGTGCCGGTGGTGGTGCCGGCGGCGGTGGCGGCGGTGGCGGCGGCGGCGCCGGCGGTGGTGGTGGCGGCGGCGGCGGCGAAACGAGCGCCCTGCCCATTAACAATGGCAAACCGGGTGGACTAGGCGGCTTCGGCGGAGCCGGCGGTAACGGCGGCGCGGGCGGCGCGGGCGGCGCGGGCTCTGCCGGCGCGGGCGGTGGCGCGGGCGGCGGTGCGTTCGAGATCATCGCGAAAGGCCGCCTCATCGCCTCGGGCGGCACCTTCTCAGCCCGCGGTGCCAGCGGCGGTACGGGCTTGTCCGGATCCGCCGGTACCGTTGGGTTGCCCAGGGGGGCCGGAAGCTCCGGGACCGGCGGCTCGAGTGGTCAAGGATACATCGCGAGTTTCCCTTGTTTCGCCGCACCCGGCGGTGCTGGCGGCGGCGGGGGTCTCGCCAGTCACGCGGGTGGCGGGGGCGGAAACGGCACGGACGGTGGAGCTGTACTTTCAGGCTGTGACGGCGCCGGCGGTGGTGGTGGCGGCGGCGGCGGCGGCGGCGGTGATAGTGGTAATGGAGGCCCCGGGGGCCAGGGAGGCGCGGGCGGTGGCGGCGGTGGCGGCGCGGGCGGCACGGTGAAGCTGTTCGGCTCCGTCACGAATGCCAGCGGGGCCAACATCGATACCGCGGGGGGCGCCGGCGGGGCCTCGCCTGCCAATGCCGGGGGCAAAGGACGTTACCTGATCGGCACCAACACGGCCAGCCTGAGCGCGGGCATAGGCGTCAACACGCAGTTCAAGACCTTCTTCGGCCCCTCCAGGACCGGGCTTGGCGGCATCAACCCCTACATCAACGGCGGCGCCACCACCACGCCCTTCATCCCCGACCTGGCGTCCGGGGCGGAACTCTACGGGCTGATGACCGCGGGGGGGCTCGACGCCAACGCCGCGGACTTCAGCGTGGTGGTCTCCGGCGCGCCGGGGGATGCCGTGGGCGCGCTGTTGCGCATGGATTTCGGGCCGGCGGGCTACGCCGACAACTTCTTCGGCTTCGACATGCTGGTGTTCATCAACCTGCTGGGCTCGGACCTTATCGACCCCCTGCTGGGCATCGACCCCTCGGGGTCCAACCCGGGTTTCCTCGAGCCCCTCGCCAAGGGCGGGTACCTCAACCCCACCCCGGTGGCGCTTGGATCCCTGGGGGCTTTCGGGGTATGGGGCACCCTGATCCCCGACTCGGGCACGGCGTTCAGCGCCAGTGCGTCGCTGTTGGGCCAGTCGGTGACGGGGATCTCCGGGCAATCGCTGATGAACGGACAGTTCGCCTACCTGACCGCGGGCGCCTCGAACGCGGTGCCGGAGCCATCGACCCTGGCGTTGCTGGTCCTGGCACTGGGCGTACTGCCCGTGGTCCGCCGCCACCGGCGGCGCCGTGAGTCAATGGCGTCAGGGTAATGAAAGCGGATACGCATCGGTTGGCAGGGGGGCGGAAGGGCTCGATGCCCGCCAGTATATGCCCATGGATGCACCTGAGTGGGCACACCGGCCAAAATCCGGCTACTGGTATTCGATCTCCGGAGACCAGCCGGATCCGGGTCTCGCTCCGACGCCTCCTGGGCCTCGATACCTGGAGGATGGCGATCCGGCTAGCGACCCGGGACTGAATCCCAACCACCGCCTGAGTTCGTGGATCCGCCGCCGGCTGGGCCGCACCGTCAGGGCGCCCTGGAGTGGCTGGTGCAGCATGTGGATACGCCGGTTTATGTGATGCGCGTCGCCTGAGCGCGCGAAAACAGCGCTTGCCCCTCATGCGCGGGATGTCCGGCCCGGACCCGCCCGCTTCATGCCGGCCCCCAGATTGGATCTTGAGCTATTTCCCCCTGCCCCATTCCCCCACCGGCCCAAGCCGGTTAGAATACGCTGTTTTTTATCGTGTTCGCTTCGTCGCCGCAGAGTTCGCCACAGGTTCCCATGCTTGTCGCATACCCGGCCTGACCGTCGCCGGACACAGTCATTACAGACAGACTGTGGAGATACGAATGCCATCGCGCAGAGAACTCGCCAATGCCGTGCGCGCATTGAGCATGGACGCGGTACAGAAGGCCAAATCCGGCCACCCCGGCGCGCCCCTGGGCATGGCCGACATCGCCGAGGTCCTGTGGAACGGCTTCCTGCGCCACAACCCGGTCAACCCCGACTGGCCCGACCGCGACCGCTTCGTGCTCTCCAACGGCCATGGATCCATGCTGCTGTACTCGCTGTTGCACCTGAGCGGTTACGATCTCGGCATCGAGGACCTGAAACGGTTCCGCCAGTTCCGATCCCGCACCCCGGGCCACCCGGAATACGGCCACACGCCCGGGGTCGAGACCACCACCGGACCGCTGGGCCAGGGCCTGGCCAACGCCGTCGGCATGGCCATTGCCGAGGCCGTGATGGCGGCGCATTACAACAGGCCCGGGCACAGGATCGTCGATCACCATACCTATGTCTTCCTCGGTGACGGCTGCATGATGGAGGGGATCTCCCACGAGGTCTGCTCGCTGGCCGGCACCCTGGGCCTGGGCAAGCTGATCGCGCTCTACGACGACAATGGCATCTCCATAGACGGCGAGGTCCAGGGCTGGTTCCGGGACGACACCCCGGCGCGCTTCGAGGCCTATCACTGGCATGTGATCCGCGACGTCGATGGCCACGATCCGGATGCGGTGCAGGCGGCGCTGGAGCAGGCTCGCGCGATCACCGACCGGCCCAGCCTGATCTGCTGCAAGACCGTGATCGGCTGGGGCGCACCCGCCAAGCAGGGCACCGCGGCGGTACATGGCGCGCCACTGGGAGACGAGGAGATCGCCGCCGCGCGCAAGGACCTGGGCTGGGAGCATCCCCCCTTCGAGATCCCGGAGGCCATCTATCAGGGCTGGGATGCACGCGAGCGCGGCGCCCGCCTGGAACGGGACTGGCAGGCGCGCTTCGATGCCTATGCCGCCGAATTCCCTGGCCAGGCGGCCGAATTCCAACGCCGAATGCGCGGGGAACTGCCCGCCGACTGGCGGAAGATCAGCCAGGACTATATCGACCAGGTGGCGGCCGCAGGCGAGAACATCGCCACCCGCAAGGCCTCGCTGAATGCCCTCAACGCCTATGCCCCATCACTGCCGGAGCTGGCCGGGGGCTCGGCCGATCTGGCCGAATCCAACCTCACCTTCTGGTCCGGTGCGCGCGGCATCAGCTCCGATGATCGCCTCGGCAACTACATCTATTTCGGCGTCCGCGAGTTCGGCATGTCGGCGATCATGAACGGCATGAGCCTGCACGGCGGCTTCATCCCCTATGGCGCCACCTTCCTGGTGTTCTCGGACTATGCCCGCAACGCGGTGCGCATGGCGGCCCTGATGGGCATACGCGCGATCTTCGTCTACACCCACGACTCCATCGGCCTGGGCGAGGACGGCCCCACCCACCAGCCGGTGGAGCACACCGCCAGCCTGCGCCTGATCCCGAACCTGTCGCTATGGCGCCCCTGCGACGATACCGAGTCCGCGGTCGCCTGGAAGGCCGCGATAGAACGTGGCGACGGTCCGACCGCGCTGCTGTTCTCGCGCCAGGGGCTGCCGCACCAGGCCCGTGATCCCCAGCAGGTCGCGGACATCGCCCGTGGCGGCTATGTCCTGCATGAACCGGCAGGCGAGGCCGAGGCCATCCTGATCGCCACCGGCTCGGAGGTCGCGCTGGCGCTGCAGGCCGCGGTGGAACTGGAGTCCGCGGGCCGGGCCGTGCGCGTGGTGTCCATGCCCAGCACCGATGTCTTCCTGGCCCAGGATCGGGATTACCGTGAGGCCGTGCTGCCACCTTCACTGACCCGGCGGGTGATCATCGAGGCCGGTGCGAGCGCCGGCTGGTACCGCTTCGCCGGCAGCGACGGCCGCATCATCGGTATCGACGGCTTCGGCGATTCCGCCCCGGCGGCCGAGGTCTTCGAGACCCACGGCTTCAGCGTGGCCCACGTGGTCGAGACCCTGAACGCACTCTTTCAATAACACAGTCAATCTAACATACGAATCGGAGAACACACATGGCAATCAAAGTCGGCATCAATGGTTACGGACGCATCGGACGCAACGTGCTGCGGGCCCTGTACGAGGCCGGGCGCACGGACCAGATCCAGATCGTCGCCATCAACGACCTCGGTGACGCCGCCACCAATGCCCACCTGACCCAGTACGACAGCGCGCATGGAAAGTTCCCGCTGCCGGTCAGCGTCGAGGGCGACGATATCGTCGTCGCCGGCGACCGCATCAAGGTCTTCGCCGAGCGCAACCCGGCCGATATCCCCTGGGGCGACCTGGGTGTCGAGGTGGTGCTGGAATGTACCGGCCTGTTCGCCAGCAAGGCCAAGGCCGGCGCCCACCTGCAGGGTGGCGCCAGGAAGGTCGTGATCTCGGCCCCGGGCGGCAGCGATGTCGATGCCACCATCGTCTACGGCGTCAATCACGACCGGCTCAAGGCCTCCGACACGGTGATCTCCAACGCCTCCTGCACCACCAACTGCCTGGCGCCGCTGGTCCAGCCGCTGCATGATGCTATCGGGATCGACAACGGCCTGATGACCACCATCCACGCCTATACCAACGATCAGGTCCTGACCGATGTCTATCATTCCGACCTGCGCCGGGCGCGTTCCGCCACCCAGTCGATGATCCCGACCAAGACCGGCGCCGCCGCCGCGGTGGGTCTGGTGTTGCCGGAACTGGCCGGCAGACTGGACGGCTACGCCATGCGCGTGCCCACCATCAATGTCTCGCTGGTGGACCTGACCTTCGAGGCGCTCCGCGAGACCCGCGTCGAGGAGATCAACGACATCCTCAAGGCCGCCTCCGAGGGTCCGCTCAAGGGGGTGCTGGACTACAGTACCGCGCCGCTGGTTTCTATAGACTTCAACCACAACCCGGCCTCCTCCACCTATGATGCCACCCTGACCAAGGTCCTGGGCGGCCGGCTGGTAAAGGTCACCGCCTGGTACGACAACGAATGGGGCTTCTCCAACCGCATGCTGGACACCACCCTGGCCCTGGTCAACGCCAGCTGAGGACAACGATGCAAGCGAGGTATGCCGGGATGATCAAGATGCAGGACATCAAGTTGACGGGCAAGCGCGTATTGATCCGCGAGGACCTGAACGTGCCCATGAAAGACGGCCACATCAGCGACGATTCCCGCATCCGCGCGGCCTTGCCCACCCTCCGCGCGGCCCTCAAGGCCGGCGCCAGGGTCATGATCATGAGCCATCTCGGGCGCCCCAGCGAGGGCCAGTACGATACCCGCTATTCCCTGTTGCCGGTGGCCCGCCACCTGGCGCAGTTGCTGGACCAGCCGGTGCGCCTGGAGCGAGACTGGCTGGACGGCGTCGAGGTCGATGCGGGCGAAGCCGTAATGTGCGAGAACGTGCGCTTCAACATCGGAGAGAAGGCCAACGATGCCGAGCTTTCCCGGCGCATGGCCGCGCTTTGCGACATCTATGTCAACGACGCCTTCGCCACCGCCCATCGCGCCCAGGCCTCCACCCATGGCGTCGCCCAGTATGCCGCGCTGGCCTGCGCCGGCCCCCTGCTGACCGCGGAACTGGAGGCCCTGGGCAAGGCCCTGAAGGATCCGGAGCGGCCACTGCTGGCCATCGTCGGCGGGGCCAAGGTTTCCAGCAAGCTGGAGGTCCTGGAATCCCTGATCGAAAAGGTCGACCAGCTGATCGTCGGTGGTGGTATCGCCAACACCTTCATGAAGGCCGCCGGGCTGAACATCGGCCGGTCCCTGTACGAGCCGGATCTGGTCGAGGTGGCGAAACAACTGATGGAAAAGGCGCGCGCGCGCGGCGCCGAGATCCCGCTGCCGGTGGACGTGGCCTGCGGCAAGGAATTCTCGGAGTCCGCCCTGGCCACGGTCAAACCCGCGGATCAGGTCGAGGACGATGACCTGATCATGGACGTCGGTCCGCAAACCGCCGAACGCTTCACGGAATTGTTATCCGCAGCGGGTACCATAGTCTGGAATGGCCCCCTGGGCGTGTTCGAATTCGATGCCTTCGCCGCCGGCACCCGTTCCCTGTCGCAGGCGATTGCCAGGAGTCCGGCCTTCTCGATCGCAGGCGGCGGCGACACCCTGGCGGCGATCGCCAGCTTCGGCATCACCGACCGGGTCTCGTATATCTCCACCGGCGGCGGCGCCTTCCTGGAATTCCTGGAAGGCAAGACCCTGCCGGCGGTGGCCATACTGGAGGAGCGGGCGCGCGCCCATCCCGACTATGCACACGACAGCGAGGGCTATTGAGCGCCCTGTCTCCGCCCGCAAGGGCGACGGAAGCACGGTAACGGCTTATCTGCCGTACGCCTGCAATGGATAAGATCAAGCGATGAGAAGAACCAAGATCGTGGCCACCCTGGGTCCGGCGACCGACACCCCGGCGGTACTGGACCGGATGATCCGCGCCGGCATGAATGTCGCACGCATCAACTACTCCCACGAGACCCGCGAGAGCCAGGCCATGCGTGTCGGCATCCTGCGCGAACAGGCCGGCAAGCGCGGTGTACACATCGGCATCCTGGCCGACCTCCAGGGCCCCAAGATCCGCATCGGTCGCTTCCGCAATTACAGCATCGAGCTCGAAGAAGGTGATGAATTCACCATCGACGCCGACCTGAAGATGGACAGCGGCGATGAAACCCATGTCGGCGTCACCTACAAGGACCTGCCCAGGGACGTCAGGAGCGGCGACACCCTGCTGATCGATGATGGCCGCATCATCCTGCAGGTAGACAAGGTCAAGGGCAACGAGATCAAGTGCGTGGTCCTGCTGGGCGGCACCCTCAGCAACAACAAGGGCATCAACAAGGAGGGGGGCGGCCTCTCGGCCAAGGCCCTGACCACCAAGGACCGCGGCGATCTGAAACACGCGGTGGCGCTGGGCGTGGACTTCATTGCCATATCCTTCCCGCGCAATGCCGACGACATCCATGCCGCGCGCAAACTGATCACCAAGGCCGGCGGCAACTGCAGCGTGATCGCCAAGATCGAGCGCGCCGAGGCCCTGGACAACGCCGAGGAGATCATCGAGGCCGCCGACGGCATCATGATCGCGCGAGGGGACCTGGGCGTTGAGATCGGCGACGCCTGCCTGCCCCCGGTGCAGAAGCGCCTGATCCGGCAGGCCCAGGCGATGAACCGGGTGGTGATCACCGCCACCCAGATGATGGAATCGATGATCGAGAACCACCTGCCCACCCGGGCCGAGGTCTTCGACGTCGCCAACGCCGTCCTCGACGGCACCGACGCGGTGATGCTCTCGGCCGAGACCAGCGTCGGCAAGTACCCGGACAAGACCGTCGAGGCCATGAGCCGAATCTGCCTGGAAACCGAAAGAAAACTGGGCGACAAGGGCGCCAACTACCGCATCGACGCGCATTTCGAGAGCATCGACGAGGCCATCGCCATGTCGGCCATGTACGCCGCCACCCACATCGGCGCCAAGGCCATCGCCGCGGTCACCGAGACCGGCGCCACCTGCATGTGGATGTCACGGGTACGGTCCGGCCTGCCGATATTCGCCTTTACCCGCAACCTGGAGACCTGCCGCAAGGTCACCCTCTATCGTGGCGTGAAACCCGTGTTCTACGACCTCACCCATACCAACTTCCTGCAGGTCAACAAGGAGATCTGCGCGGATCTGAAGAAACGTGGCGTGGTCAAGAACAACGACCCGGTGATCATCACCAAGGGCGACCTGCGCGGCACCAAGGGCGGCACCAACGGCCTCAAGATCGTCCGTGTCGGGCAGCTGCCCGACATATCCGACTAGCAGGATGGAAATCTGGAATCTTCGACATGGCCTCCTTATAATGGGCCGCAACAGCAAAACCAATAGACATCAACAGTTTAAGAGGGAATCGTAATGACCGCCAGTCAGCTCGCAGAAACCGCACAGGCCATGGTCGCCAGGGGCAAGGGCATCCTCGCCATCGATGAGAGCCTGCCGACCATCAAGAAACGCTTCGACACCATCGATCTCGAATCGACCGAGGACAACCGCCGCGCCTACCGCGAGCTGCTGATCGACAACGACGGCGCCGAGGACTACATCAGCGGCATGATCCTGTTCGACGAGACCATCCGCCAGTCCACCGCCGACGGCCGGCCCTTCCCTGAGGTCCTGATCGGCAAGGGCATCATGCCGGGGATCAAGGTCGATGCCGGGGCCAAGGCGCTGGCCGGTTTCCCCGGTGAGAAGGTCACCGAGGGCCTCGACGGCCTGCGTGATCGCCTGGCCGAATACCGCGAACTCGGCGCCCGCTTCGCCAAGTGGCGCGCGGTGATCACCATCGACGAGGATATCCCCACCAGCGGCTGCATCGAGGCCAATGTCCACGCCCTGGCCCGTTACGCCGGGCTGTGCCAGGAGGCCGGCATCGTGCCCATGGTCGAGCCCGAGGTGCTGATGGACTGGTCCAACACCATCGACGAATGCCATGAGGTCACCGAGGCCACCCTGAGGGCCCTGTTCAACGAGCTCTACAATCTCAACGTGACCCTGGAACACACCGTGCTGAAGACCAACATGGTCGTCTCCGGCAAGCAGTGCCCGCAGCAGGCCGGCGTGGAAGAGGTCGCGGAAAAGACCATCCACTGCCTGCGCAGCGCGGTCCCGGCGGCCTGTGCCGGCATCGTCTTCCTGTCCGGTGGTCAGAGTTCGGAGGCCGCCACCGTGCACCTCAACGCCATGCACCAGATGTATGACAACCTGCCCTGGCCGCTGAGCTTCTCCTACGGCCGCGCGCTGCAGGCCGATGCCCTCAAGACCTGGGCCGGCAAGCCGGAGAACGTCGCCGCCGCCCGCCGCATCCTGCTGCACCGCGAGCGCTGCAACGGCCTGGCAGCGATGGGCCAGTATTCCGAGGCCGTGGAAAACGAACTGGCGGCCTGATCCCGCACGCCTTCCATTCAGAACAACGGCAGGTAACCCTGCCGTTTTTTCTTGAATACATGATGTTAAACCACTATCCTGATATGCAAGATTAACTCATTTTGGAGCCGTCAATGTCCAGGATAATCGTGTCTGCCGGCCTCTGCCTGGGCCTTCTGGTGCTTGGGCTGGATGCCCATGCCACCTTCCCCAATGTCCTGGGCACCTATACCGGGATCAGCAATGAAGTGGACTCCGGCTGTACCAATACCCTCGACAACGGCCCCTCCAGTGACCAGCTGACCCTGGTGATCTCGCAGCAGAATGGCAGCCTTATCAGCGGCACCGTCGGTGATCCTGTCAACACCATCCCTGCGTCCGGCACTGTCGATGCCGCTGGCCTCATCGTCATGGCCTTCAGCGGACCTGATGCCCAGACCGGCGGTACGACCACCGGGTCATTTTCCGGGACACTCAGCGGCAACACCCTGCCGATCACCTTCGCTGGTTCGAATGTTGGTGGCGATGGCTGTGCCTTCTCAGGTACCGCGACCCTGACCCGCACCGGCGGCAACACCGTCAGCGCCGCGGCAACCGGCTCCACCGCAACCACGCCCGCCACCCTGCTGACCACGGTGACGGCCTTCGCCGGGCTCACCAATGCCCGCGTCCAGGATGCCCTGCCCGGCACCCGCGCCCGTCCGAAACGTATCGCCAACGGCTTCATGCTGGAAGGCGATACCGGCCGCGCCGCCGGCGATGGACTCAGCGCCATCGGTGTCTGGGGCAGTTACTCCCATTCCGGTTTCGATAACGACTTTGCCGCCACCGCCTTCGACGGCAGTCGCGACACCGGCATGTTCGGCGCCGATTTCAGTCCCTGGGAAGGCACCGTGCTCGGCATCGCCGTCGGCTACGAGGATAGCCGCACCGATACCCGTTTCAACCAGGGTAGGGTGGATAGTAGCGGCTATACCCTGTCACCCTATTTCGGCGCCGTCCTCAGCGACACATGGTCCGTCGATCTGAGCATGGGCTACAGCGATATCAATACCGATCAGCAGCGCAGGGATCCCGCCACTGGCGCCAGGATCAGCAGTTCCTTCGATTCCACGCGCTGGTTCTGGTCCGGCAATCTGAACGGCACCCGCTACTTCGGCAACTGGGTGCTGGGCGGCAATCTCGGCTGGCTCTTCGCCCGCGATGACCAGGATCCCTACACCGAGAGCAACGGCTCGGCCGTGTCTGCGCGCACCGTCAGGCTGGGACAGTGGCATGTCGGCGGCAATCTGGCCTATGGCTGGGGAGATTTCGAACCCTACACCCGCCTGACCTATGAACGCGACTACTCCATGGAACTGCTGCAAGTGGCCAGCGGTCCGCAACCGGCCAATGACCGGGACGACCTGCTGCTGGGCGCCGGCATCCGCTATTACAACGATAATGGCATCACCGGCTCCTTCGAGTGGAACAAGCGCCTGCTGCGCGATCAGGTAGGTGAGGATACCTACACCCTGAGCGTGAGAATGGATTTCTAGAACACCTGCCGGGTCCCCGCGAGTTCGGATTACAGGCACACCATCCTGCTCCAGACAACCTCGCTCAAGGCAGGATCGCGGGGTTCTGAACGCCCGGTGACAGCAGTTGCACCGTGGCATAGCCGCCCAGCAGCAACCAGGAAAACAGTACCGCCGCAAGGATGAATGGCCTGATCCCGACCCCTTTCAGTTTTCCCATGTGGGTCTCCATGCCCAAGGCCGTCATGGCCATGGTCAGCAACAACCGATCGATGCTTCGAAGGGAATGCAGCCACGCTGGCGGCAGCAGATCCAGGGAATTGAACGACACCATGGCGACAAACCCCAGTGCGAACCACGGCACCGTCAAGGGGGTTGCCCGGCATGTGCCAGCCGCCATGCGCCGTGACCACCAGCCCACGACCAGCAAGGCGGGAACGATCAGCAGGACACGGGTCATCTTGACGATCACCGCGACGTCGGCGACCCGGCGACCTATATCACTGCCCGCACCGACCACCTGCGCGACCTCATGCACCGTGGCGCCGATATACATGCCCCAGCCATCACTGCTGAGGGCGACGATCCCCAGGTGACACAGCATGGGATACAGGAACATCGCGACGGTCCCGAACAGGACAACCGTCGCCACCGCCGAGGAGGTCTGATGCCCGCGGGCCTGGACCACCGGCTCGAATGCCATGATCGCCGCCGCGCCGCAAATGGCGCTGCCGGCACCGGTCAGGATCGCCGTTTGCCGATCCAGCCCCAGCCAGTGCACACCCAGCCAGTACCCCAGTCCCAGGGTTGAACTCATCATGATCAGGGCCACACCGATCCCGTTCAACCCGATCGAGGCGATCTCCTGCAGGGTGATATGGAAACCATACAGGACTATCGCCAGGCGCAGGATCTGGCGCGCGCTGAAACCGATCCCGGGGACCCAGGCGCGTGGCAGGCGATGATGCAGGGTGTTGGCGTATACGATCCCCAGCAGGATCCCGACGATCAACGGACTGATCCCCAGCCCATGAACCCAGGGCAAGCGGTCGATCTGAATCGCGGCCACGGCGAATAACAACACCAGCAGGATCCCGTTGATCGTATCGGCCCGACGCTCTCGACTGAACATGATGCTGTTGCTCCCGCGGGGTGGAGCGGGTGCCCACCCCCTTGACTGTTGGTGAATGCGGCGAGTCTAGGCAAAACAGGATGTCATTTATATTTATATTTAATAATGTTATATATAATATATTGTGATATATAACGCGTCATGCATCTGAATTCGGAACAGCTCCTGAGCTTCGTTGCCCTGGCCCAGCACGGCAGTGTCAGCCTGGCGGCCCAGACCCGTCACCTCACCCAGCCGGCCATCTCCAATCAATTGAAACGCCTGCAGGAAACCGTCGGGACCCCGCTCTACAGGCGCCAGGGCCGTGGCGTGACCCTGACCGCCACCGGCGAGGCCTTCTATAAACATGCCCTCAAGGTCGCGCAGTCCTTGCGGGAGATGGACGACTTTGCCGATGCCTTGCTGGGCCTGAACGCCGGGCGCATCCATGTCGCCGCCAGTCAGACCATCGCCGGCTCGCTGTTACCCTCCGCGCTGGTCAGACTGCGGGCCACATGGCCCGAGATCGAGGTATTCGTCAACAGCGGTAACAGCCAGCAAGTGTTCGACGGTATCAATGCCCATGACCTGGGGCTGGTGGAAAGCCCCCTGCCGGGATCGACGCCGGGCCGTTGCGGGATAGAACTATTGGGACAGGACGAGATCGTATGCGTGATGCCGGGGAGGCATCCCCTGGCCACCCGGAAATCGCTGGCGATTGGCGATTTGCCGCACCACCCCCTGATCTGGCGCGAGACGGGCTCGGGGACGCGTGAGGTACTCGAGCAGGAGATGCTGAAAACACTCGGACGCTTGCCAGAGGTGCATATCTGTCTCGGTGGCGTGGCCGCCGTGCTCGAAGCCGTGCGCCAGGGACTGGGTATCGGGGTCATATCCCGGCACAGCCTTCCCGCGACCGAAACCGCCTTGACGACCAGGCCCTTCCGCCCGCGGCTGTCACGGCCGATGTCCCTGTTGACCCCGGCACAGGCGGGCCCACTGGCCCGGCGGGTCGCCAGTTTTCTGGTCGAGGATCTGCGCTCGCAGCTACGCACACCGTAAGCGCTGACAGCCTCCGGTTTGTTTCAGCCCCCCTGTCTTGCCCTGCGGTGACGGCCTGAACCCGCCTGGACGCATCGCCTCATGGTCGCCTCTCATCCTTGCCCATCAACCAGTAGACTATCCCCAGGGCCAGGAGCCCCGCCGCGAGGGCGAGAATCGTGGCGGCCGCCGTCTTGGAGCTGTCCAGGATGATGAATTTCCGCCCCAGCGCCAGCATCGCTATCAGGATGACGGTCCTGACCTGGACGACGCCATCGTGCCGCAATGCCACCCTGATTATGGAATGCTTGAATTCCATGGCGATCAGCACGGTCATGATCATGCCGAATATGGATGTGAACACCCCCGGAGCCAGGGGATCCAGGACACCCTCCAGCAACAGGGGCAAAGAGGTCACGAACAGGCGGACGAGCGTCAGGACGATGATAATGGCGATGAACAATCCCAGGGCCAGGGCGATAAGCTGCTCGAAGCGCTCATAAACCGTCATCACGGACAGCTCCTGACGAAGGCCCTCCAACAGGGTCTTGCCGGTTTTGTTATGCATGGTGTTTACTATATCTTTTTCGTCGCCGCCCATCCACAGACACCCTCCTGGATGGCGCAAACCGGGCGGGCAGGTCGATGGCGCCGGATCGCCCGGCGGGTTGGGGCGATCCGGGACAGCTTGCCCGGCAAGTCTCGTGGCGCGGGATATGTCCTTGCGGGGTGTCACCGGCCGGGCCGGATATCGGCCCGTTTCCGCATCCCGGGAGGCCTGGAGGCCGGATGAATACAGAAACCCCGTCTTGTTCCAAACCATTTCGAACCGGCCGGCAGCCGCCCGGTGCGGGAAATCCAGACCGATGTTGACCGGTTTCCCGCCCATCGCCGCGGCCGACGCGGACCTGCTCATCCTGGGCTCCATGCCCAGCCGGGAATCCTTGTCCCGGCGGCAATATTATGCGCATCCGAGAAATGCCTTCTGGCCGCTGATCACCACCATGCTGGGGGCCGAGGGCCAGCTGGATTACGAGTCCCGCTGCCAGCTGTTGCGGCAGCACCGAATCGCGCTATGGGACGTACTCGCCGGCTGTGAGCGGGAAGGAAGCCTGGACAGCGCCATACGCCGGGACTCGATCGTGGTGAACGACTTCAACGGATTCTTCGACCACCATCCGCGCATCCGCCGGGTCTTTTTCAATGGCGCACGGGCTGAACGGGAATACCGTCGCCGGGTGCTGCCGACACTCCTGGGCCGGGCTCGCGAACTGGAATCGATACGCCTGCCCTCGACCAGCCCGGCGCTGGCCAGTCTCAGCCTGGCGGAGAAAGGGGCTGCCTGGTCGGTGATCCTGGATGAAGCCCGCTAGCCAGGCCCCGAGGGGGTCAGATCCCGCCAGCCACTGACCCCATCCTGACGGGCGATGTCCACCCACTCCGGGGTCTGGTCCAGGGCCTCGGCGGCCAGTCTGCGGACCTGTTCCCGGCAGTTGTTCTTTTCGCTGAGATGCATGGCCATGAAGTATTGCAGCGCGGAGGTGTCGAGCCGGCGCAGCAGGTCGGCGGCCTGATGATTGCTCAAATGACCCAGGGGACCCCTGATCCGTTGTTTCAGCGAGGGGGGATATTCACTCCGTGCGAGCATGTCCACATCATGATTGAATTCCAGCATCAGGGCGTCGCAGGCCGCCAGCTGCTCGAGGATGTGCGGGGTGATGCGGCCGGTGTCGGTCAGCAGGCCGAGACGCAGGCCGCCATGCACGAAGACGAACTGGCTGGGCTCGCGGGCGTCGTGTGGGACGGTGATGGGTTCGATATCGATATCACCGATGCGCAACAGTTCGTGACTGGTGAAGGTGCGCACCTCGGGCAGCTCGCCCAGGGTTCCGGCGGCCGCCGCCAGGGTCCCGCTGGTGGACCAGACCGGCAACCGGTATCGGCGCGCCAGAGCGCCGATCCCCTGGACATGATCGGCATGCTCATGCGTGATCAGGACGGCGCTGATCGCCGCCGGATCCTGTCCCAGGGACTCCAGCCGCACACGAACCTCACGCATGGAAAAACCACAGTCGATGAGCACGGTGGTTCGCGTCGAGGCCACCAGGGTGGCATTGCCGCGGCTGCCGCTGCCAAGAGAGGCGAAGCGCATCACGGCCCTGGTCCCGACCCGGCCTTCAGTGATTGAGCTGGGTATTGATCATGTCCAGCAGCTCCTTGGCGCCCTTGCCATCATCCCACTTGCCATCATTGTCGAGGATCACGATCTCGGTCTTCTTGCCGACCCCGGTGAGACTGACCTGATACTTGTCGTCATCGCTCCAGAAGGCCAGCTTCGACCACACGCTCTTTTCCCCGCTGGCGTGATAGTTGACGTAGAAGGTGCCCCGGGCACGATCCCGCTCGGTGATCTTGATCCCGAGATCGGCGAGGGCCTTCTCGGTGCTGCTCCAGGCCTTTTCGAATTCCTGATACAGGGCCACGTAGCGCTTGCCGCCGCCGGCATTGATCAGTTCGGCCTGCCTGGCGCGGCCGGCACCACCGTTACGGGGTCTGTCGACCTTGGCCGCCACCGACGGCGCGGCGGTGATCTGTGCGCCCTGGGCGGTGGAACTGATCACATTGCCGAGATAATCCCCCAGACGCGCGGTGATCGTGTCCTCCAGCTGCATGTCGCGTGGCCGTGGCTGCCATACCAGGGCCTCCCCCTCGGGTTTCTGTGACTCCCCCTCGTGAGAGAGGTAGATCACGGTGGTGCCCTCCTGATCGCCGGCCTCGGTGAAGAGCTTGAAGCGATCACGCTTGAATTCCACCGTATCCTCGCGCCAGTCGGTCTCCAGCACCCCCAACTCCTGGTCGTCCAGATCCAGCTTGAAGCCGCGCTCCTGCCAGAAGCCACGCAGGCGCGGCCAGATATCCGTCGCCGAACCCTTGACCACCAGCAGCTGTTCGTCCGCCAGGGCCATGGTGCCCTGGGTATGCTGGGCCTGACGGGCCTCCTTGCGGGCACGGATCCGTTCCTGGTAGGTCGAATAGGTGGCCGTTCCGGAGGCATCCACCTCGGGTACCGACATATTGTCCTCGATCGCCTCCGAGGTCAGGTCCGGCGGCACCTCCAGGTCCGGCAGGCTCTCGCTCTTGCGATATTCCTTGGTCTGATCCGGCAGGACCTCGTCGAGTTTGGGCAGATACTTGCAGCCGCCCAGCAGCAGAAAAGCGCCCAGCAGCAGGAATACGATCGCGTTACGCATGCAATAACACCTCAGTCAGAAATTGCGCCGGCCGTGCGCATGGCCTGTTCCAGGGGCGCCCGGCTGGCCTCGGACAGCCCGGTCAGGGGCAGGCGGATACCCCCCTTGATCAGGCCCATGCGCTGCAGGGCCCACTTCACCGGGATGGGGTTGGACTCGATAAAGAGATGCTCGTGCAGGCCCTTGATCGGCTCGTTGATGGCCTCGGCCGCGGCACGGTCTCCGGCCGTGGCCGCGACGCACAAGCGGTGCATCTCCCGTGGCGCGACATTGGCGGTCACCGAGATGACGCCGCAACCACCGAGCAACATGAACTCCATGGCCGTGGCATCGTCGCCGGTGATTAAGAGGAAATCGTCGCCGCAAAGTTCCCGCAGCCGGGCCACACGGTCCAGCTCGGCGGTAGCCTCCTTGATGCCGATGATATTATCGATCACGGACAGGCGGCCAACCGTCTCCGGCAGCATGTCGCAGGCGGTACGTCCGGGGACATTATAGAGGATCTGGGGGATATCCACGGCCTCGGCGATGGCCCGGTAATGACGGTACAGCCCCTCCTGGGTGGGCTTGTTGTAGTATGGCGTCACCAGCAGACAAGCATCGGCGCCCAGTTCCTTCGCGCGCCGGGTCAGGTGAATGGCCTCCAGGGTCGAATTGGCGCCGGTCCCGGCGATCACGGGGATGCGTCCATCGACGAATTCGATCACCCGCCGGATCACCTCGCAGTGTTCCTCCTCGGTGAGCGTGGCCGACTCGCCAGTGGTGCCAACCGCGACGATCACATCGGTCTCATGCTCGATATGAAACTCGACCAGACGCCTCAGGTCCCCAAAATCCACCGGATTGTCGACATCATTACCCGCCACCATCGGCGTGGCTATCGCAACCATGCTGCCACTGAACATGTCACTACCCATCTACCGTTTGAACAGCGGGCATAGTAGCGATCACGCCCACGGATGACAAGGCAGACACACCAGCAGAGGCTACGGACCCATACCACCCGGCGAGGAGCATATGGCTGATTAGCAAAGAAAATCGTCCAGCACCACCCATCCGGCCCCATAAAGCCCGGGAGAAGACGTGGAAAAACGATCACTTGCGGCATGGCGGCCATTCCATGCACAATGTCCCCACATGTCAGGAAACGCCCACGCACACGCCACGTCGATGCAGAATCTACTCGTCACCTCCGCCATCGGCAGCAACAAGCCGGGTCTGGTCGAGGCCTTCTCCAGGACCGTCAAGGATTGCGGCTGCAGTATCGTCGACAGTCGCATGACCGTACTGGGGGGTGAATTCGCGATGATCCTCCTGCTTTCCGGCAGTTGGGACAGCATCGCCAAACTGGAAGCCGCCCTGCCCCGCCTGGAACCGCAGCTCGGCCTGCATATCACCTCCCGACGCACCAGCTCCGACGCCTCCAGCCAGACCTGCATGCCCTATGCGGTAGAGGTGGTGGCCATGGATCATCCCGGAATCGTGCATGAGATCGCGCATTTCTTTTCCCATCGCGAGATCAATATCGTCGAACTGAACACCGGCAGCTACGCCGCCGCGCATACCGGCTCGCCCATGTTCTCACTGCACATGACCATCAGCATTCCGTCGAACCTGTCCATCGCCGCGCTACGTGGAGATTTCATGGATTTCTGTGACCACCTGAACCTGGATGCAATCCTGGAGCCGGTCAAATAAACCTCAGCAGACAAGGGAGCATGCATGAGCGTCGTTGAAACCGGCCAGGCCGTGGCCGACTTCGAGTTACCCGCCACCGGCGGACGAACCATCCGCCTGGCGGACCTGAAGGGCAGCAAGGTGGTGCTGTATTTCTATCCCAGGGACAGCACCCCCGGCTGTACCCGGGAGGGCCAGGACTTCCGCGACCGGCATGCGGAATTCGAGGCCGCCAACACCGTGATCCTGGGGGTCTCGCGCGACAGCATCCGCGCGCACGAAAATTTCAAGGCCAAACAGGGTTTCCCTTTCGAGTTGCTGTCCGACAGCGAGGAAACGCTATGCCGGCAATTCGATGTGATCAGGGAGAAGAACCTGTACGGCCGCAAGCACATGGGCATCGTGCGCAGCACCTTCCTGATCGATGCCCAGGGGGTCCTGCGTCATGAGTGGCGCAAGGTCAAGGTTCCGGGGCATGTCGAAGAGGTCCTGGAAGCGGTTCGCGCCCTATGACCGCGCCAGCGGAATCTCTCCCCGTCCACGCCCGGCTGTTCGTGCTCGATACCAATGTGCTGATGCACGATCCGGCCTGCCTGTTCCGTTTCCAGGAACACGATCTGTTCATCCCGATGGTGGTGCTGGAGGAACTGGACGCGGCCAAGAAGGGCGTCTCCGAGGTCGCCCGCAACGCCCGCCAGGTGAGCCGCTTCCTCGACACCCTGATCGATGGTGCGGATCACGACAGCATCGAGCAGGGCCTGGCCATCAGCGCCCCCGGAAACGGCGAGGCGCCGGTGCAGTGCAGTGGCCGGCTATTCCTGCAGACCCGCGCGCTGGACCACGACATCCCCTCGGACATACCCGGCAACAAGCCTGACAACAACATCCTCGGCATCGCCCTGTCGCTGCGGAAATCCGCTCCCGGCAGTCACGTCACCCTGGTCTCGAAGGATATCAACCTGCGCATCAAGGCCCGTGCCCTGGGGATCCCTGCGGAGGACTATTTCACCGACAAGGTGCTGGACGACGTCAGCCTGTTATACACGGGCACCGCGGATCTGCCGGCGGATTTCTGGGAGGAACATGGCAAGGACATGGCCTGCTGGCAAGACGATGGCCAGACATACTACTCCTTCACCGAGGACCTGCTGGAAACCTGCCACCCCCAGTTGTGCCTGTCGGCCGGGCAAGACGATGGCAATGCCTTCGAGGCCATCGTCAAGGAAAAGACCCCGGAGAAGACCGTGATCCGCGCCAGTCAGGACTTCCGCACCGGGCATAATGCCGTGTGGGGGATCACGGCGCGCAACCGCGAGCAGAACTTCGCCCTCAACCTGCTGATGGACCCGGATGTCGACTTCGTCTCCCTGCTGGGCACCGCCGGTACCGGCAAGACCCTGCTGGCGCTGGCCGCCGGTCTGACCCAGACCATGGACATGAAGCGCTACCGTGAGATCGTGATGACCCGTGTGACCGTTCCGGTGGGCGAGGATATCGGCTTCCTGCCCGGAACCGAGGAGGAGAAGATGACCCCCTGGATGGGCGCGCTGATGGACAACCTCGAGGTCCTGACCCAGAACGATGTCGGCGGGGAATGGGAACGGCAGGCCACCGCGGAACTACTGCAGAAACGCATCAAGATCCGCTCCCTGAATTTCATGCGCGGACGCACCTTCCTGAACCGCTATCTGATCATCGACGAGGCCCAGAATCTGACCTCGAAACAGATGAAGACCCTGATCACCCGCGCCGGTCCGGGGACCAAGCTGGTCTGCCTCGGCAACATCGCCCAGATCGACACGCCCTATCTGTCCGAAACCACATCGGGCCTGACCTATGTGGTGGATCGCTTCAAGGACTGGGAACACAGTGGCCACATCATCCTGATGCGTGGCGAGCGCTCGCGCCTGGCGGACTTCGCTTCCAGCAGGCTTTGATAGACCAGCAACGCCCCGCCCTGTGCCAAGCGCGCACCGCGTCTCGTTTCCTGCACCTCAGATCACCGCTTGAACCAGCGACGATCGTCCCTAGCAGGCGGGCTCAGGAGCCGGCACTGGCCCCGGCGCGCGGCCAGGCATTGATGATGGCCTTGACCAGGGTCGCCAGCGGGATGGCGAAGAATACCCCCCAGATCCCCCACAGTCCCCCGAACACCAGGACCGCGGTGATGATCGCGACCGGGTGCAGATTGACGGTCTCGGAGAATAGCAAGGGCACCAGCAGATTGCCGTCCAGTGCCTGGATGATGCCATAGGCCAGCATGAGCCAGCCGAAATCGGCGCTCAGGCCCCACTGGAAATAAGCCACCAGGGCCACCGGCAGGGTGACCACGGTGGCACCGATATAGGGCACGATCACGGACAGTCCGACCAGTACCGCCAGCAACGAGGCATAGGCCAGCCCCATCAGGGTGAAGGTCACCCAGGAGGCCACGCCGACCACCAGGATCTCGTAGAACTTGCCCCGGATATAGTTGCCTATCTGCTGATCCATCTCCTGCCAGACCTGTGTCAGCAAGGTCCGCCTGCGTGGCAGAAAACGTGTCAGCCAGGTGATCAAGAGTTGCTTGTCCTTGAGGAAAAAGAATACCAGCAAGGGTCCCAGGATCAGATAAACCAGCACGGTGATCAGGGTCGGAATCGAGGCCAGCGACAAGGACAGTACATTCTGACCCAGCCCGGTGATGGCCTTGCGTATGCCGGTGATGAGCTCGGAGACCTGGGCCCCGGTGATGAACTGGGGATACAATTCCGGCAGGCGCAACAGCAACCGCTGGCCATTGTTGATCATCTGCGGCAGGTCCTGCACGAACTGGCTCAGCTGCCGTGACAATAACGGGATCAGACCCAGTACGGTGAATGCCAGTACGGCGATGAAGAGCGCGAATACCAGCATCACCGCCAGCATGCGGGGAAAGCGCCACCGCTGCAGCACCTGAACCAGCGCCTCCAGCAGATAGGCGATCACCAGCGCCGCCAGTAACGGCAGCAACATGCCACCCATGGTCAGCACGACGGTGAAACTGAGGATCAATATGACCATCAGCAGCACCGCCTGGGGATCGGAGAAGTAGCGCCGCATCCAGGCGCCGAAGACATCCAGCATGATTATCTTCCGTATCGACTTGTAGCCGCCCGCACACCGAAGGTCGCGCGTTGGCTTGAAATTATCCGTCAAAGCCCCAAACTACGCCAGATCCAGGACCGCCGAATACTCATGACGACATCATACACGCCGCTCCCCGCTTGCCGAACCCGAAAACGCCTGCACGGTAATCATCGGCCATGAGCTGGTGGGGCAAGATCATCGGCGGCGCCTTTGGCTACATGCTCGGGGGACCCCTGGGGGCGCTGCTCGGCGCCGCCCTGGGACACAATCTCGATCGTGGCCTGGGCAACCTGGATGAGCCGGCGGCTGGCGCCGACACGGGGCCGCGGGAGCGGATCCAGTCGGCCTTTTTCACCGCCACCTTCTCGGTCATGGGTCATCTGAGCAAGAGCGACGGGCGCGTCTCCGAGGATGAGATCCGGCTGGCCCGCCAGGTCATGGCGCAGATGGACCTGGACGGCAGCCAGCAACGCGCCGCGATGCACCTGTTCAACCAAGGCAAACAGCCCGGTTTCCCACTGGATGAGGTGCTGGATCAGCTCTATGGCGAATGTCGCTTCAGAACCAACCTGCTGCGCATGTTTCTCGAGATCCAGCTCGCCACCGCCCTTGCCGATGGCCGCTACGCTGAGCCCGAGAGGCAACTGTTGCTGCAAATCTGCGCCCGCCTGCACATCCCGCAGCGGGAACTGGAACAACTGGAGGCCCTGGCCCAGGCCGGCCATGCCACCGGAGCGCCGGCCGGGTCCGGGATGTCCCTGGAGCAGGCCTGCGATATTCTCGGCGTCAGCGAGGACACCCCGGCCGGGGAGGTCAAGAAGGCCTACCGCCGCTTGCTGAGCCGCCATCACCCGGACAAACTGGTCTCCCAGGGCCTGCCCGAGGAGATGATGAAACTGGCGGCGCAGAAGACCCACGAGATCCGCCAGGCCTATGAACGGATCCGCGCCCAACGCGGTTTCTGAGCCTCCTTCCCGGACGAATCCCGGGTCCAAAATGATCTGGATCAACAAACATCCAGAAAATTAGGGACTTCGGCGGCATCCTTGCCTATACTTTCCGGTTCATGGGAGAGGGACATAAGAACTTGAAGCAAACCGGCCTCCTTTACGCACTGGATTCCGGGCTGCAACGGGAGGAATTGCTGGCCACCCTGCGAGATGCGTATCACTGTCACATCGGACCGCCACGACCATTCCGGCGCGACTGGTATGACAGCTTCGATCACCGCCTCTATCGGCAGGGGCTGACATTGACCGCCACCCCGGCGGCTGGCGCGGACACCACTCCCGCCCTGCTGCAGCTCGACCTGCGCCGCCTGCGCAGCGGGGAGCTGATCGCGCAGGGCTTTTGTGAACACATGCCGGCGTTCCCGGCCCAGCTGCCCGAGGGTCGGCTGCGCCGCAAGCTCGGCCAGATCATCAAGGTCCGCGCCCTGCTGCCGCTGTGCGGCATGCCAGGTGAATGGCAGTGGGTCGAACTCCGTAACCGCAGCGGCAAGGTCGTCGCCCGCCTCACCCTGGAACATGCGCAGGACGGCTCCCTGCCCGATCTGGCCACCATCCGTCCCTTGAGAGGTTATGACAAGGCCGCCTGCCGCCTGCGCAAGCTGCTGGGCAAACGCCTGCGGCTCACGGCGCCCACCGCGGACCCACTGGAACTGATGGCCGCATCCACCGGCATCCGTCTTGGCGACTACAGTAACAAGCCGGCCATCCCCGTCAGCGCCGAGATGACCGCCGCCGAGGCCAGCGCCACGGTGCTGCTGAAAATGCTGGAATTGATGGAGCGCAATGAGGCGGGAGTGATCGCGGAACTCGATACCGAGTTCCTGCACGACTTCCGCATCGCCATACGCAAGACCCGTTCCCTGCTCGGGCAGATGCGCAAGCTGTTTCCGGAGCGTGCCCAGCGGCGTTTCAAGCGCGACTTCGCCTGGTTGGCCGGCGTCACCGGCATGAAGCGGGATCTGGATGTCTTCCTGCTTGAATTCGACGCCAAGCAGGGTTTGCTGAGACCGGACCAGCGCCGGCACCTGGAACCCCTGCGGGACTACCTGCGCATGCTGGCGCGACGTCAACAGGGCCGGCTCAAACGCAGCCTGGAGACCAAACGCTATCGATGTCTGAAATCCGACTGGCGTGAATTCCTGCAACAGGCCCTGGAACAGGGTCTGGAGACCGGGCTTGGCGGACAGGGGATCGCCAGGCCCGCGGACAAGGCCATCTGGAAACTCTATAAAAAGGTCCTGGCCGACGGCAAGGAGATCTCCGAACTGTCGCCGGTCAACGCGCTGCATGAACTGCGCAAGACCTGCAAGAAGCTGCGCTATCTGCTGGAAAACTTCCAGGCGCTCTATCCCCCGAAGGCCATCAACGCGGTCCTGCGTGAATTCAAGCGCCTGCAGGACAAGCTGGGCACCATTACCGATCTGGATGTCCAGCAACAATTCATCACCACCTGGGAAGATGCGCTGAAGGCGCGTGGCGCCGGCGATGCCACCCTCTCGGCGATGGATGCCCTGATCGACAGGCTGGCCAAGGCGGAACGCCGCCAAAGGGACGACTTCCAGGCGACATTCCGGGCCTTTACCAGCAAGCCGAACAGGCACCTGTTCAAACAGCTCTTCCACCACAGGAGCCGGGTACGGACATGAACATCCTCGCGGCCTACAACATCAAGGGAGGCGTCGGCAAAACCGCCGCCGCGGTCAATCTGGCCCATGCCGCGAGCCTGCGGGGACGACGGGTATTGCTATGGGACCTGGACCCGCAAGGGGCCTCCAGCTACTACTTTCGCATCAAGGCCCGGGTAAAAGGCGGCACTGCGGCGTTGCTGAAGAAGAAGAACCGCCTGCTGCTGGCGATCAAGGGCACTGACTATGAACGCCTGGACCTGATCCCGGCGGATTTTTCCTATCGCAACCTGGACCTGGACCTGGACCAGAGGGACGGATCACGCCGCCGCCTGGGCAAGCTCCTGCGCGGACTGGAGGATGACTACGACCTCATCCTGCTGGACTGTCCGCCCAGCGTCTCCATGCTCAGTGAAAACGTCCTGCACGCGGCCGATGCCCTGCTGGCACCGCTGATCCCGACCAATCTGAGCCTGCGCGCATACAAGCAACTACGCCGCTTCAGCAGGGAGATGGCGCCGGACGACACCCGCCTGCTGCCCTTTTTTTCCATGGTCGACCGCCGCCGGAAACTGCATCGCGAGGTGGTCACCGACTTTGCCAGACATCATGACAGGCTGCTCAGGACCTACATACCCTATTCCAGTATCGTCGAGCAGATGGGCGTGCGCCGGGCCCCTGTCACCCACTTCGCGCCACACTCGGAGCCGGCACGGGCCTTCAGGCAACTATGGAAGGAAATCGAGGCCGGTACGGAATAGACACGCTGTTGGACCCGTCAACCCTGGAGCAAGACCATGTTTGAAGTCGCCGAACTCGGACACAAGATCGCAAAGACCGAATACAAGCAGAAAGTGGACGTCCTGCGCACCTCCCTGCTGGAGGTCCAGGCAAAACTCAAGCAGGCGGACTTTCCGGTCATCGTCATCATTTCCGGCGTCGATGGCGGTGGCAAGGGCCATGTGATCAACATCCTCAATGAATGGCTGGACCCACGCTACATGCGCACCCATGCCTTCGGCACCCCGACCCAGGACGAGCGTGAGCGGCCACATTTCTGGCGCTACTGGATGGCCCTGCCGGGCAAGGGCAGCACCGGCATCTTCGTCGGCTCCTGGTACAGCGCGCCGATCGCGAACCGGGTCAACAACTGCATCGACAATGCCGAGCTGGATGCCGAGCTGCATCATGTCAACGGCCTGGAAAAACAGCTCGTCGACGATGGCGCCCTGATCATCAAGTGCTGGCTGCACCTGAGCAAGGACAGACAGAAAAAACGCATCAAGAAACTGGAGAAAAACCCCGAGACCCGCTGGCAGGTCAGCAAGCGTGACAAGAAACACCTGAAAATGTATGACCAGTTCGTCGGCATCGCCGAACGGGTCCTGCGCGAGACCAGTACCGGCGAGGCCCCCTGGCTGATCGTCGACGGCTCCGATGAACGCTATGCCAATATCACCGTCGGCCGGCATATCCTCGAACGCATCGACACCCATCTCGAACAGCGCGCGCAGATCGCCCGCAGCCGGCGCCGCAAGCGTGTACGCAGCATCAATACGACCCCGGAGATGAACCTGCTGGATTCACTGGACCTGAGCCTGCGCCTGGACAAGCGCGAGTACGAGCACGAACTCGCGCTGCTGCAGGGGCGCATCAACCGGCTGTCTCGCGAGGCCCGCGCACAACGGATCTCCAGCATGCTGGTGTTCGAGGGCTGGGACGCCGCTGGCAAGGGTGGCGCCATACGCCGGCTGATCCACGCCATGGATGCCCGCCAGTACCGGGTCATCCCCGTGGCCGCGCCCACCGATGAAGAGGCCGCCCACCATTACCTGTGGCGTTTCTGGCGTCACCTGCCTCGAGAGGGCCAGGTCACCATCTATGACCGTAGCTGGTATGGCCGGGTGCTGGTCGAACGCGTCGAGGGTTTCGCCCGGGAGGAGGAATGGATGCGGGCCTACAGCGAGATCAACCAGTTCGAGGAGGAACTCAACAATCACGGTATCGAGATCCTGAAATTCTGGTTGCATATCGACAAGGATGAACAGCTCAGGCGCTTCAAGGAACGCGAGAAGATCAGTTACAAGCAGTTCAAGATCACCAAGGAGGACTACCGTAACCGTGAACGCTGGGACGATTACCAGCTCGCGGTCAACGATATGGTCACCCGCAACAGCACCGAGTACGCACCCTGGTACCTGGTCGAGGGCAATGACAAGCGCCACGCCCGTATCAAGGTCCTGCGCTGCTATGCCGAACGGCTGGAGGCCGCGCTGAACAGGCGCAAATGATCTCCACCGGACAGGCGGAGGAACCGGCAACCGGGGAACTGCAGGCGCTGGCCGCCGCACTGCGGAACTGGGCCCGCGAGGCCGGCTTTCAGCAGCTCGGGATCAGCACCACGGCACTCCCGCAAGACGAGGCCTGGCTGCAGGACTGGCTGGCGCGGGGCTGTCACGGCGAGATGCAATGGATGGCGGCCCATGGCAGCAAGCGCAGCCACCCGGAACAACTGCTGCCGGGGACCCTGCGCGTCATCAGCGCGCGCATGGACTACCTGCCAGCCGATGCCGCCGCGCCCGGGGACATCCTCAACGACAGCACCCGCGCCTATGTTTCCCGTTATGCCCTGGGCCGGGACTACCACAAGCTGATGCGCAAGCGTCTCAAGACACTGGCCATGCGCCTGCAACAGGCGGCCGGTCCGGTCGGCTACCGCGTGTTCGTGGACTCGGCGCCGGTACTGGAGCGCGCCCTGGCCCGCAATGCGGGGCTGGGCTGGATAGGCAAGCATACCAACCTGATCAACCGCCACGCCGGGTCCTGGTTCTTCCTTGGCGAGATCTACACCGATCTGCCGCTGCCCGCCGATACTGGACGACACAAGAACCTTTGCGGCAGTTGCCGGGCCTGTATCGACATCTGCCCGACCCGCGCCATCACCGCACCCTACCGGGTCGATGCCCGCCGCTGCATCTCCTACCTGACCATCGAACTGCGTGGGTCCATTCCGGAGGAATTCCGCCCGCTGCTGGGCAACCGTATCTATGGCTGTGACGACTGCCAGCTGGTCTGCCCCTGGAACCGCTACGCGACGCCTACCCGGGAGGCCGATTTCGGCGTCCGCAATGGTCTCGATGCGGCCAGCCTGATTGAACTGTCGGCCTGGAGCGAGAAAGAATTCCTGCAGCGCCTGGAGGGCTCGCCGATCCGTCGTATCGGCCACCTGTGCTGGCTGCGCAATATCGCCGTGGCGCTGGGCAATGCCACTACCGGTCCCGCCGTCATCGCAGCCCTGCAAAGACTGGCCCGGCACGACTCCGAGATGCTGCGCGAGCATGTCGCCTGGGCCCTGGCCCGGCATGAGCCGGCATGCCGGGGTAGTTTCGACACGAAGGACACGAAGATTTAGCGGCCAAGCCTGCTTGGGGGATCAAGGGGCCGCACACCCGTCAAAAGATTGTCTTCGCGGTCTTCGTGCGCTTCGTGGTGAATATTGCCAGCCGGATTACGCTGCGCTTATCCAAGCTGCTGGCTGAATAGTTACACAGGATTCAACATGCTCTCTCTGCGTGCTCCACGCCTCCGCGAGATCATCTTTTCCCGGATGATCGAGGCAATACGCAGGCTCAAGGGTCCAGTACACTGGATGAAAAATCTTCTTCGTGGAATTCGTGGTGAATATTGCCAGCCGGATTACGCTGCGCTTATCCAAGCTTCTGGCTGAATAGTTACACAAGATTCAACATGCTCTCTCTGCGTGCTCCGCGCCTCCGCGAGATCATCTTTTCCCGGATGATCGAGGCAATACGCAGGCTCAAGGGTCCAGTACACTGGATGAAAAATCTTCTTCGTGGAATTCGTGGTGAATATTGCCAGCCGGATTACGCTGCGCTAGTCCGAGCTGCTGGTTTGCCCCGGCATCAGCGCAGGGAAACGTTCCAGCAGGACCTGGCGTATGACCGTGTGCAGTCGGGGATCGGCGGCATAGTGCCGCTTCAGTTCCAGCAGCGCCGAGCCGGCGGCACTCGAACCCCGGATGGCCAGGGCCTTGACCGCGACCTCGGCGACATAGGCGTCGCTGTCCAGCGCCACACCCGCCATCCGGGGGACATCGCCATCGTCACCGATGAAACCGAGCGCCAGTACCGCCTGGGCGCGGGCAAAGGGCTCCGGGTCCCGCAGGCCGCCACGGATGAAATCCAGGTAAGCTGGAGCCGGCCAGGCGCGTTGCAGGGTATGCGCCAGGGCCAGGCGCGCGGCGGCCCGGGACAGCAGGGGATTATTGACCTCCGGACGCAGGCTCTGGGGGTCATCCCACAATCCCAGCAGCAGATCACGAACCCAGGGCTCGGAGCGCATGGCGTACAACTGCAGCAGAGTATTGCTGAGCCCCATGATATCGGCCTCGTCCAGCGCCGCCAGGATCTCCGCACGACTGGCCTTGCCGGCCATGATGGCGGCCCGAAAACCTTCATAGGGGGAGCGCCTCGACGCCTCCCTGACGGCCTCCGCCACCGGCTTTCCCGCCGCCCCGGGATGCGTCCCGGTATCCTGCTGTTGTCCACAGCCCGGTAGCAGCGCCACCAGGCAGACCAGCACGAACAGGCGCTGTGAATGCATCAGGGCCGCAACAGGATCTTGCCGCGGGCGCCCGCTTCCATCACCCGTTCGTGGGCACGCGCAGCCTCACTCAGCGGCAGCACCTCGCGGATCACCGGCTGCAGGACGCCACGTTTCAGGCCGGCGATCAGGGCGGCATGGATGGCGTGTTTTTCCGCGGACCCGAGGTTCATCAGCGACATGCCGAGGATCGCGGCATCCCTGCGCATCAGCTCGCGTGGATTGATCTCGACCGGGCCCCGACTGCCCACCACGACCACCCGCCCGCCCGCGGCAAGGACCGCCAGATCGGCATCCAGATTGCGGTCCGCCAGCATCTCGATGACCATATCCACGCCCTGGCCATCGCTGAGTTTCAGCAACTGCCGCAGATGATCGGGATCGTGATGATCGAGCACCACCATGGCCCCTTGCCCGGCCACCAGCTCCCGGCCCTGTTCACTCCCGGCGGTGGCAATGACATGCAGTCCGGCGGCCACGGCCATCTGTATCGCGGCGAGCCCGACCGCGCCACTGCCACCGTGTACCAGCACCCGTTCCCCGGCCCGGCCGCGGCCACGCTGGAACAGCGCCCGGTAGGCCGTGGCATAGGGCACATTCACCGCGGCACCCTCCTCGAAGCTGACATTATCCGGCAGCTCATGGACCTGCGAGACCTCACACAAGGCCTGCTCGGCATAGACGCCGCCAAGGCTGCCCGAGGTATAGACCCGCTGGCCAGCGGCCACCGTTTCGACACCCTCGCCCACGGCCTCGACCACCCCGGCCGCATCGAGACCCGGGGTAAACGGCAGGCTCGGGGTATAGCCCTGCTGCCCGGCCCGCATATAGGTATCGACCGGGTTTACCCCTATGGCACGGATCCCGACGCGCACCTGCCCCGGCCCCACGACCGGCGTGTCGATATCGACCAGCCGCATCACCTCCGGTCCGCCATAGGCGGTGATCTGTATCGCCTTCATCTTATCCTCACTGCCCCGGCTCCCGCCATCCAGGGCCTCACCTCACCAGGAATCGAATGGAGTTTCCTTTGATTTCAGATAGTAACAGCTCGTCATGGGGCTGTCTCATTTTCCAGTGTATAGTAAGGGTATCAGGCAGGAACCCGCCCGGATCGCTTTTTTTCATTTCCCTGCTCTCTGTCGGGTAATAATCGTTTCGAGCGCGGATCCCCGTTCCTGCGGTTGTTCTCATCCCAGACATAAGGAATCAACAAGCCCGTGACTACCAAAATCCGAGAGAATATCCCCGCCACACTGATCCGTGGTGATGGCATCGGCCCGGAGATCATCGACGCCACCCTGCGGGTTCTCGAAGCCGTCAAGGCGCCGTTCCAGTGGCAGGAAGAACAGGCCGGCCTGGGTGCCTTCGAGGCCACAGGAGATCCCCTGCCGGACGCCACCCTGGAAAGTATCGGCAGAAACAAACTGGCCCTCAAGGCGCCTCTGACCACGCCGGTGGGCGATGGCTTCAAATCCATCAACGTGCGCCTGCGCCAGGCCTTCAAGCTGTTCGCCAATGTCCGTCCTGCGCGCAGTTATCTGGATGACGGCCTGTTCAAGGATATCGACATCGTCCTCATACGCGAGAACCTGGAAGGCATGTACGTGGGCATCGAGCACTTCGTCCCGGTAGGGGATGACCCCAAGGGCGTGGCCGAATCATCCAGTTTCAACACCCGCATAGGCTGTGAGCGTATCGCAAAATACAGTTATGAATATGCCCTGCGCCACAACCGCAAGAAGGTCACTATCGTCCACAAGGCCAATATCCTCAAGGCCCTGACCGGCCTGTTCCTGGAAGCCGCCCTGCAGATCGGTGAGGAATACGAGGACCGCCTGCAGATAGAGGACCGTATCGTCGACAATACCGCCATGCAGCTGGTGATCAATCCAAGACAGTTCGACATGATCGTCACCACCAACATGTTCGGCGACATACTTTCCGACGAGATCTCCGGCCTGGTCGGGGGGCTGGGCCTGACGCCGGGCGCCAACAAGGGTCATGATGTCGCCATCTTCGAGGCCGTACATGGCTCGGCGCCCGACATCGCCGGGCAGGGGATCGCCAACCCCACGGCCTTGATGCTGTCCGCGGCGATGATGCTGGACCATGTCGGTCACCGCGACAAGGCCGAGACCATCCGTTCCACCATCCGGCGGGTCCTGAACCAGGAGGGTGTGCGTACCGGCGATCTGGGCGGCAAGGCCAGCACCCGGGAATATACCAACGCGATCCTGGCCAACATATAAGGCCTCGGGCCAGGCGCGGCCCGCCTGCCGATCCCCGGGTCTCAGGCCAGCAGGCCGCCGATGATGGCCCCCACCAGCAGCGGCCCGACCTGCAGCAATACCAGCAGGAAGGTGCCGCCGGCGGCGACCACGCCGATCATGGGCAAACCGGTCAGGGCGGTGCCAAAGACGAACAAGGCGATGGCGATCAACAGGCCCGGCAGGATCACGGCCAGCAGCCCCCGGCCCACCCCGCCGGCGACCTTGCCACCGACGATTCCGGCGATCAAGGACCCCAGGGCCGGCAGCCAGAACAACAGCAGGGAGATGATCGTCATCCAGATGATGGCCATCAGAATACTGCCTTTATCGACCTCTGCGTTCATAGATCCTCCTCCTCGTCATGGCGCCTGTTCCGGATCCGTATCCTTGTCCGTGAGGACCCCGGTTGCAGGGGCGACGCGGTCCAGCCAGCCACGCAGCCTCAGGCCCAGGGGTCGCTGCAGCTTTTCGAAATCATGCCCGGCCAGGGGCATGCGGTATTGCTGATAGTGACCCTTGTCCGCCCGCCGGGCGGCAGCCAGGCGCACCACGGCCTGGTCCTGGACGGTGGTGTGATCACGCGAGCCATACAGATCCAGGATCGGGGTTTCCAGGGTTTCGAGTCCGGCCAGCAGCCGCGCGCGCCAGGATTCTGGCAGCGACGCCCCCAGCATGACCAGCGCGGTGATACGCGGCACCGTGATCGGCGTGGCGGCATCCTGCCCTGACCGGGCCTGGATGGACTCCAGATAGTCCAGGGCGTAGGCAGCCCCGAGACCATGCCCGATCAGGGCCAGATTGAGGATCTTGTGCGCCTTGAACCAGGCCACCGCCGCGGTGATCCGCGCCAGCGCCTGCTTGCGATCCGTATCCAGCATGGCGCCTGGGGCATCCACGGCGGTCATGGGCATCTGCACCGCCAGACTCTCCCAGCCGGCGCGCGCCAGCCCCGTGCGCAAGGGGCGCATCAAGCCTGGCCAATCAGGATTGCGGCCGCGATCGTGCAACAGGATCAGTCCGCCCCTCCGGGGCACCCGGCCACTGCCGGGTGTCTGCACGGCGGCCACCTTGCGTCCCGGGACATCCAGCCAGACAAGCTTGCCCTGACGCAGCTGCGCGGCCAGGGCCTGATCCAGCTCCAGCTCGGCCACGGGATCATCGGCCATGCCGCCACCGGTGGCCAGCACCAGGGCCAGCATCAGGGCGAGTCTCTGTACCAGCAAGGGATTCATCCGCTCCAGTATAGAAGCTATGCCCGCTGTCGCAAATATGCCGTGACAGGCAGACAGGGGCGATCGAATAAGGTAAAGTTGCCCCCCGTTTCAGACAGACGATTCCGCCACCGGCCCGGCCGGTACGGAGCAGGGCAGGACCATGGCCGACTATCTCATCGCACCCTCCATACTCTCCGCCGATTTTGCCCGCCTGGGTGATGAGGTGGACCAGGTGATCGCCGCCGGCGCCGACCTCATCCATTTCGACGTGATGGACAATCACTACGTGCCCAATCTCAGCTTCGGGCCACTGGTCTGTCAGGCCCTGCGCGACCACGGCGTCACCGCGCCCATCGATGTCCACCTGATGGTCAAGCCGGTGGATGCGCTGATCCCGGCCTTCGCCACGGCCGGCGCCGACTATATCACCTTTCACCCGGAGGCCAGCGAACACATCGACCGCAGCCTGCAGTTGATCCGGGACCAGGGCTGCAAGGCCGGTCTGGTCTTCAACCCGGCCACGCCGCTGGACCATCTGCGCTATGTCGTCGAGCGGCTCGACATGGTCCTGCTGATGTCGGTCAACCCCGGTTTCGGTGGTCAGACCTTCATCCCCAGGGTCCTGGACAAACTGCGTGAGGCACGCGCGCTGATAGACGCCAGCGGGTGTGATATCCGCCTGGAGATCGATGGTGGCGTGAATCTCGACAACCTGGACGCCATCGCCGCCGCCGGCGCGGATACCTTTGTCGCCGGCTCGGCAATCTTCGGCAGTCCTGACTACCCGGCCACCATCGCGGCCATGCGCGACATTCTTTCCCGTCAGGGCCGGGCATGACCTTGTCGCGACGAAAAGACCACAAGGAAACCACCGTGTTCAAGGACAAACCCCTGTTGGTACTATTCGACCTCGACGGCACCCTGGTCGACAGCGTCCCCGATCTCGCCCATTGCATCGATCTGATGCTGAAGGAGCTGGACAGGGAGCCGGCCGGGGAAGCGCGGGTTCGCGCATGGGTCGGCAACGGCGCCGAGGCCCTGGTCCGGCGCGCGCTGACCGGCGATATGGATGGCGATCCTGGCAATGAGCTGTTCCAGCGTGCCTTCGAGCTCTTTTCTGAACACTACATCAGCAACAGCGATCGCAGCCGCCTGTATCCCGGGGTCAGGGACGGTATCGAACACCTGAAACGGGCCGAATGCAGACTCGGCTGCGTCACCAACAAGCGGGGCAAGTTCACCGAACCCCTGCTGCGCGCCCTGGGTCTGTATGATGACTTCGAGATCGTCATCAGCGGTGACACCCTGCCGCGCAAGAAACCCGATCCGCTTCCCCTGCAGCATGCCATGAACAGCCTCGGTGTCGGCCCTGATCGCACCCTGATGGTCGGCGACTCCCGCAATGACGTCGAGGCCGCGCGCGCGGCCGGAACCGCGGTGCTGTGCGTGCGCTACGGCTATAATCATGGCGATGACATCGAGAATGCCTGTCCCGACCGGGTGGTCGATTCACTCGCGGAATTGTGCGATCTGATCTGAAACCGAAGCCATGACCCTGGACCAGTACCTCGAGCTCGTGCAGCGCGGCTATAACCGCATCCCCCTGATGCGGGATATCCTGGCCGACCTGGACACCCCCTTGTCGGCCTATATGAAGGTGGCGCAGGGACCGCATTCCTATCTCTTCGAATCGGTGCAGGGTGGCGAGAAATGGGGCCGCTACTCCATCATCGGCCTGCCCGCGCGCACCGTGCTCAGGGTCTCCGGGGAGGCCATTACCCTGGAGACCGACGGCAGTGTGACGGAACGGGCCCACAGCACCGATCCCCTGGCCTGGATAGCTGGCTACCAGGCCCGCTTCCGCGTGCCGGAACTGCCGGAGCTGCCCCTGTTCAGCGGCGGCCTGGTCGGCTATTTCGGCTATGACATCGTCCGCTATATCGAGCCGCGCCTGCGCGCGCGTGAAAATCCCGACCCGCTGGGCTGCCCGGACATCCTCCTGATGCTCTCGGACGAGGTGCTGATATTCGACAACCTGAGCGGCAAGATCCACCTGATCGTGCTGGTCGATACCGAGGCCGGGGCCACCCCCGAGCAACAGTTCGAACTGGGCCAGCAGCGCCTCGATACCCTGGCCGGGCGCTTGCGCAAGCCCCTGCCCCGCACCGGCAGCAGGACCGGTGAATCGGTGCACGAGGAAGACTTCGTGTCCGGCTTTACCCGCGAGGGCTTCGAGCGGGCGGTCACGCGCATCAAGGACTATATCGTCGCAGGCGATGCCATGCAGGTGGTCCTGTCGCAGCGCCTGTCGATCCCCTTCAAGGCCCCGCCGATCAATCTCTACCGGGCCCTGCGCTGCCTCAACCCCTCGCCGTACATGTATTATCTGGATCTGGACGGCTTCCAGATCGTCGGCTCGTCGCCCGAGATCCTGGTGCGCCTGGAACAGGGCAAGGTAACGGTCAGGCCCATCGCCGGCACCCGCCGCCGCGGTCACGACGAGGCCGAGGACCAGGCCCTGGAACAGGAACTGGTCAACGATCCCAAGGAACTGGCCGAACACCTGATGCTGATCGATCTGGGACGCAACGATATCGGCCGCGTCAGCCGCACCGGCAGCGTGGACCTGACCGAGCGCATGCTGGTGGAACGCTACTCGCATGTCATGCATATCGTCTCCAATGTCACCGGCGAGGTGGAAGACGGTGCCGACGCCATCGACGTGCTGCGCGCCACCTTCCCGGCCGGCACGGTCAGCGGCGCACCCAAGATCCGCGCCATGGAGATCATCGACGAGCTGGAGCCGGTCAAGCGCGGGGTCTATGCCGGGGCGGTCGGATACCTGTCCTGGAATGGCAACATGGATACGGCCATCGCCATCCGTACCGCGGTGATCAAGGAGGGACAACTGTATATTCAGGCCGGCGCGGGCATCGTCGCCGATTCGGTGCCGGCGCTGGAATGGAAGGAGACCATGAACAAGGGGCGCGCCATCTTCCGTGCGGTGAGCATGGCCGAGGGCGGGCTGGACGGGTGAGGTACTTATGCTGCTGATGATCGACAATTACGACTCGTTCACCTATAACCTGGTGCAATACCTGGGGGAGCTGGGCGCCGAGGTGCGGGTATACCGCAATGACCGAATCAGCATCGAGGACATCCACCGCCTGGCGCCCGACCACATCGTCATCTCGCCCGGCCCCTGCACCCCCAACGAGGCGGGCATCTCCATCGACGTGATCCGGGAATTCGGTGGCAGGCTGCCCCTGCTGGGGGTATGCCTGGGCCACCAGAGCATCGGCCAGGCCTTCGGCGGGCGCATCGTCCATGCGCGCCGGATCATGCATGGCAAGACCTCGCCGATCCAGCACACGGACACGGACGTTTTCCGGGGACTGGACCTGCCCTTCACCGCCACCCGCTATCATTCCCTGGTGATCGAGCGGCAGAGCCTGCCGGAATGCCTGGAGATCACCGCCTGGACCGAGACCGAAGACGGCCAGATGGACGAGATCATGGGCATACGCCACCGCGAACTGCCGATCTCCGGGGTGCAGTTCCACCCTGAATCCATCCTCACCCAGCACGGCCACGACATCCTGCGCAACTTCCTGGAGATGCCGGCATGAATCTTCAGCAGGCCCTTGCCGAAATCCTGCAGGGCCATGACCTGGATGCCGGGGCCATGCGCGCGGTCATGCAGACCATCATGCGGGGGGAGGCTACGCCGGCCCAGATCGGCGGCTTCCTGATCGCCCTGCGCATGAAGGGCGAAACCGTGGACGAGATCGCCGCTGCGGCCCAGGTCATGCGTGAACTGGTGACCCCGGTGCCGGTCAATGCCGAACACCTGGTGGACACCTGCGGCACCGGTGGCGACAGCGCCAACACCTTCAATATCTCCACCGCCTGCGCCTTCGTCGTGGCCGCCGCCGGCGGCCAGGTGGCCAAGCACGGCAACCGCTCGGTCTCCAGCAGCTCCGGCAGCGCCGATGTACTCGAGGCCGCCGGGGTCTGCCTGGAACTGGAAGCGCAGGAGGTGGCCCGGTGTATCGAACGTATCGGCGTCGGCTTCATGTTCGCCCCGCAACATCATGGGGCGATGAAATACGCCATCGGCCCGCGCCGCGAACTGGGTGTGCGCACCCTGTTCAACCTGCTGGGTCCGCTGACCAACCCCGCCGGCGCACCCAATCAGGTGCTCGGTGTCTATGACCGGGCCTGGGTCGAACCGCTGGCCGAGGTGTTGCTGAAGCTGGGCAGCCGGCACGTGATGGTGGTCCACGCCGAGGATGGCCTGGACGAGATCAGCATCGCCTCGCCGACCCTGGTGGCCGAGGGCCGTGATGGCATGGTGCGCTGCCATACCATCCGCCCCGAAGACTTCGGCATGTCGCGCCAGCCCCTGGAATCCCTGGAGGTGCACAGCGCCAGTAGCAGCCTGACGCTGATCCAGCAGGTCCTGGATGACGCGCCCGGACCGGCCCGGGATATCGTCTGCCTGAATGCCGGCGCCGCGATCTACGTGGCCGGGCTGGCCGATTCCCACGCCGCCGGGGTCGGCCGCGCCGCCGAGGTCATCAGCAGTGGCGCCGCGCGCGAACGCCTCACCCAACTGATCGAACTGAGCAACGAATTCTGATTGCCGATATGAGCGACACCCCCGATATCCTGCGCCGGATCCTGGCGCGCAAGGCCGCGGAGGTCCAGGAACGCCGGCGCGCCCTGCCGCTGGCCGAACTCGAAGGACAGGCCCGCGATGCGGACCCGGTGCGTGGTTTCACCGCCACCATCAAACAGCGTATCGGCGTCGGCGAAGCCGCGGTCATCGCCGAATGCAAGAGGGCCTCGCCCAGCAAGGGCGTGATCCGCGAGCCATACGATCCGGCGGCCATCGCCCGCTCCTATGAACGGGGCGGCGCCGCCTGTCTGTCGGTGCTGACGGATGTCGATTTCTTCCAGGGCCGTGACGCTGATCTGATCGCCGCCCGCACGGCCTGTACCCTGCCGGTGCTGCGCAAGGACTTCATGATCGACCCCTATCAGGTCTTCGAGGCCCGCGCCCTGGGCGCGGACTGCATCCTGTTGATCGTCGCCGCCCTGGACGATGCCTGCCTGCGGGAGCTGGCGGCGGTGGCCGCGGACCTCGAGCTGGACGTCCTGGTGGAGGTGCACGACCGCGAGGAACTGGAACGCGCACTGATGTTGCGCACCCCGCTGATCGGCATCAACAACCGGGATCTGCGCAGTTTCGAGACCCGCCTCGAGACCACCATCGAACTGCTCCCGGATGTGTTCCCCGACCGCACCGTGGTCACCGAGAGCGGCATCCACACGCCCGCGGACGTGGCCCTGATGCGCCGCCACGACGTCAGCGCCTTCCTGGTCGGCGAGGCCTTCATGCGCGAGCAGGACCCGGGCCGGAAACTGGCCGGGCTGTTCGGCTGATCCCTTGTGGACTTACGCCGCCCGCCGGCGGCCCGACCCCAGCAACAGCAGCAGCGCCGGAGCCAGCAGGAGGATCGCCGGGGGCAGCGGGACGGTCGTGATCCCGACCAGGGCAGCCTCGATCGGCATGCTCGGGAAAGAGCCGCCAGTACCCCCTGTCGAGGCCGGCACGATGCCGCTGCCATGGGCGAAGAACAGGCTGCTCGCCCCCAGACTCTGGGCCAGCGGGATCAGCACCGCATCCACATAGGCATCGCCGGTGGGCGTGGCAAAGTCCGCGGCATCGACCAGTACGGCATCACCGGTGAGGGTGAAACTGGTGGCCGTGGCCGTACCCGGGACCAGGTTGGCGAGGAAATCGATATCCAGGGTAAAGGCATGGGTGCCGGCATCATAGCTGCCGCCATTTACCGCGGTGATCTGCGCCGTATATGCGCCGTGTCCCGGGAAGGGCTCGGTACCGGCCACATTCAGGCCGGTGATGATCGCCCCCCCGCCGCTCTGCGCCACCGCGGTGTCGACCGTAACCGTACCCGTCAGGAAGGTGATGGCATTCTTTCCTGGCGGCATGCCCGGATCGGTCAGGCTGCCGTCACCGATGAAATCGAAGGCGTTATAACTGTAGCTGCCCGGGGTGTTGGGCGTCGAGGAGAAGCTGGTCGTGGGTGCAGAGGAAATCAGGTCATCCCCGGTGGCCAGCAAGCCGTCCGCACCCGGATAGTGATTCTGGGCGCCGGCCTGGGCGGTGATGAGTCCATAGCCGAGCTGGGCGGCGCCGACAGGCAGGTTGATGGACAGAAGAACGATGCCCAGGGCCAGCAGTCTATTCATCATGGCGACCTCCGCAGATTGGAACCCTATAGCCAAGACTAGGCCATGAGCCGAAATCTGTCACCCCGGCTCAGGCCTTCTTCACGAACTCCGACTTCAGTTGCATCGCGCCGATGCCGTCGATCCTGCAATCGATATCGTGATCCCCCTCGACCAGGCGGATGTTCTTGACCCTGGTGCCGATCTTGACCACCGCGGAAGAGCCCTTGACCCTCAGGTCCTTGATCACGGTGATGCTGTCACCATCGGCGAGAACGTTGCCGTGCGCATCCCGGACCACCCGGGCCTCATCACCGTCGCCTTCATCCGGATCCGTGGTCCACTCGTGGGCGCATTCCGGACAGACGTACTGGCCACCGTCGATATAGGTATATCCCGAGCCACACTCGGGGCAGTTGGGGAGATCGCTCATGGGACAGGCTCCGCTTTGATGACAGGCGCGGCGATTATAGCGCTCACGCCTCCCGCTGTCCTTGCCGCGGCATGATTTTCTGCTACTATCGCGCGACCGGCTCCAGGCCGGTTCCGTGGGAGTCACGCCATTGCCAGACAAGATCAAGCTGCACGGCTTCAACAACCTGACCAAGACCCTGTCGTTCAACATCTACGATGTCTGCTACGCGGACGACAGCACCGACCGCCAGGCCTACGTGGACTATATCGACGAGGCCTACAATGCCGAACGGCTGACCCGGATCCTGAACACCGTGGCCACCATCATCGGCGCCAATATCCTCAATATCGCCCGTGCCGACTATGACCCGCTGGGGGCCAGCGTGACCATGCTGATCAGCGAGGAGGACACCCCGCCGCAGTCCCTGATCGGCAGTGTATGCCCCGGGCCGCTACCGGAGACCCTGCTCGCGCACCTGGACAAGAGCCATCTGACCGTGCATACCTATCCGGAGACCCATCCCGACTCGGGTGTCAGCAGTTTCCGCACCGATATCGATGTCTCCACCTGTGGCCGCATCACGCCATTGAAGGCCTTGAATTACCTGATCCACGAATTCGATTCGGATATCGTCATCATGGACTACCGCATCCGCGGCTTCACCCGGGATGTCGCCGGTCATAAGCATTTCATCGATCACCGCATCCATTCCATCCAGGATTTCATCGATCAGGACACCAAGGACGCCTACCAGATGGTGGACGTGAACGTGTTCGAGGAAAATATCTTTCACACCAAGATGATGAGACGTGAATTCGAGCTGCGGCGTTTCCTGTTCGCCCATGCCAAGAACAGTCCGGACGTCACCGCCCGCGAGGCGATCAGCGAGCGCCTGCAAAGGGAGATGCAGGAGATATTCTACGGCCGCAACTACCCGGATGCCGCCTCACCGGCCTGAGTGATCAAGTCGGGCAGATCGCCTTCCAGCCCCATGGCCCTGCGCATCACCACCGCCTTCAGGGTGGGGGAGCGATTAGCGACTCCCAGACCCAGTCCACGCACCCCGCGCAGCAGGATATTGCTACTGCCAAAGCCATCACGGAGCAGGTCCATGGCCAGCATCATGGCCAGGTTTTCACCCCGTCGCCAGCGCTCATAGCGGCGCAGCAGGGCATGGCGTCCGCAGTCCTGGCGCCCCCGGTCACGGGCCTCCAGGATCACCTGGGCCAGCGCGGCAACGTCCATCAGGCCCAGGTTGGCGCCCTGCCCCGCCAGCGGGTGGATCCGGTGGGCACTGTCACCGACCAGCGCCAACCGGGGTTTGACGTAGGCCGTGGCATGGGCCCGAGAGAGCGGGAAACCTGCCCGTGACCCCAGCAGTTCCACCTCGCCGAGACAGCTCTCGAAGGCCTCCGCCACGGCCGCTCCGAAGTCCGTCGGGCTGATCTCCTTCAGGGCCTCGGCATGCCCGGGAGAGGTCGACCAGACCATGGCGCAACGGCGGGGATCGGCCAGCGGCAGAAAGGCCAGCGGGCCATCCGGCAAGAAGCGCTGGCGGGCACAATCCCCATGCGGCAGCGTGGTCTGTACCGTGGCCACCACGGCGCTCTGCCGGTAATCGCGTTCCCGGGTAGCGATCCCGGCCAGACGCCGCACCTGCGAACGCCCCCCGTCGGCGCCGACCAGCAGGCGCGCGGCCAGACTGCCGCCATCGGTCAGTTCCAGATGCACGTGCCGACCCTCGTTTTCGTAGGCGGAGAGACTCGCGGGGCGATACCAGCGCACCGTCTCCAGGGCCTCGATCCCCTGCTCCAGCACATGGCAGAGCAGGCTGTTCTCGACGATGTAACCCAACAGGGGCTCACAGATGGCCGCGCTGTCGAATTCGATATGCCCACTGCTGCCGGCATCCCAGACCCGCATGCTGCGGAACACTCCACGGCGATTCGAGGCACGGATCGCCCCCCAGACCCCGCAACATTCCAGGAGCCGGGCCGAGGCCCGGGTGATGGCGAAAACGCGCAGGTCCGGGCGTTCGTCCAGTGCCTCCGCCGGCGGCTCGCTGTTCTCGATCAGGGCCACGTGCAGGCCTCGTGAACCCAGCAACGCGGCCAGCGCCATGCCCACCGGACCACCGCCGACGATGGCCAGATCCACGACCCGCCGCTGCCGGGACGCACTCACAAGGGCAGCCCCCGCACCAGCCGCGGCTGCGCTCCGGCAAGGCCCATGGCCTGGCGCATCAGGCGGCGCTTCAGCGGCGGCAGGCAATCCAGTGCCAGCATGCCCAGGTTGCGGGCCAGGCACAGTGGCGCCAGATCATTGTAGAAGACCGTCGCCAGGCCATCGGAGAGGCACATGACCCGGCGCTGGTCCCTGCTCCGTGAGGCGCTATAGTCGCGCAACAGTTCCGGGGCGCCGCAATCACCACCCTCGCGCCGGCAGTCGCACAGGCGTTCCGCCAGCGCGGCAACGTCACGCAGTCCCAGGTTCAGTCCCTGCGCGGCATTGGGATGGATGCCATGCGCGGCATTGCCGATGAGTACGAAACGCGGACCATATTGCTGCCGCACCCTGACCAGCCGCAGGGGATAGGCCCGGCGCCGGCCCAGTCCTCGAAGCCGCCCGAGACGCTGGCCGAAGGCAGCCTCCATGGCCTCGAGATAGGCCGCCTCATCCAGCGCCAGCCGGGCCTCGACGTCATCACTGTGCACGGCCCAGACACTGACACAACGGCCATCCCCGAGCGGCAGCAGGGCCAGCGGCCCGTGCCGGGTAAAACGTTCATAGGCGGTATTGCGATGCGGGAATTCCGGCCGCAGATTGGCCACCACCGCGCTCTGCTGGTAATCCTTCTCCTCGACCCGGATCCCCAGTTGCTTGCGCGCGGCGGAATCGACCCCATCGGCGATTACCAGCAGGCGTCCACTGAGTACCGTTTCCCCGTCGTCCTGGCGCAGGCGCACCCGGGCCAGGGTGTCATCCGTACTCACGGACTGGACCGTGGCCGGACAGTGCAATTCGATATTCTCCAGCCCACGCATGCGCGTCACCAGGGCCTTGCCGATATTGCGGGCAATGACGATATGACCCAGGGCGGCGACCGCCATGTCCGCTGCCTCCAGTCGGCTGATGCCGAACCCGCCCTGCTCGGAGACGTGGATATGCTCAACCGCACAGGCCTCCCGGCAGAGTTCGGGCCACAATCCGATGCCCTCGAAAATCCGCCGCGAGGCCGGCGAGATCACCAGGCCCCGGTCATCATAGCTGGGTTGGGCATCATCACTCAGGGCCATGGCCTCTATCACCGCCACCCGCAAGCCGCTGTCGCCAAGAGCACAGGCCAGGCTGGCCCCGACCATGCCGCCACCCACGATCAGGATATCGTGATCAGCCTGCATCGCGGTCCCTCATCAGGGCCTCGATCTCATCGATCTGCTTGGGCGCATCACGGCTCAGGACCTCGTTGCCTTCCCGGGTTACCAGTACATCGTCCTCGATGCGGATACCGATATTGCGCCACTTTCTCGCCAGTCCCCTGATCCCGGCCGGCAGGTACAAACCCGGCTCCACGGTCAACACCATACCGGGCTCCAGCAAGCGCCATTCACCGCCGATCTTGTAATCACCCACGTCATGGACGTCCATGCCCAGCCAGTGTCCGGTACGATGCATGTAAAAGGGTTTATAGGCCTCCTCCTTGATCAACTGGCTGAGCCGGCCCTTGAGGATCCCCAGCTCCACCAAGCCCCTGGTGATCACCCGCACGGCCGCCTGGTGTGGATCGTTCCAGTGATTACCAGGCCTGACCTTGGCGATCGCCGCCGCCTGGGCCGCCAGCACCAGTTCGTATATCTGCCGCTGGGCCTTGCTGAAACGCCCGCTGACCGGAAAGGTCCGGGTGATATCACTGGCATAGCAGTCATACTCCGCCCCGGCGTCGATCAATACCAGATCGCCATGCTCGAGGGGGTCACGGTTGTCGGTATAATGCAGGATGCAGCCGTTTTCACCACCTCCGACGATGGACGGGTAGGCCGCGGAGCGACAGCCGGAGCTCATGAACTCATGGAGGATATCCGCCTCCAGCTGATATTCCATCATGCCATCACGGCAGGCCAGCATGGCGCGGCGGTGCGCCCTCGCCGAGATCTCCGCAGCCTTGCGCATGGCGCGGATCTCGGCCCGGCTCTTGTATAGACGCATCTCGTGAATGAGGTGATCCAGGGCCACGAATTCGGCCGGCGCGGTGACTCCGGTGCGGGACAGGGCGCGGATCTGGTTGACCCAGTTCAGCAGGTGCTGGTCAAAGTCATGATCACAACCCATGGTGTAGAAGATGCGCTCCTGATTCTCCAGCAGGCCCGGCAGGATATCGTCCAGGTCCGTGATGGGGAAAGCATCGTCGGCGCTATAATCGTCACAGGCGCCCTCCAGACCGGCGCGACGGCCGTGCCAGGTCTCCATCTCCGGGTCACGCTCGCGGCAGAACAGGATAAACTCACCCTGCGGCCGGTCCGGCACCAGTACCGCCACCGCCTGGGGCTCAGGGAAACCCGTTATGTAATAAAAATCGCTGTCCGGCCGGTAGGGATATTCCACATCCCGGTTGCGCACCCTGACCGGCGAGGCGGGCAGTATCGCCACGCTGCCGGTATTCATCATGTCCATCAGACGCTTGCGTCTGCGAGTGAATTCCTGCCCTTGCATCATTCCACCGCTTTGGTCTCGGCCACCGCCCTGGCCTGCAGTTCCTGGAACAGCATCATCGCCACCATGCGAAGATACTCCATCACCTCCATGTAGGCGGACTCATCGGCCTCATCCATGAGTCCGTCCACATCGATGCGGGTGAAGTCGCGCAGGTCCCGAAGCCCCTCCAGGGCCTCGTTGGAGAGGCTGTCCTCGCGCAGTTCACCGCCCAAGGCAAAACCGAACAGGAAGCCATCGCACCACTGACCCAGGGCCATGGCCCGCTGGGACAGGGCTTGCGCCGCATCCGGCAACAGTGGCTCGAAGCTGAAGTCCTCGCTACGCAGGGCCTCGGCAGTGTTCATCAGCATGGATTCAAGCAAGCGGGCGGCCTGAGCCATGCGGATCCGATCATCACCCGCTGTCCGTCCCAGGATCTGCTCCAGCAGTTCCGCGGCGCTGATCGAGGCGCCCCGGCATAGCTGGCCACAGACCATGCCGTGACACTCCGCCGCGTCACAGACCGCCTCCAGATCCCGCAGGCCCTGTGCCAGACTGTCATAGTCCAGGATTGTTGAATCGCCGTTATTCTCCATAGTCTGCAGTATAACCGTTCAGGGCCGGCGGTTGACCACTGATCGGCGTCGCTCTATATTGCCGGGGATGGTCGGGGCGCCATACAGGCCCTATAATCCCTGCTGGGGAAACAATAGAAACCACAATACCATGAGCGATCAAAAAACAGAGCAAATGGATCTGTCAGCGCTGGAGGCCCGTGTCGATGACCTGATCAAGACCATCGACTCCCTGTCCAGTGAAAACGCGGCGCTGCGCTCGCAACAGACATCACTGATGACTGAACGGGCACAACTGATAGAGAAGACCGAGATGGCCAGGGAACGCGTCGAGTCGATGATCGCCCGGCTCAAGTCCCTGGAAACCCGCTGATGACGGATGATGCCAAGGGGGTGAATGTCACCCTGCTGGACAAGGAATACCTGGTGGCCTGCCCGGATGACGAACGCGATTCACTGTTCGCCTCCGCGGACCTGCTGAACACCCGTATGCGCCATCTGCGAGATAGTGGCAAGGTCATCGGCAGTGAACGGATCGCGGTCATGGCGGCCCTGAACATTGCCCACGAATATCTTGAATACAAGAAACAGAAAGAGGTCTATACTGACAGCATGGACGCCGGAATAAGGCGCCTGCAGGACAAGATAGCCGGCGCGCTGGGCAAGAACCGGCAGTCCTGAGCAACATCGATGACTTCAGTCTTGGCATCCTCTGCGGTGCTCGCCAGCAGTCCGGGTATCTTGAGCCTATACTGCACAATGACGGGACCGAGTTGTGGCTGTCCGTGTGCATGGCCGCCCTGGTGCGGCAAGCCTGAGACAGGCATGCGAAGTCCCACACTTGAACCTTTGGTTCGAGTCAATGGCCTGCAGCGGCACATGTGGAGGATGCCACCCTTACTACCGATGGCATCCAGGCTCCCCTGACTGACTCACACCGCGGAGATGCGCGATACCCCGCGCAGGGACATCCACCATGAACTACTGGTTAATGAAATCCGAGCCGGGTGAATTCAGCATCGATGACCTCGAGGCGCGCACCCGCCAGACCGAACCCTGGGATGGCGTGCGCAATTATCAGGCCCGCAATATGATGCGCGATCAAATGGCCCCCGGCGACCGGGTCTTTTTCTACCATTCCAATTGCGCGATTCCGGGGATCGTGGGGATCATGGAGGTCGCCAGCGAGGCCTACCCCGACCCCACGGCCTTCGACCCCGAGGACAAGCACTTCGATCCGAAGAGTGATGTGGATGCACCACGCTGGTTCCTGGTGGAGGTCCGCCTGGTGGAGAAGTTTGCCCGCACCATCTCCCTGGCGGAGTTGAAGCGCGTACCGGAACTGGCGGAAATGCAGTTGCTGAGACGCGGCAACCGCCTCTCGGTGATGCCGGTACACAAGCCTCACTGGGACATCATCATGGGCCTGGCCAGGGGCCATCCACCTGAGTCGTGAGTGAGTCGGGTCAGTTCTCGAATCGTAGCATCCAGAACGACACGGACCCGCTTTCACCCTCGGCAATGCTACAATGCGAGAACTGAACCCTTGGGCTAGACATTGAAGCGGAAATGGATCACGTCGCCGTCCTGGACGATGTAGTCCCTGCCCTCCAGACGCCACTTGCCGGCCTCCTTGGCGCCCGCCTCGCCGCGGCAATCGATGAAATCCTGGTAGGCGATCACCTCGGCACGGATGAAACCCCGCTCGAAATCCGTATGTATCACCCCGGCGGCCTCGGGTGCGCTCGCGCCTACCGGCACGGTCCAGGCACGCACTTCCTTGACCCCGGCAGTGAAGTAAGTCTGCAGGCCCAGGAGCTCATAACCGGTGCGGATGATGCGGTTCAGGCCCGGCTCCTCCAAACCCAGGTCGCCGAGAAACTCATCCCGTTCTCCCGCCTCCAGCACGCTCAGCTCGGCTTCGATCGCGGCACAGACGGCCAGGACCCCGGCCCCCTCCTCCACGGCCAGGGCCCGGACCTTAGCGACCCACTGGTTGCCATCCAGGTCATCCTCATTGACATTGGCGATGTAGAGGGTCGGCTTGAGGGTCAGCAGGTTCAGATCGCGGACCAGCAACAGCTCCATCTCCTCCAGGCCCAGCGATCGCACCGGCGCGCCGCTGTCCAGATGGGCCTGGATGCGCTCCAGCAACGATTGCAGCAGCAATGCCTTCTTGTCACCGCTCTTGGTCAGACGCGCGACCTTGTCCTGGGCTCGCTGTACCGCATCCAGATCCGCCAGCGCCAGTTCGGTATTGATGGTGGCGATATCCGCCAGGGGATCCACCCGGCCATCGACATGCACCACGTTCTCGTCCTCGAAACAGCGCACCACATGGGCGATCGCCTGGGTTTCACGGATATGGGCCAGGAACTGATTCCCAAGGCCCTCTCCGCGCGAGGCCCCGGCAACCAGGCCGGCGATATCGACGAACTCCATGCTCGTCGGCACGATCCGTTCAGGACTTACGATCTCCGCCAGCCGCTCCTGACGCGGGTCCGGCACCTCGACGATGCCAACATTCGGGTCGATGGTGCAAAAAGGATAGTTCTCGGCGGCGATGCCGGCACTGGTCAGGGCATTGAACAGGGTGGACTTGCCGACGTTCGGCAGGCCGACGATTCCGCATTTGAATCCCATACTATATTTCCTTTGATCGATAGAGAATGCATCCGCACCGTCCCCTTCCCGGCCGGGACAAAACCCGCTGCACCCAGTCCGTGCGCGCCGTTTCGGCAAGAAACGCCGGGAGCCGGTGGTGACATGCGAACTTCCATGGCCGCAGGGTATCAGGCATCAGTTCGAATGCAGTCCTTGCATGGCCTGTTGCAAATCACCCCGCAACAGCTCCGGGAGAACACCCAGGCCGGCCTCGATCGCCTTGCTGATGGCGGCCTCATCCACCGGTCCCGGACGGCTCAGTACATAGGGCGTCACCGCGTCACGATCCCCGGGATGGCCGATACCGATGCGCAGGCGGACAAAATCCTGACTACCGAGCTGCCGGATGATGTCCCGCAAGCCATTATGACCGCCATGACCGCCACCACGCTTCAGACGCACCGTGCCGACGGGCAGATCCAGATCATCATGGGCCACCAGGATCTGCCCAGGGCCGAGACGATAGAATCCCGCCACCGCGGCCACCGCCTGGCCACTGTGGTTCATGAAGGTGGCCGGTTTCAGCAGGCGGCAATCCAGGGCGCCATGCTGCAGACGCGCCAGTCCACCCTTGAAACGGCGTTCATCCCTGAACACCAGGCCATGGGCCTCGGCGATACGGTCCACGAACAGAAACCCGGCGTTGTGCCGGGTCTGCTGGTATTCCCTGCCCGGATTTCCCAGGCCGGTGATCAGTTTGATGGGCGTCGACATGTCTCCGCGTGGACAAGGGCTGCGTGGTATCGATATCGTGACCCGGGACCCGGGTCACGAAACCATGAGTCAAGAACGCACCGATGGATTCAGGCCTTCCCGCAACACCGGGGCGTATCACCAAAATCGCTCATATAAGCGACTGATTTTACGATGCCACCGGAAACCGTGCCTTGGTGGCTCTCTGCGCTCAGGCCAGGGAGGGAGCCCCCGGGGCTGCCGGGATCATTCCTCGGTGGTGTCTTCGTCCGTCTCGGCAGCCTCACCTTCGAGGCCTTCACCTTCCTCGGACTCCTCAGCCGCGACCCGGGCCTTGTGCACGGTCACCACCGGCTGGCTGGTATCACCGCCATGGATGCTGACGGCGCTCTCAACACCCTCGGGCAGGATCAGGTCCTCGAGATGCACGGAATCGCCGATATCCAGCGGCCCCAGGTCAAGCTCGATATATTCGGGCAGATCACCCGGCAGACACAGGACCGCGATCTCAGAGATCATGTGGCTGATGACGCCACCGCCCTGCTTGACGCCGATGCAGGACTCTTCATTGATGAAATGGATGGGCACATGCATCTCGATCTTCTCGGAGGCGCTGACGCGCAGCAGATCGATGTGATTGATGAACGGCTTGTAGGGATGACGCTGCAGATCCTTGATCACCACCTGTTCCTTTTCGCCATCCAGGTCCAGGGTCAGAATACTGGAAAAAAAGGCCTCATTGTCCAGTTTGTTGGCCAGGATGTGCTGCTCCAGGACGATCGGCTGTGGGGCCGCATCGCCACCATAGACGATACCCAGCACCTTGCCGGCACGACGCAGGCGGCGGCTCGCACCCTTACCCAGTTCGTCGCGCCTTTGCGCAGAAATCATATATTCAGACATTATCTCGAACTCCAGTTCTCTCTCATGATAAAAAATGCCGCATAGCGGCTGTAGTCCCCTTCCCCCGCGACCAGGTTCGGGAAGCATTCCTCAACCGGGTGTTCCGTTCCCGGTGCCTTGGTTCATGCCGACGGTGATCGTCAATCCACGAACATCGAACTCAGTGATTCGCCGCTGCTGATCCGGCGTATGCTCTCGGCCAGCAGCCCGGCTACCGACAACTGCCGGATCTTCTCCACCGCCATCCCGGTCTCCGTCAGCGGGATCGTGTCCGTGACCACCAGCTCGTCCAGTTGCGACCCGGCGACCCTTTCGATGGCGGGACCCGATAGAACGGCATGCGAACAATAGGCCTTGACCTCGGCCGCGCCATGTTCCTTGAGCGCGGCAGCGGCCTCGCACAGGGTCCCGGCGGTATCGACCATGTCGTCGATGATGACACAGGTGCGGCCATCGACGTCACCGATGATATTCATCACCTCCGAGTGATTCGGCTTCGGTCGGCGCTTGTCGATGATGGCCAGGTCGGCGTCATCCAGGCGCTTGGCCAGGGCCCGGGCGCGCACGACACCGCCGACATCCGGCGACACCACCATCAATGACTCGTGCTTCTGCTTCCAGATATCCCCCAGCAACACCGGAGAGGCATAGACATTGTCCAGCGGGATATCGAAAAAACCCTGGATCTGATCCGCGTGCAGATCCACGGTCAGCACCCTGTCGGTACCGACACTGGCAATCATGTTGGCGACCACCTTGGCGGTGATGGGCACGCGTGCGGAACGCGGCCGCCGATCCTGCCGCGCATACCCCAGATAGGGTATCACCGCCGTTACCCGGCCCGCGGAAGCGCGACGCAGGGCATCGATCATCACCAGCAACTCCATCAGGTTGTCATTGGTGGGCGCACAGGTCGGCTGAATGACATAGACATCGCGGCCACGTACGTTCTCGCCGATTTCGACCATGACCTCGCCATCACTGAAACGGTCCACCACTGCGGTACCAATGGGCAGATTGGCATGATCGGCAATTGCCTGGGCCAGCTTGCGATTGGCATTGCCGGTAAACAGCATCATCGTGGCCAGTGCCATGCCGTATCCTCCGCTCCAGAGATGATTTGAGCCTATGCGCCTTCAACAAATGGCTGGGGTGCCAGGATTCGAACCTGGGAATGCGGAGATCAAAACCCCGTGCCTTACCACTTGGCGACACCC
>CAZDOC010000006.1:59698-80955 GCA_964506945.1 uncultured Gammaproteobacteria bacterium
GATGCGAACCATGCCAGCATGTCCACACCCTCAACATCCCGGGCCCGTCCCGGGCAGGGCCAGCTCCCGCTGGCCGGGTGCCAGGATGACTCCGGGCTTCCTGCCCTCCGCCCTGCGGGCCGCGCTACGCGCGTTCAAAATCGCTCCCGGCGATTTTGTCGAACCTGGGAATGCGGAGATCAAAACCCCGTGCCTTACCACTTGGCGACACCCCAATAATCCTTCGGATGCGAACCATGCCAGCATGTCCACACCCTCAACATCCCGGGCCCGTCCCGGGCCAGTAAAGCCTTGGTGGGGGTGGCGTCACTGGGCCAGCCGGGCCAGCAACGGCGATTCATTCACCCCCCTGGCAACAAAGCCGGTATGCCCGGGTGGCGCCTGCGCCAGCACCCGGCGGGCCTCGATCTCGCTGGCAAATCCGGCGAAGATGCAGGAGCCGGTGCCGGTCAGACGCGCGGGAGCGTATCGTCCCAGCCAGTCCAGCGCGGCCTTCACCTCGGGGTACCGGGCCCGCACCACGGTCTCGCAGTCATTGCCTCCGGCCCCGCCGAGAAAGGCGCGTATTGTGATGGGAGCGCTATCACGTGTCAATTCCGGGTCGGCAAAGACGGCCGCCGTGGAAATACTGCAGGGTGGCCGGATCACCACATACCAGACCCTCTCATCCAGGGAAACCGGTGACAAGCGCTCCCCCAGGCCCTCGGCCCAGGCACTCCGGCCCTGAATGAATACCGGCACGTCAGCGCCCAGGGACAAACCGATCCGGGCCAGTTCACCCGTCTCCAGCCCCAGCCCCCAAAGTTGATTCAGGGCCAGCAATGTGGTCGCGGCATCGGAACTCCCACCGCCCAGGCCAGCACCCATCGGGATACGTTTCTCCACCGTGATATCCACTCCCAGCCGGCAACCGCCGGCCTGCTGCAGCAGGCCGGCGGCCCGTACCACCAGATCGTCCTCCTCGGCCACCTCATGCGCGCCTTGCCGGCGGCAGACACGTCCGTCATCACGCAGGGAGAAGTCCAGCAGGTCGCCGAAATCCAGCAGCTGGAACACCGTCTGCAGTTCATGATAGCCATCGCTGCGCCTGCCGGTGATCCGCAGGAACAGATTCAGCTTGGCCGGTGCCGGCCAGCCGCGGCCACTCATGGGGAGACCTCCCGCCAGTCATCGATGACCAGGCGAATTTTCAGATCGCCGTTGACCATGAAGACCTTTCCAGGCAGTGAGTACTCACCCGCCTTGATGTATCTGAGGATGCTGACGCGCCAGCCCGACTGATCCAGATCGGTCATCCGGCCCTGGGCATCCAGTCCAATGCTGCGATAGCGTTGACCGGGTTGCGGGATCCCGCGCACCCAGTAGCCCAGGCCCGTGACCGGCACGGTCCAGCCCAGGCGCTGACGCATCAACTGTTCCGCGTTTCCGGCCCGGTACTGTTTGCCCTCCGCAGTGGTGATCAGCAGCTCGCCAGGCACCCCGCTGAGTTCATAGCTTCCCTGACCCAGAGGACCCTGCAGGCGAAGGCGAAAACGCGCCCCCTGCTGTAGCCAGTTGAGCCTGGCGCTCCAGCCCTCCTGGCCACGGGACAGGGCCAGGCGGCCGTTGAAATTCCAGTGATGCAGGCCGGCGACCCTGGCCTGATGCCGGTCCCAGGCCCCCTTGGGGGGCTCGCCGGTGGGACCGTAGAGATAGGGTTTGAGCTCGGCGCAGGCATTCAGCATGGCCAGGAGGAACGACAGCAGGATGGCGCGCCATGCCCTGCGCGGCAGGGATTTGGCGATCCGGGAACGGATGCCCGGCCGGCGATCGCCCACATCGCCGGCATGCCCGCCCGGTGAGGTCATGGCTGAAATCTTTTCATCAGCAGCTGCAGCCTGGAATCCTCCGGACTGAGTTCCAGGGCGCTTTCCCAAACCTTGCGTGCGGCCTGGCGCTCGCCTTTCACCCACAGGACCTCACCCAGATGGGCGGAAACTTCCGGGTCATTGCGTATCGCCCTGGCACGTTGCAGATAGCCGATGGCCTCATCCAGGTGGCCGAGGCGATAGAGGACCCAGCCCATGCTGTCGAGTATGTAGAAGTCACCGGGCTTCAGCTGCAGCGCGCGGAGGATCAATTCATGGGCCTCCTGATATCTGTCGGTGCGATCGGCCAGGGTATAACCCAGGGCGTTCAGTGCCTGGGCATTGTCCGGCTGCAGTTCTATCACCCGCCGCAGGTCCGCCTCGAGCAGGTCCAGGCGATCCATCTTCTCCGCAAGCATGGCCCTGGAGTAGAGCAGGTCGGCATTTTCCTGTTCGGCCAGGGCCCGGTTGTAGACCTCCAGGGCCTCGGCGTTGCGACCCTGCTGGGTCAGCAAATCGGCCTGCGCGCGGATGAGTTGCAGGCGCTGGGCCGCATCCTCGGGCGTGAGCTTCAGCAACCTGGCCATGGCCTGCTGATAACGGTGCCGCTGCGCCAGGACCGAGACGGCCTGCAGGCGGGCATGGAACGCATGCTCGCCCCCATGCACGGAGTCGTACCACTGCAGGGCCGCATCCAGCAGTCTGTGGGCCTCGGCGATCTGGCCCAGATAGTACTTGGCGGTATCCGTGCGCACACCCGTATTGATCAGGTGGATGAAATGCACCCGTGCTTCATCCAGGTGATTCGCCTGCAGATTCAGCAGGCCCAGGGCATACTGGACATCGCCGTTTTCCGGGGCCACGGCCTCCAGCCGGTTGAATTCGGCGCGCGCCTCGTCATAGCGCTGCTGGTCCGCCAGCAGGCGCGCATAGACCATGCGCAGCTCAAACGAGTCTGGTCGCTGATCCAGCAAACCCTTGATCCAGTCATGCGCGGCCTGTGTCTGGCCCTGCTTCTGCAAAACCCCGAAATACGCCAGCGCCAGGTTGAGATTCCGGGGCGCCAGTTTCCGGGCCCGGGCCATGGCCTCATCGGCCTTGTCCACATGCCCTGCGCGTACCGCCAGCAGGGCGAAGGCGAACAGCGCCTCCGGATCGTCCTCCCGGTTCCGCAGCAGGTGTTCCATGACCGTCATGGCCCGGGTCTTGTCCTGTACGCGTCCCAGCAGACTGGCTATCATGCGCAATTTCTGGGTGCGCGTGCCCCGCGGGCTGTCGAGGAGATGGCGCAGCTCTTCCTCCGCAGTGGCCAGATCCCCTGTGCGTATGGACATCACCGCCAGGATTTGTCTGGCCTCCAGGCTGTCAGGCTGTATCCGTTTCCAGATACGGGCCGCCTCCAGGGCGCGGCGGTCGTCATGCGCAAAAACACCAATTCGGGCGGCCCTTTCGGCCACTTGGGGATCCTTGCTGTCACGGGCCAGGGCAAGATAATTGTCCAGCGCCAGTCGCAACCGGCCGCGCTGGCCGGCGAATTCCGCCACCAGCAACCTGAACAGGCTGGCCTCGCTCATCCCCCCCTTTTCGAAAGGACTGGCGGACAGCCTGCTGGCGATAGCCTGCGGGGTTTCCCCGGCCTGTTCCTCGACCGGTTCACGGGTCGTGGCGCAAGCGCCCAACAGCAGGATCATGGGGATCGACAGCAGCAGCCTGCGCGTGGCCATCAACCCCCCTTGGCAATGTCTAGGATCAGTCATTTTCCTGTATTCCGTCCGCGGCCAGCACTTTTCCTCTCAGGATCGAAATGCGCCGCGCTGGCTGTGGCGGCAAGCCCGCCGGTTCAGCCCACTATGATATATGCATCTCATCCGCTTGTATTCATCCTGCCCATAAAGCATCATTTCCGCAATCCGCAGCCACCCCATACCGACCTCCCATGCCGCTGACAGTTTTCGGTGTCAATCACAAGACCGCGCCAGTCGAGGTGCGCGAAAGACTGGCGCTCAGTGAAGAATCTCTCCCTGCGGCGCTGGATTCCCTGTTAGGGGAGGACTGCGTCAGAGAGGCCCTGATCCTGTCGACCTGCAACCGCCTGGAGATCTACTGTGTCCGCGGCAAGGCCACCGGGCAGGACTTCCACCTGGAATGGATCTGCCGGCATTATGGCCTGGACAGGGAAGGTATCGAACCCTATCTCTACAGCTATCCCCTGGCGGATGCCATCCGTCATGTCCTGCGGGTGGCCAGCGGTCTGGATTCCATGATCCTCGGAGAACCCCAGATCCTGGGCCAGATCAAGACCGCCTATCAATGCGCGCTCGCCCACGGTGCCCTGGGCAAGCTCCTCGACCGCCTGTTCCAGCATGCCTTCTCCGTCGCCAAGCAGGTGCGTACCGATACCGCCATCGGCTCCAGTCCCGTTTCGGTCGCATTTGCCGGAGTGCGCCTGGCGCAACAGATCTTCGGCGATCTCGGACAACGGACGGCCCTGTTGATCGGCGCCGGGGAAACCATGGAACTGGTCGCGCGCCACCTGCACGAGCAACACCTGGAACGCATGATTATCGCCAACCGCACCCTGGAAAAGGCCCAGCACCTGGCCAACGAGTTTGGCGCCTATGCCATCCAGCTCGCCAGCCTGCATGACCATCTGCACGAGGCCGATATCATATTCAGCTCCACCGCCAGCAGTCTGCCGATCCTGGGCAAGGGCGCGGTGGAGCAGGCCCTGAAAAAACGCCGCCACCGGCCCATGTTCATGGTGGATATCGCCGTGCCCCGGGATATCGAAGCCGAGATCGCCGAACTCGAGGACGTCTACCTGTATACCGTCGACGACCTGCAGTCGGTGATCGAGGAAAACCTGAGCTCCCGCCGCGAGGCGGCGCAGCAGGCCGACGAGATTATCGATACCGCGGTGGAGCATTTCATAGACTGGATGCATTCCCTCAACGCGGTGGACACCATCACCGCGCTCAGGGAACGGATCACCCGCCTGGGTGAGGAGCCGCTGGCAAAGGCCCGCAAGCGCCTGTCACGGGGGGACGATCCCATGGAGGTGCTGGAGGGGTTCCACAAGGCCATTTGCGCCCGCATCGCCCACCAGCCCAGCGTCCGCCTGCGGGAGGCCGGGGCCGCGGATCGCACGGACATCCTGGCCCTCACCCGCGAGCTGTTCGGACTCGAAATCCCCCGGGAGGATTGATACGGTATTTCGGGTAACATAGCCCAGACCATGATCGACACCGCAGCATAACCTCATGAATCCATCACTGCTGGAAAAACTCGAACGCCTCCGGGAACGCCAGCAGGAGCTTGACGGCCTGCTCGCCGATCCCGGGGTCATTTCCGATCAGCAACATTTCCGTGAACTGTCCCGCGAATATGCCGAGCTGGGTCCGGTGGTCGACAACTATCGGCGCTACCTGCAATGCCTGGAGGATCTCGACAATGCCCGGGCCATGCTCGGGGACGAGGATGAGGACATGCAGGGTCTGGCCCGGGACGAACTGGCCGTCGCCGAGTCCCTGCGATCGACCCTGGAACGGGAGCTGACCACCCTGTTGCTGCCGCGCGACCCGGCCGATCACAGCAATACCTTCCTGGAGATCCGCGCCGGCACCGGTGGTGACGAGGCCGCGCTGTTCGCAGCCGATCTGCTGCGCATGTACACGCGTTACGCCGAGAATCAGGGCTGGAAGGTCGAGATCCTCAGCCAGTCCCCGAATGAACTGGGGGGTTACAAGGAGGTCATCCTGCGCATCATCGGCAAGGGGGCCTATTCCAAACTGAAATTCGAGTCCGGCGCCCACCGCGTGCAACGCGTCCCCGAGACCGAGTCCCAGGGCCGCATCCACACCAGCGCCTGTACCGTGGCGGTCATGCCGGAGCCTGAGCAGGTGGATGCCGTGGATATCAACCCCGCCGACCTGCGCATCGACACCTATCGCGCCTCCGGCGCCGGTGGTCAGCATGTCAACAAGACCGACTCCGCCATCCGCATCACCCATCTGCCCACCGGGATCGTGGTGGAATGTCAGGAGGAACGCTCCCAGCACAAGAACAAGGCCCGTGCAATGAGCCTGCTGCAAAGTCGCATGCTGGCCGCGGAACAGGACAGACAGCGCTCGGAGCAGGCCGAAAACCGCCGCAATCTGGTTGGCAGCGGGGATCGCTCGGAGCGTATACGCACCTACAACTTCCCCCAGGGACGGGTCACCGACCATCGCATCAACCTGACCCTGTACAAGCTCGACAGCATCCTGGAGGGCCAGCTCGAACAGGTCATCGATCCCCTGATCCAGGAATATCAGGCCGGCCAGCTGGCTGCCCTGGGAGCATAGCGGACATGACGCCCGAGCCGCTGAGCCGTATCGACAGCCTGCTGCAACAGGCCCGGCAGCAGCTGCAAGGCCTGGAGGATGCCCACCTGGATGCCGAGCTGCTGCTGGCCTGGCTGCTGAAGGTGGAACGCAGCCATCTCTATGCGCATCCACGACAAACCGTCGCCCCAGAACAACGGGCGCGTTTCCTCCACCATATCTCCGAACGCCGTCGCGGTCGTCCCATTGCCCAGCTGATCGGTCAGTGGGAGTTCTGGTCGCTGGAATTGCAGGTGGATGAGCATACCCTGGTGCCGCGCCCGGAAACCGAACACCTGGTCGAATGGGTGCTGGAGCTCATGCCCCGGGATATCGCCTGCAATCTCGCCGATCTGGGAACCGGCTGTGGCGCTATCGCCCTGGCCATCGCCAGTGAGCACCCGCGCGCGCGCATCATCGCCACCGATATCTCGGAGCGCGCCCTCAAGGTGGCCCGTCACAATGCCACGCGTCTGGGCCTGGATACGATCACATACCGCCAGGGCGACTGGTATCAGGCCCTGGGCGACGCCCTGTTCGAGGTCATCGTCGCCAACCCACCCTACATCAGGGACAGCGACCCCTGCCTCAACGCCGATGGCCTCTGCTACGAGCCCCGTGCCGCCCTCGCCGCCGGCGCCGATGGCCTGGACGCCATTCGCACCATCATCAGCGGCGCACGCCGACACCTGCGTGGTAATGGCTGGTTGCTGCTGGAGCATGGTCAGGATCAGGGCCAGGGGGTGCGGCAGTTGCTGCGGCAGGCCGGATTCAGCGCCATCGCCACGCGCCGGGACCATGCCGGTCACGAACGCCTCAGCGGCGCCTGCCTGGCCATGGACGGGCCGGCATGAACGGGGCAAGGGGCGACGACTGGCTGAAACGACGCCGGCTGCGGTTGGCCTCCACCGGAGGTTCCGCCGGGCAACTGGTCTCCGGACTGATGACGATAGAGGGTCTGCGGTCGGCCACCCTGCTCGGGCCACGCACGCTGTCCCTTTGCTATGACCTGCATCAGCTCAATCTGCACAGGTTGCTGCTCCACCTCGCGGAACTGGGCGCCCTGCCCGCCCCGGGCCGGCTCGGGTCCCTGCGCCTGCGACTGTGGCAGTATCTGGAGCATCGCCAGCTGCTGGATCGTGGGCTCGCCGAGGGCTGGACCCGCTGCATCCGGCGGATCTACATCAGCCGCTATCGCGGCCGCCGCCATGGACGCATCGATGACCGCCCGCAACAGTGGCGGCGCTATCTCGAGCGGGACACATGAACGATCAGCAATTACTCCGCTACTCCCGCCAGATCATGCTGCCGGAGTTCGACATCGAGGGTCAGCAGCGACTGCTGGACGCACGCGCCCTGATCATCGGCCTGGGAGGCCTGGGATCGCCGGTGGCCATGTACCTGGCCGCGGCCGGCGTCGGCACCCTGCAGCTGGTCGATTTCGACCGCGTCGATCTGTCCAACCTGCAGCGGCAAATCATCCATGCAAATGGCGATATCGGCCAGCCCAAGGTGGTCTCCGCGGCCCGGCGCCTGCGTGAACTGAATCCGGATACACGACTGATACTGAGCCAGACCGCCCTGCAGGAAGAAGCCCTGATGGAGGCGGTGGCCGGCGCCGACGTGGTCCTCGACTGCAGTGACAATTTCAGCACCCGCTTCACCCTCAATGCCGCCTGCGCCAGCCAGCATACCGCGCTGGTCTCCGGCGCCGCGATACGTTTCGAGGGCCAGGTCAGCAGCTTTGACCTGCGCCACTCTGATGGACCGTGCTATCGCTGTCTCTACCACGATGAAGCGGAACTGGATGCCGGCTGCACCCAAAATGGCGTACTCGCCCCCCTGCTGGGCATGATCGGCGGGGTGCAGGCCTGCGAGGCCATCAAACTGCTGGCGGAAACAGGCCAGAGCCTGCATGGCCGGCTGTTGCTGGTGGACGCCCTGGAGATGGAATGGCGCAGTATCCGCCTGCGCCAGGATCCGGACTGCCCGGTCTGTGCCCGCCGCCGCGAATGACACCGGCCTGGCGCCGGAGACCCTGGCCGAGTTGCGGACCCTGGCCGAGGCCAGCCCGGAGCGGGAGATCTGTGGCCTGATCGGACGCGATCCGGAGGGCCGCTGTCAGGTCTATCCCGTTGCCAATACCGCCAGCCGGCCACGAACCCGCTTCCTGCTGGATGCCCATGGCCAGATCGAGGCCATGCGTCACATGCGCAGCCGAGGCCAGGAACTGCATGCCATCTACCACTCCCACCCGCGCGGTCCGGCCCGCCCGTCCGCCCGTGACAGGGCCCTGGCCGCCTATCCCGGGGTGCTCTATCTGATCATCGCCCCACGGGCCGGGGCGGTCCCGGAGATCGGTGCCTACAGCTATGACGGGAAGGATTTCCGCCTGCTGGAAGACATTGACTGAACACGGGATGCGGAGGATATGGCGTTTTTGTGACGCAGTGCAGGCTTTGCCCATACCTCGATATGGATTCTGACCTATAATCTGGGCAGGATCCGGGTGATCCGCTGTTTCCGGAGCATCCCCGGCCGAACTGAAAAAGCAACCACGGGTCAACAAGGTGCTCAGTACCCAGGCCGTCAGCAACCGCACGCCACCGCTCCCGGGCGCAGGGCCCGCATCCCGGCAGGATGTGGCGCCGGTGTCCGCCAGCCGGACCGTGGATGCGGCGGGGACGCAGGCAACCCGCCGGGCACCGGCCAATGGTGACGGCGGCACCGGGTCCGGCCGCGCGACGCAGACACGCGGGGATCCCCGCCAGCAACGCAAACTCCAGCAGTTACAGCGCCTGACCCAGGATTTGAGCAACCGTGACCGCAAGGTCCGGGCGCACGAGGCCGCCCATCGCGCCGCCGCCGGAGGGCTGGTGCGCGGTGGCACCAGCTTTACCTTCGTACGGGGTCCGGATGGCCGTCAATACGCCGTCGGCGGCGAGGTCTCGATAGATACATCGCCGGTTCGTAACGATCCCGAGGCCACCCTGCGCAAGGCCCAGCAGATCCGCCGCGCGGCGCTGGCCCCGGCGGAACCGTCACCCCAGGACCGCGCCGTGGCCGCGCAGGCGGCAGGCATGGAACAGCAGGCCCGCAGCGAGGTCATCCGTGCCCGCCTGGCCGCCAGCCAGGCACCGGCGGATACCGGAACGGACCCGGCGACCGCGGTCCCGCCGGCCCTGCTCAGCGCCGCCCAGACCCAAGGCAACCGCCAGCGTCTGTTCAACGCCCTGCGCCTGACCCTGCCCAACGGCCGGGGCAACGTGGATCGCTTCGCCTGATTGGGTAGCCCAGTCTCGCCGCTGGTGGGATAACTCGAACTTCAGAAAAGCATTCTCTCGCGGAGGCGCAGAGCACGCAGAGAAAACCTTGGTTTGAATCCTGTCTCTGTGCATGCTCAGTGAGGATGTTTTGTCCTTTTCGGATAACGCCAACACGATGGTGGCATTGTGATCACTCCAGTCGCCAGGCCAGATCCAGCTGGCGCGCCGCCTTGAGTTCATCGACGCGTTTGACCGGCAGCCTCCAGGGGGCCTTCTTCACCTGCTCCGCATCGGCCAGGGCCTCATCCCGGACCTCGACCATGGCCGTGACGAAGGCATCCAGATCCTCCCGGGCCTCGGTCTCGGTCGGCTCTATCAGCAGGCATTCCGGCACCAGCAGGGGGAAATAGGTGGTCGGGGCGTGCACACCCTTGTCCAGCAGGCGCTTGGCGAAATCCTTGGCGGTGACCCCGGTGCTGGCGGCCAGGTCCTTCAGCGTGATGATGAACTCGTGCGTGGCCCGCCGTTCGGGGAAGGCCGCCTGGAAACCGGCCTGGCGCAATCGGGTGAGCAGGTAATTGGCATTCAGGGTGGCAAATCCGGATACCCGGCGCATGCCTTCCGCGCCCAGCAGCCGCATATAGATATAGGCGCGCAACAGTACCCCGACATTACCACACCAGGCGGACAGACGGCCGATACTGTGGGGCAGCCCGGTCTCTGTGATCCAGACATACCGGTCCCCGCGCCGGCCGACCATCGGCACGGGCAGATACGGGCGCAGGCGCTCGCTGGCCCCCACCGGTCCCGCACCCGGTCCACCGCCGCCATGGGGGGTGGAAAAGGTCTTGTGCAGGTTCATGTGGATCACGTCGAAGCCCATGTCACCGGGCCGCACCCGGCCGAGGATCGCGTTCAGATTGGCGCCATCATAGTAAGACAGGCCGCCGGCCGCGTGTACGATCTCGTGGATCCTGGCGATCTGGCGCTCGAACACCCCCAGGGTGGAGGGATTGGTCAGCATGATCCCGGCCGTCCGGGGTCCCACCCGGGTCTTCAGCGCCTCGATATCGACATCCCCCTGGTCATTGGTCGGGATCTCGCACACCGAATAGCCGCACATCACCGCACTGGCCGGATTGGTGCCATGGGCGGCATCGGGGATCAGTATCTCGCTGCGCCCATGATCGCCACGGGCCTGGTGATAGGCCCGAATCATCGACACCCCGGCAAACTCACCCTGGGCGCCGGCCATCGGTGTCAAGGATACCGCCGCCATGCCGGTGAGTTCCCCCAGCATCTGCTGCAACTCGTACAGACAGGCCATGACACCCTGGCTGGCCTCTTCCGGCGCCGCCGGATGATGCCGCTGCAGGCGCGGCAGCTGGGCCAGGGTGTTGCAGACCCTGGGGTTATATTTCATGGTGCAGGAACCCAGGGGATAAAAGTGCGTATCGATGGAAAAATTCAACTGCGACAAGCGCGTATAGTGCCGCACCGCCTGCAGTTCAGTGACCTCGGCCAATCGGGGTGGACGCCTGCGCGCCAGGCTCGGCGGGATCTCGCTGCGGTCGGGGGCAGGCTCCAGCTGGGAACGTGAGCGCCGTCCGGGATGAGACAGTTCGAAGATCAGCATGGATCGCCCTCGCCACGGTCCGCCAGCACCCGGCGCAGGCTGTCGGCGTAGATCCCGATGTCCTCACGGGTACGGTTTTCCGTGGCGCATACCAGCAGCGCCTCCCCCAGCTCCGGGTAGGCCCGTTTGAGACTGATCCCGCCGAGGATATCCTGTCTCGCCAGGCGCGCCAGCACCGCATCGACATCGGCCGGCAGTCGCAATACACATTCGTGAAAGATTGGACCCTCGAAGACACGCTCCACCCCGTCTATGTCCAGCAGCGCATCGCGCAGCTCCAGGGTCAGGGCATGACTGGCGCTGGCCGCCTGGCGCAGGCCATCCGGCCCCATGATGGCCATGTGTATGGTCGCCGCGGTCACCATCAGGCCCTGGTTGGTGCAGATGTTGGAGGTGGCCTTGGAACGCCTTATATGCTGTTCTCGCGCCTGCAGTGTAAGCGCGTAACAGGGTCTGCCCTCCAGGTCCCCGGTGCGCCCCACCAGGCGTCCCGGCATCTGCCGCACATGCTGCTTGCGACAGGCCATGAAGCCAAAATACGGGCCTCCGGAGACCAGCGGGATCCCCAGCGGCTGGCCCTCGCCGACCGCGATATCGGCGCCGGCCCCACCCCAGGCGCCGGGCGGCGCGAGCAACATCATGGCCAGCGGGTTCACCAGGGCGATCACCAGCGCCCCCTGTGCATGGGCCCAGTCGGTGAGGGCATCGACCTGCTCCAGACGACCGAAGTAGTTCGGCTGCGGGATCACCAGGGCGGCCATGTCCTCACCCTCGAAACGCCGTAGCGAATCCGGCGGCAGACCACCACTGTCCGTGCAAAAAGGCAGTTCGACGATCTCCAGCCCTTGCGCCGCAACCATGCTGGCTGCGACCCGGCGATAGACCGGATTGATGGAGGCCGGCATCAGGATACGCCTGGAGCCGCTGCGCCGGTTCGCACGCACGGCCATCAGCAGAGCCTCGCCCAGGGCCGAGGCGCCATCGTAGAGCGAGGCGTTGGAGACCTCCATGCCGAGCAGATCCGCCATCAGGGTCTGATACTCGTAAATGACCTGCATGGTGCCCTGGCTGGCCTCGGCCTGATAGGGTGTATAGGCGCTGTAGAACTCCCCGCGCGTGGCGATCTCCCAGACCGCGGCCGGGATGTGATGCTGGTAGGCGCCGCCGCCGGCGAAGCACAGCAAGGGCCGGTCCTGACGCGCGCGGTGGCGCATCACCCGACCGATGGCTCGCTCGCTCAGCTGGGGCGGCAGGTCGAGGCAGCCGTCGAAATAAAGGGACCCCGGGATCTCGTCGAACAGGTCTTCTATATCGTCGGCGCCGATGACCTCCAGCATGGCGCGCACGTCGGCGTCGGTATGCGGGATATAGGGCATCAGCGGTACGACCGGCGCAATTCAGCTACCCCCTCCGCTGCCTGGACCCGCATCAGCCTATTCCTCTATGATTTCCGCATAATCATCGGCATCCAGAAGCTCATTGACGCTGCCCGGATCCGTCGGCTTGAGGCGGTAGATCCACCCTCCCCCATAGGGATCGGTATTGACGACCTCCGGGCTGTCCTCGAGCTCGGTGTTCACCTCGACGATCTCGCCATCGACCGGACAATAGAGATCCGAGGCGGACTTGACCGATTCCACCACCGCGCACTCGGCCCCGGCCGCATAGATGCTGCCGATCTCCGGCAGTTCCACGAACACCAGGTCGCCCAGCTGTTCCTGGGCATGGTCGGTAATGCCGACCCGGTAACTGCCGTCCCCCTGATCCTCCAGCCATTCGTGCGTATCGGTGTATTTCAAATCTTCGGGTATCGTGCTCATGCTCCTCTCCACATTCTCGGCCACATGGGTACTCCATCAATATAGACCGTCTGGCGAACTATTCCGCCACGGTCCTGGTAATCACCGTCTTTCATTTGCCGTTCCCTGCTGTCCGGACCCGCAAGCCGGCGATACAGGATCTTCCCCCGCGCACGAACGGCGGCGTCACCAGCCGCAGGGGCAATTGTCTGCCACGCATGCCGACCATGAGTCCCGCGCCCATGGCGACGGGGATCCTGGCCAGGCCGATGGCGCGGCCCAGACTGGGGGAAAAGCCGCCACTGGTGACGCGACCGGTGTGTCCCCGAGTGTCCCTGATCTCCATGCCTTGGCGCAATACGCCCCGACCCTCCAGGATCACCCCCCGCCGTTGCCAGGCCGGCCCTTGCTCACGTTGCCGGGTCAATGCCTCGCGTCCGATAAAGCCACGGTGCCGCGGTTCCCAGGCAACGGTCCAGGCCAGGCCCGTCTCCAGGGGCGTGGTCGTGGCATCCATGTCCTGACCCTGGAGGTTCATCCCGGCCTCCAGCCGCAGGCTGTCGCGAGCGCCCAGCCCGGCGGGGAAGACCCCGGCCTCAGCCAGGCGCCGCCAGAATCCAGGGGCCTGGGGGGCGGGCATCATCAACTCGAAACCATCCTCGCCGGTATATCCACTGCAGGCAACGAAAAGATCGCCGTCACCACAGGCATGCCAGGCCGGCAAGGCGGAAGCCGCCAGGCGCAACTCCCGGGGCAGCAGCGGGATGCAGGCCTGGCGCGCCCGTGGACCCTGCACGGCGATGATGGCCAGGTCATCCCGCAGCCGCAGGCTGACCCCCCCCCTGGCATGCGCCCGTAGCCAGGCGCTGACCGTGTCCCGGCAACCGGCATTGCTGACCAGCCGCCAGCCGTCCTCGCCCAGTCGATAGACGATCAGATCGTCGATCACGCCGCCGCGCTCATTCAGCATGCAGGAATAAAGCGCCTGCCCCACCTGCTGCAGACGCGCACAGTCATTGGCCAGCAGGGTCTGCAGGAAACCCAGCGCGCCGGGACCCTGGACATCGGTGATCATCATGTGGGAGACATCGAACATGCCGGCATCACCACGCACATGATGGTGCTCCGCCAATTGCGAGCCATAGTGCAAGGGCATCTCCCAGCCGCTGAAGTCGACCATCCTGCCGCCAGCGGCGACGTGCGAGGCATGCAAGACCGTGCGCCGAGGCAAGGTGGCTATCCGCTCATGCCGTGATTGTGCGTGGGGGCCTGCATGTTGCGACACAGCATAGCCGCAGCGCATGGGCCACGGCAAGGCCGGGGATTCACCAGCGACGACGCGCCCACATCCAGATCCCGCTGATGGCCAGGAGCAGGAATACCAGCGCCACCGCATCGATCAGATAAACTCCCCAGTCGCCCAGGATACGGCCGCTGTGGATATCCAGCAGGACGCGCTCCAGGGACAGGCCGTGGCCGCGGTAGTCTTGCAACAACGGCTCGAGCAGGGACCCGGGCGTGGTTGTCGGGCCTGACCACTGGCCGGCGGACGACGGCCATCGCCGCCAGTCCAGGGTCTCCAGATCGCCCCGGTATCCCCCCTGCGGGGTGCGTATCAGGATATGTCCATGTGCATCCTTGCCGATGGCCTGCATCGCCGTGGGCACACCCTCGGCGGCGCCCAGGACCTCGATGACCCGCCCGCCCGGGGTCAATACCGTGAGCCGATCGGTGCTTGCCACGACCAGCGTATCGCCATCAGTCACCGCGCCGATCAACGGCCCATCGAGTTCCATGGCGAAGCTGTCGTCCAGGTAAGCGCGCCGGCCCAGTTGGCTGATCCAGTGAGCCCCGACCCTGACCGACACCGGCTCGACACCCGCGCCGATATGGTAGAGATCCAGCAGCAGGCCGTTGCCAACCGGGTAGCGGTCCAGGCCCAGGCTGCTGCTGTGGTTCAGCAACAGGCCCGTGCTCACCAGCAGGACCACGAACAGGGCGCTGCAGATCCCCACCGTGCGGTGCCAGAAATGCAGGCGCGCCATCAGCTTTTCCGCCCGCTGAAACGGCTGTGGCGATGCAGCAACAGCGCCAGCCGCGCCAGCCGGGTCAAGGCCCGTACCGACAGGGTGGCCCCGGAGATGCCGTCGATGTCCCGGTCCAGGGCCTGATCGGGCCGCAGACCCGCACCGACAAACTGATCGGTGAAGAAGGGATGACGCACCTCCCAGCCCCGACTCTCCCTGAATACCAGCACCCGCAGCTGTTGCAGGCGACCGCGATCCACCACCAGACCGACGGTGATGGGGCGTTCCTTGCCGATCTCCTCCAGGATCCAGGCCGTGCGCCGATCACGCCCCCAGTAGCGCAGGCGCAGCACCCCGAGTTCATGGCCCAGGATCTTCCGGACGTCTTTTTTCAGTTCGCCCTTGATCCACAAGCGGCTGGGCCTGGGCGCCTCGCCGGCGAATGCCTGGGCAAGAAAACGCTCCGGGCTCATATAGACCTCGCCGGCGGATGCCACGGGGGCATGCAGAAGCAGGATGAGAAAGAGGCGGGAAGCGCCCCTGACCGGGAATTCATACATGGCTTTGATCATCGTGTGAACGGTCTGCGCACGGGGCAGCCTGCTGGCGGCGCGTGGATTTGCCCCGGTTGAATAAAACCAGGGAGGGAGGTTTCATCATCCCGCTAGAACTGGTAACCCAGCCCCAGATTGAAGCCGTCATCATGCGCGGCGCCATCCTGTTGTTGGTAATCGAACTTGAAGACCACATGCTCCTGCGGCCACCAGTTCATGCCCACGGTGTACTGGCGTCTGGCGGTGGCCGCGGCATTGCCGGCCTCGTTGTCCCAGTCACTGTAGCGACCGAACACCCCGATCTCGCCGGGCAGGCGTCCCGGTGCGGCGAAGCGATACGAGGGCTCGACATAGTAACCCATCTGCTGATCGCGGCCCAAGGCCGCGGCGCCAGTCAGGGCCGGTCCCGCCTCCAGATCCCAGCGGGCATAGAGTGCGCGCAGGCCGAAGGGGCCTCGCCGCCAGTCGATATGCGCCTCCAGCAGGGTGGCGCTGGTCGCCAGCGCGCCCTGGGTCAGGTCGGACTGATACTGGCCACTCACGGCCAGCTCCAGGCCCGGCATGCCGGTGTAGCGCAGCCGCCCGGTCAGGGCGCCATCGCTGGCCTTGGCCCTGGCCACCTGCTGACGACCCTTGCGAATGAGGAAGGCATTGGCGCCGGTGGTCGGTGTGGCCAGGCCGGAATGCAGCACGATATCGTAATTCCAGCCCGGGGCGATCTCGCCGTAGGCGCCCAGGCCGGCCGCCCACCATGTGGTAGGGATGATATTCGTCTCCACCGGATCGCGCTCGACCCCGAAGAAGGTATCCGGTTCGTGGGTCGGATTGACGATGCCCACGGGCAGGAGGTCCGCGCCGGCGCGCAGATGATGATTCGCGCTCAGGTCCAGCTCCACCCAGGCCTGCTCAAGTTCTACCGCGCCAGGCGCCGCGCCCTGATCCCCGCTCACGGCATGTTCCACCTCCAGTTCGGAGAAGAAACGGACATCGTCACTGAACTCGTGGCCGAAAAACAGGACGAAGCGGTGAAAGTCCACCTCGTCGGTATCCTTGCCGGTGCGGTCATTGGCCAGATTGCTGTAGTGCAGCTCGCCATAACCACCGATGCTGGTACGGCTGATGCCCGCAGCGGCCACCGCGGTATCCGACCTCACCGCCCCCGACTCGATCGCATCCGTGGCCGCCTCGACCTTTTCATCGGTCTCCGCGACCCTGGCCTCGGCCTGCTCCAGACGTTGCCGCAGCTCGGCGATGGTCGCCTGCTGTTGCTGGATGATGGACCACATCTCCGCCATGCTGGGAACCTCCGCCGCGGCCGTCCCCGGGAGATTCAGGGCGCATGCCAGCAATACCGCCAACGAAGGGGTGAAAAACGATCGGCGGCCACGACCTCCCCCGGCATACATCTTCCCGGCCTCTTTGCATGTCATCTCTCGAGTGCTCCTGGATATCTGGCCGCTGCCAGCGTCAAACCCCTGGCGTGCTGAACGGCGTTATTGTGGATGCCGCGGTTCCGGCATCGATGCCCAGCGATACTAATGCAAATGAGAATGATTATCAACAACTGGCATCGGGTCTCCTTGAACACCCCTGCAGTGGCATCGACAATCCGAGTTGTGAATCTCGTCCTCGCGGTTCAGACTATGCCCTCTATGAATACCGTGTCCCGCAACCCGCTCCTCGCCGAGCATGAGCTGCCGGTCTTCCGGCACATCCGTCCCGAGCATGTCGAGCCCGCGATCGATACCCTCCTCGAGGAAAACCGGGCCCGGATCGCGGCCCTGGCCAAGGACCCGGAGCCGACCTGGGAATCCACCCTGCTGCCACTGGAGGAAATCGCCGACCGGCTCAGTCGGACCTGGTCCCCGATCAGCCACCTTCACAGCGTTGCCGACAACGCCGAACTTCGGCGCAGCTACAATACCTGTCTGGCGAAGATATCCACCTACTGGACGGAGCTGGGCCAGAATACGGCCATCTATCGCGCCTATCGTCACGTCGCTGAAAATGAGGCGGACAGTCTGCCGCCGGCGGCCAGAAAGATTATCGACAACGCCCTGCGTGACTTCCGCCTCTCCGGGGTCGAACTGCCGGCCGCGGAGCAGGAACGCTTCAAGGCCATCCGCCAGCGCCTGTCGCGGCTGCAGACCCGCTTCGAGGAAAACCTGCTCGATGCCACCCAGGCCTGGAACCGGCACATCCAGGATGCCGACGAGCTCGCGGGCCTCCCCGAATCCGCCCTCGCGCTGGCGCGCCAGGCCGCGGCCGCCAGGGATCTGGATGGCTGGCTGCTGACCCTGGAGATGCCTTCCTATCAACCGGTGATGAGCTATGCCGACAACCGCGAGTTGCGTCGCGAGATGTACGAGGCCTTTGTCACCCGGGCCTCAGAACGGGGTCCGGACGGCGGTCGCTGGGACAATGGGCCCCTGATGCACGAGATCCTCGGCCTGCGTCAGGAACTCGCCGGCCTGCTCGGCTTCGCCAACTATGCCGAATACTCCCTGGCCACCAAGATGGCCGCCGACACCGGCGAAGTACTGGATTTCCTCACCGACCTGGCGCGGCGCAGCCGACCGATGGCGCAGCGGGAGATCGCCGAACTGCTGGATTTCGCCCGGGAACAAGGTGGCCCACGAACACTCGAGGCCTGGGATCTGCCTTACTACAGCGAAAGGCTGCGCCTGCACAAACACGCCATCTCGCAGGAGGATCTGCGTCCGTACTTCCCGGCGCCACGCGTGATCGAGGGCATGTTCGCGGTGGTACAGCGCCTCTATGGGCTGGATATCAGGTCCGTGGAGGGTGTCGAGACCTGGCATGAGGATGTCGGCTTCTACGAGATCCGCGATGCCGGCGGCCAGGTGCGTGGCCGCTTCTACACGGATCTCTATGCCCGCCCGCACAAACGCGGCGGGGCCTGGATGGACGAGTGCCGTATCCGCAAGCACTATGGAGATGTCAGCCAGATACCGGTGGCCTACCTGAGCTGCAATTTCACCCCGCCGGTACAGGGCCAGCCCGCGCTGCTGACCCACAACGAGGTCACCACCCTGTTCCATGAATTCGGCCACGGCCTCCACCACATGCTCACGCGGGTGGATTATCCCAGCGTCTCGGGCATCAATGGCGTACCCTGGGATGCCGTCGAACTGCCCAGCCAGTTCATGGAGAACTGGTGCTGGGAACGTCAGGCCATAGACCTGTTCAGCGGTCATTATCAGAGCGGCGAGACCCTGCCCGATGACTTGCTGGCGCGCATGACCGCCGCGCGCAACTTTCAGTCCGGCATGTTCATGCTCAGGCAACTGGAACTGGCGCTGTTCGACTTCCGCCTGCACATGGACTACCGGGCGCATCCAGCCACCGATATCCAGGCCCTGCTGGATGAGGTCAGGGCGGAGGTCTCGGTGGTCCGGCCACCGGCCTTCAACCGCTTTCAGCACGGCTTCGCGCATATCTTCGCCGGAGGCTATGCCGCAGGCTACTATAGTTACAAGTGGGCCGAGGTTTTGTCCGCGGATGCCTTTTCCCGCTTCGAGGAACAGGGCATCTTCGATACCCGGAGCGGACAGGAGTTCTTGCAGGCCATCCTGGAGCAGGGTGGCGCGCGCGAACCCATGGACCTGTTCGTCCAGTTTCGTGGCCGCAAGCCCAGTATCGACGCCCTGCTGCGGCACTCGGGGATCGCCGCCTGAGACGCACGTCCAGTGCCGCCTTTGTGGATGGGCGCCGGCTATACTGTCGGGGCGACCGCGGCCCGGCCAGGCAACCCGTCAATAACGAAAAGAGGAAGAACAACATGTCAGTCCCGAGCCGCGCCCTGAGCCTGGTCCTAATGCTGCTGTTGATGCCCGGCCTGCACGCCGAGGAGGCCTATATCATCGACCGACTGCTGGTTGGCCTGCACAAGGATCCGGCGCTGGACAGCGATATCATCAAGGTCATTCCAACCGGAACCCGGGTCGAAGTACTCAAGCGCAGTGGCGAGCTCGCCCTGGTGCGGGATCCCAAGGGCCGGCAGGGATGGATGGATGCGGGCTATCTGATCAAGAACAAACCCGCGGCCCTGGTGCTCAAGGATCTGGAACAGGAGATCGCCCGTCTCAAGAGCGAGCTCAAGACCGCACGGGTGAAATCACTCAGGCCGCCACCCCCACAGGCCAGCCAGCTGCAGGGCCTGCAGGCGGAGATCAGGGACCTGCAAACCCAGCTGGCCTCGGAACGCCTCAAGGTCGGCGAACTGAACGCGCGTCTCGGGCGTACCCCAGCCACCGGCGAGGCGGCGGATCCGGCGCTGCGGCAGCGCCTCAGCATGCTGGAAAAGGACAACCGGGAGCTGCATCAACGGCTGCAGGAAGCGCTGCACGGGCCGGCCATGGCGGAGCGGCTGGCTGCCGGCCTGCCCGGTGCAGTCAGTGGGGACTGGCGTATCCAGGCCGGGATAGCCGGCGCCTTGCTGTTGCTCGCCTTCCTGGCGGGACTCTACACCATGGACTGGCTGAGCCGTCGCCGCCATGGCGGCTTCCGCATCTAAGCCCCGCAGGCGCCCATGTTTCGAATCGCCAGCTGGAACGTCAACTCCATCCGTGTGCGCCAGGCCCAGGTCATCGCCTGGCTGCAAGACCAGAAGCCCGATATCCTGGCCCTGCAGGAAACCAAGATCCCGGATGCCGAATTTCCCATCGAGGCCTTCGTCGACATCGGTTACCAGCCTCTGATAGCCGGCCAGAAGGCCTATAACGGCGTCGCCCTGCTGAGCCGCCATGCCCTGCGGGAGCCGATCACGGAGCTGCCCGGCATGGATGATTTCCAGCGGCGCGTACTCGGCGCACGGCTCGACAACGGCCTCTACATACTGAACCTCTACGTCCCCAATGGCGCCAGCCTGGATTCGGACAAATACGCCTACAAACTGCAATGGCTGCGTCACCTGCGGCAGCTGACCCGGAACCTGCTGCGGAAACATCCCCGCCTGCTGCTACTGGGGGATTTCAATATCGCCCCGGAAGACCGGGACGTGCATGACCCCGCCGCCTGGCGGGGCAAGGTGCTGGTCAGCGAACCGGAACGCCAGGCCCTGCGCGAACTCCAGGCCCTGGGCCTCAAGGACTGTTTCCGTCTGTTCGAACAGGCGGAGAACAGCTTCTCCTGGTGGGATTACCGCGCCGGGGGCTTCCAGCGCAACCGCGGTCTGCGCATCGACCTGATGCTGGCATCCGCCGAGCTGGCCGGCCGCTGCCGCCGCTGCCGCATCGATACGGCCCCGCGGGCCCTGGAACAGCCCTCGGATCATGCCCCGGTAGTGGCGGAGTTCGATCTGTAGGCATTTTGCGAGCGTTATCACCGGGAAGATCCGGATTGATCCGGCTTTACCTAACAATATCGGCCGATTCATCTTAGACTTGCCTCTATGAGCGATCCTTCAGGCTTCAATTTCGATGACTGGCTGGAACTGGCCCGCAACGATCCTCGGGCCTTCGAGCAGCAACGCCTCGCCTATATCCACCGGGAGATCGACAAGGCCCCGGAAGAGACCCGACGGCGCATGCACGGCCTGCAATGGCAGGTGGACTGTATCCGCGCCCAGGCCAAGACCCCCCTGGCCGCCTGCCTGCGCATCTCCGGCCTGATGTGGGATACGGTGCTGGGCGACAACGGGCTGCTGGATACCCTCAGACAACTCAGTGAGCTGCAGACCCCGGGGGATCTGGATCGGGCCGCGTCCGTCATCCCCTTCCCGGACAGGGGCGAAAGGGGGTAGGGC
>CAZDOC010000007.1:0-74751 GCA_964506945.1 uncultured Gammaproteobacteria bacterium
AGCCCCCGGATCGGCAACGGATCAGAAACGGGGGCGGCCAGAGCGCCAGGCGCCCTGGTAGAAGAACTGCGAAGGCCGATATTCATCCTTGTAGCGCATCTTGCGGCAGCCCGACACCCAGTAGCCCAGATAGAGCCAGTCCAGGTCCAGGGACCTGGCCAGGCGGATCTCCATCAGCACCGCATACCGGCCCAGGCTCCGGCGCGCCTCGTCCGGGTCGAAAAAGGTGTATACCGCGGACAGGGCATCGTCCAGATGATCGACCACGGCGACACCGAGCAGTCGCCGGCCCTCGCGGATCTCATGGAAACGGGTCTTGCACCAGCTGGACACGAGAAACGCCTGGTAGGCGTCCGGGTCCGTATGGTCCATGCCCCCATCCGTATGGCGTTGCGCCAGGTAGCGGCTATAGAGACGGAAGTGTTGCGGGATGTATTCAGCGGCACACTCATGGAAGCTGAGTCCGGAATTGCGCACCAGGTTGCGTCTCTGGTTGCGGTTGGGCCGGAAGTTCCTGATGGCCACCCGGATCGGGATACAGGACTGGCAGGACGGGCAATGGGGCCGGTAGAGGTACTCCCCGCTGCGTCGGAATCCGAGCCTGGCGAGCCGGGTATAGCAGCCGGTATCGAGTGGGTGATCCGGATCCACGAAAAGGTTGGTCGCCAGTCTGCCGGGAAGGTACTGGCAGGCATGCGGCGTGCTGACATAGAGTCCGGGGAGTGTCTCTCGAGGTTTCACTCCCGCCCCCAGGCCTGCCGGCTGACCTCCTTGTCACACAGATGTTCCAGCTCGCGGATGAAATCCCGCCTTGGCAGGGTCCGCGCGCCCATGCGGCGCAGGTGGGGATTGATGACCTGACAATCGATGAGGCCGTAGCCCCAGTCGATGAGCCGTTCACACAACGCCACCAGGCAGACCTTGGAAGCATCACTGACATGGCTGAACATGGATTCGGCAAAGAATACCGCACCCATGCTGACGCCATAGAGGCCACCCACGAGTTGGCCGTCGCGCCAGCATTCAATGGAATGGGCATCGCCATGATGGAAGAGTTCGGTGTAGGCCTGGATCATCTCGGCCTGCAGCCAGGTGCCTTCACTGTCCCGACGTGGTCCGGCGCAGGCGCCGATGACCTCGCTGAAGGCGCTGTCCATGCGGATCTGGAAACCGCCACGGCGCAAGCTGCGCCGGAGGCTGCGGCTGACATGCAGATGCCCGGGATGGAGTACGGCCCGGGGGTCCGGAGACCACCACAGTATCGGTTGTCCGGCGTCATACCAGGGGAATATGCCCCGGCGATAGGCCGCGAGCAGGTGTTCCCGATCCAGATCCCCCCCGGCGGCAAGCAGGCCATCGGGATCGTGCAGGGCCAGGCTGACCGGAGGGAAATCCTCCTGCTGTTGCTCATTGGCGAAACAGTACAGTGAGTGCGTGTGATTGCGGGCTCTGCCTGCTGCCATGACGCCTCAGTCCTTGACGCCCGGGGTAAAGACCGGGAAGGGGGCCACCTTGGCGTCGCCGGGCACGGAGTCCGTGATCTTGCCATGGCCCTCCTTTTCCACTTCATCGATGCGCAGTACCGCGTGTGTGGGAATGTAGAAACGCCGTACCCCGGCGAATTCGCTGCGCAGGCGTTCTTCCGCCGGGTCGACGACCACGCTGGTATGTTCACCGAAGATCAGGTCTTCGACCTCGACGAAGCCCAGCATGCTGCTTTGCTGTATGCCGTGGGCATAGATCTCGTAGATTCTGCCCTGATTCTGAAAGCAGATCCTGAATATGGTCTTTTTCTTCATGTCGACGTTGTCCCGGTGGTCTCACAGGATCAGCCCCTTAGGGTGACTGATTGTGGCGGTATCGCAGGAAGGTTGGAATCGATCAGCCCACGCATACGCACTTGCCGGCATCGAAGCCGGCCACCTGCTGATAGCCATGATAGCCCCTGGGGTTGCAAACGACACGGGTGCCACCGCAGAGGTAATCCGCGCAGTCGTGAATATGGCCATGGATCCACAGATCGATATCGAAATCGCGCATAAAGTCTTCCATGCGGTTGCAATAGGCATCGCGCAACGGGTGCTCCGGCTCCTGATTCCAGCTCTTGCGGCTCGGTGCGTGGTGGCTGATAACGACGGTATGACCCGCGAAAGGGCGGTTGAGTTCGTTACTCAGCCAGGATACCGACTCCTGGCATTCCCTGAGGATGTCGCTGGGGATCAGGGGGGTGTCACGGTACAGGATCTGGTGATAATCGTTCATGTTGTCCCGCGCCACCGCCATCAGCTGCGGGTCGCCATGGTTGAAATCCGTCCACAGGGTGCAGCCGATGAAACGGACCGAATCGAAGACCTCGCTGCTGCATTCCAGAAAACGGACCTGGCTGCCAGCGGCGGCCTGCCGCAGCTGTGTTCGCGTGGCGAACATCTCTCGGCCATAGAATTCATGATTGCCGGCGATGTACAGAACCGGGCGCCGGGATGCGCGCAGCCAGTTCAGGCCCTCGGTTCCGAGACCGATGTCACCGGCGGCAACGATGATGTCGGCATCGCTTTCAGGAAGCTCAAAGGGGCCGAATTCCAGATGAATATCGGAGAAAAACTGGATCTTCAAGTTGTGCCGCTGCCTGGAGTATCGGAAATGGACACTTTGGCATGCGCGCCTGTCGAGGGTCAAATCTGCGCATCCCGGGCAGGCCGGCGGCAGTCTTTGTGATGCGGTGCGTTGCCCTTGCCATCACCCGCAGGGGATGCACCGGCAAGAGACGGGCCCGGGTGGGGCTTGGCAGGGGAAGATTCTTGCAGGGGGTGGAGGAAAATACTTGATTTTTTATATAAAACAGGTTTTTATTAAGGGATTCAAACAAACCACTTAAATACTGTGTCTCAGGCGCGACGTAAAAACGAATCCCCGCACGGCATCAACGTGCAACTGATCGCCCGTTTGCAGGAGGGCGGCATGATCCTGCTCTCGGCAAGCGCCCTGTTCCTGATCATCGCCCTGGTCTCGTATGCACCCCAGGACCCCGGCTGGTCGCATACCGGCAGCGGGCAGGCCATCCTGAACAAGGGCGGGGTGGTGGGCGCCTGGCTGGCCGATGTGCTGCTCTACCTGTTCGGCTACATGGCCTATATCTTCCCCTTGATGGTGGCCTTCAGCGGCTGGCTGGTGTTCCGGGGCCGGGGCCGGATTCAGCGGCTCGACTATTTTCATATCAGTACCCGGGCCATCGGTTTTGTACTGACCCTCACCATGGGCTGCGCCCTGGCCTGGCTGCGTCTGGGCAATGGCCTCAATCCACCTCAGAATGCCGGGGGTATCGTCGGCGATGTCAGCGGCAGTCTGTTGCTGGATATCTTCGGTGGTCCCGGCGGCGTGCTGCTGATGCTGGCGCTGTTCCTTACCGGTATCACCCTCTTCACCGGTCTGTCGTGGCTCAGGCTGATGGACATGATCGGGCGTTATGCTCTCGATGGCGGCGGACTGCTGATGGACTACTGGGACCGCTTCCGGGAAGCGCGTACCGGGCGTCAGGCGCGCAGGGAACGCGAGGCGCTGGTGCGGGTGGAGAGTAAAAAGGTCGCCAGCCGGCCCAAACCCCGTATCGAGCCCACTATCGGCGATGTCGAGCGAGGCGAGCGCGCGGAAAAGGAAAAACAGGTGGTGCTGTTCGAGGCCCCGGCCGATAGCGCCGTGCCACCGCTGGGCCTGCTCGATCCCCCGCCGCCCGCGAAGGGGGGATATTCCACCGATGCCCTGCAGGCCCTGTCGCGACTGGTAGAGCTGAAACTGGCCGATTTTGGCGTCAGCGTCGAGGTGGTGGCGGTGCATCCGGGTCCGGTAATCACACGTTTCGAATTGCAGCCGGCCGCCGGTGTGAAGGTCAGCAAGATATCGAATCTGGCCAAGGACCTGGCGCGCTCATTGTCGACCACCAGTGTCAGGGTGGTGGACGTGATCCCCGGCAAGTCCGTGATAGGCCTGGAGATCCCCAACGAACAGCGGGAACTGGTCAGCCTCAGTGATATCATGAACTCACGGGAATTCGAGGCCAGTCACGCGCCCCTGACCCTGGCCCTGGGCAAGGACATAGGCGGCAAGCCCATGGTGGTGGACCTGGCGCGCATGCCGCACCTGCTGGTGGCGGGGACGACCGGTTCGGGCAAGTCGGTAGCCATCAACGCCATGATCCTGAGCCTGTTGTACAAATCCAGCGCCACGGATGTACGCCTGATCATGATAGACCCGAAAATGCTGGAATTGTCGGTCTATGAGGGGATCCCGGCATTGCTGGCGCCGGTGGTGACCGACATGAAGGAGGCCGCCAACGCCCTGCGCTGGTGCGTGGCCGAGATGGAGCGACGCTACAAGCTGATGGCGGCCTTGGGCGTGCGCAATATCAGTGGTTTCAACCGCAAGGTCCGTGAGGCGCGCAAGAAGAAGCAGCCCCTGCTGGATCCACTATATGTTGCCGCGGAGGGCGAGGAGGGCGCACCCGAACTGGAACCCTTGCCCTATATCGTGGTCTTCATCGATGAACTGGCCGACCTGATGATGGTGGTCGGCAAGAAGGTCGAGGAATTGATCGCACGCCTGGCGCAGAAGGCGCGGGCCTCCGGTATCCATCTGGTGCTGGCGACACAGCGGCCATCGGTGGATGTGATCACGGGGCTGATCAAGGCCAATATCCCGACCCGCATCGCCTTCCAGGTTTCATCCAAGGTGGATTCGCGCACCATCCTCGATCAGATCGGCGCGGAGCATCTGCTGGGACACGGGGACATGCTCTACCTGGCCCCGGGGACCGGCATCCCCCTGCGTATCCACGGCGCCTTCGTCTCCGATCAGGAAGTGCACCAGGTGGTCGAATATCTCAAGCAGCACGGGGAACCCAACTATATCGAGGCGGTGCTGGCCGCTCCCGGTGAGGGTGCGCAGGATGCCATTCCGGGTCTGGAGCCGGCGGACGAGGAGATGGATCCCCTGTATGATCAGGCCGTGCGGATCGTGACCGAAACCCGGCGGGCCTCGATCTCCGGGGTGCAGCGACGCCTGAAGATCGGCTATAACCGCGCCGCGCGCATGATTGAGGAAATGGAGCGCAGTGGGGTGGTGGGGGAATTACAGGCCAATGGCAGCCGTGAGGTCCTGGCGCCAGCGCCTCCAAAAGACTGATGAGGTTCGATGTGAAAAGATGTGTGAGTTCGTGGCTCCTGAGCCTGTTGTTGCTGCCCCTGGCCGCCCAGGCCGGGGCTGGTGCGCGGGTCCTGGATGGTTTCATGCAGGGGCTGAAGACCCTGCGGGCGGATTTCAGCCAGACCCTCAGGGACGAACAGGGCGATGTGCTGGAAACGGCCAGCGGACGCATGGCGCTGGAGCGCCCGGGTCGATTTCGCTGGGATTACCTGCGTCCCTACGAACAGTCGATCATCGCCGATGGCAAGCGGATATGGGTCTATGACAAGGATCTGGAGCAGGTCACGGTAAAACCCCAGGCCAGGACCCTGGCCAGTTCCCCGGCCATGTTGCTCGGGGGTGAGGCCCGTATCCGTGACCAGTTCGAGGTGACCGATCTGGGCAGTCAGGATGGCCTGGACTGGGTGCGCCTGCAGCCCAGGGGCAGGGATGAGCAATACACGGGGATCGAACTGGGTTTTGCCGGCGTCACGCTCAGACGCATGCGCCTGGCGGATAATTTCGGCCAGACCACCCTGATCGAATTCAGCCATGAACAGCGCAATCCGGAGCTGGATGCGGACCTGTTCAGGTTTCAGCCCCCCGCCGGTGTCGACGTGATCGACGGTTCCGTACAGTAGCAGCGGAGACCCGGGGATGACGGTGTCTGCCTATGCGCCGCTGGCGGATCGCATGCGGCCGCTGACCATAGACGAGATCATCGGCCAGCGGCACCTGCTGGGCGACGGTCGTCCCCTGCGCCTGGCGATAGAGGGCGGACACCTGCACTCGATGGTCTTCTGGGGCCCTCCCGGCACCGGCAAGACCACCCTGGCGCGCCTGGTCGCCGGCCATGCCAGGGCACGGTTCCTGACCCTCTCCGCGGTCCTGTCGGGGGTCAAGGACATCCGCGCCGCCATCGCCGAGGCGCGCCAGGCGCGCGAACGGGGCGAAGATACCGTCTTGTTCGTGGACGAGGTCCACCGTTTCAACAAGTCCCAGCAGGACGCCTTTTTGCCCCACATCGAGGATGGCACCATCGTCTTCATCGGCGCGACCACCGAGAATCCCTCCTTCGAACTCAACAACGCCTTGCTCTCAAGATTGCGGGTCTATGTGCTCAAAGCCTTCGATACGGCGCAGATCCGCGCCTTGATCGACCGCGTCCTGACGGACAGGGAACGGGGACTGGGTGGGCTGGGGCTGGAACTGTCCGAGGACCTGCGCGCACGCCTGGCGGAGGCTGCCGACGGTGATGCGCGGCGGGCGCTGAATCTGCTGGAGGCGATGAGCGACCTGGCCCGTGATGGCGGGGGCGACGAGGCCCTGTTGCGGGAACTCCTCAGCGGAGGCGGTCTGCGCCGTTTCGACAAGGGTGGCGAGGTCTTCTACGATCAGATCTCGGCACTGCACAAGTCGGTGCGTGGGTCGGACCCCGACGCGGCCCTGTACTGGTATGCGCGCATGCTCGACGGTGGCTGCGATCCCCTCTATATTGCCCGGCGGGTGGTACGCATCGCCTCCGAGGATATCGGCAACGCCGATCCCCGCGCCCTGCGTCTGGCCCTGGATGCCTGGGAGACCCTGGAACGCCTGGGCAGCCCGGAAGGGGAACTGGCGTTGGCGCAGGCGCTGGTCTATCTGGCCTGCGCGGCCAAGAGCAACGCCGTGTATCGCGCCTTTTCGGCCGCCCGGGATGATGCCCGCCGGGGGGGGTCGGCGGAGGTGCCGCTGCATCTGCGCAATGCCCCGACCCGGTTGATGAAGGGGCTGGACTATGGCAAGGGCTACCGCTATGCCCATGACGAGCCGGAGGGCTATGCGGCGGGGGAGGACTATTTCCCCGAGGCGCTGCACGGGCGCAGGTATTATGAACCCGTTGAGCGGGGCCTGGAGATCCGTATCGCCGAAAAACTCAGGCATCTGCGGCAACTGGACCGCCAGGCGGGCCGGGGTGACAGGGGAAGGAAATGACGAATCTGATCTTGATCGCCGTGGGTGGCGCTATCGGGGCCGTGCTGCGCTACTGGGTCTCCACCGGGGTATATGCCCTGCTGGGCCGGGGTCTGCCCTGGGGCACGCTGGCCGTGAACGTGATCGGCTCGGCCCTGATGGGCGTATTCTATGTGCTGTTGATCGAGCGCATGGCCGTCAGTGTGGCCTGGCGTTCGCTACTGCTGATCGGGCTGTTCGGGGCCTTCACGACCTTTTCGACCTTCTCGATCGAGACCCTGAACCTGCTCGAGAGTGGCGAACTGGCGCGCGCGGTGGTCAATATCCTGCTGAGCCTGTCGCTGTGTATGATAGCGGTGTGGCTGGGTGTCGTATTCGGGAGGCAGTTATGAATACCAAGGGCGTTACCATGGTGCGGATCTATCTGACCGAGGGCCAGGGTCAGATTCAGCAGGTGCTGGATTACCTCCATAATGACAGCGGGGTGCACGGGGTTACCGAGGTCCGTGCCACGGCGGGGTTTGGAGATTCCGGCAAGATGCATGAAGCGAGACTCATCGACCTGTCCCTGGATCTGCCCGTCGTCCTCGAATTCTTCGATGAGCCGTCCAAGGCCGAAGAGGTGATCGGGCATCTCAAGGACATGCTGAAATCCGGACATATCGTTCACTGGCCGGCGCACTGGAGCGAGCGATAGCCCTACGCGGGGAGAGGAACGAAAAGCGCTGGAGGAGGACGGTATTCCCCTCACGCCCGCGACCCGGATGAACCCCTGAAGACCAGGCATGGCAAGCAATTCATTTGAAATCAGGCGAAAAGTCGTATCTATTCGTATGCGGCGCTGCGGCGATCCGGGATGGATGTGGCAGCGCCTCCCTAAAGCCGTCCGGAACGTCAACCGCAGCGCCTGTGCGGGTGCGCGTCACCGGATGGGTATAACCGAATCAGGAAAGATAAACCGATGCTGGATCCACAATTACTGCGTAATCACCTCGAAGAGGTCCTGGCCGCGGAGGCCAGGAGGGGATTTGAATTCGACCGTCAGCGCTATGACGCCCTGGAACGGGAGCGCAAGTCGCTGCAGGTGCGCACCCAGGAACTGCAACAGCGGCGTAATACGTGTTCCAGGGGCATAGGCCAGGCCAAGGCCCGGGGTGAGGACATCGGCCCGCTGCTGGCGGATGTCGCCCAGCTAGGCGAGGAGCTGAAGGCCTGCGAGGCGCGCCTGGACGAGGTCCTGGGGGCATTGGAGGATATCTATCTGGGCTTCCCCAACATCCCCCATGAGTCGGTGCCCGCGGGCGCCAGCGAGGATGACAACGTGGAACTGCGCCGCGTCGGCGAGCCCGGCGGCTTCGATTTCACCCCGCGCGACCATGTCGATCTGGGTGAGGCCCTGGGGCAGATGGATTTCGAGGCCGGCACCAAACTGGCCAGCTCCCGTTTCGTGGTCCTGTCCGGGGCCCTCGCCCGCCTGCAGCGTGCCCTGATCCAGTTCATGCTCGATATCCACACCCGTGAGCATGGTTATACCGAGGTTTATGTCCCCTATCTGGTCAATGCCGAGTCGATGCGTGGTACCGGTCAGCTGCCGAAGTTCGAGGAGGACCTGTTCGCGGTCCCGGCGCAGGGCTTTTACCTGATCCCCACCGCCGAGGTGCCGGTAACGAATATCGCCCGTGGCACGATCATGGAAGATGCGGATCTGCCACGCAGATTCGTTTGTCATACGCCCTGTTTCCGCAGTGAAGCGGGTTCCTATGGCCGCGATACCCGCGGCATGATTCGACAGCACCAGTTCGAGAAGGTCGAACTGGTGCAGATGGTCCGGCCACGGGACTCCTGGCAGGCCCTGGAGGAACTCACGGGTCATGCCGAGACCATCCTCGGGCGATTGGGCCTGCCCTACCGCGTGGTGACCCTGTGCGCCGGGGATCTGGGGTTTTCCGCCGCCAAGACCTATGACATCGAGGTCTGGATGCCCAGCCAGGGCACCTATCGGGAGATCTCCTCCTGCAGCAACTTCGAGGCCTTCCAGGCCCGTCGGTTGCAGGCCCGCTGGCGCAATCCCGACAGTGGCAGGCCCGAACTCCTGCATACCCTCAATGGATCCGGTCTGGCCGTGGGCCGCACCCTGATTGCGATCATGGAGAATTACCAGGACGCCGAGGGGCGTATCCACATACCGGAGGCCCTGCGACCGTATGTGGAGGGCCGGGAGATATTGACCGGTGGGGAATGATTTCATGATCCTTGTGCGGTGTTTTATCATCCCCGGCGGGAATTGTTGTATCATCACCGGGTTTTGACCGGATGCGGGTCCCCTTCCCGGGGTACCGGATGGTGAATATCACTACATACGGCGTGCAGCGCCACAGGCATCGAAGCTCAAGTCATAGGGGTTAATCAAGATGAAGATAGGTATACCCAAGGAGGTCTATCCCGGGGAGAACCGGGTCGCGACCACGCCCGAGGTCGTGGGCAGACTGATCAAGCTGGGGTTCAAGGTGGCGGTGGAAAGTGGCGCCGGACAGGCGGCGAGTTTCTCCGATGCCGATTACCGCGAGGCCGGCGCCTCGATCCGGCGTGACGCCGCGTCGTTATGGTCCAAGGCGGATATCGTCATCAAGGTGCGCGCGCCAGAGCAGGACGAGATTGCCCTGATGAAGGAGGGCACGACCCTGATCAGCTTCATCTGGCCGGCGCAAAACGAGGAACTGATGCAGCAACTGGCGGCCAGGAAGGCCACCGTGCTGGCCATGGACAGTGTTCCCCGGATGTCCCGGGCACAGAAGATGGACGCCCTCAGCTCCATGGCCAATATTGCGGGTTACCGCGCCATCATCGAGGCCGCCGAGAATTTCGGGCGCTTCTTCACCGGCCAGATCACCGCCGCCGGCAAGATCCCGCCCGCCAAGGTCATGGTCATCGGCGCCGGGGTCGCCGGACTGGCCGCCATCGGCACCGCCAAGAGCCTGGGCGCCATCGTGCGCGCCTTCGATACCCGCCCGGAGGTCAAGGAGCAGATCGAGAGCATGGACGCGGAATTCCTGGAACTGGACTTCGAGGAGGAAGGCTCGGGCCAGGGGGGATACGCCAAGGTCATGAGCGAGGAATTCATCAAGGCGGAAATGGAACTGTTCGCGGCCCAGGCCGCTGAGGTGGACATCATCGTCACCACCGCGTTGATACCGGGCAAGCCGGCGCCACGCCTGATCACCACGGACATGGTCAAGTCCATGAAGGACGGCAGCGTGATCGTCGACCTGGCGGCCGAGCAGGGGGGCAACTGTGAACTGACCGAGGCCGGCCAGGTGGTGAAGAAACACGGCGTGACCCTGATCGGCTACACCGATCTGCCCAGCCGCCTGCCGACCCAGTCCAGCCAGCTCTACGCCACCAATATCGCCCACCTGCTGGCCGATATGTGCAAGGACAAGGACGGCAGGATCACCGTCGACATGGAGGACGAGGTCATCCGTGGGGCCACCGTGATCAAGGCCGGCGAGATCACCTGGCCACCACCGCCACCCAAGCTTTCCGCCGCACCGGCGGCGCCCAAGGCCACGCCACCGACCCCCGAGCCGGTGGCCGAGGAGGAGGAAAAGGCGCAGCCCCTGTGGAAACAGTGGGCACCACTGGTGATCGCCGCCGCCGGGCTATTGTGGCTGGGATCGGTGGCGCCGGCCTCGTTCATGGCGCACTTTACCGTGTTCGTGCTGGCCTGCTTCGTGGGTTACATGGTCATCTGGAACGTGTCGCCCTCATTGCATACGCCGCTGATGAGCGTCACCAATGCCATCAGCAGCATCATCATCATCGGCGCCCTGATCCAGGTATCCAATCCAGGAATACTGGTGACCACGCTGGCCCTGCTGGCGATCCTGATCACCAGCGTCAATATCTTCGGTGGTTTCGCAGTGACCCGCCGCATGCTCGAAATGTTCAGGAAATAGGGGGAAGGACGTGGCACAAGGTACGGTTACAGTCGCCTATATCGGCGCAACTATCCTCTTCATCCTGGCCCTGGGCGGTCTGAGTCAGCATGAAACCGCCAGGCGTGGCAACCTGTACGGTATCATAGGCATGACCATCGCCGTGCTGGCGACCATCTTCAGCGGTGCGGTGACCAGTTACTGGCTGTTGCTGCTGATGATGGCCCTGGGCGGCACCGCCGGCCTGGCCCTGGCGCAGCGCGTGCAGATGACCGAGATGCCCGAGCTGGTGGCCATTCTGCACAGCCTGGTGGGCATGGCCGCGGTGCTGGTGGGTTACGCCAACTTTCTGGATCCGGCCGGTGGTCTCGTAGGCGCGGAAAAGACCATCCACGAGATAGAGACCTATCTCGGCATCCTGATCGGCGCGGTGACCTTTTCCGGCTCGGTGATCGCCTATGGCAAGCTGAGTGGCAAGATAGGCAGCAAGCCTTTGCTGCTGCCGGGCCGGCACTGGCTCAATCTGGGCATGCTGATCCTGGCGATCATCTTCTGCAACAGCTTCCTCAATGCCACCGAGAGCGGTGGTGGACTGGAGCCCCTGTTGCTGATGACCCTGCTGGCGCTGATCTTCGGCGTACACATGGTCATGGCCATCGGCGGAGCGGACATGCCGGTGGTGATCTCCATGCTCAACAGTTATTCGGGCTGGGCGGCCTCGGCGACCGGCTTCATGCTCTCCAACGACCTGTTGATCGTCACCGGCGCCCTGGTCGGCAGCAGCGGCGCAATACTCAGCTATATCATGTGCCGGGCGATGAACCGCAAGTTCCTCAACGTGATTGCAGGCGGTTTTGGCACGGGTACGGGGCCCAGCGTGGGCAGTCAGATCGCCGAGGAGATCGGCGAGGTGACACCCATCGATGCCGAGGGCGCCGCCGAGCTGCTCAAGGAGGCCAAAAAGGTGATCATCGTACCGGGATACGGCATGGCCGTGGCCCAGGCGCAGCATGCCGTGTACGAGATGATCAAGACCCTGCGGGATCAGGGCGTCGATGTACGTTTCGGCATCCATCCCGTCGCCGGGCGCATGCCGGGACATATGAATGTGTTGCTGGCCGAGGCCCGGGTGCCCTATGACATCGTCTATGAAATGGATGAGATCAACGAGGATTTTCCCAATGTCGATGTCGCCGTGGTGATCGGCGCCAATGATATCGTCAACCCGTCGGCCATGGAGGATCCCAACAGCCCCATCGCCGGCATGCCCGTGCTGGAGGTCTGGAAGGCCAAACACGCCATCGTGCTCAAGCGCAGCATGGCCTCGGGCTACGCGGGAGTGGACAATCCCCTGTTCTACCGTGAAAACACCCGCATGCTGTTCGGTGATGCGCGGGAGAGCATCGATGCGGTGTTCAAGGCCCTGTAGCTGAGTCGCGGTCTCCCGCCGGCCGCAGGCCTGGTGCGGGGGACCCGTATCTGAACACCGGTGCCATCGTGGTGACGGGATCATCACCGATCCCTCTGCCCACTTGCCGAGGAGGGTGCTCTCATCTATTCTTCCCTCCCTCATTCATCGGCAACATCCGCCCTCAGTCTGACATGGTGCGCCAGTGAGAGAACGGACTGACAAGACATGAGCCTGTTGCTGTATATCCTCGTCTTCACCCTGCTCGGCGGCCTCTTGAGTGTCGTCGCGGCCTCGCTGTTCCTGCTGATCCCGGAGTCGCGCAGACAGACGGTCCTGCCTTACGGCGTCAGTTTCGCGATAGGCAGTCTGCTCAGTGTGTCCTTCATCGGTCTCCTGCCCGAGGCCCTGGAGCGTATCGGCATGCAGGGCAGTCCGCGTCTGTTCATGGTGGTGCTGGCGGCGTTGCTGGGTTTCTTCGTACTCGAGAAGATGCTGTTATGGCGGCACTGTCATGCCAGTGACTGCGAGGAGCATGGCCATGCCCGCCTGCAGCAACCCGCCGGCACACTGATCCTGTTCGGTGACGGCATCCACAACTTTGTCGACGGCATCCTGATCGCCGCGGCCTTCATGACCGATATCAAACTCGGGATCATGACCAGCGTGGCGGTTGCGGCGCATGAGATCCCCCAGGAGGTTGGGGACTTCGCCATCCTGCTGCACAGTGGCTATACCCCGGGGCGGGCCTTTTTCTGGAATGCGGTCTCCAGTCTGACCACCATCGTCGGTGGTCTGCTGACCTATTTCGCCCTGGGCGATGTCCAGGACATGTTGCCCTACGTCCTGGCCATTGCCGCGGCCAGCTTCATTTATATCGCGGTGGCCGATCTGATCCCCAACCTGCATAAACACGTCGAGTTGCGCGCCAGTATCCTGCAGCTGCTGATGATAGGGGCGGGGGTGTTGCTGATCTACGCGGTCCACGACCTTGCGCATCCCCATGACGGAGGCGGAGATGCCGATGTCTGGCGGCCCTCGGCCGTTATCGGCCAGCGGGTTTGAACGCTCAGGGACGAACCATGGAGATGAGCAGCAGCACGAACAATATCACCGCCGCCAGCGGCAGCAGGATGCCTTGCCAGTCCCGGGCGCTGCCCTTGGGGCTCTCGCGCAGCATGCGCTTGGCGCTTGGCCACAGGTAGACCAGCATCAGTACCAGTGGAATGGCATAGGCCAGCTGCATCCAGGTGGACATGCAGGGCTTCCTCAGCTGAAAGAAAACCCGGCCTTGGCCGGGTTTTCACCGAGGTTTTCGCAGATCGTGTCAGTCGTCACCACCCAGCACCCCCAGCAGCTGCAGCAGGCTGACGAACAGGTTGAGTATGTCCAGGTACAGGGCCACGGTCATATACAGATAATTACCCTGACCGCCGCTGTGTACCATGCGGCTGGTGTCGTAGAGGATGAAACCGCTCATCAACAGGACGATACCGGCGGATATGGCCAGCTGCATAACCGGCATGTGCAGGAAGATATTCGCGATAGAGGCGATGATCGCCACCAGCAGGCCGGTGATCAGGAAGCCACCCATGAAGCTGAAGTCCTTGCGCGTGGTGAGGGCATAGCCGGACAGCCCCAGGAACACCACCCCGGTGCCACCGGCCGCGGTCATGACGATCTGAGGACCATTGGGCAAGGCCAGATGATAGGCCAGCATCGGGCCCAGACCGAAGCCCAGCAGACCGGTGATCGCAAAGACCACGCCGAGACCCGCCGCGGATTGCGCGGTGCGTGGCAGCACCAGCCATAACAGTCCGATGGCGGCGATGCTGGTGATGATGCTGACCCCGGGTGGCGGGGCCAGGGCAACCGACACACCGGCCATCAATGCACTGAACAGCAGGGTCATGGACAGCAGGGTATAGGTATTGCGGATCAGCTTGTTGCTGGCCAGGGTGGATGTTCGTGGATGGGCAACAGCGTATTCGTTCAATGCCATGTCTTGATCTCTCCAGATTGTTTCGTCGTTCGGTATGACAGTCATCGGCCGTCAGGGTTCTGTTGGTGTTCATCCTACTGGAGTCGCCGTGGATGTCCACCTCGAATTCCCGGCGGGCCCGAATTTATCAAGCCCTGTTCATGGGGTCCAGGCAAGGGAAAAACAAGTTGCCCGCTGTTGCCGTGCCGACCGGATGAGCATGACGCCGGCTGGCGTCCGCCTCAGGCGCTGACGGCGTCTATGGGGGGGCAGGAGGCGCACAGGCCGGCCATATCCTGGATCCCGGACGGGTCATGGATCTGCACGAGCTTGTGGTCTATGGATACGAGTCCTTGTTTTCCCATTGATTTCAATACCCTGCTGATGGTCGCCGGGGCCAGCCCCAGATAATTGGCGATATCGTGACGAGACATGCTAAGGGTGAATTCCGTGCTGGAATATCCGCGCCTGGCGAAGCGCCTGGACAGGGTGCAGAGGAAATAGGCCAGACGTTCCTCGCTGGTGGTCTTGCCCAGTAGCAGCAGCAGTTCATGGTCATGCCGGATCTCCCGCCCGGCCAGATGCTGGAACTGGGCCTGGAACTCCGGGTACAGGCGGCACAGGTCGTTGTATTGCTGCAATGTGATGCTGCAGACGGTCGATGTCTCAAGGGCCTCCGCCGTTGCCGTATGACGGTCGGCCTCCAGGGCCTCGAGACCCAGCAGTTCCCCCGGCAGATAAAAGCCGAGGATCTGGACGGTACCGTTGTCGTCCCTGAGGCTCAGTTTGAGTGATCCAGAGCCAATGAAATAGAGTTCCCTCAGCGTCTGCCCCTGATGATAGAGGATCTCGTGACGAGACAAGGGCTTGGGGTGGCCGATCTGGACATCGAGTCGCGCCAGTGCCTGGGGATCCAGTTCACGGGGCAGACAGAGCTGTCTGAGCCGGCATTGACTGCAGCGCCTCCGGGGAGGGACCGGCTTCGTATCGTGTTCCGCTTTCACCATCATCTCTCCTGAGATGGGGCCATCTTACACGACTTCCGTTATGGTCGTGATGCGGTGGGATTGAATTGTCCCGTGATGCCCGCATATCTCTATACGACGGCGGCGTCATCAGCACGAGACCCTGGAACAATCAGGGTTTCCAGGGTCGATGGCCACGCGAATGATTCCAAGGCCAGAGGCCTAAGGCTGGCGAGGCAGGTTCATGGCTATCCAGGAAAGTGAGACAGCAACCCGCTACTGGCATGTACTCGATGATGGTCGTGTGCAGTGCGACCTGTGTCCACGTGCCTGCAAGCTGCACGAGGGCCAGCGTGGCCTGTGTTTCGTGCGCGCCAATCACCACGATCGGATCGTCCTGACCACCTATGGTCGTTCCAGTGGTTTCTGTATCGATCCCATAGAGAAAAAACCGCTGAACCATTTCTATCCCGGCTCTCCGGTGCTGTCCTTTGGTACCGCCGGCTGTAATCTGGCCTGCAAGTTCTGCCAGAACTGGGATATCAGCAAGTCGCGCGAGACCGACACCCTGGCCGATGAGGCCAGCCCGGAAAAGATCGCCCGCGTGGCCGAATCCCTGGCTTGTGAGAGCGTGGCCTTCACCTACAACGATCCGGTCATCTTCATGGAGTATGCGCTGGATGTCGCCGATGCCTGTCACGCACGTGGCATCAATAGCGTTGCGGTCACGGCCGGTTATATCAGCGCCGGTCCCCGGGAGGAATTCTTCCGGCGCATGGATGCGGCCAATGTGGACCTCAAGGGCTTCAGCGATTCGTTCTACTACAAGCTCTGTGGCGGACATCTCGCACCGGTACTGGAGACCCTGGAGACCATATACCACCATAGTGATTGCTGGCTGGAGCTGACCACGCTGCTGATCCCCGGTGAAAACGACTCAGCTGAGGAACTCGAAGCCATGACCCGCTGGGTGGTGGAACACCTGGGTCCGGATGTGCCGATGCATTTCACCGCCTTTCACCCCGACTGGAAGATGCGGGATAGGCCGCCGACACCACCGCGTACACTCAGCCTGGCGCGCCAGATAGCCATCGATCAGGGGGTGCGTTATGCCTATACCGGTAATGTGCATGATCGGACCGGAGGCTCCACCTTCTGTCACCAGTGCGGCAAGGCCCTGATCATCCGCGACTGGCACCAGATCACGGCCTGGCACCTGGACGGGCAGGGCCGTTGTCCGGACTGCCATACACCGGTGGCCGGTCGCTTCCATGCCCGTCCGGGAGCATGGGGCAACCGTTACCAGCCGGTGCATCTCGCCGCGCTGCGAACATAGCCATCCACCCCGGCCGGGGTTGCCGCCGTGGCCGGGCGTGGCCACGGCGGGGGCTGCAGGCAGCGTGGGTCCAACCTTATCGAGACCGTCATTCCAGAAAATATCTTTCACAAAAAAATAATATATATTTCTTGAACTTACCTGCTCCTGCCGGTCTATACTTCTCATCCGCCGCAGCTTGAAACCGCGGTGGATACGGGGTGGCTTCCACACGGCTAATGGGTCCGGGAACCGATGGATGAAGCGCAGCGAAAACGCCATGGGCAAGGGAAAACTTCATGTCGTACGACATCAATAACAGGCACGGCGCCATCAACGGTGGCCATGGCCTCCAGTGGTTCGGATTACACACAGTGTTCCGGCGTTGGCAAATGCCCCGGTCACAACGAATACAGGAGTATCGAGATCGCCTGCGCCGGTCGTCTCCGGTGCAAGGGTCGAGGGTTTGTCATGATGTCCCAGAGGCATATGACAATGTCGGTGGGACCCGCACATGAAGCGGGTCTTTTCAGTTATGGATAAAGAGGGTAAGCTGATGAAAAACATTGCAAAACCAGTAGGTCTGTCAATCGCTATCGCAGCCGCCGGGCTGTTTGTCGCCGCGCCGGCGGTGGTCAGCGCCACCGGGCAGGCCGAGGTCCAGTGCTATGGCGTCAATATGTGCAAGGGTCATAACGACTGCAAGACGGCCACCAATGCATGCAAGGGCAAAGCCAAATGCAAGGGCCAGGGCTTCGTAATGATGTCCAAGAAGGCCTGTGGCCATATTGGCGGTTCGACCACACCCAAGGGGAAATAATCGGGCGGGCCGGGGAGGGACAGCCTCCCCGGCCATGATATGACGGGGGATCATGACGCCATGTCGGAGCAAAAAGACAAACCCTATCTCGGCTATGGGCTTGGCCTGCGCAGCGACTATTATGAAACCATTCTCGAGGAGCTTCCGCCAGTAGACTGGTTCGAGATCCTGTCCGAGAACTATATGGTCGATGGCGGCAAGCCTTGGCATTACCTGGAACGCGTCAAGGCGCACTATCCGCTGGTGATGCATGGGGTTTCGATGTCCATTGGCGGCACCGATCCCCTGGATCGGGATTATCTGTGCAGGCTGAAACAGCTGCTGGATCGGGTCGAGCCCCGCTGGTTGTCCGACCACCTGTGCTGGACCGGGCAGGAGGGTCATAACCTGCACGACCTGATCCCGCTGCCCTATACCGATGAGGTGGTGAAACACGTGGCCGCGCGGGTGCGGCAGGTTCAGGATACCCTTGAGCGGCGCATCCTGCTGGAGAATGTCTCCAGTTATGTGTCGTACAAGGACTCGAGCATGAGCGAGGCGGAATTTTTCACGGCCGTGGTCGAGGAGGCGGACTGCCTGATGCTGCTGGATGTCAACAACATCTACGTCAGCGCCTTCAACCACCAGTTCGATCCGGTTTCCTATCTCGATGCCCTGCCGGTGGAACGCATCTACCAGATCCACCTGGCCGGTCACAGCCAGTACGGCGACTACATCATCGATACCCACGACCATCCTATAGTGGACCCGGTCTGGGACCTGTACCGCATCACCCTGGAACGCTTCGGCCCGATCTCGACCATGATCGAGCGCGATGACCGCATGCCCCCGTTCCCGGAACTGATGCAGGAACTGGAGCAGGCGCGCGCGATCGGCAGACAGGCCCTGGGCGAGGCCGCCTGATGGAGCTGGCCCGTCTGCAGCAGGCCTTCAAGGCGCATATCCTGGGCCAGGGCGATGCCATCGTGGCGGCCATCGTCGATAGCGGCAGGCTCAGCGCGGAAGACCGCCTTTCGATCTACGTGCATGCCTACAAGGCGCGCCTGGGCGAGGCCCTGGGCACCGATTACAAGGCCATCAAGGGCCTGCTGGGTGATGACGAATTCGAACGCATGGCCTCGTTGTATATAGACGCCTGGCCATCACGGCATTATTCCCTGCGCTGGTTCGGCCGGCATCTGGCCGAATTTCTGGAAGACACCCTGGACGAATCCCAGGGCTTTCTGGTCGAGTTGGCGCGTCTGGAATGGGCCTTCGTGATGAGCTTCGATGCCGCCGACCGGGGCACGGTCAGTGAGGCCGAGGTCGCCGCGATACCGCCTCAGGACTGGCCCGGGCTCAGGCTGTCGCTGAGTCCGTCCGCCAGTTGCGGGTCTTATGCATGGAACGTGCTGGAGCTGTGGAAGCTGGGCCGTGATCAGGGTGAGGCGGCAGCACCCGTTCGCCTGCAAACACCGCGCAGCATCCTGATCTGGCGACAGCAGCTGCGGACCCGCTATCGCAGCCTGGAACCCGCCGAGGCCGCGGCTCTGCGCGTTGCCATGCAGGGTGGGGATTTTTCCGAAATCTGCGCCCGATTGACCGCGTTCCATGCCCAGGCGGAGGTGGCGCTGGCCGCGGCAACGCTGCTGAAGACCTGGATAGGCGACGGACTGGTGAGCGGATTGCACTACTGAGCCCGGCTTGTCCATGATGGCGCCCCGGGGCCACCCTGCGGTTGCATGCGTGGCCTCCATGCCGGTCGATCATTTATCGGAGATCGCCGCCTGGGCAGCGGCCAGCCTGGCGATGGGGACGCGGAAGGGCGAACAGGACACATAGTCCAGCCCGGCCCGGTGGCAGAACGCGATCGAGGCCGGATCGCCGCCGTGTTCCCCACAGATCCCGCAGCTCAGGCCCTCGCGGGTCTTGCGCCCGCGTTTGACGGCCATCCTCACCAGTTGACCGACTCCCTGGGTGTCCAGGGTCTGGAATGGACTGGTGGCGAGGATGTGGCGTTCCAGGTAGTCCGGCAGGAAGGTATTCACATCGTCACGGCTGAATCCCAGGGTCATCTGGGTCAGGTCATTGGTGCCGAAGCTGAAGAACTCCGCGGCTTCCGCGATCTCGTTCGCGCACAGGGCCGCGCGCGGCAGTTCGATCATCGTCCCTATCGGTATCCTCAGTTCTCCACGGAAATGCAGGGCCTTGCGCGTGGCCGCGATGGTGGCCTCGATCTCACCACGCAGTACTTGCAGTTCGCCGGCGAAGCCCACCAGTGGCACCATGATCTCCGGGCGTACCGGGATGCGCTTGCGGCGGCAGTGGATGCAGGCCTCGGTGATGGCGCGGACCTGCATGGCCATCACCTCCGGATAGGTGATCGCCAGCCGGCAGCCACGGTGACCGAGCATCGGATTGCGTTCTTCCAGTTGCGCCACGCGGCGTCTCAGCCGGGCCTGGGTGATCCCCATCCGCCGCGCCAGATGGGCCTGGGACCTGGCATCCCGCGGCAGGAATTCATGCAAGGGTGGATCGAGCAGGCGGATGGTGACCGGCAGACCCTTCATCGCCGTCAGCAGGCCAATGAAATCATCCCGCTGGTAGGGCAGGAGTCTGTCCAGTGCGGCGCGCCGTTCCTTCTCGTCGTCGGCCAGGATCATCTCACGCATGGCATCGATGCGTCCGCCTTCGAAAAACATGTGCTCGGTACGGCACAGACCGATACCCTCGGCGCCAAATCGACGCGCACATTCGGCATCGGCGGGTTTGTCGGCATTCGCGCGTACACCCAGACGGCGGTATTCGTCCGCCCACGCCATGATGGTGGCGAAGTCCCCGCTGAGCTCCGCCTCACGCGTGGCAACGCTGCCGGCCATGACCTCGCCGGTGTTGCCATCGATACTGATGACATCATCCGCGCCGAACTCCCGCCTGCCGATGCGCAAGCGGCGATTTTTGACATCGATCTCCAGCGCCGAGACCCCGGTTACGCAGCATTTGCCCCAGCCCCGGGCGACGACCGCCGCATGGCTGGTGGTGCCCCCGGTGGCGGTCAGGATGCCGGCGGCGGCATGCATGCCCTCGATGTCCTCCGCGCTGGTTTCCTGGCGCACCAGGATCAGTTGCTCACCCGCGGCTCGACGGGTCACGACCTCGGCCGCGGTGAAGGCGGGTTTGCCCACCGCGGCGCCGGGTGAGGCAGGAAGGCCGCGGGCCAGCACGCTGCGTTTCGCCGCCGGATCGAAGGAGGGATGCAGGAGCTGGTTCAGTCCCTCCGGGTCGATGCGCAGCAGCGCGGTTTTCCTGCCGATCTTCCCTTCCGCGACCAGCTCGGCGGCGATGCGCAGCGCCGCGGCCGTGGTACGCTGACCGGTGCGTGTCTGCAGCATGTACAAGCGCCCCCGCTCGATGGTGAACTCGATGTCCTGCATGTCGCGGTAGTGACTTTCCAGGGTCTTCTTGACCTTCAGCAACTGCTTGAAGACCTTGCGGTTCCAGTCCTTCAGTGCAGCCATGGGTCGCGGGGTGCGTATGCCGGCGACCACATCCTCGCCCTGGGCGTTGACCAGGAATTCACCATAGAAGGCATTGGCGCCGGTGGCCGGATTACGGGTGAAGGCCACCCCGGTGGCAGAATCCTCGCCGAGGTTGCCGAACACCATCATCTGCACGTTGACCGCCGTTCCAAGGTCCTCTCCAATGGCATGGATCCGCCGGTAACTGACGGCCCGGGGGGTATTCCAGCTGCGGAACACCGCCTCGATGGCGCGCAGCAGTTGCTGGTAGGGGTCCTGGGGGAAATCCTCGCCGGTATGGCGCCGATAGATGGCCATGTATTCCCTGATCAGCTTCTCCAGCGCCATGTCTTCGAGTTCTGCGTCCGTGGTGGCGCCATGCTGCCGGCGGCATGCCCGCAGGGCCTGTTCGAAGTCATCGTGCGGCACCTGCATCACCACATCGCCAAACATGCCGATCAGTCGCCGGTAGGCATCCAGGGCAAAGCGCCGGCTATGATTTCGCCTGCCCAGGGCCTCGACGATGTCATCATTGAGACCCAGATTGAGGACGGTATCCATCATCCCGGGCATGCTGACGGCCGCGCCGCTGCGTACGGACAGCAGCAGGGGATTATCCGGATCGGCGAATCGGCGGCGGCTGTCCTTCTCCAGGCGGCGCAGGGCCTTGTCGATCGCCTTTCGCAGTCTTCCGGGCAGTTGCCCGCCGGCGTGCAGATAATCCAGGCAGCTGCGCGTGCCGATGGTAAAGCCCGGGGGGATGGGCAGGCCGATACGGGCCATCTCAGCCAGATTGGCGCCCTTGCCACCGAGCTGCCGGCGCATGCCGGCGTTGCCATCGACCCGGGAAGGTCCGAAATAGAACACTTGTCTGTCGGTTTTCACTCTCATCTCCAGAGCCCTTGTCGCTTATAGCAAATGGATGGCCATGCCCAGCCCGATGAAGCCGGACAGGATCGTCAGGGAAAAACAGACGGCGATGCGGCGTCCCATGAGACCGCCACACAGGCCGATGACCAGACCGGCCTTGACGACGGTATTGACGATGGCGGCGATGAAGATCCCGCTGGCCGCCACCATGAGCGCGAGATCGTCGTGACTCATGCGCGCCAGCGACATGGTAATGGCATCGACATCGCTGATCCCGGAAAAGGCCGCCAGCAAGTAGATGCCGGTACTGCCGAACCAGTGTTTCAGGGCCTGCGCCAGAAGCATGACCAGCGCCAGCAAGGCCCCGAACTGCAAGGCCACCTTCAGGTCGAAGGGGTTCTTCAATTCCAGATCGGGGTTGTGGCGGCTGACGCTGGAGTGTTTCAGCAACCACCAGGCGCAGACGTAGGCGACCACCGTCATCAGACCGATTGGCCAGGCCAGTACGGGCAGCAGGGCCGGCTGGATCAGTGAAGATACCACCAGGATACGGGGGAACATCGTCGCCGAGGCGGCGGTGACGCCGGCAGCCAGCAGGCCCTGGTTGTCGGCGGATTGCCTGCCCAGGTGGGAGAAATTCAAGGCCACGGCCGTGGAGGCCACCAGTCCCCCGGAGATGGCCGTCAGCATGATCCCACGACTGGTGCCGATGATCTTGACCGCGAAATAGCCGATGAAGGAAATACCGGCGATCAATACCACCATCCACCAGATTTCGTAGGGGTTGAGTGCCTGCCAGGGTCCGTAACCCCGGTCGGGAATCACCGGCAGCAGGACGATGGAGATCAATAACAATTGCAGGATGGCACGCAATTCATTCGCTTGCAGGTGGGCTATCCATGCATGCAGGCGGTCTTTCAGGCCGAGCAGCACGGTGATCACCACCGCGCTGACGATGGCGATCACCGTTGAACCCATCATCACCATGGCCCCGAGGATGTAGGTCAGCATCGCCGCCACGATGGTGGTAATGCCGAAGTCCAGGGATTCCTGGGTTTCCAGCCAGTGGGCCACGATCAGCAGCGCGGTCAGTCCCAGCAGGCCGAGGCCCACCAGGATCGGGGTGTATTCCTGGCTCAACAGGCCGCACAGGGCCCCCAGCAGCCCGATGAGGCCGAAGGAACGGATTCCGGCGATATGGCTGCCTTCCCGTTGCGCGCGCACGTCCCAGCTGCGCTCCAGGCCGATCAGCAGCCCGATGGCCAGGGCTATCGCGAGCGGGTGAAGCAGATCAGCACCAGGCATGGCGGGTTGTCGTGTATCGCGTATTCATCTTGTTCAGTATTGCTGAACCCGAAGTCTCTGGCCAGGCAAAATCCTCACAGACATGATATGGATCAATTTCCTTTGCCACAGGCTTTAGATTTTATTTTCAGTGCCGTAGAATGCCCGCACCCCGGGCGACCCGCCCATATCGGCGCCATCGGCATACCGGAGAGGTGGCAGAGTGGTTGAATGCACCGGTCTTGAAAACCGGCAAGGGTTTATAGCCCTTCCAGGGTTCGAATCCCTGCCTCTCCGCCATTACTTCTGCTTGCGCCGCATCATGGCTTGTCCCCGAAGTCACGCCGGCCGTGTGGCGGCCGGACCCGCGGCAAACAGACCCTCCAGCCGTGAACTCATGGCGCATTCTCTTATTCACGCATACCGGTTTCCTTCTTGAAGTCCAGGCCATGTGAATCCTCCTAGGCGCATGTTGTGGTCAGTGCCGTCACAGGCAGCATCATTCATACAAGCGTCATGACAGGCAAGTTTTTTCGCCTGTATGACGCTGACAGTCAAGCAATTGCACAGCCTGGGTCAAAGGGAGCCCGTCTGGAGGTATCCCATTGCCTACTCCGTGGTCTGGTGTTGTTTGCCCCAGGCCGTATTGCCGTTCCAGTGTCGCTGGCCGTATCTATTCAGGCCGAGGCTTCCGGGGTGTAGGATAGCCGCTGGTGAATGCCGTTCGCGCTGTCTTGTAATTCGGGCATGGGTTACCTAGAATGCATACGGAACCGTATGGTTTGTCCACGGTTCATGACGGCTTTCAACAGCCATGACAGATCCCGCGATGGCAGGATTGTACGATTTTGGGGAGATCGGTAAGGTAAGCTCCTGACCGTTCGCCATCATTGATGGATGGATATGACTCCAAGGGCCGCGCGGCTTAGTGGTTTAATGGCCTACTGGCCTTGATATCGGCTGTTGGCGCCTGATCGCGGGATTGCTGCCGGGGCCCGGCATGCTGCGGTGCGATATCGCGAGTCCGTGGGCTGGGCTCACGGCATGCCGCGGCCGCATCCGCGAAGTGAATTCCGGATCGCGTCAGGGATGATGTGAATGGATACGGTTACGGATGTACGACATGGGAATAAAGCGGGGCATGATCGATTCCGTTTGACCACGGACATCGATATATCCACCGCACCAACGGGCCCAGGTTTACAATCGGACTGAGGACGCCTGATGAAGCAGAGAAGGCCAGCAACGCTGGAAGCCTGTTCCATTGCCAGGGTCATGCTCAAGGCAGGCCTGCTGCTGTTGATACTGGCGCTTGTCGGTGCTTGTGAGGCACCACTGGATCTCGAGCGCCTCAAGACGCAAGAGAGTAATCCCATCCGCCGTTCTGATCTGTTTCAGGCCGTGACGGTACAAGGCATGAATGTCGTGATCGTGGGCAGGGACAGCGCCCTGCTGACTTCCCATGACCAGGCCCGGACCTGGCAGCGTCATGAATTCCCGGGGTTTCCCAGTTTTATCGATATCACCTCCTGCCCAAATGGTGAATTTGTCGCCCTGGATACCGAAGCGGGTGTCTGGGTCAGTACGGATCAGGGTGACGACTGGCGCAGACATCCTATCAAGACCGATGAGACCGTACAGGCGATCACCTGTGGCAGCGATAATCGTCTCTGGGTGGTGGGCAGTTTCACCACGATCCTTCAGAGCGGGGACCTCGGCGAGACCTGGTCCAGCCGCTCTTTCGATGTCGATGCCATATTGAACGGTATCCAGTTCTTCGATGACAAGCAGGGTATCGTGGTCGGTGAATTCGGTACCTTCATGACCACATCGGATGGTGGCAAGAACTGGTCACGGGATCTGTCCATTCCCAACGAATTCTATCCACAGGACATGTATTTTGTTGACCCGCGACACGGCTGGGTGGTGGGACTGGGGGGCACGGTATTGTATACCCGGGATGGTGGCCATACCTGGGAGTCCCAGGACACCGCCACCAAGGTGAGTCTGTACGGGATCGCCATGGTCGGCAAGGAGGCCTTCATCATCGGCCGTGAAGGGGTCCTGCTGAAACGCCAGGGAGCGCGCTGGCAAAAGCTGACCTATGGCAATCCGGCACGACTGTTCCTCCGCGCCATCTCCAGTCTTGGCGATGGCCGACTCATCGTTGGTGGACAGGCGGGCGCACTGATGCTGATCGATACACGGCACGGAACATCCATTCGTTCCAGCAATACGGACACCGGAGCCTGATGCCCGTGAATACTGAAAAATTCTTTTTCCGTTTTGGCAACCTGTTGTTTGATCATCGCAAGCTGGTTTTGAGCTTCATCGCCCTGGTCACGGTGTTTTTTGCCCTCCAGATCCCCTATGTCAGGATGCTTTCGGATTTTGCCGATCTGTTGCCGCAGGATCACCCCTACATCAAGCTGCACAACAGTATCCGTGACAATTTCGGCGGAGCCAATATCATTACCCTGGCGGTCGAGGTGGACAAGGGCACGATCTTCACCAATGACACCCTGGCAAGGATTTTCCGGGTTACCCAGGCCCTCGATAGTGTGGACAACATCAATCACGATCTGCTGACCAGCCTGACACATCGCAACACCCGCAAGGTATTCATGACCCCGGACGGATCGGTGCGTTCGCAGAATTACTACGATCCTCATCATGGCCATTACAATGACAAGGAATTGAAATCCATGATGGGGGCCGGTGGTCACTATACCGATGCCGAGCTGGCGGCAATGCGCAGCGATGTTCTGGGTAGCTCCAACGTCTATGGCGTACTGGTCTCACCGGACATGAAGGCGGCCTTGATCAAGGGCACGCTGAACGAAGGCAAGCTGGATTATGGACGGGTATTCGATCAGATCCAGGCCATCCGTAAAAAGGAGACGGTTCCAGGCATAAAGATATATGCCACGGGGCATCCTGTACTGGTAGGCTGGGTGGATTCCTACAGCACCCAGATCCTGGAAATATTCCTGTACACCTTGTTGATTGTACTTGCCATATTGATCGTCTATACACGCCGTCTCTATGGCGTCCTGCTGCCCATGTTCGGCATGGCGGTGACCAGTGTCTGGGGTATCGGCTTCATGGGCTTGATGCATTACAACCTGGATCCCCTGATGCTGGTCGTGCCGTTCCTGATTTCGGCGCGGGCACTCTCGCATGGGATCCAGAAGGTCGAGCGATATTTCTATGAATTGAACCGGACAGGTGATCGAATCCCGGCCTCACGCAATACCTTCAATGCCCTGTTCCGGCCCGGTGCACTGGCAATCATAGCCGATGCCGCCGCGCTGTTCATGATCGGCCTGGGTTCCGTGCCTATCAATGACAAGATGGCGATATACGCCTCGTTCTGGGCCATGACCATGATCGTCACGGTCCTCATCATGGTGCCGATGCTGCTGGCCTTGTTGCCAACGCCAGCAAATACCGCGATAAAACATACCTATATCCGCAGACTGTTTCCAAAGCTGGCCATCATCACGGGCACTCCGGCGCGTTCCAGGATGATCCTTGTCCTGGGCCTGGTGATCCTGTCGATTGGTGCCTATATGGGGACCAAGGTCCAGGTGGGCGAGCAGGAACCGGGTTCACCGCTATTGTATCGGGATCATGATTTCAATATCTCATCCGCCAACATCAATTCATTGTTCCCGGGATCCGAGGAGATGTTCGTCATCGCCCGCACCGATGACAAGGGTGGAATCAAGCAACCCCAAGTGGTCAAGGCCTTGCAGGATTTTCAGTCCTACATGCTGCTGGATGACCATCTGGGAGGAGTCAAGGGCATACCGAATCTGATCACCCAGGTCAACCAGCTGACCCGCAACGATGACCCGCGCTGGGCCGTGGTGCCCAACCGGGCCTCCGATGTGGGCGGACTCATGTATATGTACATGATGTCATCACCGATTCCGGGTGCTCTGCTGCAATATGTCGATACGGATAACCGCCTGGCCAACATGGTGTTCTACTATAAGGATCACACCGGCAAGACCATACGCAGGGCTATCCATATGGCCAAGGAGTGGACCCGGAAGGTAGGCGACAAGATCAAGGGATTGCATATTGAGCTGGCTGGTGGACCTATAGGAGTAACCGCTGCGATCAACGAAGAGGCCTACAAGACCAATCTGATAGTCGTGCCCACGGTTCTGCTGCTGGTATTGGTGTTCACCATGATTTTTTATCGTTCCTTCCATGCCGGTCTGATGATGCTGGTATCCATGGGTTTCGCTACCACCCTGAGCTATGCCTGCATGTATGTATTGGGCATGGGCCTGAATGTCAACACCGTGCCGATGATCGCGGTAGGTATCGGACTCGGAGTCGATTACTCCATCTACATGATGGATCGTATCCATGAAGAGATGCCTATCGCCCGCGATCTCCAGGATGCCATACGCCGGGCCGTCGGCACCACGGGTGTTGCCATCAGTTTCACCGCGACGACCTTGATTGGCGGTATCATCATGTGGGTGCTGATCTCGGATCTGCGATTCCAGGCGGACTCGGCCCGTCTGCTGATAATCATGCTGATCCTGAATGGTTTTGCGGCCATCTTCCTGATCCCGGCCTGGGTGGATATCTTCAAGCCTCGTTTCATTACCGAGGTCACGGGTCATAATGAAGGCAAGCCCATGCGTCTCAGGGACGAGCCCATATGAGGGCGCCCGTGGACATTGCTTGCATGAATCGTCTAGAGGCTGAATGGAATGCCACCCCTGCCAGCAAGGAGGATCGGCCCAGTTCGCAGGGATATCTCGATAAATCAGACAGTTCCGAATGCCCGCCCAAACCGATATGAAGGAACGGCATGGGCGCCCGGTTATATCTGGAGCATAAGCGATCTTGGAGTTCGAAAAGCGGACACCCGAAGAATCGGAAGGCGCCATCCTCGCGCACAGCCTGCCGCTGAAGAACCACAGGCTCAGGAAGGGTGCCGTTCTGACGGACGCGGATATCAGGGACCTGGTGGCGGAAGGATACGCGTTCATCAGGGTCGCCATTCCAGGGCAGGATGACATGGTCGAGGATGATGCCGCGCTCAGCCTGGCAATGGCTCTCCAGGGGGAGCGGGTCAGGGTCGAACGGCCGTTGATGGGCAGATGTAATCTCTGGGCTGAGTCATACGGTTTGCTGGTGCTTGAGCACGATATCCTGGATACCATAAATCTGGTGCATGAGTCGATGACGGTGGCGACCTTGAAACCCTTCGCCATCGTCAGTGATTCACAGTTGCTGGCTACCGTGAAGGCCATACCCTATGCGGTTGCCACCGATGTGATCCGGAAGTGTCACGATATTCTGGCCCAACACCCTGCGGCCATACGTGTACGGCCCTTCCAGCGGTATTCGGTGGGTCTGATTCAGACGAGTCTGGGTACGCCCAAGGACGATTTGCTCGACAAGACCCGAACGGTTCTGAGTAACCGTCTCCACAATCTGAATAGCAGTATCGGTTGGGAAGTCCGTTGCCAGCACGAAGAGGAAGCGCTTGTGTCGGCCATACACGAACTCAGGCAACAGGGCGTGGACATGATGGTGATATCGGGGGCCTCCGCGGTAGTGGATCGCCGTGACGTGATCCCTTCCGCCATTACTGCGGTGGGTGGCGCCGTACGGCATTACGGCATGCCGGTCGATCCCGGCAATCTGCTCCTGCTGGCCGGCGTGGATGATATCCCGGTGCTGGGCATGCCAGGCTGTGCGCGCTCGCCCAAGTACAATGGTTTCGATATGGTCCTGGAACGACTGATTGCCGGCCTGGATGTCAGTGCGCGGGATATCATGTCCATGGGGGTTGGAGGGCTATTGAACGAGATCGGAACCCGCCCACAGCCACGGGTCACCACTCATGCCGCTGCTGTCGCCAGCAAGGCAAGGAAGATTACGGCGTTGGTATTGGCCGCTGGCGAGTCGAAACGCATGGGGGATGACAACAAACTGTTGCTTGAGTTCGGGGGACGGCCCATGATTGCGCATACACTGGAAAACCTGGTGAACTCATGTATCGATGACATCCTGGTAATCACCGGCAAGGACGAGGACAGGATCCGGCTTGCCCTGGGTCAGTATGATCTCGAGTTCGTTCATAATGCCTGCTATGCGGATGGGATCAGCACATCGATCATCTGTGGCCTCAATCGTCTGGACGATAACAGCGAGGCCGTACTGGTGGTACTGGGTGACATGCCGATGATCTCCAGTGAATGTCTGGAAAGACTGGTGACCAGCCTGGACCCAGAAGGTGGCTGTGAGATATGTGTGCCCGTCTACGATGGAAAATGGGGCAACCCGGTATTATGGTCCCGCAGGTTCTTTCAGGAAATGATGCACCTCGACGGAGATCATGGCGCCAGGCATCTGCTCTATAAGCATGCCGAGGTGGTAAAGGAGGTAGAGATGCCGGATGCGGGTGTGCTGATGGATTTCGATACCAGGGAATCCCTGTCAGATCTTCAGCTTCAATAGCGTACCGGTGCAGACGATGGCCCGGATCAATGAACAAGGCAGCCGTCGGGATCTGAAGGAGTCTGTTCGGCTGGCTATCGTCCAGGTCGAGGCCGAACAGTTATCCAACCGGGATTTCTCCCGTTTTGACTGCCAGCAGTTCGACTTGCCCGGGGAGCTGACCGTCTACGATATCACCATCGACCCGGCGATAATCAATCGCAAGGCCATGCATATCGGCAAGGATGCTAATAACGACTATTTCCTGACCACCCTGATCTATGGTGAGGCGCATATAGAACAACAGGGTGCGAGTTATACACTGAAACCGGGGGACCTCGCCCTGATGGCCGGCGGGTTACCCTATCTGATCAAATATACCGAACGCAGCAACAGACTGATTGTCCGTATTCCCTTTCACATCTTCAAGGAACGCCTGGTCAGCTCGGATCACCACTTGATCATCGGCAAGCTGCCCAGTGATGGTATCGGCCTGGTCGTCAACGATCTGATGAAACTGGTGGCTTCGGATGCGCGCAAGCTGCCGATCACGGATCAATATACTTTGTCACAGAGTCTTCTGGAACTGACGGGCGCCTTGACCCGCTCACTGATCAAGACCCTGGATCTGAAGCAGAAAAGCAGGCATCCGGGGCTGTTCAACAGGGTATTGGCCTATATCGAGGAACACTACATGGATCCGGGTCTGACGCCGAAGATGATCGCGGATGCCAACGGCATATCGACCCGGTATCTGCATAGCCTGTTCCGGCAGTCCGGAAAAACGGTCTTGAGATGGGTATGGGAACGTCGCCTGAAGGCGGCTCGCAGCGATCTGCTGGATCCCACCCAGATGCAAAAACGTATCAGTGAAATAGCCTTCCGTCAGGGCTTCAACGATTCGGCGCATTTCAGTCGATCCTTCAGAAACCGTTTTGGAATTTCCCCCACTGAATTACGCCGCCGGGCCGCGGCGGCAAAATCAACGCCTCCAGCCGCGGATACCTGAGTGCACTCACAGACAAGAGGTCGAACCTTGCAGGTCAAGTAAAATCTTGCCGTTGGGCCTATTATGGAAATACAGAAATTCATGGCGGGCTCCCGGGGCCCGTAACACTCCGAGACACGCTGGCAGAGCGGATGCATCCTGGCGAAATGCGGTCACATGGAGCGGCCGTCAACGCAGCAGGTTTCCGTGCTGCCGCCTGGAATGCCCGTGCTATCCCGGCAAACCACGAGGGACAACAAAATGAACGCTCTCACACAACCGAAAGTGGGTGTCATATTCAAATCATATGAGCCCATGGCATCGATGCGGAAGTACGCCATGCAGACGGAGGCCTCCGGTATGACGGGAGGGTTCTGGATAGCCGAGGCCTATCACTGGTTCCGTCAATACGGCCTGGAATCGCGCGGCTGCTTCGCCACCCTGGCCGCGGTCGCCCTGGCAACCCGGGATATTCCCGTGGGGCTGGGCATCACCTCCCCCTACATCAGGCACCCGACGGCGCTGGCTTCCGAGGCCGCGGCCATCGACGAACTCTCCAATGGGCGGTTCATCATGGGGATCGGCGTAGGCAAGGTCGGTATCGAGTACCTTGAATACGATATCGATGTACTCAGGCCGGTTCCGGTCCATCATGAATCCATGCAGATCATGCGCAAGGTATTCAGCGGCGAGCCTTTTGATTACAAAGGCAAGATTTTTGAATCCAGCATGCCTGGGTATGACCGTGCCGCGGCGGGTCTGCGCACCGATATCCCCATCTATGTCGGTGCGACGGGGCCGTTCATGCAACGTCTTTCAGGCCGGGAAAGTGATGGCATGCTTCTGGCCGGCCTGACCTCGCCTGCATTCGTGAAGTATGCCCGGGACAATATGCGGGCCGGTGCTGAAAAGGCCGGTCGCACCCTGCCGGAAGATTTCCCCGTGGGCGGCGTCATACTCTGCGCCTGTTCCAGGGATGGCGACAAGGCCCGGGACGCGACCCGTTCCTATACGGGAACCTATATCGTCAACAAGATACGCAATATCAAAAACGATGTCATTCTTGCAGGATCCGGACTTCCCGACGAGGCCTGGGAACCCTTCCGCAAAGCCATCGCCGAGGGCACACAGGACCATGTGACGCACCTGGTCACCGATGAGATGATGCGCAGGTTCACGGTGATCTCGGGTACACCGGAGGATTGCCTGGAGATCACCCAGGAACTGGTGGATGCCGGGCTCAACCTGCCGTTGCTGGAGGTTGTCGGTGAAACGGAACAGGACAACCTGGAGACCATACGACTGATGGGTCAGGAAGTCGTACCCAATCTTGTCCCGGGCGTGAGATAGAGGTGGGATCATGAAGCTGTCCACATTCAGAAAATGCCCGGACAAGGAGGTCACCATGGGAGGGGTGATCAGGGATGTCTATATCGATCTGCATGTAATGTCTGGTGGCGAATTGCCGGCGGACATGATCGGATTCCTGCGCGCCGGTGAGGAGGCCATGGATCAGGCCCGCGCGCTGTTGCGGGAGGCTGAAGCCAATCTTCACGGCTCGCGGCCGGCGGATCTGTGTCGTGATGATGGTGCGCGCTATGCCTATGATGAAGACGAGGTGGAACAGCTGTCCCCGGTGCCTCAGCCCGGGAAGATAGTCCACACTTCCTGTAATTTTGATTCCCATCTTGCCGAACTGAGTACCTGGAACGATCCGGAATGGGCATCGCACAACTGGCAGGATTTCCATTTTGAGCATCCCACGGGCTTTCTGGAGGCGCCTTCTTCCGTGGTTCCAAACGGCGCCAGGGTCGAGATCCCGGTCTTTACCCGGCAACTCGATTACGAGATAGAGATAGCCATCGTCATTGCCAGGGAGGCCTACAGGGTCTCCGTGGCCGACGCCCCTGACTATGTGGCGGGCTACATGATATTCAACGATCTCTCCGCACGTGATATCCAGGCCCGGGAACATTCCAACAAGGTCATCCTGATGGGCAAGAGTTTCAGGGGGTCATGCCCGTTGGGACCCTTCCTGGTGACTACGGATGAATTGTCCGATCCGCACAATCTGGAGATGAAACTGCGCGTCAACGGTGAATTGCGTCAGGACGCGAATACCTCGCAAATGCATTACAAGACCGCGGAGCTGGTTTCCTGGTGGTCACATATGGGCCTGTATCCCGGAGATGTGATCACCAGTGGCAGTCCTCCCGGGGTCATCGCGGGCATGAAGGAGCCGGTATGGCTGAAGCCCGGGGATGTGATCGATGCCAGTATTCAGGAACTGGGTACCCTGACCACCTATATCGGCTGAATGCCGGGCTGCGCGGTATGCCGGCCGGTTGAATCTTAACGAGGCAGAACTATGTCCACGAGCTTGAACGACGATCTGATCAACGAGGCCATTCGACACATCGATCGGGAGCGCCTGATCAACCTGGTCATGAGACTGGTGGACATACCCAGTCCAACCGGACAGGAAGCGGAAATGGCGCGAGCGGTTCATGAGGAACTCGAGTCCGCCGGTTTTGACGCAACGCTGCAGCCCATTGGTGATGATCGCTACAATGCCGTTGGCCGTCTGCAGGGGCGGGGAGGTGGCAAGTCCGTGATGTTCAACGGGCACCTGGATACCTCGTTCGGGCCAGAACAGGCCCATCGCGGCATAGGCTACCAATGCAAGGCCACCCTGATCGATGATGCATGGATCTATGGTATGGGTTCCTTCAATATGAAGAGCGCCATGGGAACCTATATCGTCGCCTCCGAGGCCATCAGCAAGGCGGGTATCACCCTGGCCGGGGATATCGTGATCGCGGGCGTTGCCGGTGAGATTGAAAAGGCGCCGGTGAATGAATTCGAGGGTCGCCAGTATCAGGGCTACGGTGTCGGCACGAAATATGCGATAACCCATGGCGCCATAGCCGATTACTGTATCCTGGGTGAGCCAACCAACATGATGCTCATCCCCAGGCATTGTGGCACGACCTGGATCAAGATAACCATCCCCGGTCGCCTGATCCATACCGCGTGGTCGGATGTGGAAAGCAATGCCATCAATAAATCGAGGAAGGTCCTGGACGCCATTCATGAATGGATCCCGGATTACTGCCGGCGCAATGCCCTGGGAGATTTTCAACCCCGGGTAAACGTCTCTGCGATACAGGGTGGCTGGACCTGGCGTGGTGCCAGGACACCGGACAATTGCTGCATCTACATGGATGTGCGTACCTTGCCGGACACGTTGCCGGTCGAGGCCTATGCCGAGGTACGCACACTGCTTGACGATCTGGTCAGGGCAAACCCCGAGCTGGAAGGCAGCAAGGCGGAGGTCTATGTCAGCGCACCAGGCACTTCGATACCCGATGACCACGAGCTGGTACGGACCATCATCGATGCGCATACCGCCCAGCTCGGGCAGGCGCCAGAGATGGGGACGGAAACCTGGTACAGCGATGCGGCGCATATGAATCGTTATGGGATCCCGACCGTCAATTACGGATCCGCGGGCAGGATCCAGAGCGGTGGCGGCGGCTTCTCGGTCAATCAGGGCGAGGCCGTCCACATAGGTGATATGCTGGACATCATCAAGGTGTATATTCAGGTTCTGATCACGCTTTGCGGTACCGTGGACTAGATTCAGGCAGCCATGCACGACGTATACGAGGATATCCTCAGCAAGGCCGTATCGGATGGGCCGGTTTCCCATACGGATGCCTTGCGCCTTGGCGAATGCCAGGACTTGCCGGCATTGATGCGGACTGCATCCCGCATCCGTGACCAGGGTCATGGCCCGATCGTGGGTTATTCCCCCAAGGTCTTCATTCCACTGACGAAGTTGTGTCGTGATGTCTGCCACTACTGTACCTTTGCCGAAGTGCCCGGAAGGGCGGGTCCCGCGTATCTGGATGCCGATGAAGTCATGGCCATAGCCAGATCGGGTCTCGAGGCCGGATGTCACGAGGCCTTGTTCACCCTCGGCGACAAGCCGGAGTTGCGCTATGCGGCCGCGCGACGCGAGTTGCGGGCACTGGGACACCGGACCACGCTTTCGTATCTGGCCGACATGGCCAGACTGGTGCTGAACGAGACCGGTCTGTTGCCCCATATCAATGCCGGGGTCATGGGCCGGGGGGATCTGCTCGCATTGAGAGCCGTTTCCCTGTCCCAGGGCCTGATGCTGGAAAACATCTCCTCGAGGCTATGCCTCAGGGGCGGCCCACATTTTGGATCCCCGGACAAGATCCCGGCGGCGCGTCTCAGTACCATCGCGGCTGCCGGTGGTGCTCGCGTGCCGTTCACCTCAGGGATCCTGATAGGTATCGGGGAGACACGCAGAGAGCGTATCGAATCACTGCTGGCATTGCGGGATCTGAATGATACCGATGGCCATATCCAGGAGATCATCATCCAGAATTTTCGCCGCAAGGCGGCGACTCTGATGCGGGATGCCCCGGAACCGGATATCGATGACATGCTCTGGACGGTTTGCATGGCGCGAATCATCTTCGGCGCGCGGATGAATATTCAGGTTCCACCCAACCTCATGCCTGAGGCCCTGCCGGCCCTCATCGATGCCGGTATCAATGACTGGGGCGGTATTTCACCGGTGACCCCGGATCATGTCAATCCCGAGGCGGCATGGCCACATCTGTCGCGACTGCGATCCGTCACTGAAGCCGCCGGAAAACAACTGACAGCCAGACTGCCGCTCTATCCCTCCTATATCGAGCGTATGCACGAATGGGTGGACAGTGACCTTCATCGGCAGGTATTGCTGAGGATCGACGCCCTGGGTCATGCGCGTACCGATGACTGGCATCCCGGAGATGGGCTGGCCGTCCCCCGGCTCAGACGACCCGGCGCGGTTACTGGCTCCGGCAGCAGACTCACTGGCGTGATCAGCAAGGCCATGGCGGGACAGAGGTTGAGCGAGGATGAGATCGTGGGGCTGTTCGCAAGCAGGGGGGGCGATCTCGAGGCGGTCTGCCGCGCCGCCGACGAGCTACGCATCGCTGTCAATGGCCAGGTCGTCAGTTATGTCGTCAATCGCAATATCAACTACACCAATATCTGTTATTTCGGTTGCCGGTTCTGCGCCTTCTCCAAGGGCCGGGTCAGCGAGAATCTGCGCGAACGCGGTTACAGGCTGGACCTGAAGGAGATCCAGAAACGTGTACTTGAGGCCTGGTCCGCCGGGGCAACGGAGGTCTGCCTGCAGGGGGGCATACACCCGGACTATACCGGTGAGACCTATCTCGCCATCGTCGATGCGATCAAGAAGGTACAGCCCAATATCCATGTGCATGCGTTCTCCCCCCTGGAGATCAGTCACGGCGCCGATACCCTGGGTCTGCCACTGAAGGCATATCTGCTGGAACTGCAGCAGGCGGGTCTGGCGAGTCTTCCCGGAACGGCCGCGGAGATCCTGGACGACGAGGTTCGCGCCATCATATGCCCTGACAAACTGAATACCGGCGAATGGCTGAAGGTCATTAAAACGGCGCATGATATCGGCATGCCCACCACGGCGACGATCATGTTCGGGCATGTCGACACACCACGTCACTGGGCAAGGCATTTGTTGCTGATCCGTGATTTGCAGGCCGGGACCGGTGGCTTCACGGAGTTCGTGCCACTACCCTATATCCACATGCAGGCCCCGCTGAGTAAAAAGGGTCGTTCCAGGCCTGGCCCCACATACCGTGAGACGCTGTTGATGCATGCTGTCGCGCGTCTTGTCCTGCATACGGAAATCGGCAATATACAGGCGTCATGGGTGAAGCTGGGGCAGGAAGGGATCAAGGACTGCCTGGACGCCGGGGTAAACGATCTGGGTGGCACACTGATGAATGAGAGTATCAGTCGTGCGGCCGGTGCGGGTTTCGGGCAGGAATTCAGTGAAGCCGATCTCAGGTGTTTCATTCAGTCCTGTGGCAGGATGCCACAACAGCGGACGACACTTTATGGTGATGTGGCCGCCATAAGCAGTCGCAGTGCCTGAGTTTGCCGGCGTGATGAGCGTGGCGATCTCTGGTCGGGCATACAGGAGGTGTTATTGATGACAGCACATGAATTGCATGAGTCCCTGTCGGCCGCAAAGGTTTATGACCTCGGTCAGCCCTACTGGAATACCATGCCGGTGCATCCCTTCGATCCACCGTTCCAGTCTTATCTCTATCGTTACCATGAATACGTGCGCAAGTCCTTCGATGAACTGGGCATAGAGCCCGGCTTCTCCGACGCCATCAGTATCATGATCACCTCGAATCATTCAGGCACACATTTCGATCTGCCGATTCACATGTCACAGGACAACAAGGTCCAGGGGATCGATGTTACTCCCTATCAGCGGGATACCGGCTTCAAGGACCTGCCGCAACCCCTGCACAGTCTCGAAGCCGTCCCCCCTCTCATCCTGCGTACCGTATTGCTGGATATTCCGGCCTACAAGGGGGTAGATATACTGGCCGAACGCTATCCGATTACCGCGCAAGACCTCGAAGGGGCATTGGCGCGGGAAGAACTGTCCATCAATGAGGGCGATTGCATCCTGATCCGTACCGGCTATGGACGGTATTTCGAGACGGACAGGCAGACCTATCTGAATCGATGGGCCGGACTGACGGATGCGGCGGCCCATTGGCTCGCCGATCGGAACCCCCGCCTCGTAGGCATGGATAACCTGTCCCTGGGTGTTCCTGAGCCATTTTCATGCCATCGCATCCTGCTGGTCGAACAGGGAATATACCTGATGAAGAGCCTGGCACTGGAGGAGATATGCCATGACGAACAATATCTGTCCACGGTGATCGTGTTGCCGCTGAAGATAAAAGGGGGGGAGGCTTCGCTGGTGCGGCCCATGGCGTTGGCATGAACCGCGTGAAAGTATCCCTTTGACAGGTCGGGGATCCGGGTGGATGCGGGGATCACCATCCTTGCCCGGGTCCTGAAGAGAACAGATCAAGCCTATGAGATATAACATACCTAGAGAGAAAGTCTGGACCAGTTCCATCAATGAAAGGCCTGATATCCAGGCCTGCTTCGATCATGAAAAGCCCATTCGTTTCTACGATACCACGCTCAGGGATGGTGAGCAGTCAGTCGGGGTGTGCTTCAGTCCGGAACAAAAGTTCGAGATTGCCTGCATGCTTTCCGAGTTGGGTGTCGGCCGTATTGAATCGGGCTTTCCACAGGTATCTGAGGCAGATAACGAGGCGGTGAAGCGCATTCTTGCGGCAGGACTCGATGCGGAGATATGGGGTTTTTCCCGTTGTGTGCAGTCTGACATCGATGCCCATGTCGAGCTGGGCACCGAGAACATATTGATGGAGATCTCGACCAGCGAGATCAAGATGAAGGCTTACGGATTCGATCGGCCCAAGGTCATGGAGCGCGTCTGCGCCTCGATTGAGCATGCCCGCTCCAACGGCATCGGCAAGATCAATTTCTTCGCGGTAGACGCCACCCGCTCGGATCCGGGGTTCCTGAAGGAGATATATACTGCCGCGATCTCGGCCGGTGCGGATGAGATCTCCGTGGTCGATACCATCGGCGCCTGTGCCCCCGAGGCAGTGGAGTGGCTGATCAGGGAGGTGAAATCCTGGATTGGAGATACCCCGCTGCATTGGCATGGGCACAACGATTTTGGTCTCGCGACGGCCTCGGCGATTGCCGCGGTACGGGCTGGCGCGGACTGGATCCAGGGGACCATCAACGGCATGGGTGAACGTGCCGGCAATGCCGATATCGCCGAGGTGGCGCTGGCACTGCAGTGTCTCTACCACGTGCCCGCGGAGCTGGACCTGGGCCGGGCGCGAGCCGTCTCAAAATATGTCCAGCAAGCCGGCGCCTATACTGTCGATGGCTGGAAACCGGTGGTCGGTGAATATCTCTATACCCGCGAGAGCGGCGCGGTCGCCACGCAGTTCCACCTTCCCGAGGCGATAGAGCCCTATGCCGCGGATATCGTTGCTGCTCCACGCAGGATCGTGCTGGGCAAGAAAAGTGGCCTGGCGAGCCTGGACCTGAAGGCCAGGGAACTGGGTATCGATATCCCGAAGGCACAGCGCGATGCGGTTCTCGCCGAGGTCAAGGCCCTCTCAGTGGAGAAATCAGGTCTGGTCTCGGATGATGAATTCATCACCATCGTCAGCCATCATGGATGACTCCGGTTATGGACCATGAAGCAGATTGAAAGTGTGTGTATCGTCGGCGCCGGCACCATCGGCAGTCTTTTCGCCGGGCATCTTGGAACGGTCGTTGATACGAAGGTGCTGACGCGGAGGGAGGCGCATGCCCGGACCCTGAATGAATGCGGTCTGCGGATCAGCGGCAAATCCGATCTGCTGGCGATGGTGACGGCATCGACGAAGGCCACCGATTTGGGAGATCCCGATCTGGTGATCATCGCCACCAAGGCGCTGGCGGTGGAAACCAGTGCCAGGAACATACAGGGCCACTTTCCTGATGCGCATGTATTGATGGTGCAGAATGGCCTGGGCTGCGAGGAGATCGTGAAGCAATATGGTGACTGGCCCATTATCTCGGGGGTCACCTTCATGAGCGGTACGCGGCATTCGGACGCGCATGTGGAGTATGAACTCGATACCGCCACATGGATAGGTCCCTGGGCGCAGAGCAATGCCAGTTTCGAGTCGGTCAAGCAGGTGGCGGCGTTGCTGGAACACGCCGGCCTGAAGGCCGAGGCCTATGCCGATCTGTTGCCGCATCAATGGTCCAAGCTCATCTTCAATTCCGCCATCAACAGCATTGCGGCCATAACCGATCTGCCACATGTAAAGGCCTTCGCCAGGCAAGCCGCGATCGATGATCTGGGTCATCTGGTTCATGCCATGATGGATGAGGCCAAGGCTATTGCCGCGGCACGAGGCGTCACGCTTGCGGATGATCCCTGGGAGATGAATGTGAAGGCCGTGGGGCAGGGCATGACCGGTGGCGATGCCTACGCCCATGTGCCATCGATGCTCGATGATATACAAAACCGGCGCCTGACGGAGATCGACTGGATCACCGGGGCGATCGTGCGCGAGGCCATCAAGGCGGGGATCCCGGCGCCCTATCATGAGACGCTTTACCGGCTGGTGAAGGCGCGGGAGTCGAGCTGGAGGGCCTGAAAGTATTGTGATCATCCCGGACCTTCCTGTGATACAGGGAGGTGTCGCCAGAATCGACCACATGAGTGACCGATCTTGCGAGACCACCGGGAACCGCGTTTTCGGTGCGCATCCCTGGTTGAACAGGGATGGATTGTTCAGGGTTTGCTGTACTGTGTTTGCTGTACTGGGTTTCCAAAAGATTTTCCATGATCAGGCCATGTCCGGTTATGCGGGTGGGGGTCATGGACTCACGACAACAGAGGACTTTTAGCCAATGAGGATCTGCATTATCGGCTGTGGCGCGATCGGCAGTCTGTACGCCGCGCACCTTGGCACCCTGGATGACGTGGAGGTCTGGGCCTACGATCTCAACAAGGACCACGTCGATGCCATCAACGAAAATGGCCTGCGTCTGACGGGACTCAGCGATATCGTCGCCCCGGTCCAGGCACGTTGTGATGCCGCCGACATACCTCCCTGTGATTTCGGCATCATCGCCACCAAGAGCATGTTCACGCGCCCGGCAATGGAGGCGAGCGCGCGGATCTTCACTGATGGTGCCGTGTGCTCCGTCCAGAATGGAATAGGCAATGAAGAGGTCGTGGCCGAATATGTCCCCCGGGTCATACAGGGCACGATCTTCCCGGCCGGCCATATCACCGCCCCGGGTGTCGTCAACCAGGATGCCGCCGGTAACACCTGGATCGGGCCGTTCGCCCCCAAGCCGGCCAGCATGCAGGAGGTCGAGCAACTGGCGGATGCCATACTCCGCAGCGGCATGGATTGCCAGGCCATGGAAGACGCTCGTGGCGCCCAGTGGACCAAACTGATATTCAATGCCGCTTCCAATGCCATGGGGGCCCTGACCCGCCTGCCTCATGGTGTCGCCTGTGATCAACCCGCTGTACGCAAGCTCATGTCCGGGCTGGTAAGGGAAGGCGTGGCCGTGGCGGATGCCCTGGGGATCACCCTGGACTCCGATCCCGAGGCCTTGCTGGACTATGGCAGGGAGAAGGCCTACTACCATCCCCCCAGCATGCTGCAGGATGTCCTGGCGCATAGAAATACCGAGGTCGATGCACTCAATGGCGGCATCGTCCGCCTGGGCAAGGAACTCGGCATACCCTGTCCACTGAACGAGGCCTGTACCGCCATCATCAAGGGTCTGGAATATTCCTGGGTCATGGAAATACCGGAAGACACCCAGACGGCCCATCGCTGACAGGTTCACAGCCCGCTCAACGGTTGGAGAAACAGGATCGACGAATCGTGACAGTCGAATATCTTACGATCCTCGCAATGGCGAGGGCTCCATGCACAGACGAAGGATGACCCATGAGTGAATATATCAACCGTTTCCGGCCCAGCCAGGCTGAAATCGATCGCCGCTATGCCAATACCCGCATGGCAATGGAACAGGCCGGACTCGATGCCTTGATCATCAGTGGCAGTGAATACAGTGGCTTCGAGGGTGCGGTCCGCTACATGTGCGGCTTTCTTGTCCTGCATCGTTATGCCTATGTCGTCATCCCGCTGGAAGGCGAGCCGGTGTGTGTGTTTCCGCGCGAGGCAACCTGGGTCGGCGATCACAGCGCCACGTTTATCGAACGCAGGGAGTTTCCCGCCCATTGTGGTGAATGGATGGCTGGCTTCCTGAAAGAGAGGAAGATCAAACGGCTGGGGATCTACGGGCTGGAATACATCATCAATGTGCGTGACTATCGGGCCCTCGCGGCATGCGATTTCGAACTGATCGATTTTGAACGGCAATTCGATTATTCACGGGCGCAAAAAAGCGAGGAAGAACTCCGCTCGGTGCGGCATTCCATGGAGATCAACAAGGAAGGGGTCCTCGCGGTCATACGCTCATACCAGGCCGGCAGGACCGAGGCCGAGCTGATGGGGCTGGCGGAAGATGTCTTCGCACGCAGGGGATGTGCCAGGAACACCATGGACATGGTGCAGATGGGTCCGAACGGCTCCCTGGAGCCACAGATGGTGTTTCCCAGTCAGAGACCCCTGCGTGACACGGATGGCATGATGTACGGGCTGGAAATTGCGGGAGAAGGGGGCCACTGGGTAGAATTCTCCCGGCCGCTGATGCCGGGAGGTATGGACCCCGTTACCCGGGAGATGATGTCCGCCTACCAGGAATTCCACGAACTGGCCAGGGAATACATGAAGGCGGGCAACCGTGTGGAAGACGTCGTCAATGCGTGCATGAAGCCGATCTACGACAGGGGTTACCGCTCGGGACATGTCTGCGGCCATTCCATCGGCATGACCATGATCGAGATGCCCCGTATCGGTGAGGGTTTCGACTTCGTGCTGCCGGAGAATATGGTCTGTTCCATGCACCCGCATTTCATGAACCAGGAACGCACCCATTCCCTGTATTTCCAGGAGACCTATCGTGTGGGCAAGGACGCCGGGGAACCCCTGTCAGGGGTGCCCATCAAGGCCTACGAAGGTGGAGAGACCCAGCTTTGAGATGTTGTCGGCCGTTCACCTGTCGTAGTAATGGATAAGGGCCAAGCAGGGTGATCAGCATGGTGCCGATGACCGCGATGGCGGTCAATATCCAGAGCGCGCCGATATAGTTTCCCATATGGTCATAATAGATGCCGAGTATCGGCGGGCCGAAGGCCGAGCCGATCTGGAAGGCGGCGAACATGGTCCCATAGATCTGGCAAAATGAACGAAGGCCAAAATAGCGGCTGCACAGGTAGGCAATTTCACTGATTTCCGATCCCGTGGCCAGGCCGACGAAGATCGCGGCGACGACGACCAGCTTGCCGGATGTGCCAAGCGCCAGGATGACGATGCCGGTGATCAGGAACAGCAGGAAGAATGCCGTGACATACGGGGCAAAGAAGTGATCCATCAGCAGCCCGCCCAGGATGCGCCCGGTGACCAGTCCCACACCCAGCAAGGACATGCACAGGGCGGCCTTGTCCGGGCTGATGCCACGGTCTGTCAGCATCGGCACCAGGTGCGCAAGGATACTGGTAATGGCGATGCCGACCAGCAGGAATGAGGTGAAGATCAGCCAGAAGCTTTTCGTCCTGAGGGCCTCCCGGGCAAGCAGGCCGGACGCGGATGAGGGCGCCGGCGATGCGATATTCGCCGGCATGTCTTCCAGGCCATCCGCCTGCAGGCCCATATCCCGGGGTCTTTCCCTGAACAGGAACAGGGTCATGGGCAGGGAGACACACAGGACCGTCAGGGCGAAACCGACATAGGCGGAGCGCCAGCCATAATGCTCGATCATGAACTGGGCAAAGGCCGGCACGAGGGTGGCGCCCACGCCAAAGCCGGACAGTGCGATACCCAGCGCCAGACCACGCCTGCGGTTGAACCAGTTGATGATCACCCGGGAGTAACTCTGTGGCAGGGTTCCGGCACCCAGGATCGGGATCAGCAGGAACATGGCATAGAATTGCCAGATATTGCCCGTCAGCAGGGCCATTGATGCCACCGTCAGGGCCATCATGACGATCGAGGGGATGATGACGCGTCGCACCCCCAGCCTGTCGATCAGCAGCCCGATGCCTGGCGAGACAATGACCACCGCGATATTGGTCATGGTCAGCGCGAATGACATCTCACCGCGCTGCCAGCCAAATTCACTTTCCAGCGGTCTGACGAAGGTTCCAAAGGCGAAGACGGTGAACATGGCATAGCTGAGTGCCATGCCCACGAATGAAGTGAGTACGTTCCACCAGCCGAAAAATATGGGTCGTCCTGAATGTGGCATGATGCCCCGTTTTTGTTATGCACCCACAGTCAACTGATCCGACATCCAAGGTCAAGCAGAAGCGGCCTGCCCATACTAGGATATGGATAAGGATTCTACTACGCCATCCTGACCCGGGACCAGATCCGGACGGAGTCCGGCAGCCTTGCGAGCGCCTGCTGGAACAGGTGACGACGAACAGTTTGCGACACGGAACATGACCATGTCTGATGAGATACCGACAATCGCGATCCTGGGGGGCACCGGGAACCTGGGTCTTGCCCTGGCATGGCGTTGGGCCAGAGCCGGCTATCCCGTTTCCATTGGCTCACGTTCAGAGGAAAAGGCCAGGGACGCGGCAGACAGGCTCAATGAAAGAACCGGCCGGGACAATGTGAACGGCTGCAGTCATGCCGACGCCGTCCGCGATGCCGACATCGTCGTTCTGACCGTCCCCTATGCGGCTCACGAGTCCACCCTGAAGACCATCAAGGCACATCTCTCGGGTCAGGTGCTGATCGACACCACCGTTCCCCTCAGGCCGCCCAGGGTGAGCGTCGTGCAATTGCCGGCAGAGGGCACGGTCGCGGTCCACACCCAGGAATACCTGGGGTCGGGCGCCCGCGTCGTTGCCGCATTTCACAATGTCGCCGCCAGTCTCCTCGACAAGGAGGGTGACATCGACTCTGATGTGCTGGTGACATCGGACGATGATGAGGCGAAGGCAGGGGTGATAGCGCTGGCGAAGGCCGCGGGATGCCATGCCCTGGATGCCGGGGCACTGGCCAATGCCATCGTTATGGAATCGCTCACCAGCCTGTTGATCCACTTGAACAGGACATACAAGAGCGGACATGCCGGGATCCGGATAACCGGCCTGAATGAGTGAGGGATGATGTTGTCGAGAATTCTGGAGCAAGCCCTGGATGGTCCATCGAGTCAATCGCGCTGTTGATCCGGCCTTCTCCTTCCGATTGATGCGGAATGGCTTGAAGTGTATGCCCCGGCATGTGGCCTGACCTCCTCCTGTGCGGACATGCACGCCCTCCATCCAGGGCTTGCTCCAGGATTCTGACAATTGAACCCCGTCGGGATCGGCTATCCCCGGATCACATTTCCCCGGGCATCGGTTGTCAGGGCCGGAACAGGTCCTGGGATTTGTCCCGTAACAGGCACCGTGCTCCCTGTCCTGATGGTGAGACGGGATAACCCCGGATCAGAACGACGGGTGTTGCCTCGTCGGCCTCCCCCATCATCAGGCAGGCCGCAGCGGCGAGAGCGTCGGCATCCGCGGTCTCGCTGACCAGTAACCGGCGGTCATACATGTCATGCCGGCCCCGCAGGTCGCGCAGGGTCTGAAAGCCGGCCGCGCCGATGGCGACACCGACACTGCCCAGGCGCCAGGGACGGCCGATACTGTCGGTAACGAGGATCCCGACCTGTTTGCCGGTGATGCGCAGCAGCGATTCCCGCAGGGCCCTGGCCGAGGCATCCGGGTCCCTGGGTAGCAGCAGGACCCGTTCACCGCCATCATCGGCATTACCGATATTGGAATGATCGATGCCTGCATTCGCCAGTATGACACCGCTGTTGTGTTCGACGATGATGAGTCCGGGTCTGAGGGCGATGATCTCCCGTGACTCCGCCAGCACCAGTTCAATCAGCCTGGGATCCTTGTCGACCTTATGGGCCAGTTCCCGCGCCTGCCGTGAAGGGGTGACCGATGCCAGTTCGACAAAACGGTCCTCGGCCTTGGATACGATCTTCTGTGCCAGGCAGAGAATATCGCCATCATGCAAGGCATTGCCTGATGCGGTCAGCGCCTGCGCCATGATCCGCGCCAGATCCACACCGGCCTCGATGACGGGTATGCCCGGGATGGTGATGACTTGTAGTGTATCCAAAGGCTGTGTCTCGTGCGCACCATGTTGCGGGAGCTGGATCGACCAACAGGTCTCGTGCAAGACCCCCGACAGGAGGATCCTTTTCGGTCCATTGTCAGGGGCATCCCGGGGCCGAGATCCCGGCCCCGGCCATTCTAGCGGAGAACCCTGATTGATGACACACTGTCCAGCATGATCACTCTGGGAAAGATCCAGCCAAAACACCTGGTCCTGTCCGGCGGTGTCGGCGGTGCCAAACTGGTCCTGGGCCTGTCACATGCGCTGCCACCCGAGAGCCTGCATGTCGTGGTCAATAGCGCCGATGATTTCGTCCACCAGGGCCTTTATGTCTGCCCGGATATCGATACCCTGATCTATACGCTCGCGGGCCTGAACAACAGGGAACTGGGCTGGGGGCGCGCGGACGAAACCTGGAACTATATGCAGGCCTGTGAAGAACTGGGCCTGGAACACTGGTTCAGGCTCGGTGACAAGGACCTTGCCCTGCATGTCCACCGTACCCGGCAGCTGGCACAGGGTGCCGCGCTCTCCGGGGTCGTGGATGATCTGTGCACACGTTTCGGTATCACCGTGAAGCTGATGCCCATGAGTGACGACCCCGTGCGGACCTTCGTGGAGAGCGGGGCGGGCAGGCTTGCCTTCCAGGAATATTTCGTCAAGCATGCTTGTGAACCGGTGGTGCATGATATCGTCTTCGATGGTGCTGAGACGGCCAGACCCTGTGCCGGGATCCCCGCCATACTGGAAGACCCCGGGCTTCAGGCGGTCATAATCGCGCCCTCCAATCCGTTCCTCAGCATCCGGCCGATCCTCTCCTGTGGTGGTCTCCAGAAGACCTTGTCCCGCACACGGGCACCCTGTGTCGTCGTCTCACCCATCGTACAGGGGCAGGCGCTGAAAGGCCCCACCGCAAAACTGATGCGGGAACTGGGTCTGGATTGTGATGTGCCGGCGATAGCCGGTCTGTATGCCGATATCGCCGACGGCATCGTCATCGATGCCCGGGATGCAGGCCATGTCGCGGCTATCGAGGCACGGGGGCTGCGCGTCATGACCACGGACATCATCATGCAATCCCTGCGGGACCGCATCAGGCTGGCGCGGGAGGTCGTCGGGTTCGCCCGCACCCTGTGGGCGGGAGAGGACGACTGAGATGTGGGTCATCGTACCGGTCAAGAGACTTCGCAACTGCAAACGCCGGCTGTCCACCGTCCTCGATACCGGGCAGCGCGCACGGTTCAGCCGCCTGCTCCTGCTCGATGTCCTGTCGGCCCTGGCGGCCCCTGCGGGTGTCCAGGGCATCACCCTGGTCAGCAGTGATCCCGGACTGGCCGGCGTGGCGCGGAACTGTCAGGCGGATCTCCTGTTGCTGGAGAAGGATTCCGGTTATTCAGAGGATGTCCTGCTGGCCATAGGGCGCCTGGGCCGGGACGAGAGGGAACGGATCGCCATCATTCCGTCCGATGTCCCGCGGATATCACCTGCCGAGGTAGCGGGTCTCTGCCGCTCACCGCGCGGCGGTATCACGCTCTGCCCGGCCCACCGGGACGCAGGAACCAATGCCCTGGTCTTTACCTCCCCGCTCACGATACCGCTGTTGTTTGGCAAGGACAGTTTCTACCGGCACCGGCAGGCGGCCATCCGTGACGGCCTCGAGGTCCAGGTCATGGACCTGCCGGGACTGGCGCGTGATATCGATCGCCCGGAGGACCTTCTCTGGCTGGCCTCGCAGGCAGGCGGGGGACTGGCATGGTCCTATCTCAGGGAGGAACTCCGTATCGCCTGTTGATGAAGCCGGGTGCCACGAACGTGATCCCTGGAGGTCCTTGCCGGCGCCATCACCGGCTCTCAGGCCGTCTGGCGATGCTCGACGCTGACGGTTTCACCTCGCTGCGCATGGATGTGCTCATACAGGCTCATCGGGGAATTGTGTGAGCAGTCGATGATGACCCCCTGCCCATGCAGGGCATCCTGAAGGGCGGCGCTTATGGTGTGCAGCGGCGCGCCGCCGCCTTCTCCCATGCCCTTGGCGCCGTTATAGCTGAACGGTGAGGGGGTCTCGATATTGGCATACTTCAGGATTGGCATGTTGTTGATCGTGATCGGCGCATAATCGGTGAACGATCCCGACAGGACATTGCCCTCATCGTCGTAGGGCATGGTCTCTATCAGGGCCGCGCCCAGTCCATGGGCAGTGGCTCCATGGACCTGGCCCTCGACGATCATGTGATTGATGACCTTGCCGCAATCATCGACGGCGGCATAATCCAGGATCCGGGTCTGGCCGGTTTTCACATCGACCTCGACCACCGCCATATGCAGTTGCAGGGCATAGGTGAGGGTGAGATTGCCATATTTCCTGTCCAGATCGGGGATCTGGAACGGTGGCACGTACACATGCCGGGCATTGAGGCTGATATCCCGCAGTTCCTCCGGCAAGGTCGCGTTGTTGTAGTTCACCATGTTCGACAGGGCCCAGTAGTTGACGGACTTGTCGGTACCGCTCACCCTGACTTCAGGGCCTTCATTGCCCATGCCGAATTCCAGATCGTCCTCATTGGCCTCGAGGGCATGCGCCGCCAGTTTTCTCATTTCCGATTTGAGTTTGGTGACGGCGCCATGAATCGAGGACAGCCCGGTTACCGCGAACTGGCTGGCATAGGTGCCACAGGTGCCGGTATGCGAGTTGCGTTCGGTATCAAAACCGGTTTTTACGATGACCTGACTGGTGCCGATGCCCAGTTCATCCGCCACCACCTGGGCAGCGGTCGTTTCGTGGCCTTGTCCCTGAGGAAAGGAGCCGACGCAAACGGAGACGGAACCGTCGAGGTCCAGTTTTACTATCGCTGTCTGGGAATTGCCGGAGAACGGCAGAAAAGGATTGATGATCCTCGCCTGCGCAAAATTATTGGTGCCGGAATCCAGGGTGGTGCCTATGCCGATACCCAGCAGGCGGCCCTGCGCGCGCGCCTCGTCCTGTTTCCGCCGCCACGCGTCCCAGCCGATGAGTTCCTTGGCCCTGGCCATCATCGCGGGGAAATCCCCGGAATCGTAGATACAGCCATTCGGTGTGGTGTAGGGGAACTCTTCGATGTAGTTGCGCAGCCTGATCTCGTCCGCGGGGATCCCCAGTTCATGACCGCAGATATCGATAACACGCTCCATGAACCACATGTGCGGCAGGCGCGAATAACCGCGGTTGGGTGCGCACGGCCCCTTGTTGGTCATCACCTGGCTGAAATCGATGCGCACATTGCGCAGCTTGTAGGCCGCCGGCAGTACCTGGGACCAGATCACGCATCCCAGGGGTTCATACCGGGGGTAGGCGCCACAGTCATCGACATGGCGGGAACGCAGGCCGGTGATGACGCCGCGCTCGTCCAGGGCCACCTCGGTATCGAAATAGTCCCGTTCGCTGCCATGCCCCCCCGCCTGCATGTATTCACTGCGGGTCTCCACCCATTTGACGGGTCTGCCGCCCAGTTTGCGCGAGGCCAGCGCCGCCAGTGTCATATAGGGGTAGTTGCAGATCTTGTTGCCGAAACTGCCGCCGATGTCATGGGTGCGCAGGCGGATCTGATCGATACGGACATTGAGAGCGCTCGCGATCATGGTCAGAGGGACCGTCATGGCGGTATTCGAGAAGAAATCGAGTTTGTCGCGGGGATCCCAGGTGGCCACGACCGCGTTGGTTTCCAGTGGCGTGCTGCTGAAGCGATGAAACTTCAGATGATCGATCCGGATCACATGCGCGGCGTCCCTGAAGGCCGCATCGACATCGCCGTATTCATAAACCCCTTGCCAGGTCCTGTTCGTTCCTGCGGACTCATGCAATACCACCTTGTCCTCCAGTGCCTCGCTACAGGTGACGACGGCGGGCAGCTTTTCATATTCCACGCCGATCAACTGCGCCGCATCCGTGGCTATCTCCACGGATTCCGCGATCACTGCGGCAACGGGATCCCCCTGGTAAACCACCTTGTCGACCGCCAGCGCATAGTCCTTGATACTGGCGCTGGGCTCCTGGCCGATTTGCATGAAGGGAACCATGAGTTCGGTGATCTCCCTGCCGGTGAGCGTGCCCAGGACACCGGGCAGGGATTCGGCCTGGGAGACATCGATTTCCAGTATGCGGGCATGTGCATAGGGTGAGCGTACCAGGACCATGTGCAACATGCCGCCGGCTTGCAGATCATCCACATACAATCCCTGGCCCCGGATGAGGCGCATGTCTTCCTTGCGGGCCAGGGCGCCGGATTGTCGCGGCATGGCAAGTATCCGTTCCATCCGGGATTTGGCATCCTGCTGCAGGACCCGCGCATCCTCCGGCTGTTCCGCCAGGCCCGTGTCCCGGGCCTTCGCTACGCCGGTGGTGGAGACGGTCGTGGCCTGTTGACCCCCACGACCCAGCAGAAAGGCGATCAGACGGGAATACCAGGGGCTCTTCGCGGGTGCCTGTACAGCCCTGCTCGCCATCGCCTCCGGAGTCAGTGATTGTTGCAGGCTGTTGATCAGTACGTTGATCTCTTTTTCCGCATAGCCTCGCAGACCCCCGCCGGCCAGGGACAGGATCTTGCCTGCCAGAACGGTCTCGGCGCTCCATTTGATCCGGGTTGCATCGCCCAGGGGTTCGAGCCGGAACGCAGAGACCATCTGGTAGGCCCCCTGCATGACCTTGCCCTTGCCGATATAGCGGATACTCTCCGGAGGCAGGGCTTCATCGAGGATCAATCGAGTCGATGCCAGCGCGCGGATCTTGCCGATGCCCACCTTTACCCGCAGATTTGCCGTTTTTTCATCGAGCATCTCCAGGCTGTGATAGGTCGGCAGCAGGGGGGCGAATTTTTCCGGATCCGAGAGCAGCTCGAATACCTTCTCCCTGGGGAGTTCGATCCTGAATTCGCCGTCAAATTTCATCTCCATCGTTCAGTCCTCACGCATGACCCTGGCGGCTTGTTGAATGGATTTGATGATATTCTGGTAGCCGGTACAACGGCAGACATTACCCGCCAGACGCCGGCGGATGTCCTTGAGATCGGGATCGGGCTGCTCGGCCAGAAGCGCCAGGGATGACATCAGCATGCCCGGGGTGCAATAGCCGCATTGCAGGCCATGGTTTTCCGAAAAGGCCTGCTGCAGCGGATGCAACACACCGTCTTTTTCCAGACCCTCGACGGTCAGGATCTCACCGCCATCGGCCTGCACGGCGAGCAGGGTGCAGGATTTCACCGCGTCCCCGTCCAGGATCACGGTACAGGCCCCGCAATAGCTGGTATCACAGCCGATATGGGTGCCCGTCAGGCCCAGCACCTTGCGAATGAACTCGACCAGCAGCAGGCGGGGTTCTATCCGTTGCCGGTGGGTCTTGCCGTTGACGATAATGGTGACGGGGACGATCTGCTTGTGCTCAGACATATTCTGTTTTCCCGTTGACTTGTTTCCCACGCGCGCGTTCGATGGCGGTATGTGCCGCCTTGATGAACAGGGAATGCAGCATGCTGCGCTTGAATGACGCCGACCCCCGCGAGTCCGATGGCGGATCCGAGCGGGAGATGATTGCCTCGGCGGCCAGTTCGATATTCTTGCTGGACAGTTCCTGGCCGCGCAGGACGGCTTCGGCTTCTTCGCAGATCACCGGTCGGGGACCGGCGGAGCCGAGCACCAGGCGCACGTCCTTGCAGACATCGTCATCTGCCAGGGTCAGCTGTACGCCCGCCGTGGCGGCGGGGTAGGCCGGGGCGGCCTTCTTGAATCCCAGGTAGGCGCCGCCGCTGCGGCCTTGCGGGATGCGAAAGCGGATCTCCCTGACCAGTTCGGAATCCTTCAGTGCCGTGGTATAGGAGTCCTTGATGAAATCCCTGATGGACAGGACCCGCTCGCCCGAGGCACCCTGGCAGACGACCTCGGCATCCAGGGTATGCAACAATGACGGCCAGTCACAACTGGGATCGGCGCTGCTGACGGAGCCGCCAATCGTGCCACGACTGCGCACCTGTGGGTCGGCGATGCCATTGGCGCAGTCTCTGACGATGGGGAACATCGCCGCGATATCCGAGCGGGCGATACGGGCGTGCGTGGACAGGGCGCCGATACAGATCCGGCCGTCTTCCTTGACCATGTGACGCAGGTTCGGCAGTCGTCCGATGTCGATCAGTGCCGTGGGTTCATCCATACGCAGTTTCAGTATCGGGATCAGGGATTGTCCACCGGCAAGCGGTTTCGCGCCTTCCCCGAGTTCCGACAGCAGGCGGATCGCCTCATCCAGGGTGGCGGGGCGGTAATAATCAAAGGCTGCGGGATACATTCGTCATCATGCTCCAAATCATGCGGCATCGTGCCGGGACCTGCGGGTCTGTCTGCCTGCCGGGGGTGATCCTAAGGCGGCGCCCAGGCCGATGCCAGACGATACCGCATTGCAGCAATCCGGGTCGGGGACGTTTTCATCGCTATCATGCGTCATCAAGCCGATGCTGGCGTGGTCCGGAACGAGCCGGGATCCGGGCGCAGGCAGACACCGGTGGCGCTGGCTGCCAGGACCCTGATCCTGGCGCCCGGTGCTGAAAATATACAGTATAAACAGAAGACAAAAGCCGCTTTCACCATTTCCTGCCCTTGCGCCCCAGATGCCGATTGGCGATACCCTCGGGTTGTCGTGGACAGCCCGGAACCCGCAAGCCCCTATCGTGGTCTCGATTGCCAGGCGGTCCTGGACAAGTATAAAACATATTCCCAAAAAAACCATACGCAAGCGTATTGACATGTTTTGTCATCTCGCCTAGCCTTGGTCATGAATTGCCGATTCATGGAGATCCTTCCGGCAACGGTTCCGGGGGTACGGTGCAGTGACAAGCGGCCGGAGTTCCGGTGTTCGTCAACATCTGATCGCAAGGGGGTATCGTGGCACTGAGCAGTGTGCAGACCTATTACAGCCCCGACAGTGAAGCGGAGGTCGTCCGCTTGCTGGACAAGCACGAAGACAGCGCCCTGATCGTCGCCGGCGGCACCTTCCTGCACGGCCTCAGCTCCCGTGGCCTGCTGATGGGTATCGAGGCCCTGATCGATATCCAGAACCTGCGTCTGGATTCCATACAGACCGATGACGGTAGCCTCGGCCTGGGCGCGACCACGCGCTTCGAACAACTCAAGACCCGCCTCAGCCCCATGCATGCCCCCTGGCTGGGCGCGGTCCTCGATGCCCTCGAGTATCCCCCGGTGCAGGTCCTGAACGCGGCCACCATCGGTGGCTGCATTGCCTCGTCCTGCCCCTTTTTCGACCTGCCGGTCAGTTTCCTGGCCCTGAACGGCACGGTGCAGATCATGGGTCCGGCAGGGGTCCGGGAGACCCCGCTGGAGGGCCTCTACACGGGTCTGTTCGAAACCGCGCTGGAAGGCAATGAATTCATCCGCGGGATACGGCTCCAGGCACCCGCCACATCCGCGGCCAGTGCTTTTCTCAAGCTCGAGAGCAATGCCAACGACCTGGCCATACTCAATCTTGCCATCAGCGTGTCCCTGGATGGATCGGGCCGATGCAGCGGGGTGCGGGTCTTTGCCGGTGGTGGTGTCGGCGAGGTCCCGGTCAGGCTGTCGGGCGCCGAGCAGGTGCTGGTCGGCGCCCGGCTCGATGACGAGACCCTGACGGCGGCGAGCCAGGCCGCACTACAGGATGTCGATCCGATCTCCGACCATCGTGCCTCGGCGGAGTACCGCAAGGCCATGACCGGGGTGCTGACCCGGCGCGTACTGCAAGCGATCCGTGAACGTCTCGCATAGAGGGGAACCATGATGAAGCAGGTGATAGCGCTCGAAATCAATGGTGAGGTGCAGGAACTGCCGGTGGCGCCCTATGACAGCCTGCTGCATTGCCTGCGTGATGGTGCGAACCTGCTGGCCGCGAAGCGTGGCTGTGATTCCGGAGGCTGTGGTTGCTGCACGGTACTCATCGATGGCAAGGCGGTCTATTCCTGCATGACCCTGGCCATGTCGGTACAGGGCAGGAAGATCACCACGGTCGAAGGCTTGTCCCGGGGTGGAGCGCTGGAACCCATTCAACAGGCCTTCATCGATACCGGCGCGGTCCAGTGTGGCTATTGCACCTGTGGCATGATGATGGCCTCGAAAAATCTGCTGGACGACAACCCTCATCCCAGTGAGGCAGAGATACGCAAGGGTATCTCCGGGAACCTGTGCCGTTGTACCGGCTACAGCAAGATCGTCGATGCCGTGCGCATGGCCGCTGGCGAGCCTGGCCCGGAAGCATGAAGGCGATCGTTCCAGCAGCCACCGCCAGGATGTCACGTCTCCCCCGAACAGAGCGCCCATCTACGAGAATGCCACCATGTCAGAGCTGAATGTCATCGGTAAGAGCATCCGCAGGCCGGATGCCCACGACAAGGTCACGGGAGGCCGGCATTTCCCGGTGAATGTCAGTCTGCCGGGCATGCTGCATGCCCGCTTGCTGCGCAGCCCGTTTCCCCATGCACGCATCGTCAGCATCGATACCTCGGAGGCCGAGGCCCTGCCTGGCGTCAGGGCCGTGCTGGTTCCCGACGAGGTTCCGCAGATCCGCCTGACCCCGGTCTACTTCACCCCGGTACAGTCGCCGACCATGGTCCAGGATTTCATGGTGATGACCCGCGATGTGCGCTGGGTCGGCCAACCCGTGGCCGCGGTGGCGGCGTCATCCGCGGAGATTGCCGAGGCGGCAATCGAACTGATCGATGTGGAGTACGAGGAACTCCCCGCGGTTTTCGATCCCGAGGAAGCGATGGGCGAGGGTGCGCCGCAGTTGCACCCGGGTGCCGAACACAACATCGCCAAGCATGAGGTCTTCAGCATGGGCGACCTGGAGCAGGGCTTCGCCGAGGCGGATCACATCTTCGAAGGGGTCTATCAGACCCAGCGGGTGCATACCTGTTACATGGAACCCCGCGTCTGCGTCGTGGACAGCGATACCCAGGGTCGTCTGACCGTTCATTCCTCCATGCAACATGCCTTCGGCCTCAGGGAAAAGCTGGCCTTTGCCCTGGGTATCCCGGAAAGCCGGGTCAATGTCATCAGGCCCGCCTATATCGGGGGCGGCTTTGGCGGCAAGCTGGACATGGGCTTCATCGAGCCGATCGCGGCCCTGCTGAGCCTCAAGACCGGCCGGCCCGTGCGCGCCGAGCAGACCCGCGCCGAGGACTTCATCAGTACCGCGCGTCACCCCATCAAGGTCTATCTGAAGACCGGCGTGAAGAACGATGGCAGCTTTACCGCGCGTTATATCAAGAGCGTGCTCGATACCGGCGCCCATGCCACGCATGGGTCGGAGGTCATCATGGTGCACGGCCTGTATGGGACCTTGTTCCCGTGGACCTGTCCCAACCAGACCTGGGAAGGGTTTGCCGTCTATACCAACAACATGATCGGTGGCGGTTTCAGGGGCTACGGGGCGCCGCAGGGATGCTTCGCCGTCGAGTCGCAGAATGACGAGATCTGTGAGTCCCTGGGCCTGGACCCGATCGCCTTCCGCCTGAAGAACACCCGCAGGGAAGGGGACCCCCATCCCGTCCTGCAGGGGCACAAGCTGAACAGCTATCGCCTGGACGAGTGTCTCAGGACGGGGGCGCAGCATATAGGTTTCGAGCGGCGCCAGGCCGCCGGTTCGTCTGCCGGGGCCATCAAGCGGGGCATGGGCTTCGCCTGTCATCCGCTGTGGGTCAGCGGCTGCGTGGGGTTCCCGGATATCTACGAGCATTCCGGCGCGGTGATCAAGCTGAACCGGGATGCCACCGCGGACATCATCAGCGCCTGCGTGGATATCGGCTCCGGGCAGACCACCATGCTGACCCAGGTCGTGGCCGAGGAACTGGGTCTGCCGGCCGAATCCGTGCGCCTGGTCTATGCCGATACCGATACCGCTCCCTTCGATGCCCCCACGCATGCCAGCCGGGCAACCTATGCCGCCGGCGCGGCTACCCGGGCCGCCGCCATCGAGGCGAGAAAGCGCCTGTTCGAGGTCGCCGGCCATGTGATGGAGGCCAATCCGGAAGACCTGCTCATCCAGGATGGCAAGGTCATGGTCAAGGGGGCCCCGGATTCGGCCATGCCGATGCAGGACATCATCGCCAGGGCCGAATCCCCCTTCATACAGGTAGGCGAACAGGGCCCGTTTCCAACCACGCTGGAGGAGAAGGGGACCATCATGGGCATGGCCAGCATGGCGCCACCGAGCAACCCCACCCCGGTCGCGGCGGAGTTCGTCGAGCTGGAAGTCGATACGGAGACCGGGGAGGTCAGGATCCTGCGCGTGGTCTATGCTCATGACATAGGCAAGCTGATCCATCGTTGCTCGGCCGAGGGACAGGTCGAGGGCGGCTTCCAGCAGGGCATGGGCTATGCCCTGATGGAGAACATGGTCTTCGACCAGGAGACGGGCGCCTGCCTGACGGGCGACTTCCTGGATTACAAGATGCCGACGGCCATGGAGATGCCCGCATCGATAGAGAGCATCTTCATAGAATCCAATGAACCCAGCGGCCCCTACGGCGCCAAGAGTCTCTCGGAGATGTGCATCATTCTCCCGGCCGCGGCCATCGCCAATGCCGTCTATAACGCCATCGGGGTCAGGATCACGGAACTGCCGATCACACCGGAGAAGATCCTCAGGGCCCTGGGCAGGATCTGAAGGGTCGCGGCACAGGGGCCCTGGCCGGCGCGGCGCAATATCGAGGGATATCCCGACTGGCCCGGGGCGAGACTTGCAGGCCTGAACCTGACCTGGAAACAGGGGAGTGAGTCGTATGCACGCACAAAGCAAGCCCCAGGGCACGGAAAGCAAGCCCCGGGGCAAGAAGATCTCCACCTATTGCTATCAATGTGTCAACGGGCCGGACATCCTCACGGTCGAGGTCATCGACGGCGTGGCCACCCGGATCGAACCGAATTTCGACCTCAAGGGCGAGCACCCGGCCGATGGCAAGGTCTGTGTCAAACCCTTTGGACTGATCCAGAAACTCTACAATCCCAACCGGCTCAAGAAGCCGATGAAGCGCACCAACCCGAAAAAGGGCAAGGATGAAGACCCGGGCTGGGTCGAGATCGGCTGGGACGAGGCCCTGGATATCGTGGCCGGGAAACTGGCCCGGATCCGGGAGCAGGGACTGACCGATGAAAACGGCAATCCCCGCCTGGCCTTTACCACCGGGGGGGCCGCGACCCCCTATAAATACATGGGCAGTTTCCCGGCCTTCCTGGTCGCCTGGGGGCCGATAGACCAGAGCATCGGCGCGGGTGGCACCGTCAAGTGCTACCACAGCGAGCATATGTTCGGCGAACTCTGGCACCGCGCCTTTACCGTGTTGCCGGATACCCCCAGCTGTGAATACATCATCTCCTTCGGCAACAATATCAATGCCTCCGGTGGCGTGACCGGTGTGCGCCGGCATGCCGATGCCAGGGCGCATGGCATGAAACGCATCCAGTTCGAGCCCCATCTGTCGGTGACCGGGGCCACGGCCTCGGAATGGGTGCCCATCAAGCCACAGACCGATTCCGCCGTGCTCTTCGCCATGCTGCACGTGCTGCTGCACGAAACCCCCATCGATGAGCTGGACGTGCCCTTCCTGCGGGACCATACCGCCTCACCCTACCTGGTCGGCCCCCACGGTTTCTATCTGCGTGATCCCGGGTCCGGCAAGCCACTGGTGTGGGACAACAATACCACCGAGGCGGTGCCCTTCGATCGGGCCGGCATCGATCCCGCCCTGCTGGGGCCTTTCACGGTCGGCCGGGCGCTGGAGAAGGGCGCCGATGATGCGTCCTGGACACACGAGGGCGTGGTGGCCTTTACCGGACTGGACATGGCGCGCAAACTCGTGGCCGACAAGACCCCGGAATGGGCCGAGGGGATCTCCGATGTCCCCGCCGCGACCACCCGGCGAGTGGCACGGGAATTCCTGCAGCACGCCCATATCGGTGAGACCATCGAGATAGACGGCAGGGTCCTGCCCTATCGCCCGGTCGCGAGTGTACTGGGAAAATCCGTCAACAATGGCTGGGGCGGCTATGAATGTGTCTGGGCGCATACCATGATGCAGGTGCTGGTTGGCGCCCTGGAGGTGCCGGGCGGTCTGCTGGGCAGCACCGTGCACCTGTCCGGCGATACGGACTGGGATCGCATGCTGACCGTGGAGCCGGGGGAGGACGGTTTCATGAAGGCCCCGTTCAATCCCACCAGCAAGGACGAATGGAACGCCCATCCGACCAACCGCCATGCGGAAAGCAGTCTCACGCCCATGGCCGGTCACAACCAGGGGGCGCAGTTGTTCGGCGCCACGACCATGGCCTGGCTGCGTCTGCAGGGACGCGCCGCCAAGAGCTGGCCCAGGCCCAATCCGCCGGATGTGTGGTTCGTCTACAAGTGCAATCCGGCCATTTCATTTTCCGAGACCGACAGGATCTGCGAGGAGATGGCGCAGTTTCCGTTCATCGCGGCCTTCACCTATCAGCTGGACGAGACGGTACACTTCGCCGATGTGCTGATGCCGGAGGCGACCGATCTGGAAAGCGATCAATTACTGCGTATCGGCGGGACGCACTATTTCGAGAATCACTGGGTGACTGAGGGCTGGGCCTTGCGCCAGGCGGTGGTCGAGCCCCAGGGTGAGGCGCGTGATTTCAGCTGGATCGCCAACCAGCTGGCGCGCAGGCTGGGTATGCTGGAAGAATACAACACCATGATCAACTTCGGTGTGTGCGGCATTCCACTGCAGGGAGAGGGTTATGATTTCAGCATCGACCCGACCACGGAACATCCCCAGGAAGAGATCTGGGATGCCGTGTGCAAGGCGGCCAGTTACGATATCACCGGCGGCCAGGAGACGCTCGGGATCGACTGGTTCAGGGAACACGGTTACAAGACCCGGCCCTTCTCGCGCCTGCACTGGTATCTGTTCCCGCTGATGCAGGACATGGGCCTGCGCTTCGAACTGCCCTACCAGGAACGCTATTTCCGCATGGGCCGGGAACTGGCCAACCGCCTGCACGAGACCGGCGCCGACTGGTGGGACCGGCAGCTGGCGGAATACGAGCCCCTGCCGGAATGGCGCGATCTGAACAAGCTCTGGGACGAGATCATCGCCAAGAACAACCATGTCGATCCCGCCGATTACCCCTTCTGGCTGCTGACCGGGCGCAGCATGCAGTATGCCTGGGGCGCCAATGTCAGCATACAGATGATGAATGAGGTCTCGAACAACGTATTCGGCCACGACGGCATCATAATGAACGCCGGCAGGGCCGCGGAAATGGGTATCGAGGATGGCGATACCATCGAGGTGGAATCTCCCGTCGCCAGCACCCGCGGCATCGCGCGCCTGCGCCAGGGGGTGCGCCCGGATGTCATCATCATGCTGGCCCAGTTCGGGCAATGGAATACGCCCGTGGCCAAGGAACTGAAACGCCCCAACCTGAACAGACTGGTGCCGATGAACCAGGATTCGGTCGATGCCGGCGGCGCGAGTATCGACGGCACCAAAGTCAAGATCAAACGCGTGGAGGCCTGAGCCATGACTCGTTATGTAATGGTCGCGGACATGAACCGTTGCGTTGGCTGCCAGACCTGCACCGCGGCCTGCAAACATACCAACGCCACCCTGCCGCAGGTGGAATGGCGCAAGGTGCTCGATATCGAGTGGGGTGAGTACCCCGATGCCCACCGCGTCTTCATGCCCGTCGGTTGCCAGCACTGCGCCGATCCCCCCTGCATGAGCGTCTGTCCCAGCACCGCCACCGGGCAGCGCGAGGACGGCCTGGTCACCATCGATTACGATCTCTGCATCGGCTGTGGATACTGCATGGTGGCCTGCCCCTACCAGGCCCGCTACAAGGTCTCGGAGCCGCACTTCGCCTATGGCGATACGCCGATGGCATCGGAGGCCGCGCGCTTCGATGAAAAGCGTATCGGTGTCGCCCAGAAATGCACCTTCTGCGCGGATCGCGTGGATGACGGCCTGGCCAGGGGCCTGACGCCGGGGCTCGATCCCGATGCCACGCCCGGATGCGTCAACGCCTGTATCGCCGATGCCCTCACCTTTGGCGATATCGAGGATGAAAACAGCAATGTCTCCCGCCTGCTGGAGGAGAACACCTGGTTCCAGATGCACGCCGAGCTGGAGACGGAGACCGGCTTTTATTACCTGTGGGACCAAGAGCCAGGGGAGTGAACCCAAAGTGACGAGATATGGCAGTATTCTGCAAACCTACTGGGACTGGCGCGCCGCCGGCAACTTCATCTTTGGCGGCACCGGCAGCGGCCTGCTGATCGGTGCGGTCATGCTGGCCTATCCCGGCCCCCTGGACCCGGTGCTGGGCCTGCTGGCACTGGCCTTCATGGGCCTGGGGCTGTTCCTGGTCTGGCTGGAGATCGGCAAACCGCTGCGTTTCCTGCATGTGTACTTCCATCCGCAGACCTCGTGGATGACCCGCGAAGGGAGTGTCGCCGGCCTGCTGTTCCCGGTGGCCCTGCTGGCCATGTATCTGGGATCCGCCTGGCTGGTCGCGATCACGGGCCTGCTTGCGGCCATGTTCCTCTATTGTCAGGCCAGGATACTGCAGGCCTCGAAAGGGGTCCCTGCCTGGCGCGATCCCGCCATGGTGCCGCTGATCCTCGGCACGGGTCTGGTCGAGGGTACGGCAATCGCCCTGGCCGCCCTGTGTCTGGGCGCCGGGCCGTCGCCGTCGCTGGTGACGGCCTTCGCCGTATTACTCCTGCTGCGGGCCTATCTGTGGAAGCGATACGGCAACAGTCTGCATCGGCATGATGCCCCCCGGGAGACACTGGCCGTCATCGATGGCATGGACGGCCTCACGCTGTGGGGCGGGAATATCGTCCCCCTGCTGCTGCTTATCGTCGCCTCGCTGGTCCCCGCCCTGGCCCCGTTGTCGCTCCTCCTCGCGGCGGCAGGCGCACTCTTCAGTGGCTGGCACATGAAATACGCCCTCGTCAGGCGGGCCTCCCAGCTACAGGGCTACGCCTTCGGCAGGCTGCGCAAGGGGCGGCCCAGGATCAAGCCCCCGGTACGCAGGCAGCCGGATCGTTTTGTGTTGTAGTTCCACATCAGGCCTGTACCCATCCGTGCCGATGCAATCCCCGCGTATTGAAACCCGCCTGTCCTGAATATGTATCCAAGCATCGAAAAGGCCAGCGAGGGAGAGTCTGACAGTCCCATCGTCACCTTCATCATCAACAACCGGGTGATCCCCGGAAAGGAAGCGGATTTCGAAAGATTCCTGAAAGACATCAACAAAAAGGCCATGACCTATCCCGGACATATGGGGGTGAATTTCATCCGTCCGGGTCCGAACGACCAGACCTATACCACCATCGTCCGTTTCGACAACTACGAGCATCTGCATGACTGGCTGGAATCGGATGCGCGCAAGGAATACATGAAGAATATCGAGGACCTGGTGGAAAGCGATCCGGAGATCCGTATCGAAACCGGCCTGGAGTACTGGTTCACCCCGCTGGCGGTGGATCCCAAGATCCCCAGGCGCTGGAAACAGATGGTGATCACGCTAAGCGCCATCTACCCGCTGACCCTGCTGCTGGGGGTGTTCTTCAGCCTGTTCGATCCTCATTCGGTCTTTGTTACCGAACCGCTGATACACAAACTGCTCGGCTCCATCCTGCTGGTGTTCCTGATGGTCTACCTGGTGATGCCCGGATATACCCGGCTGATGGCGAAGTGGCTGTACAAATGAGCGCCTGCAGGATCGGCCTGCGGCCTTGAGACATACAGTCGGCAGGGGACTCACATATCGGGATAGTTCGGCCCGCCGCCCCCTTCCGGCGTCACCCAGGTGATGTTCCGGCACGGGTCCTTGATGTCGCAGGCCTTGCAGTGCAGGCAGTTCTGGGCGTTGATCTGCAGGCGTGGCCCACCCGTTTCGTCCGTGACGATTTCATAGACCCCGGCGGGGCAGTAGCGTTGTTCCGGGGCATCGTAGCGTTCCAGGCTGGCGCCGATGGCCAGTCGTGGATCCTTGAGTCGCAGATGGCAGGGCTGGTCTTCCTCGTGATTGGTGTTGGAGAGAAAGACCGATGACAGGCGATCGAAGCTGATCTGCGCATCGGGTTTCGGGTAGGCGATCCGCCGGCACTGTTGCCGGGGACGCAGTCTGTCACGGTCGCTGACACGGTCATGGATCGTCAGCGGCAGGGCCCCGGAGAAGAGATTCTGATCGAGCAGGTTATAGGCCCCGCCGGCGTAGAGGCCGAAGCGGTGTATGACGGAGCCGAAATTCCGGCTGCGATGGAGTTCGTCATACAGCCAGGACTGCCGGTAGCGTAGCTCATGCCCCCCGGGGTCTTCATCCTCCCTGGCGGTGTGGTCCAGCGCGGCATGGATGCTCTCGGCCGCCAGGGCGCCGGACTTCATGGCCGTATGGATGCCCTTGATCTTGGAGAAATTCAGGGTTCCGGCCTCACAGCCGGCCAGCAGGGCCCCGGGCATGACCATCCTGGGCTGGGACAGCAGCCCGCCCTTGCTGAGGGTCCTGGCGCCATAGGCGATGCGGCGTCCACCGGCCAGGGTCTCGCGTATCAGGGGATGCTGCTTGTAGCGCTGGAATTCCTCGAACGGGCTGAGGTAGGGGTTGGCATAATTGAGATCGGTGATCAGGCCCACGCTGACCCGGTTGTCGGCCAGGTGATAGAGGAAGGATCCGCCCGTGGCTGCCGATTCACTGAGTGGCCAGCCGGCGCCGTGGAGGACCCGCCCGGGTTCATGCCGGGCCGGATCGATCTCCCACAGTTCCTTGATGCCGAGGGCATAATGTTGCGGGTCGCGGCCTTCATCGAGCCGGAAATGCGCGATCAGCCGCCGGCCCAGGTGACCGCGGCAGCCCTCCGCGAAGAGGGTGTATCTCGCCCGCAACGCCATGCCGGGCTGATAGCCGGGTTTGTGGCTGCCGTCCGCGGCCACGCCCATATCCCCGGTGATCACCCCGCTGACCCGGTTGCCCTCATCGATGATCACCTCCGCGGCGGGGAAGCCGGGGAAGATGTCCACCCCCAGTTCCTCCGCCTGCCGGGCCAGCCAGCGGCACAGCAGGCCCAGGCTGATGATATGGTTGCCCTGGTTGCGCATGGGTCTGGGGACCAGGAATTCCGGGATACGGGTGGCATGCCGCGGGTCCCTGAAAAAATAGACCTCGTCACGGCCGACCGGGACCTCGACCGGGGCCCCTCGCTGTTTCCAGTCCGGGAGCAACTCATCCAGCGCGCGGGTCTCGAAGATTGCGCCCGAGAGGATATGCGCCCCGATCTCAGAGCCCTTCTCCAGGATACAGACCGATATATCCTGCTCACTGTCCGCGGCCAGCTGGCGCAGGCGGATCGCCGCCGACAGTCCGCAGGGGCCCCCGCCTACGATGACCACGTCGTATTCCATGCTTTCCCGTTGCATCGGCGCCATGTCCCCCGTCAGCGGTCGCCCGGTCCAGCGTCCAGCTCGCGCAACAGCTGGGGGACGATCTCGAACAGATCGCCGACGATACCGTAGTTCGCGACCTGGAATATCGGCGCATCGGCATCCTTGTTGATGGCCACCACCACCTGGCTGTCCTTCATCCCGGCAAGGTGCTGGATGGCCCCTGAGATGCCGACGGCGATGTACAGTTTGGGCGCGACGACCTTGCCGGTCTGGCCAACCTGGGCATCATTGCCGATAAAACCGGCGTCCACCGCCGCCCTGGATGCGCCAATCGCGGCGCCCAGCCTGTCCGCCAGCTGCTCGACCAGGGCGAAGTTCTCCTTGCTGCCCAGACCACGGCCGCCGGAGACGACGATCTCCGCGCTGGCCAGATCGGGGCGATCCGAGATCGTCGGGTCGTTGCGCACCAGTTCGGACAGGCCGCTGTCAACGGCCCCGCCGATCTCGACGATGCCGGCGGCTTCGCCTTGCCGGCCCCCGGCGGCCGGGAAGGCGGTGGCGCGGACCGTGAGCACCTTGATCGGATCGTCCGACTGCACCGTGGCGATGATATTTCCGGCATAGATCGGCCGCTGGAAGGTATCCGGCGACTGGACGGCGATGATCTCGGATATCTGCGCGACATCGAGCAGGGCCGCCACGCGCGGCAACAGGTTCTTGCCGGTGGTCGTTGCCGGGCCCAGGATGTGGGTGTACGCGGATGCCTGCTGGCGGACCAGGGGCGCGATATTCTCTGCCAGTTGCGCCGCGCAGGCGGGATCGTCGCATAACAGGACCTGCCCGACCCCGGCGATCGTGGTCAGGCCCAGGGCGATGTCCCGGCACTGGTGTCCCGCCACCAGGACATCGACGCTCGCGGAGATGCCAAGGCCCGCGGTGATCGCCGACAGCGTGGCGCTGTTCAGGGTCTGGTTGTCGTGGTCGGCTATTATCAGGCATTGCATGTCAGATCACCCCGGCTTCATGACGCAGTTTATCCAGCAGCTCGGCCGCGTCCGCGACCAGGATCCCGGCCTCGCGCGTGGCCGGATCGGCAACCCGCAGCAGTTTCAGGCGGGGCTTGAGCGCGACCCCGAGGTCTCCGGGCGTGAGTGTCTCCATGGGTTTCTTCCTGGCCTTCATGATATCCGGGAGCTTGGCGTAGCGCGGCTCGTTCAGGCGCAGGTCGGTGGTGACCACGGCAGGCAGTTTCAGGCGCAGTGTCTGTGTGCCGCTGTCCGTTTCCCGGGTCACCAGCGCGCTGTCGTCCTCCAGTTTCAGCTCGCAGGCGAAGCTGCCCTGGCCCCAGCCGAGCAGGGCGGCGAGCATCTGGCCGGTCTGGTTGGCGTCATCGTCTATGGCCTGTTTGCCCAGCAGTATCAGCCCCGGTCCTTGCCGGTCGGCGATGGCCTTGAGCAGCCTGGCCACATCCAGGGGCTGGAGATCCCCGTCGGTATCGACATGCATGCCGCGGTCCGCACCCATGGCCAGCCCGGCGCGGATGGTCTCCTGGCAGGCGGGTCCTCCCAGGGACACCAGCACCACCTCGCTGGCCAGGCCCTGCTCCTTGAGCCTCAGGGCCTCTTCCACGGCGATCTCGTCGAAGGGATTCATAGACATCTTGAGATTGCTGGTATCGACGCCGCTGCCATCGGCCTTCGGATGCACGCGGACGTTGTAGTCCACCACGCGTTTGACCGCCACCAGTATGATCATTCCTCTTCCCCCCATGATTGAATGACGCCGAGTTGCCGCAAACCATCGATCCGTTCCCGCTCCAGGCCCAGCAGTTCATCCAGGACCGCGTCGGTATGTTCCCCCAGGAGTGGCGGCGCCTGCTCACTGTGATGCGCCGCGCGCGCGAACCTGATCGGGCTGGCCACAGTATCGAACTCGCCGGCCAGGCGGTGGGACATTCTTCTGAGCATGCCCCGGTGGCGGATCTGCCGATCGTCGAAGACCTTGTCGATGGTGTTGATCGGCCCGCAGGGGATCCGCCGGGAACGCAATTCCCGCAGCCATTCCCGCGCGCTCCGGGTCTTGAAGGCCTGCTCCAGGATCGGCAGCAGGGCCGCCTTGTTGCGTACCCGTTCACGGTTGCTGGCATAGCGTGGGTCCCCGGCAAGTTGCGGTTGCCCGAGCAGTTCGCACAGGCGGGAGAACTGTGCGTCATTGCCGACCGCCAGGACGATATGCGCATCGGCGGTGGCGAAGCTCTGGTAGGGAACGATATTCGGGTGGCCGTTGCCCTGGCGGCGGGGAACCGCGCCCGTGGTCAGGTAGTTCATGGCCTGGTTGGCGAGCACGGCGGCCTGCACGTCCAGCAGCGAGAGGTCGATATAATCGCCCTTGCCAGAGTTCCGGCGTTCGATCAGCGCCGCCAGGATGGCGACGGTCGCGTACAGACCGGTGGTGATATCCGCCACCGCGACGCCGGCCTTCTGCGGCCCGCCACCGGGCAGATCGTCGCGCTCGCCGGTGATGCTCATCAGGCCGCCCATGGCCTGGATCAGGTAATCGTAGCCCGGCTGATCGGCATAGGGGCCGGTCTGGCCGAAGCCGGTGATCGAGCAATAGATCAGCCCGGGATTGCGTTCCTTCAGCGAGTCATAATCCAGGCCGTATCTTTTCAGTCCACCGACCTTGTAGTTCTCGATGAGGACATCGACCTTCGGGATCAGGCCGCGTATGAGTTCCTGGCCCTCCGCGCTGGAGATATCCACGCAGATGGAACGTTTGCCACGGTTGGCGCACAGGTAATAGGCGGACTCGGTGGTATCCACGCCCCGTGGATCACGCAGGTAGGGCGGTCCCCAGGAGCGGGTGTCATCGCCCTTGCCGGGGCGTTCGACCTTGATCACGTCGGCGCCCAGATCGGCCAGCAGCTGGCTGGCCCAGGGACCGGCCAGGATACGGCTCATATCCAGCACCCTTAGCTGTTCGAGGCTGGCCGGCATGTCAGCAGGTGAAGGCCTGGATACCCGTCTGCGCACGTCCCAGGATCAGGGCGTGGATATCGTGGGTACCCTCGTAGGTATTGACCGATTCCAGGTTCAGCAGGTGGCGGATCACGTGGTATTCATCGGCGATGCCATTGCCGCCATGCATGTCCCTGGCCAGGCGCGCGATGTCGAGCGCCTTGCCGCTGTTGTTGCGCTTGAGCATCGAGATGGCCTCCGGGGCGACCCGGCCCTCGTCGAACAGGCGCCCCAGGCGCAGGCAGGCATGCAGGCCCAGGGTGATCTCGGTCTGCATATCCGCGAGCTTTTTCTGGATCAACTGGTTGGCGGCCAGCGGCCGTCCGAACTGCTTGCGATCGAGCACGTATTCCCTGGCGGCATGCCAGCAGAATTCGGCCGCGCCCATGGTGCCCCAGGCGATCCCGTAGCGGGCCCGGTTGAGGCAGCCGAACGGGCCGGCGAGCCCCGCGGCATTCGGCAACAGGTTGTCCTCGGGCACGGCGACATCGTCCATGACGATCTCGCCGGTGACGGACGCCCGCAACGAGAACTTGCCTTCGATCTTGGGGGCCGACAGGCCCGGCATGCCCTTTTCCAGGATAAAGCCCCGGATCACGTCCTCATCGTCCCTGGCCCAGACGATGAAGACATCGGCGATGGGGGAATTGGTGATCCAGATCTTGCTGCCGTTGAGGACGTAGCCGTCGTCGACACGCCGCGCGCGGGTCTCCATGCCGCCCGGATCGGAGCCATGGTTGGGCTCGGTCAGACCAAAACAGCCGATCAGTTCACCGCTGGCCAGGCGTGGCAGATAGGTCTCCCGCTGGGCCTCGCTGCCATAGGCATGGATGGGATGCATGACCAGGCTGGACTGCACGCTCATCATGGAGCGGTAACCGGAATCGACCCGTTCTATCTCACGGGCGATGAGGCCATAGCAGACATAGCCCATATCGACGCAGTCATAGCCGTCGATGGTGACGCCCAGCAGGCCCAGTTCCCCCATCTCACGGAGGATCTCCGGATCGGTATGCTCATTGCGGAAGGCATCGCACACCCTGGGCATCAGCCTGTCCTGGGCATACTGGTATGCCGTATTCTGTACCATGCGCTCCTCTTCGGTGAGCGCCTCCCGCAATAACAGCGGGTCCTGCCAGTCGAATGTCGGTCTGTTGCTCATGGGTTCACCTTCCTGCGTCCGTCTGTATGCGGGTTCATCTGTCATGGAAACCTGATCGATCCATCCCCGTATCGCGGGGAGGTCCGAATGAATCAGGCCTTTACTTATTAAGGCGCAAATCTATTTATATGTATAATATAATTAATCAAAGATATTGATATATTTTAGTCAAGGATCTGTCATGGACCTCCGCAAGCTGGAAATCTTCCGTGCCGTGGCCGAGAAGCGGAGCTTCGCCAGGGCCTCGGAAAGCCTGTATATCTCCCAGTCCGCGGTCAGTATCGCGGTGAGGAAACTGGAGCAGGAACTGGACCTGCGGCTGTTCAGGCGCAGCAACAAGTCCGTCAGGCTGACGGAGGAGGGCGCGGTATTGCTGCGGCATGCGTCCCGGATCATGTCACAGGCCGCCGACGCCCGGCTCGAACTGAGCGAGATGAAGGACCTGCGGCGGGGCCAGGTGCGGGTGGGGATCCCGGCGATGCTGGCATCCTACTACTTCCCGCGATACCTGGTGGCATTCAAGCAGGAATACCCGGGGATCGGCGTGGTCATCATCGATGAAGGCACGCAGCGGATCCGGGAACATCTCGAACAGGGCGTGATCGACATGGGCATCGTCAACATGGAGACGGTGCCCGAGGAGCTGGAGGCCCATGAACTCATCCATGAAGAGATGCTCCTGTGCACCTCGCGCGCGCACCCCCTGGCCCGGCAGAAGACGATCCGGCCCGGGCAGCTCAAGGGCCAGCGCCTGATACTCTACCGGGAAGGGTATTTCCTGAAGGAGATCGTCAGCCGGCTGTTTGATGCCCATGGTATCGAACCTGAAATCGATTTTGAGACCAATCTCGTGCAGTTGATGAAGACCCTGGTGCTGTCCGGCCTGGGCGTCAGCTTCTGCCTGCGCTCCGTCCTGCGCGAGGAAGACCGGCTGGTGGGTATCCCGCTCAGTCCCGGGCAAGCGCTTCGCTTCGGTCTGGCCTGGAAGAAGGACAGCTACCTGTCACGAGCCAACCGGGCCTTCGCCGAATTCATGCTCTCGGGAAGACGGCTTCCCTGAGCCCACTGGCCGATCAGCGCAGGGCATAGAATGCCAGCAGCCCGATGAGCAGCGCCGAGGCGATGCCGGCGGCGATCCAGAGCCTTCTGTGGCCCCCGTCAGCGGGCTCGATGGGCCGCGTCTCACCCTCAGGTTCCAGTTGCGCCAGCATCTCGGCGACGAATTCATCCCCGATCGAGTCCGCGACCTTCTTCATCATCCCGGACCCGAATTTCCCCAGCCTGCCCATGATCGCGATGTCGGACGAGTAGGTGACCTCGGTATGCCCCGCATCGATGGCCTTCAGGTTCAGCGAGCTGGTGGCCTTGATGCGGCTGGCCTTGCTGCCTTCCTCGCCCTTGCTCTGGTAGGACGCAAACTCGGGTGGCCGCTTCTCGATCGTCTCGATGTCCACCTTGAAGGTGGTCTTGATCGGGCCGACCTTGGTCTTTATCTCGGCCTTGTAGCGATCAGGCTCGATCTCCTCGGCGCCCAGGCAGCCGGGAACGCAGGCCGCGACCTTGTCCGGTGAGGTAATGAATTCCCATACCTGTCCCTGTGGTGCCGCTACAATGAATGTCTTGTCTATAATCATCCAGATGTACGCCTCATGCAGTTTATCGACCCCGACAGGGGCGCCGTAGTACCCTCGCCCCCAGGCCATGGACAGACTGGATGCGCCCGCGGGGCCATCCCCGGGGATCATGTCCCCGCGACATCCCTGCGTCACCGTCCATCGAATGCGGGCACCATGGCGAAGCAGGAAACCGGGGCCGGGAAGGCCGGGACGAGGGATGCCGATCGCTTGCCTGTCCCCAGCAGACCCGCGGTCCGCCGATCACTGCTTTCGCCTTCCGGGTCGCGCAGCGTGCTTGTGGATGGACTCTGACATAGAATAGACCATACGGCAGAGTATTGAATATTTCAAGCGGCTCGTCTGGCCCTGGTCTGTCAGGGATCCGGACCCGTGCCGGTCCCTTGCAGATCGTGGTGACAGCCCGGGCCTGGGGTCGATCGGTTCATTGTGGTGACTGGTGGATGTGTCATATAAATGACATCAAAAACAAATAGTAATGCCAAATATTTTGATCAGATTATATTCCCCGTGACAGCGCTCGGAGCAGCCCGATGAGCGCCCTGGCATTCTGGTCCCTGCTGGGCGTGTCGCTGATCGCCAACAGCTTCATCTTCAAGGACCTGGCGGACATCAGCCAGTGGCTGGTGCAATCACGCCGACAGGTCACCATGAGCGTCTGGTATCACCGGCATGCCATCGCCCTGGTCGCCCTCGGCAGCCTGATCGGGGCCTGGCTTATCTGGTACCGGCAGCACGAGCTTGCGCCCCTGTGGCTGCTGGCCGGGCTCAGCTTCGTACTGCTGTTCCTGTTTTACAGCGGCTATATCAACCCCCGGCTGATGTTCCGGCCGCAGCAGTTCGATGCGAAGTTCGTCCCGGTCGCGGCGGCGCGTCCCGGTCTCGAACGGACCCGCAAATGGGCCCGGTTCGGCTGGCGGGAGTATGCCTCGGTGGACGATATCAGCGTCACGGTCATAGAAACGGACACCGGCGCCATCGCCTACAGCGACTATTTCATCATGCAGCCCCACATCGCCAGCGCCGGCCGGATCGATGGGCGGCCCGTGGTCATGACCTACTGTGGCCTGAGCAACGCCGCCATTGCCTACAGCGCGGAACTGGACGGCCGGCCACTCGATCTTGGGGTGATGACACAACTGGAAAACAACCTGGTCATGTGGGACCGGAATACCGGTGAGCCGATACAGCAACTCCGGGGTTGCATGGAAGGCCGGCAGGGCGGGGCGCCGCTGAAGGAATGGCCCAGTGTGCGCATGCCCCTCGCCAGTTTCGAGGCGCTCTATCCGCACGGGAGGGTCTATGTCAATGAGATCCCGGCACTGGCTCACCACCCCCTGCGGTCTCTGTGGGATCGCCTGATACGCCATGGGGTCATGTATAACGGGATCAGCATGCAGTGGCGGAATTCTGCCCCGGCCTTTCCGACCATCAGGCACTTCGATGACCGCCTGCCACCCAAGGAGCCGATCCATGGCCTCAATGTGGGGGATGATTATGTCGCCTACAGCAAGGCATTCGTCATCGACAATGGCAATCTGATCAATACCCGGATCGGTGATCGGGACATCGTCGTCGCTTACAGTCCCCGATATGACTGCCTGGGTGCCTTCTATAACGATACCGGCAGCCCGATCATCGCGATTGACGTCATGGGGCATCTGCCCTCGGGGGACACCCTGGAGCGTGTGCCCAGCCTGAAGAGCGGTGTGTTCTGGTTTGTCTGGGCCAACTTTCACAGGCAGACGGATGTGAACCGGCCCGGATGAACTCTGGCTCATGACGGTTTCGCGGGTGAGGGCAGGGCAATGGATGGGAGTCACTACAGACAAGCCGGCAGATATTCAGTCAGGCATATCAGCTATCGTATCAGCGAGGTGAAGACAGCATGGCAATCAAATTCAGCGTGGGCCTGCAGGGTAGTTACCCGATCCGGGATTACATCGACAAGGCACGGCGCATCGAGGCCTACGGTTTTGACGAGATCCATGTCTATGACGATCTCATGTTCAAGCCCAGCTGGCCCCTGCTGACCCTGATTGGTGAACACACACAGCGGATCAAGGTGGGGCCGGGCATCATCACCCCGCAAATCGTCCATCCCTGCTACCATGCCGGCAATCTTGCCGAACTCGACGAACTGACCGGTGGTCGTGCCGTACTGGGCATCGCCCGCGGCGCGTTCTGGGAGTTTCTGGGCATAGACAAACAGAAAAAGCCCATCACCATGGTGCGCGAGGCCATCCATATCATCCGGCGACTGCTGGCCGGTGATCGCAGCGCTTTCAAGGGTGAGGTGTTCACGGTTACCGAAGAGCTTTTTTTTCGTTTTCAACCCCTGCGCAGCGAGGTCCCCATATTCATTGGCACCTGGGGGCCAAAGATGTGCCAGCTTGCCGGTGAGTTGGCCGATGGCGTCAAGTCCGATGGTCTTTGGAACCCGGAATATGTGAAGATCATAAAGGAAAACATAGCGATAGGTGCCAAACGTAATGGACGGGATCCCTCCGAAGTCGATATCATCGCGGGTCCCCTGAGTTCCATATCCACGAACAGGGAACAGGCCAGGGCGACGGCGCGCAGGATCCTGGCCGTCTATCTGCCTTATCTGCGTCCGATGACCGATGTCGCCGGTATCCCGGCCGAGGAGATAGAAAGCGTGCGTGAGGCCGCCGCAACGGGAGATTTCGAGCGGGGCGCCAGCCATGTCTCTGACCTGGCGATCGCCAAGTGTTCGGTCACCGGCACGCCGGAGGATGTGATCTCGCAGATCGAGGAGATGGTGGATGCCGGTGTTCGCCATGTCGCTTTCGGTCATTGCCTGGGGCCGGATTTCGACACGGCCCTGGAGCTGTTGGGCAGGCGGGTATTGCCGTATTTCCACTAGGCCGATGCCGGGCGCGCAACTCGATGACTGCGGCGGGGGTGGTTTTTCGTCCCCGCCCGCACGAGAGCCGGAAACGGATCCATGGCCTCGTGGACGTGGTTCTCCTGGCTCGGCGGCCTGTGTTCCCGTTGAGCTCGAGGGAGGTATCGGTCACGGGCTGCGGATATCCACTCTTGCATCCTGAATCGACGCCCGCGGCCGCAGGCGTAACAACACGGCAAATTTTTGATTCGCCGGTGGCGCCGTGATCGGATCCACGCGGTAGTCACGCCGCAGTTCCGACAACCGGCTGGCCGGGGTCAGCACCGCAATGCCTCCGGCATGGCTGGCCAGGGTCCGGCGCAAGTCCCGTGCATCCCACAGGGCCGGGATAAAACGCTGGCTGTAATAGACCAAGACATTCGGATTCAGGCGCCAGGCGATCAGGGCCGTCGACCTGGCGATGGTCGTTCCGGCCTGTCTGCCCACATCGCGGTTATGAAAGCGATCCGCACTCCAGAGCACCCGGGTGCCACTGAGGCTCAACAGGGCGAGGCCGATCAGGGTGATGCCGTAGCAGGATTGCCATATTCCGGTATCGCGGCGGCCGCGATACAACCAGTCCAGCAGCACCAGCCCCATCCCCGCCGCGCCGGCAAGGACCGCCCAGCCGGCTTGTTGTCCGCTACGGGCCAGTTCCTCTACGGTATAGGCAAGCCCCGCCACGGCCAGCAGTATCAGCAAGGGTGTGACCCGGCGAGCCCACGCGGCGCGCCCTTCCAGGAAAAGGATCAGCCCCCGCGCCAGCAACAGCGCCATGGGCGTCAGTACCGGCAGCATGTAGAACCAGCGTTGCTGCGGTCCCAGGCTGAGGGTCAGGGCCGGGATCAGGTACAGCAGTAACAGGGACCGGGTGAACGGTCCGGGGGGTCGGGAGCGCCAGCCGCCAATCAGGGCCAGTGGCAGCAGTACGGCCCAGGGCAACAGCATTTGCCAGGGGCGATAGAGATAGTAGGGATTCAGCAGCCGGCTCCAGTCCATGGTCAACAGCGTCCCGGAAAGCTGGCTATGAGCCAGTTGTGCGCCCTCCACCTGCTGCCTCAGCAACCACCACCAGGGCAGGGTGATGGCCAGCACTGACAGCAGCCCGGTCAGTGGCTGGAGCTCCCGTAGCGCAGGCCACCAGCCCGCACCGCGCAGGCGGGCCTCGATCAGGCAGGCCAGCAGCAACATCACCGGTAGCTGGGGCCCCTTGCTGAGGGTGGCGAGGGCAAAGCTCAGCCACATCCCGGCAATGAGCAGCTGGCGGTGTCCGGCCTGATCCCGGGCCACCAGCCAGGCGCTGTAGCCAAGGGTGCAGAGCAGGGCATACAGGGGGTCCGGACGGGCATCGTGGGCATAGCCGAAGTAACCACTGGAGGCGATCAGCATCAGGGCCGCCAGCAGGGCGGTGCCCCGGTCGTAGTAGCGACGGCCCAGCATCAGGGTCAGCCACACCAGGCCCAGCATGGCCAGCGCCGAAGGCAGGCGGCCGTGCCATTCCTTGACCCGATAGTCTGTACCCGGATCCAGGGCCTGGTCCAGGGCGGCGACGATCCCGGTCAGCCAGTAGTTCAGCGGTGGTTTGCGCAGACGGAGCTGATCGTTGAACCAGGGCACCACCCAATTGCCGTGATCGTGCATCTCCTGGGTGGTCTCGAGGACGAAGACCTCATGCCCGTCGGCCGGCAGATCGGCGATACGGGACAGCGACAGCAGAACCGCCAGTGTCAGGGCGATGAGCACGCCCAGGCGCCATTGATGATCCGTGAGGGTGGGGGACACGTTCAGCGGGTCGGGTCCGCCGGGCATCATTCCCCGTCAGCGGCGAGTGCGGCCTGGATCTTTTCACGCCTGATCAACACCAGGTTGCGACTGTAGATCAACAGGCCGGCGGACTGGCCGAGGATGAAAACGGGATCGAGCTTGTGGATGGCGTAGCTCAGCAGCACCAGCGAGCCGCCGATGCTGAAATACCAGAATACCACCGGGATCACGCTGCGGCCCTCGCGCTCGCTGCTCAGCCATTGCAGCAGGAAGCGCAGCGAGAACAGAACCTGCCCCCCCAGTCCGACGATTACCCATGCAGTGTCACTCATATTCACGATACCTCGTCCGACTGCGGCAGCCGGCAGCGACGTTTCAGCCACATCACGCCGATCAGGTCGATGATGCCGACCCACAGTCTGTTGTTGATGCCGTATTTCGACTGGCCGTGCCGGCGCGGTCGGTGATTGACGTTGACCGAGGCGATGCGGCCCCGGTACATCTGTACCAGGGCCGGCAGGAAACGGTGCATATGATCGAAATAGGGCAGTTGCAGATAGGTTTGCCTGCGGAACAGTTTCAGACCGCAGCCAGTGTCGGTGACATGATCGTCCAGCAGGCGCCGGCGGATGGTGTTGGCGATCCGCGATGACAGCAATTTTACCCGTGAGTCCTGGCGCCGGTGACGGATACCGCAGACCATGTCCGGCGCGTCGGCCCCGGTGGCTGCCGCATACAGATCGGGAATATCGGCCGGGTCGTTCTGGCCATCGCCGTCCAGGGTCGCGATCCAGGCGCCGCGGGCAGCCAGTATCCCGCTGCGCAGGCCGGCGCTCTGGCCGCAGTTGTAGCGATGCTGGATCAGGCGTACATGCGGATCCCGTTGTCGCTGGCGCAGGATCTCGGCGGCGGTGGCGTCGCTGCTGTGGTCATCGACGGCGAGGATCTCGTAATCGATCCGGCCTGCCAGGGCCTGGCGGACCTCGTTCAGCAGCGGCGCCACGTTATCCGCCTCGTTATACATCGGGATCACGACGGAGATTTCAGGGTTGCTCTGTGTGTTCGTTTCGGTAGTCATTGACTGGGTTAGCATTGCCGCCACCGCCGGTGACGGATAATGGGAGTATTCAATGGAAACGGTGAATTATAGCATGCATGGGCCATGTAAACCCATTGGACGCCTCATCCAATACGAAATGAGCCTGAACCTAGCAGCCCGAAATATTCAGGATGGCAGGATGAAATTCATGATGAATATCAAGAACCTAAACCCGATCCAGCAGGTTGCAGATATCCTGCATGGCAGAGATCCTGTAGAACTTCCCGGCACGTACAAGGCCAAGCGCTACCAGAGGATCGCGCAGACACTGCAGTGCTGCCGTTATCCATCGCCTGCCCCCCCGGACAAGGGTCTGTCGC
>CAZDOC010000008.1:0-49124 GCA_964506945.1 uncultured Gammaproteobacteria bacterium
AAATTAAAAGATATCTTAGCATCGAATGAATTGTTTTTTCCAAACCTGAGCATCTGGCCTTCTGCTAAAAATAATACAGAAGAAAAGATCATACGCGATTTAAAAGCTGGGTATTTTATACTTCTAGCAAACTTTGACAGTATTTCGGAAACTGGAACCGTTCGTGGTGTAGGGAAAATCATCAGCTTGGAAAATTCTCAACCAGTCATGCAATGGAAAAAACCCATTCCAAGCTGGAGTCTACATCCAAATAGGCGTGGAGGGGTTCCACAGTGGGAAAAGGAAGGTGTTTTTTCTTTTGATGTAAATCCAGCAAAACGATATAAACTGGGCACTCTTACCAAGAAATTGTTTGTCAATATATAGTATACCCCCATACTATAAGGCCACCGCATAACACGACGCTAAACTCGGACCCCAGTGTCGCCGCGACGGTTTGTGGTAGATTCTGGCCTTGTGGTGGCGGCGACACTGGGGTCGGTTAGCTTGGCGTTAGAGCAATCAAACAATTCAATATTTAGAGGAAACTAAATGTCATACGAAGAAATCGTAAAAGCATCAGAAATCCTTAGCTATCGTGACAAATTACGGCTTGCACAATTACTTATCCAAACGGCAAGAAAGGAAGAAGAGGAGCAATATCCAACTGAAAGAACAGTCGTTAGTGCGAAGGATAAGGAAACTATAGATTACGTTTCTGAACGCCTACTAAAGTCTAAACCATCTAAGAAAGTCGCTCTTTCGAATTTCATTGGTGCAATGTTCCAGTTCCAAGGTGGCATTTCAGAAGAGGATAAGAATCATATTATTGGCGCTCTTCAAAAAAACAAAACATTGAGCATCTCAGAAAATGGTAAGATCACATACAGAGTTTAGTGGCGCTCTAACAAGGCCATCAATTCGCACCTACGGCGCTGGGACTTCCGCACTGCGTGCTCCAGCCCATTATGGCGGCGTTATGTGTAAAAAGGAACAATAATGATCTTCTCAATATCAAGCAAATTAGATAAAGCCAGAAAAATCACTGAAAGCAGTTTCACTGGGCTAAATATCTGGGAACGTCAGCATATTGAAGAATGGATACGCACAAATCCAGAAATGCTTGGTGAAGATCTTTTGGTTGTTAGCATTGAATTTGATCGCTTCTCTAATAGTAGTGATCGCTTAGATGTCCTAGCACTTGATAGATCTGGTAACTTAGTTGTCATTGAGTTAAAGCGGGACTCTGCTGCTGGATATGCAGATTTACAAGCCATACGTTACGCAGCTATGGTTTCCTCGATGACGGTAGAAGTGTTAATACCGTATTACATTGCATATCGAAAAAAATACTATGAAGAAACACTTTCAGAAGGCGAAGCACAAGATCAAATAGTCGAATTTGTAGAGTCTGATTCATTCTCAGAACTTTCTAACAAACCACGTATCATTTTATGCTCGGAGGGGTTTTCTCAAGAAATAACTGCAACGGTGCTTTGGTTGAGAGAGTCAGACATTGATATTAGTTGTGTAAAAATTACGCCTTATAAAGTAGATGAAAAAGTTATTATTGTTCCAAAAGTAGTAATCCCTCTTGAAGAAGCCAAGCAGTACCTAATTGATATAAAAAGAAAGGAAGAAGTTAAAGAGCAATCAGGTAGAAAATATCGCCCGAAAACAATGAAAATACTCATTGAAAAACACCTTGTTCAGGAAGGCGATCGAATCTATTTAAAAAATGGTCTTCCCTCACATTTGGAGTATGAAGAAGGAAACCCATCATTCGTGGCAGAAATAACAGGAAAACTAGGTCAAAGCAATGCAGTTAAATGGGCTAAAGACGGTGAGGAATATTCAATATCGGCTTTAACATGGAAGATATTCAAAGATACTCATCCTGATAAAAAAGATCCCGGTGGTGTTAATGGTAATTGGCACTGGGTGAATAACGAAGGCAAACCTCTGTGGGAAATAGCTGAGGAGTATCTGGCAAAAAACACATAACAATGCGCTCGTTCGGACGCAAACTACGCTGCGCTTCGTTTGCGCCGCACAGCTTGGTCGTTATGCCCTATGAATAAACACAAGAAAGCATCACTATTTATTCTTATTACAACGGCTGCGGTTTTATATTATTTGGCCGGTATCGTATTTAATCCATTCATATTATGGACGTCATTACCCTTATATATAAGTTATTTTCTTATTAACACAGCAATTAAATCTCATTCAATTACAAAGCTATGTTCCGCTTACGGGTTTATGTTATTCAGCATCGCCTTTAGCCTTTTTTATCACATCACATGGTACATAGACTGGCAAGGCACAAAAACAGGAAGCTCAACATCAGCATTGATTTTTATTTGGCTACCCTTGTATGCAGTGCTTTTAGGATTTATTGGATACGTTCTTGGTAAATTAGTTGGTAGGCTATATGAGCGTAAGGCATAACAAGGCTCTCGTTCGGACGCGAACCACGCTGCGCTGCGTTTTCGCCGCACGGCTTGGTCGTTCGGCACACAAGAAAATGGGTTCGTGATAATGCGCTATAATCATTGCCTCAAACCATAAATGACGGAAACGCCTGTGTCTACTGCAAAAAGGATAGCACTGCTTATCGATTGCGATAATGTCAGCCATAATTCGATTGAAGGCGTACTGGAAGAGCTTGCCAAGTATGGTATGGTGAATGTACGGCACGCACATGGTGACTGGAACAACCCCTCATTGTCTGGATGGGCCGCCAGGTTGCACCCTCATGCTATAAGACCTATGCAGCAGTTTGCCTACACCAAGGGCAAGAACGCCACCGATTCGGCAATGATCATCGATGCGATGGATTTGCTGTACAGCAATAATATCGATGCATTCGCATTAATGACGAGCGACAGTGATTTTACACCACTGGTCCTCCGTATCCTTGAGAGTGGCATGCCTGTCTATGGGTTTGGGGAGAAGAAAACACCCCGGCCATTTGTCGATGCTTGTTCTCCATTCATCTACACGGAAAATCTGTTGTCTGATGGCAAGGGTGATCAAAAGGGTGATGCCAAGCCACTGGTGAAAAAGGGGAAAAAGGCCTTGCGCGGAGATACCGCACTGGTACATCTACTTAGAACGGCCGCTGAACAGACGGCACAGGACGATGGCTGGTCGCATCTGAGTCGGGTTGGAAGTTATATTTCAAACAACAATAGTTCTTTTTCCTCGATAAATTATGGTTACAAGAAACTGGGTGATCTGATCAAGGATACCGGCTTGTTCAGCACCGAGATGAGAAACAACGGCACAGCCATGTATATAAAGGATGTGCGCCAGTGATTGCGCATCATGATGTTGGTGCGAGGGGTGTGTCTGTCATCACGGGTCCCTGTTGGCCTGGCACTGGATAATGGATCCTGACAATCCAGGAGACGATCACCAGGGCTATCAGGCTGATGCTCGTCTTGTCGGTGCCGGCCGTTCGTATTGCGGCAGACGATTCAGTCTGGCTGTCTATTGTCAGTGAGCATGGGTGCGATGTTATTCAACAGGTCAAGGCAGGTATCGGTATCCCGATGCAGGATATTCCCGGCCATCACCTGCGCAGGGGATGGTGTTGCCTGTGCACCGTGTTCCCCTGTGTCTGATCCATATATCCGCCAGGTGCCGCGAAGCTTGACGATGGTGTAAGGCCGCTGTGCCAGCTCAAATGCACGGGCGCAGGCCTGGCTCACAACTTCCGGCCTGCCGGAAGCCAGGTGCCCGAGACACAGGTTATGGTAGGCGATGAACTGGTCCGCAGGATTCAGTTTTCCGGCCAGTGCCCGCTGCGCCAGGCGGACTCCACGGTCTATGCGATGCTTGCCCAGCGCCACGCTACTGCGGTTGAGCAATGCGGAGGTGCTGGATGAAAACCAGTGGATGGGGTCCTGAGCACCACGATAATCCGTCTGGGCCATGACGGGGTTCATCGATGCCAGGATGATCACCAGGCCGGGCGTTTTCAATGTCTGTTTCATGGGGCACCTCTCTGGTTTGCCCGTATACGATGATCACATTATGGTATATATCAATGAATAGGCTATACATATAAACATTTAACTACTATAAATATATGAATAGCAGGCGCATGCCCATGTATGGCGCCGAAGGCACGGGAAGGGATATGGACTGGCGGGCAATACAAGATGTGGTCACGGTCGCGGAGGCGGGGAGTCTTTCCTCGGCGGCTCGACGCCTGGACGTCAGCCAGCCAACGGTCGGTCGCAGGATAGAGCAGCTGGAGGCGCAGCTCGGCGCCAGGCTGTTCGACAGGACGGTGCGGGGGCTCACCCTGACGGAGGTCGGTGAAAACATATTGGATCACGCCAGACAGATGGAAGAAGGGGCGCTGGCGATTGAACGGATCGCTACCGGATCCAACCAGGAATTGCAGGGGAGCGTGCGCATCTCCCTGATCGAAGATCTCGGGATCCGCTGGTTGCCGTCGAAACTGCGGGATTTCCATCAGTCATTCCCCCAGCTTGCGATAGAAGTCAATATCGACAACCGTAACGTCGACCTGCTTCGCCGCGAGGCCGATATAGCCGTCAGGCTGGCCAGGCCGGAACAGGCGGATCTGATCTGTCGCAGGGCGGGCACCCTGCACTTTGGCCTCTATGCCAGCCAGTCCTATCTGGATGAATACGGGCTTCCCGCTAGCCGGGCGGATCTGAACGACCATTATCACGTGGGTTTCGATGACGATATGGGCCGCACCCCCCTGATCCGGAAATTTGAAGCCCTGTTCGGGCAGGGGAACATCCGCCATCGCTCGAACAGTCATATGGAGATCATCGAAGCGACCCGGTCGGGACTGGGGTGCGGCGTGATTTGCTGTTTTGTCGCCGATCAGGTTCCTGATCTGCGCCGTGTCCTGGACAAGGCCATCGACTACGGGAGGGAGATCTGGCTGGTCACCCATGCGGACATCAAGAACAATGCACGGATCCGGACGGTATTCGATTTCCTGGGCAGGGCACTGGAAGCGGATGCGGACAGCTTGAAAGGCCTGGGGAAAGATGTCTGAGGAGAATTCCATTTGACGGATCCGGTTGTGCTCCGGGTGTCAATGAGCAGGGTCCTTGGCCTGTATCCGGTCAGGGCGCATCAGTCAGACCCTGGATCCAGGGGCAGGATAGGTGCAACGGTGAATGCCGAGACCGGCGCAAGGACATCGACCGAACGGAAAGGCCAGGCAGGATAGGCGCCTGTACAATTCGAATCCGGCCTAATATGCTCAGATGGAATGCCAAACAGGGACTGACCGATAATGTCGAACCATCTCTCACTCACCTATTATTCCGACGTATTGTGTGTCTGGGCGTATATTTCCCAGGCACGTGTCGATGAGGTTGCAACGCGATTTTCCGATCAGGTAAGCATCGATTACCGGTTTTGCTCCGTATTCGGTGATACGGCCTATAAGATAGGTACTGGCTGGGCCTCACGGGGTGGTTATGCGGGATTTGGAGATCACGTCCGGGATGCCGCCTCGGAGTATGACCATATCAAGATCCATCCCGGGATCTGGCAGGTCAACAGACCGGTATCGTCCACCCCCGCGCACGTGTTGCTGAAGGCGGTGCAACGGGTGGTCCCGGGCCTGTGCCGGTCGGTCCTCCACGAGCTTCGGCGGGCATTCTTCGAGCACTGTCTCGATATCAGCAGGCGACCTGTCCTGCTGAAGATACTTGAGAGCGTGGATGTATCCGTCAAGGATGTCCTGGATGTGATCGACAGTGGCGTGGCCTATGCCGATCTCGAAGCGGACCACCGGGATCAGCGGGAACTCATGGTGCAGGGCAGCCCGACATTTATTTTGAACGAAGGACGGCAGAAGCTTTATGGCAACGTGGGCTATGGCGTCATCGAGGCCAATATCAGGGAGTTGCTGCGTTCTCCCGCCGCCGGTGCGGCGAGCTGGTGCTGAACGGTGGGCGCGGCAAGGTTCACTGCCATGGGCTGCCAGGCGATTGTTCCGATCATCGATATCCGTATCTCAGAGTGAACGCATCCGCTCATCAGAACGGAAGCTATGGATATCGGGAAATGACGAGTTTCGTCTGAACAGGGAGCATCCGGGGGCAGCTGGGTTGTGTCCATACGGAGGGGATGACCAGGGAGGGTGGCGGGACACATCGGAACTGACCTCGTTGCAAAGTCTCTGTTGGCCCGGCCCTTGGCAGTGCAGTCATATTACATTGAGCAAACAAGGATGAATCATGATTATGGATCGCAGAAAGCCCGCGGGTATTGTCATTATCGCAATCTATGGCGCGGTGGGCGGTATCGTCTCCCTGCTGGTCGGCCTGTCTTTTATGCTCGCCAGTGGCGTAGCGGGGACGTCGCAGTGGTCATATCTTCTTGCGGTCATATTTTTGGCGTTCGGCATCATGATAATGGCGTCAGTCTACGGCTTGTGGACGTTGCAGGGATGGGGCTGGCATCTGAGCCTCTGGGTCTATGCGATTTCTGTTCTGTTCGGGATCATCGCCATCTTCCCGGTCTTCCCCGGCTCGACTGTAACGCCTGGGAATACGCTGTTTCAGCTGTTTGGTGTGGTTGTTGATCTTGTCGTCATCCTGTATATCAGGAAAGACAGGATACGAAGATTATATCTTGTCTGAGTGCCGTCCAGGCCATAGGGGGAATGCTTCGGGAGGGCGCGGCGACCGGAGAAGAAACAATGCCTTCTCCCCCTGTGACTGTAGCCGGTGCCGTGGTCTCTGCTGATGCGCGTAGTGCTGAGGGCGTGGTCAGTGCCGCGGGTCACGGGGATGCGTGATGAAGGCCCGAAGTGTGCAGTGGGGTATTACACCAGTATCCCCTGCCAGGTTCATGCAACCAGAAGCTGGGCTATGGTTCTTTCTTTTATCTTTGTGGATGAAGTCAGGGGGTGATAGCAAACCTGAACGATGGACTTGCCCGCCTTCTTCAAATACGATTCCGTTTCGATATTATGTGTAGCCGTGCCCCAGTCTTCACCTATGACAAAGACGTCTATATCCAGTTCCTTGCATGCTGATATATACTCCAGACGATAGTATGGCCGTACAATATCAACGCAGCGCAAGGCCTTCAGCATTTCCATTCTTTGCACAAGAGGTACGACAGGGACATTGGGTTTGTAAATGGCCACGACCTCATCCGAGGCAACCCCAACGGCAACTCTATCCCCCAATCTTTTGCAACGCTGGAGCAAGGCCAGATGACCGACATGTAACAAGTCCCATGTTCCCACCGTGTATATAAGCATTTGTCGATACTCGAGAACACTCCCGCCGGCAGACCGATCTTGCGCTATCAAGATTACATGGCGAAAATGAGGTTATATTAAAAAAATGCCTGGCGCTGATCCGCATGAAGGATGCCAGCGATGAGCGGTTCCCGGCAACCAGATTCCAGCAGGATCCGGGGCATACCGGCAAAACACCGTTCGCCAGGCCATGGATTATCTGTACTGGGCAGCCTTTGCTACACCAGAGCGGCAATCAGGCTGCATACGTTGCTCGACCTGCGAGTCTGCATGCCGGGCCTTGCTCGCACTTCCGATGGTGTATGGCAGGATGTAAAAGCTCGGGATCTGTTGGTTCCCGTGGCGTGGTCTTGTACATCTTGTAGCGCGCCTGACGTTATTTCGGGTGTCTTTATACCCGCTAACAACTGGGCGCGTTCCTCGTCAGCCGGGCCTTATTGAAACAGCTGCGGTTCTCTTGAAACAACGTGACCCATCAGCAATACGAGTCGCATGCAAATCCAGTGATCGGAGCAAGCAAGGAGATCCGCCATAACCAACTGAATTCATTCGGTAGTCCACCATAGAGTGCCGATCCATGTTCTATGACGAACGTGTTACTATAACACGGTTCGGGTTGGGTTGGGGCCTTCGCCAATACCAGACCCATATTGACAGTGCGCTTCCCGGCTACAAGGTAATCCAATGGCATCCGATTACTCTGAATCTCAAGAGTCGCAATCCAATTCCATTCTTTCCTATGCCAAAGACATCCCGAATATTTGTTCTCTCTCCGGGCTGGCATGCAGTCTTCTTGCCATTTATTTCAGTATTTCAGGACTCTATGCTGCCTCAATGATCGGCATGATCTGGGCCGTCGCTTTTGACTGGGCAGATGGCCTCGTCGCCCGCAGGATTAAGGGTCGTACTGGCAACGACCGCATTTTTGGAGGACAACTTGATGGCTTGATTGACATTGTCAGTTATGGTGTCACGCCGGCCATTCTGCTGCTGAGCTATGGGGGGTTCGAACCTGTCTATTTGCCGGGGGCATTCCTGATCCTTGCGGCCAGTGCATTGAGGCTGAGTTACTTTGGGACATTCGGTCTTTCAGGCGGGAACAGATATACAGGATTGGCGCTTGACAACAACAATATCATCCTTGTTTTCCTGTTTTTGTCTGAAGGCCTATTCAGTCACGGTGTGTTCTCAATCATTCTATATGCAAGCGCACTGGGACTCGCTGCATTGAATGTATCGCAGATAAAGACACCCAAACTTTCCGGCAAACCTCTCAATGTCTTGATCCTCGCTGTTTACACCATTGGCATAACAGTCACATATGGCTGGAAGCTTCTTTAGCCTGCTGTTTTTATCGGGAATGTCAGGACAGGCGCTTGATTTCCGCTCCGGGCGCCGTCCCGTCGTAGTGATGCCTGCCTTTCAGGCAGGCTTCCCGTTGCTCGCCAGGCAAGCCATGGTGACCCGGGGCGGCAGCAAAGACGGCCCCGTTTCTGAGCATTGCCTTCTGCCCCGATATGGCGTATTCATGCCCATTATCTGTTGAGGATCTGCCATGACCCCGACGCCGGAGCCGGGATCTGCTGGCCTGATCGCGCGGGGATCGGACTGGCTGCTGACCAGCCGGCTGTTCCTGCGGCTGCTGGCGGTCATCTACTTCATCGCCTTTGCCTCCCTGTCGGTGCAGATCACCGGGCTGGTGGGGCCGGACGGGATCCTGCCCTTCGGACGCCTGCTCGATGCCGTCTACCAGCAGGCCGGCTGGCTGGCCTGGTTCCAGGTGCCGACCCTGTTCTGGCTGGATGCCTCGGACATGGCCCTGTATGCCGCGACCCTGGCCGGCTGCGCCTTCGCGGTGCTGCTGTTCCTGGGGCTGTTCGAGCAGGTTTCGGCCATCGCCCTGTTCCTGTTGTACCTGTCCCTGTTCCATGCCGGTCAGTTGTTTCTGAGTTTCCAGTGGGACAGCCTGCTGCTGGAGGCCGGATTCCTGGCGATGTTCCTGGTCTCCGGACCCAGCCTGATCCTGCTGCTGATGTACGAGTGGCTGTTGTTCCGCTTCCGCTTCATGTCCGGGATCGCCAAGCTGAGTTCAGGCGATCCGGTGTGGGCGGATCTCACGGCACTGGATCACTATTTCGAGACCCAGCCCCTGCCGCACATCGGTTCCTGGTATGCGCATCACCTGCCCCACTGGCTGCATGTGACCGGGGTCGGCTTCGCCTTCTTCACCGAGCTGATCGTGCCGTTTCTGATCTTCCTGCCGCGCCGTTTCCGTATCAGTGCGGCCCTGATCACGATCTTCATGCAGATCCTGATCATCGCCACCAGCAATCACGCCTTCGTCAACCTGCTGGTGATCGTGCTCTGCGTGCTGTTGCTGGACGACCGCATCATGGAACGGCTGCTGCCGCGCTGGTGTGTCCGCTTGCTGAGTCGCGAGACACAGCCGCCGGGGCCGGTGAAGACCGCCACCACCGCGGGATTCGGGATGTTGATCCTGCTCGTCAGCCTGGGCAGCTTCTATATGTATGTCACACACAAGCCACTGCCCGGGCCGATCGTCCAACTCGTAGATACGGTTCAGGCCTGGGGCATTGCCCATCCCTACCATATCTTCCCGACCATGCAGACCGAACGCCAGGAACTGGTCATCCAGGGCAGCAATGACGGCAGGCACTGGAAGGATTATGTGTTTCGCTACAAGCCCGGGGCGCTGAATGAACGCCCGGCCTTCATCGTCCCCCATCATCCGCGCCTGGACTGGATGATGTGGTTCGTGCCCACCCAGGACGGACGCCAGATGTACTGGTTCCGGCGTTTTCAGAATCGACTGAAAAAGGGCGCGCCGCAGGTGCTGGCGCTGTTGAAGAGCCATCCCTTCCCGGACCGGCCGCCACGCTTCCTGAGGGTGCAGGCCTGGTCGTATCGCTTCGCGAGCCCGGAGCAGCACGCGCGTACCGGCAACTGGTGGACCCGCAAATATCTGGGCCGGTTTCCCTATGTGCCGCCGAGGCGGCCCTGAGCCGTGATCTCGGGATCTGACTGTCATTGTGTAGAATGACGTGATGGTTGTCTGAACTTGTCATCCATTTGAACCCCTCGCCCCGGCCCTCTCCCTGGCGGGTCCGGGCATCGATGAAACACAGATGAGGCTGAAGCATGAATCCACAAAAACCCCGACTCGGTTTTGCCGGCATCGGCCTGATGGGCCTGCCGATGAGTACCCGTCTGCTGGAGGCCGGTTTCCCCTTGACGGTCTGGAACCGCAGCGTGGACAAGACCGAATCACTGCGGGCGGCCGGTGCGCGGGTGGCGGGGGATCCGGCGGCGCTGGCGGCCGGGTCCGACATCGTATTGCTGTCGCTGGCGGATACCGAGGTGGTGGAGGCGGTGGTCTTCGGCAGCGGCGGGATCGCCGAGGGCGCCCGATCCGGCACCGTGCTGGTGGATCACTCCAGTATCGAACCGGCGGCCACGCGCGCCTTCGCCGCGCGGCTGGCCGAGCGCTGCGACATGGCGTGGGTGGACGCACCGGTCTCCGGTGGCGTGGCCGGGGCCGAGCAGGGCAGGCTGGCGATCATGGCCGGCGGCGAGGCCGCTCTGGTCGAGTCCCTGCGGCCGGTGATGGCACCGCTGTCGCAGCGTTTCACCCACATGGGACCGGTCGGCGCCGGGCAGCTGACCAAGGTCTGCAACCAGATGCTGGTCGGTTGCAACGCCCTGGTGATCGCCGAGGTGATCGCCCTGGCGCGCAGGGCCGGGATCGATGCCGGGCGGATCCCCGAGGCCCTCAAGGGGGGCTTCGCCGATTCCATCCCGTTGCAGATCCTGGGTCCGCAGATGGCCAGTGACAGCTTCGAGCCGGTCAAGTGGCACGTGCGCACCCTGCTGAAGGACCTGGATACCGCGACCCTGCTGTCACGCGAGGAGGGCAGCGCCACGCCGATGGCCGCACTGGGAGCGCAACTGATGCGCGCGCACGCGGCCAGGGGTTACCTGGAACAGGATCCGGCGACCCTGGTGCGCCTGTACCTGGAGGGGACGTCATAGCCCGGCGCCGCCTGTGAGCCATCGCGGTCATGGTCGGTGCCCCACGGCGTGCAAGGCGACCCTGGCTGGTCTATAAATGGTAGGGTGTGGTGTTGAACCCACCCGGACAAAGGCCTAGACAATGACAACAACCCAGCCGGTCTATGTGGTCGACGGCGCGCGCACGCCCTATCTGAAGGCACGCGGCGTGCCGGGGCCGTTCAGCGCCGCCGAGCTGGCCCTGCAGGCCGGTCACAGCCTGCTGCTGCGCCAGCCCTTCGAGCCGGATGCCCTGGACGAGGTGATCCTGGGCTGTATCGCCCCGGCTGCGGACGAGGCCAATATCGCCCGGGTGGTCGCCCTGCGCCTGGGTTGCGGTGACAGGACCCCGGCCTGGACCGTGCAACGCAACTGCGGCTCCGGCATGCAGGCGCTGGCCTCGGCCGCGGAGCGGATCGCCGCCGGCGAGGCGGAGCTGACCCTGGCCGGCGGCACCGAGTCCATGAGTCATGCCCCGATCCTGCTGGACGAGCCTGCGGTGTACTGGCTGGGCCAGCTCGGTCGTTGCCGCGATCCCCTGTCCCGTCTGAAACAGCTGGCCCGTTTCCGCCCGGCCATGCTCAGGCCCGTGATCGGCCTGTTGCGGGGTCTGACCGATCCCGTCACCGGCCTGTCCATGGGCCAGACCGCCGAGCGCGTCGCCGCCCGTTTCGGTATCGACCGGGAGGCGATGGATGCCTACGCGGTGCGCAGCCACCAGAGACTGGCGGCGGCACAGGCACAGGGGCGCCTGGACGAGATCGCCCCCCTGTATGAGCGTCGGGCCCAGGTCCACCTGGAGGACGACGGCCTGCGCGCCGACAGTGATATCGGCAAGCTGGCGCGGCTGAAACCCGTGTTCGAACGTCCCTATGGCCTGGTCACCGCCGGCAACAGCGCGCAGGTGAGCGATGGCGCGGCCTGGTGCCTGCTGGCCAGCGCGGCGGCCGTGCGCCGCCACCAGCTGCCGGTCATCGGGCGTATCGTCGATTGCCGCTGGGCCGGTCTGGACCCGGCCGAGATGGGCCTGGGACCGGTACACGCGGCGACCCCGCTGCTGCGCGCCCACCGTCTGTCGCTGGGGCGCATCGACTACTGGGAGATCAACGAGGCCTTCGCCGCCCAGGTGCTGGGCTGTCTCGCGGCCTGGCGGGATCCCGGCTACTGCAAGAAGCAGCTGGGCCGGAGCCGGGCCCTGGGCGAGATCGATCCCGAACGCCTGAACGTCGATGGCGGCGCCATCGCCCTGGGTCACCCGGTGGGCAGCAGCGGCGCGCGCATCGTCCTGCATCTGCTGCATGTGCTGCAACGCGAGCAGGGCAGGCGCGGCATCGCGGCGCTGTGCATCGGTGGCGGCCAGGGTGGCGCGATGCTGGTGGAGAGGGCCTGAGCCATGGCGCCTGGCAAGACATTCAAAAACTGGTCCCTGGAGATCGACGAGGCGGGCATCGCCTGGCTGGCCTGCGACAAGCGCGATGGCGGCGCCAATGTCCTGTCGGCGGCGGTGCTGTCGGAACTGGATGCGATCCTGGCCGGCCTGCCGGGCCGGCATCCGGCCGGCCTGGTGATCCATTCGGCCAAACCCGGCGGTTTTATCGCCGGCGCGGATATCGGCGAATTCCGGCAGGCCCGTGACGAGGCCGATGTGCGCGCCATCATCGAGCGCGGGCAGAAGCTGTTCGAGCGCCTGGAGACCCTGCATTTTCCCACCGTGGCCATGATCCACGGTTTCTGTCTCGGCGGCGGGCTGGAGCTGGCCATGGCCTGCCATTACCGCGTGGCCAGTGATGATGCGGCCACGCGCCTGGGCCTGCCGGAGGTCAAGCTCGGCATCCATCCCGGCTTCGGCGGCACCATGCGCCTGCTGCGCCTGCTGGGCGCCCCGGCGGCTCTGGACCTGATGCTCAACGGCCGCTCCGTCGACGCCCGCCGCGCGGCGCGCCTGGGGCTGGTGGACGTGGTGACGCCAGGCCGGCATCTGCGCCGGGCGGCGCTGGACCTGTTGCACAGGGAACCGCCGCGACGGCAGCCGATGTTGCCCGTGCAACTATTGAACGCCTGGCCCATGCGCGAGCTGCTGGCCGCCTACCTGCGCCGCCGGATCGGGAAAAAGGTCTCGCCGGCGCATTACCCGGCCCCGTTCGCGCTGCTGGAGCTGTGGCGCCGCCACGGCGGCAACGAGCGCGAGATGGTGCTGGCCGAGCGTGACTCGGTGACCCGGCTGGCGCGCACCCCGGCCGCGGCCAACCTGGTGCGGCTGTTCTTCCTGCAGGAACGGCTCAAGGGCCTGGGCCGGGCCAGTGACTTCCGCGCCCGCCGGGTGCATGTGATCGGCGCCGGCGCCATGGGCGGGGATATCGCCGCCTGGTGCGCCTTGCGGGGGCTGCGCGTGAGCCTGCAGGACCGTGAGCCGGACCTGATCGCCCCGGCGCTGGCGCGGGCGGATCGCCTGTTCGCGCGCCGTCTGCATGATCCGGTCCTGCGCCAGGCGGCGCGCGACCGTCTGCGGCCCGATCCGCGCGGGGACGGCATCCCCCATGCCGATGTGGTGATCGAGGCGATCAGCGAGGACCTGGCCCTGAAACAGGCCCTGTTCCGCGATATCGAGGCGCGCCTGAAACCCGGCGCGCTGCTGGCCACCAACACCTCCAGTATCGTGCTGGCGCGGTTAGGCGAGGCGCTGGCCGATCCGGGACGGCTGCTGGGCCTGCACTTCTTCAATCCGGTGGCCAGGATGCAACTGGTCGAGGTGATCAGCGGGGGCGATGCCGCGCCGCAACTGCGTGACAAGGCGCTGGCCTTCGTGCGCCAGATCGGCCGGCTGCCGCTGCCGGTGCGCAGCAGCCCCGGCTTCCTGGTCAACCGGATCCTGCTGCCCTACCTGCTGGAGGCGGTCACGATGTACCAGGAGGGGACCCCGGCGGAGCTGATAGACCACGCCGCGCGCCAGTTCGGCATGCCCCTGGGGCCGGTGGAACTGGCCGATGCCGTGGGCCTGGATGTCTGCCTGTCGGTGGGCGGGATCGTCGCCGGGGCACTGGGCATCAGCGTCCCGGAGGTGCTGCGCGGCAAGGTCGAACAGGGCCTGCTGGGCAAGAAGCGCGGCGCCGGTTTCTACCAGTACGACGGCAAGGGCCGGCCCCGGCGCACGCGGGTGAGCGTCTCCGATGGCGAACTGCGCCATGTCAGCGAGCGTCTGGTGCTGCGCATCGTCAACGAGGCCGTGGCCTGCCTGCGCGAGGGTCTGGTCGAGGATGCCGATCTGCTGGATGCCGGCATGGTCTTCGGTACCGGCTTCGCGCCTTTCCGCGGCGGGCCGATCCGCTACCTGCAAGAGGAAGGCGGCGATACGCTCAGGAAACGCCTGGAGGCCCTGGCGGACAAATACGGTGAGCGTTTCCGGCCCGATCCGGGCTGGGACGATGTGCTTTGAGTGCGGTTTTTGCGGCCATGACGCAGGCGAATACTCTCGCGCAGGCGCAGGGCGCGCAGAGCTACGAGACCCTGATCTTCCATCGATGGAATGCTTTTCTCTGCGCCTCCGCGAGAGTCATTGATCCTTTTGGGCGATGGGCAGAGACCCCCCGGGAACGGGATCAGGGATGTCACTATTGACGGGGCGCTGGGGGTATAATCTCCACTCTGGTCATAACTGGAACCCGTCCCGATGAGCAAGCACAGCTACGAACAAGCTACCCTGCCCGACCGGCAGCCAACCCTGCGCCTGGTGCCCATGCCCCACGACACCAACCACGGTGGCAGCATCTTCGGCGGCTGGATCATGGCCCAGGTCGATATCGCCGGCAGCATCCCGGCCCTGCAGCGGGCCCGGGGACGGGTCGCGACCGTGGCGGTCAACTCCTTCGAGTTTCACCAGCCGGTCTTCGTCGGCGACCTGGTCAGCCTGTATGCGGAGGTCAGCGGGGTCGGCAACACCTCGATTCACGTCCACGTCGAGGTCTATGTACAGCGCAATATCAAGGATATCGAGACCTACAAGGTGACCGAGGCCGAACTGACCTATGTCGCCCTGGACGAGCAGCGGCGTCCCCGCCAGGTGCCTCCCGGGACGGATACCTGCCCATGATGCCGTGCCCGCTCGCGGCGCCCGTGCCCGGTACCGCTCCATGACCCGGCCCCTGCTGCGGGTCTCGGACCTGCGCGTCGACTTTGGCCGCGGCGAGGACACCGTTAGCGCCGTGGCCGGGATCGGTTTCGAGATCGCCCCCGGCGAGAGCTTCGTGCTGCTGGGTGAATCCGGTTCCGGCAAGTCCCTGACCGCGATGGCCATCATGCGCCTGTTGCCCGGCGCGGCGCGGATCGCCAGCGGCCGGGTGCTGCTGGACGGCGAGGACCTGCTGGCCCTGCCCGAGGCGCGCATGCGGGATATCCGCGGGGGTCGCATCGGCATGATCTTCCAGGAGCCGCAGACCTCGCTGAACCCGGTGATGAGCATCGGTGCGCAGATCGCCGAATCGGTGCGGCGCCACCAGGGCCTGCGTGGACGGGCCTTGAGGGCGCGCGTGGTCGAGTTGCTCGATGCCGTGGGGATCGGCGAGCCCGGGCGCCGTTTCGGGGAATACCCGCACCAGTTCTCCGGCGGCATGAAACAGCGCGTGATGATCGCCATCGCCCTGGCCGGCGAACCGGAGCTGCTGATCGCCGACGAGCCGACCACGGCCCTGGACGTGACCATCCAGGCGCAGGTGCTGGACCTGTTGCAGGACCTGCAACGGCAGACCGGCATGTCCATGCTGTTCATCACCCATGACCTGGGCGTGGCCTCGCGCATGGCCGATCGGGTGGCGGTGATGTACCAGGGCGAGATCGTCGAGCAGGCCGCGCGCGATGCCTTCTTCAGCCGGCCGCGACATACGTATTCACGACGCCTGTTCGAGCTGGTGCCCAGCCGCGAGAAGCGCCGCCAGGCCGAGGCCGGGCTCGCGCCGGTGGCGGTCGGGGAGGACGGACCGCTGCTGACGGTCGCCGGTCTGAAGGTCTATTTTCCGATCCGCAAGGGCCTGTTCCGGCGCACCGTGGGTCATGTGCGCGCGGTGGACGGGGTGTCGCTGGAACTGGCCCGTGGTCAGACCCTGGCGCTGGTGGGCGAGTCCGGTTCCGGCAAGACCACCCTGGGCAAGGGCATACTGCAACTGTTGCGGCCCACCGCGGGGACGGTGCGTTTCGCCGGGCGGGATCTCACCCGCATGCAGGCTGCCGAACTGCGCCGCCGGCGCAGCGAGGTGCAGGTGGTGTTCCAGGACCCTTATTCGTCGATGAATCCGCGCATGATGGTTTCCGACATCATCGAGGAGGGCATGATTGCCCAGGGCATAGGCGCCGATCGTGCCGGACGCTTGCGGCGGGTCGACGAGCTGTTGCTGCAGGTCGGCCTGGAGGCGGACATGAAGAGCCGTTATCCGCACGAATTCTCCGGTGGTCAGCGGCAGCGGATCTGCATCGCCCGGGCCCTGGCGGTGGATCCGCAACTGATCATCTGCGACGAGCCGACCAGCGCCCTGGATGTGTCGGTGCAGGCGCAGATCCTCGACCTGTTGCGCAGCCTGCAGCACAAGCTGGGATTGTCCTATTTGTTGATCACCCACAATATCGCGGTGGTGGAATACCTGGCCGACCGGGTCGCGGTGATGTATCAGGGGCGTATCGTCGAACAGGGTGATGTCGATTCCGTGCTGGAGCACCCCCGCGACGACTACACCCGCAAGCTGCTGGCGGCGGTGCCGGTGATAGACCCCCGGCCGCGCGCGCGGCAGGGCTGAACGTGCGGCCCATGCAAGCCCTGCGCACGGATGACCTGGGCCTGATCCTGAGGGCGTTGCGCTTTGCCGCGCGCAAGCATCGGGATCAGCGGCGCAAGGACCGCGAGGCCTCGCCCTATATCAATCACCCCATCGACCTGCTCGATGTTCTCGGCAACGAGGCCGGCATCGGTGATGCGCGGGTGCTGGCCGCGGCCGTCCTGCACGACACCGTGGAGGATACCGATACCACGGTGGCCGAGATCGAGCGGGAGTTCGGCGCGGAGATCGCCGGCATCGTGGCCGAGGTCAGTGATGACAAATCCCTGTCCAGCCCCAGGCGCAAGCAATTGCAGGTCGAACATGCCGGGCAGGCCAGCCGCGAGGCGCGGCTGGTGAAGCTGGCCGACAAGATCTGCAACCTGCGGGATATCGCCGCCTCACCGCCGGTGGGCTGGTCAAGACAAAGGCAGCAGGAGTATTTCGACTGGGCCGCGCGGGTGGTCGAGGGCATGCGCGGTACCGATGTCCGCCTGGAGGCCTTGTTCGATGACGTCCGCCGGGCAGGGCCCGGGGATGGGCAAGTTTGATCTGTCGTTTGCCACGGCTTGATTGAAACGGGTTCTCGCACCCGAGGGCGAGGTACTTTCTTTTGCGCGGCCAAAAGAAAGTACCCAAAGAAAAGGCCGCCCCGGCATCCCGCCCTGCGGGTTCCCTGCGCTTCTCGCGACATCCCGGGCCGGTCGAAGGGGCCGTCCCGGCCCACGACCGCCGACGCGCATCCCTGCGCGTCCCCTTCGGGCAATTTCGGGATGGCGCTGCGATGCTCGGCGGGATACAGGGGAAGGGCACTTGCCGCTTGGCTTGTCGTAGGTCGGCTTAGCGCAGCGTGAGCCAAGAGGCGAACTAGCCCTCCTGGCGGTGGCCCTGGAAGCGGCTGGCGAGTTCCCTCTGCACCGCCGCGGGGACGTAGTCGTAGTGGCTCAGCGAGAGCGTGAATTCCCCCTCTCCACCGGTCAGGGACTTGAGCCGGGAGTGGTAATCCTCCAGCGCGCTGAGCGGGACGCTGCCGCGGATCACCGTGTTGTGATCGTCGCCGACATCGGTGCCGTTGATCTGGCCGTGGCGGCTGCTCAGATCGGCGGTGATATCGCCGGTATGGCTGGCCGGCGTGGTCACGGTGATGTGCACCACCGGCTCCAGCACCCGGGGCGCGGCCTCGCCGGCTGCCTCCAGGAAGGCCTTGCGGGCGGCGGTGACGAAGGCGACCTCCTTGGAGTCCACCGGGTGATGCTTGCCGTCGAACACGGTCACGCGCACATCCTGCACCGGGTAGCCGGCGATGACCCCCTCGGCGATCGCCTGGTTGATGCCTTTCTCCACCGCCGGCAGGAACTGCTTCGGGATCGCCCCGCCGACGACCTCATCGACGAACTCCACGCCCGCGCCACGGGGCAGGGGTTCGATGCGCAGGTGGACCTCGCCGAACTGGCCGGCGCCACCGGTCTGCTTCTTGTGCCGGTATTTCGCCTCGGCCGGACGGGTGATGGTCTCGCGGTAGGCGATGCTGGGCGGGCGGGTGTCGACGCTGATGCCGAAGCGTTGTCGCATGTCCTCCAGCAACAAACGCAGGTGCAGATCGCCCTGGCCGCGCAGTACGGTCTCGTTCAGATTGGCATTGTGTTCCACCCGCAGGCTGGGGTCCTCGATGGCGAGCTTGTGCAGGGCATCGGAGAGTTTTTGTTCATCGCCGCGACTGCGGGCCTCGATGGCCAGGCCATACATCGGTTGCGGCAAGGCCAGCGGGCGCAGGTGGATGTGGTCCTCCTCGTGGGAATCGTGCAGCACGGTGTCATAGCGGATCTCCTCGATCTTGGCCAGCGCGCAGATATCACCCGCCACCGCGTCATGGATCTCCTCGCGCCGTTTGCCCTGCAGGCGCAGCAGGTGGTTGAGTCTCAGCGGCTTGCGGCCGTCACCGATGTAGAGCTGACTGTTGTTGTCGATACGTCCCTGGTGGATGCGCAGCAGCGCCAGCTTGCCGGCGAAGGGGTCGATCTGGACCTGGAAGACGTGCGCCAGCGCGTGGGCATCGGCATCGGGACTGAAGTGCAGCAGTTCGGCCTGGCTGCCCTCGCCCCTGAGGAAGTCGGGCGGGTTGCCCTCACCCGGGTGCGGCATCAGCCGGGCGATGATGTCCAGCAGTTGCGGGATGCCGGCGCCGGTCTCGGCCGAGGTGAAACAGACCGGGATCAGGTGGCCATCGCGCAGGGCCTTCTCGAACGGCTCGTGCAGCTGTTCCGGCTGCAGGGACTGGCCCTGTTCCAGGTAGAGCTCCATCAGGGCCTCGTCGACCTCCACCACCTGGTCGATGATCTCGGTATGGGCCTGCTCTATGCTGGAGAGATCCGTCGCCCCTCCCTGGAGATGGAAGAAACAGTCCTGCACCCGGGAGCCGCGCTCCGCGGGCAGGTTCAAGGGCAGGCATTCGCGGCCGAACTGTTCACGGAGTTGCGCCAGCAGGTCCGCCAGCTTGTCCGGGTACTCGTCGATATGATTGATGATCAGCAGGCGGTCCAGCCTGCGTTCCGCGCTCCAGCTCATCAGCCGCTGGGTGGTGGCGTCGATGCCGATGCGTGGATGGATGACCACGGCCACGGTCTCCACCGCCGGCAGCACCGCCAGGCTGCGGCCGAGAAAGTCGTTGTAACCCGGGGTGTCCAGCAGGTTGACATGGGCGCCCCGGTGGCGGAGATGGCAGAGGGCCGGGGCAAGTGAATGCCCGGCCTTCTTTTCCAGGGGCAGGTGATCGCTGACCGTGGTCCCGCGGCTGACGCTGCCAGGCTGATTGATGGCCCCGGCGGCGGCCAGCAGGGCCTCGGTCAGGGTCGTCTTGCCGCCCTGGCTGTGGCCGGCCAGGGCGATATTGCGTATGTCCTCGATCCTGTGGTCAGGCATGGATGTGTCCCCCGCGCATCGTTTGCGAATCCGCTGTTGAAATTATAGCCATAAATGCCGTGCCGGTTTTGTCCCCTGGGATCACGCCCCGACCCCGGATGAAGGCGGTCGCTGGCCCGCAGACATCCCCGGATCGGTTATCATGCGCGCATGAATACGGCCAGTGAACAGCGTCACGCCAGCTCGCGCCTGATGCAGGCGGCCACCTTCGCCTCGGTCGGCGTGGCCCTGACCCTGGTGCTGTTGAAGCTGGTGGCCTTCTATCTGACCGATTCCGTGGCTATGCTGGCGACCCTGATCGATTCCCTGCTGGACACGGCGGCCTCGTTGCTGAACCTGGTCGCGGTGCGTCATGCCCTGACCCCGGCCGACAGGGAACACCGTTTTGGCCATGGCAAGGCGGAATCCCTGGCCGGACTGGCCCAGGCGGCCTTCATCGCCGGTTCGGCGGCCTTCCTGGTACTGGCGGCGGGGGAGCGCCTGTTGCATCCGCAGCCGACAACGCATTCGCAGATCGGTATCGTCGTGATGCTGATCTCCATCGTCATGACCATCGCCCTGGTGCAGTTCCAGCGCTATGTGATCCGCAAGACCGATTCGGTGGCGATCGCCGCCGACTCCCTGCATTACCTCGGAGATATCCTGGTCAATGTCAGCGTCATCGTCGCCCTGGTCCTGAGCGACACGCTGGGATGGACCCTGGCCGACCCCATCTTCGGCCTGTGGGTGGCGGCCTATATCATCTACAGCGCCTGGCAGATCGTGCGCCGGTCACTGGATCACCTGATGGACCATGAACTGCCGGACCAGGATCGTGAGCGCATCATGGCCATCGTGCTTTCTCACCCGGAGGTCTGCAGTCTGCACGATCTGCGCACGCGGGCCTCGGGCCAGGACAAATTCATCCAGTTTCACCTGGAGATGGATGGTGAGCTGAGCCTGCTGCATGCGCACCGGATCTCGGATGAGGTGGAGGCCCTGGTGCGTGAGGCCTACCCGCAGGCCGAGGTGATCATTCATGAGGACCCGGTGGGGCTGGAGACCGTCAGCCCGGGTTGAGTGTCATCGGCATCACGGGTGACGATATGGATCTCGTTGCTGAGGGTCTTGTGCACCGGGCAGGCATTGGCGATCTGCAACAGGCGTTGGCGCTGCGCCTCGTCGAGGTCGCCGACGATGCGGATGGTCCTGTCGATACGATCCACCATGCCGGTCGTGGCCTCGCAATCGGCGCAGTCCTCGGCGTGGATGCGGTCGTGACTGAGACCGACCTCGACATCCTCCAGCGGCCAGCCCTTGCGCGCGGCGTACATGCGCATGGTGATCGCGGTACAGGCGCCGAGACTGGCCAGCAGCAGGTCATACGGGGTCGGGCCGATATCCACGCCCCCCAGCGACAGGGGTTCGTCGATGACCATCTGGTGCCGGTCCGTGTTCGCGGTCTGCGTCAGCACCCCGGGGTGACCCCGGACCGTGACCTGGTGCCCGCCCGCTCCGTTGTCGCTCATGATGATTCCTCCTCTTGCGCTATTTCCTCCAGACGCCCGCGGATGGCATCGAGATCCGCATAGCCCCGGGTCAGCCAGTGTTGTTGTCCGTCGCTCTCCAGCAACAGGCTGGGGAAGGCATCGGCGCCCAGCCGCCGGCGCCAGGAGAGGTCCTGCTGCAGGCGGGTCTGTACCATAGCCGAATCGAGATGGGCGGCAAAGCGTCCTGGGTCCAGGCCGAGCTCCGCCGCCAGTTCGATCAGGGTCTCGCGTTCCGAGGGGTTGCGCGCCTGCAGATAGTAGGCCTTCTGTATGGCATGGATCATCGCCGGCACGCGGTCCGGGTCCTGCAGGCCGGTGGCCAGCACCGCCCGGCAGGCCGGCCAGGTCGAACGCCTGGGACGGCAACGCAGCCAGAAATCCGGGTTGAATTCGGCCCCGCAGCGTGCCGCCACGGCCCGCCACATGGACTGCACGTAGGCGCGGGTGTCGGCCGGCATGGGCTCGTCCGTGTCCGCCGCCAGGCCCCCCATCACATGGCGCAGGCGGGTCTCGGCGGGCAGCAGTTCCAGGACCCCGGCCAGTACCGGGCGAAAGCCCCAGCACCAGCTGCACATCGGGTCCATCACGTAGTACAGTGTCGGGGGTTCCATGGGCATGAGGGAGGCGTCCGCGATGACGATTTCCTGCAGTTTACAGGATGAACTGGAATTGCTGGCCATGCAGCGGCGGGTCTGCGACATCGCCTGGCGTGACGAACAGGGCCATGAGCACGGCTACAGCGGCCGCATCGTCGACATCTTCGCCCGCAACGGGCGGGACTGGCTGCGGCTGGAACAGGGCGAGGAGGTCCCGCTGTCACGGCTGCTGAGGGTCAACGATCTGCGCTTTTGACGGGCCGGCCCAGGCGCCAGGCATGGTAACGGGCCAGCCAGTCCAGCAGGCGCTCGGGGGCGTGGGCGCGCTTCCAGTTGCCGGCGACGTACTTGTTGGCCTCGGCCAGGGTGGGATAGATGTGGATGGTGCCGAGGATGCGGTTCAGGCCGATACCGTTCTTCATCGCCGCCACGAATTCGCCGATCAGCTCGCCGGCGTGCGCCCCGGCGATGGTCACGCCGAGGATGCGATCCTTGCCGGGTACGGTCAGGACCTTGACAAGCCCCTCGGCGGTCTCGTCGGCGATGGCCCGGTCCAGGTCTTCGAAGCCGTAGGTGGTCAGTTCATAGGCGATCCCCTTGTCCCCGGCCTCGCTCTCGTTGAGGCCGACGCGGGCGACCTCGGGATCGGTGAAGGTGGCCCAGGGGATCACGGAATAATCGACACGGAAGCGTTTGAGAGCGCCGAAGAGGCCATTGACCGTGGCGTACCAGGCCTGGTGCGCGGCGGTGTGGGTAAACTGGTAGGGACCGGCGACATCGCCGCAGGCGGTGATGTTGGGATAGCGGGTCTGCAGGTGGTCGTTGACCTCTATGGTGCCCTGCGGGGTCAGCGGGATGCCGAGGTCCTCCAGTCCCAGTCCCTCGGTGCTGGCGCGCCGGCCCACCGCCACCAGCACCTGGTCGAAGGCGATGCGGGCCTCCCCGCCGGCATGGCTGCAGACCAGGACCTTGTGCCCGTCCTGTTCCAGGAAGCGCTCGGCGCGATGCGCCAGCAACACCGTGATCCCTTCCTTGCGGAACTGGCGCAACACCCGTTCGCTGATGTCCGGGTCCTCGCGCGGCATCAGCCGCGGCAGCATCTCCACCTGGGTGACCTGGCTGCCGAGCCGGGCGAAGCCCTGGGTCAGCTCGCAGCCGATCGGGCCGCCGCCCAGCACCAGCAAGCGGTCAGGTCGCTGGCGCAGCGCCCAGACGTTGTCCGAGGTCAGGTAGCCCATGGCCTCGATACCCTCGATCGGGGGGATGAAGGGTCGCGCGCCGCTGGCGATCACGATCGCGCGGGTGGTCAGGCTGCGGCCGTTCACCGCCACCGACCAGGGGGAGGTGATGCGGGCCTGGCCCCGGATGCAGTCCACGCCCAGTTCGCTGTAGCGCGCCACCGAGTCGTGCGGCGCGACCTCGGCGATGACCCGCTGTACCCGTTGCATGACCTCGGCGAAATCGACCTCGGCCGTGGCCTCGCGCACACCCAGCGCGCTGGCCCGGCGCACGTCATGCAGGAAGCGGGCGGTGCGTAACAGGGCCTTGGAGGGCACGCAGCCCGTGTTCAGGCAGTCACCACCCATCCGGTGTTGCTCGATCAGGCTGACCCTGGCCCTGACCGCGGCGGCGATGTAGGCGCTGACCAGGCCGCCGGAGCCGGCGCCGATCACGATCAGGTTGCGGTCATAGTGATCCGGACGCTGCCAGCCCTGGTAAACCTTGCGTGCCTGCAGGGCCTCGACCAGCTTGCGGCCGATCAGCGGCAACAGCCCCAGCAGGGCAAAGGACAGGATCAGGGAGGGTGAGAGGATGCCGGAGAGGGAGTCGAGTTTTGCCAGTTCGGTGCCGGCATTCACATAGACCAGGGTCGCCGGCAGCATGCCGAGCTGGCTGACCAGGTAGTAGGCGGGGATGCGGATCGGTGTCAGGCCCATGACCAGGTTGAGGACGAAGAAGGGCACGACCGGCACCAGACGCAGGCTGAACAGGTAGAAGGCTCCGTCCTTCTCCATCTCCCGGTTGAAGCCCCGCAGCTGTTCCCCGAAGCGCGCCTGGACCCAGTCGCGCAGCAGGAAGCGGGCCACCAGGAAGGCGACGGTGGCGCCGATGGCGCTGGCAAAGGAGACCAGCAGCGTGCCCCAGAACAGGCCGAAGATGGCGCCGCCGGCCAGGGTCATCAGGGCCGCGCCCGGCAGCGACAGGCCGGTGACCAGGATATAGCTCAGAAAATAACCCAGCCCGACCCGCAGCGGGTGGGAGGCCAGGGCGGCGGCGATATCGGCCTGTATGGATTTCAGGTAGGCGAGCTGGAAGTACTGACCGAGGCCGAAGGCGTAATAGGATCCGGCCAGCAGCCCCAGGATGAGCAGGGCGAGGAGTCTTTTTTTCATCCTGTTTTCCTCGCCAGGCCAGGTCTATTCGCAAATCTCGCCGAAATCGGCACACTGCCGCCGGCAGTCGTATTCGCCGCGGGGATCCAGATTGCAGCGTTTTTCCCAGCGCTTGCAGGCCCAGACGCATTGCCCGCCCGGTTCCGCGCCGGGGTTCGGCGCCGGCTGGTTCGCCGTACAGGCGGTGAGCAGCAGGAGCGGGATCAGCAGCAGCGCGCCGGCCAGGCCATGAGCGCGCATGCCGGTGGTGCCCGGTGGAGATGGGGGCCTGCCATGACAGGGCCTTGTCAGGCTGAACCCGTACAGACCGCTGCCCGGGCCGAAGGCTTTCATCACGGTTTCAGCCGGCCTGGTCATCGCTGGCCTGGATGCGATCGCGCCACTGCGCCGCGGCGGCGGTGATGGCCGTCACGTCGAGGCCGGTCAGTTCACGCTGACGCAGCAGCTGCCGGCCAGCCACCCAGACATCGGTCACCTGTTCGCGACCGGCGGCATAGACTATCTGTGAGATCGGGTCATACACCGGGCTGGTCTCCAGCGCTCCCAGGTCGATGGCGAGGATGTCGGCCGATTTTCCGATCTCCAGGGAACCGGTATCCTCGTCGATGGCCAGGGCGCGGGCGCCGTTCAGGGTGGCCATGCGCAGGGCCTGGTGGGCCGGGACGGCGGTGGGATCCCCACTGACGGCCTTGGCCAGAAGCGCGGCGCTGCGCATCTCGCCCAGCATGTCCAGATCGTTGTTGCTGGCGGCCCCGTCCGTGCCCAGGGCGACGTTGACCCCGGCCCGCAGCAGGTCCTGTAGCGGGCAGAATCCGCTGGCCAGCTTGAGGTTGGATTCCGGGCAGTGGACCACGTTGACGCTGCAACGGGACAGTTCCTGGATCTCATCCGTTTCCAGCTGGGTCATGTGTACCGCCAGCAGGCGCGGGCCCAGCAGACCCAGCTCGCGCAGGCGCCGCAGGGGTCGCTGGCCGTGCCGTTGCTGCGCGGTCTCGACCTCGTGGGCGGTTTCGTGGACATGTATGTGGATGGGGATGTCCAGTTCCTCGGCGAGCGTGGCGACGTGGCGCAGCGGGGCGTCGGAGACCGTGTAGGGGGCATGGGGCGCAAAACAGGTGTGGATCAGCGGGATGCTGCGATAGTTGTCATGTACCTCGATCCCCTTGCGGAAATATTCCTCCGTATCGCCGGCCCAGGCGGTGGGCATGTCGATCACGATCAGGCCAACGACCGCGCGCAGGCCACATTCGCGCGCCGCCTCGGCGACCTGGTCCGGGAAAAAGTACATGTCGTTGAAACAGGTCGTGCCGCCGCGGATCATCTCCGCCATGGCCAGGCGGGCGCCATCGCGGACGAAGTCCCGGTTCACCCAGCGGCCCTCGGCGGGCCAGATATGCTCGTTCAGCCAGGTCATCAGCGGCAGGTCGTCGGCCAGACCCCGGAACAGGCTCATCGAGGCATGGGTATGGGTGTTGACGAGGCCCGGGATCAGGGCGTGACCTGGCAGGTCGACGGTTTCGTCCGGCTGGTAACGCTGCCGGGCCTGGGCCTGCGGCAGCAGGGCGACAATGTGCCCGTCACGGATGGCAAGTGCATGATCGTCATATACCGCCTCGCCGGGTTCCACGGGGATGACCCAGCGGGCATTGATCAGGGTGTCGATGGTCTCGGTAGCGGGCATGGGTTCTTTTGTGCGCTTGTGATGAGGCCGAACTCTAGCATGGGTCCCGGTATCACTGCATCGGTCTTGGACAGCGGCGGGGCCGATCGCGGATAATCGGACACTTTGCACAGATGGTAAAAACCATGAGCGAGATCCAGGCGGTACAGTGGCGGGACGACAGGCTGGTTCTGCTGGATCAGCGGCTGCTGCCGGTGGACGAGATCTACCTGGAATACGACACGGCCGCCGCGGCCGCGGACGCGATCCGCGACATGGTCGTGCGTGGCGCCCCGGCGATAGGGATCTGTGCCGCCTATGCGGTGGTGCTGGCCGCGGGTGAGGCCTGGCGCCAGGCCGGAGAGGAATGGCGCCAGGCCATCGCCACGGACATGACGCGGCTGGCGGAGGCCCGGCCCACCGCGGTCAACCTGCGCTGGGCCCTGACCCGCATGGAGGCCTGTTTCCCGGCGATCGAGGGTGAGCCGGTACCGGTCTTGCTGGCGGAGGCACGACGGATCCACCAGCAGGACATCGATGCCAACCGGCGCATGGGGGAACTGGGCGCGGCGTTGATTGCCCCGGGCTCCCGGGTCCTGACGCACTGCAATGCCGGGGCCCTGGCCACCGGCGGCTACGGTACCGCACTGGGGGTGATCCGCACGGCCTGGAGCGAGGGCCGCCTGGACGCGGTCTACGCCGACGAGACCCGGCCCTGGCTGCAGGGTGCGCGCCTGACCGCCTGGGAACTGATGCGCGATGGCATCCCGGTACGATTGCTGGCCGATGGCGCCGCGGCCTGGTTGATGCACGAGGAGGGTATCGACTGGGTCATCGTCGGCGCCGATCGCATCGCCGCCAATGGCGATGTGGCCAACAAGATCGGCACCTATGGCCTGGCCCTCAGCGCCCGCCACCATGGCGTGCGGATGATGGTGGTGGCGCCCTGCTCAAGCATCGACGGGGGACTCGCCGACGGCGCCGGCATCCCCATAGAGCGGCGTTCCGGAGAGGAACTGCTGGCCATGTCCGGCCAGCCTACCGCCGCCGCCGGCGCCAGCGGCTGGAACCCGGTCTTCGATGTCACCCCGGCGGCGTTGATCGATGTCATCATCACGGAAAGGGGGGTCATAGAACGGCCCGACCGGGAACGGCTGGCGGCGCTGACGGGTGTGGGTCCTAATCGCTCAGGCTCCTGAGGATCTGCTGCTGTATGAATCGCACCACCTCCTGGATCTCGAGATGGGGATGTAATTTGTTGTCGATGAGCAGACTCGCCAGGCCATGCATCAACGACCAGATGTAGATCGCCTGCATCATCGGCGCATCTTCCCGAATGCGTCCACCATGCTGTAACTGCTCTATCATCATCACCAGTTCGTTGAAGGCGGCATCGCTGGCGACACGCAAGGCTTCGCTGTTCTGGAGGACATCCTTGCCGAACATCAGCCGGTAATATGCGGTGTTTTCCATCGCGAAACCGATGTAAGCCTGGCCCATGTTCCTAAACCGGGTGAGTTCATCGACAGAGGCATCCAGGCGCACGGCCCTCAAGGCCTGGCTGAATCGATTGAATCCTTCTATGGCCGTTGCCGTCAGCAATTCGGCCTTGTCAGCGAAGTGCCGATAGGCCGCCGTGCGGGAAACCCCGGTCCACTCGCTCAGCCTGCGCATGGTAATACTTTCGACGCCCTGTTGATTGATGATTTCGATCGTCGCCTGGATCAGGGCGGAACGCAGATCCCCATGATGATAGCTGCGTCTGTTTTTAAGCCTCACGGTCTCTGTACCCCTCAATGTTGACTGCGTCCACTTTTGTCGCTATGCTTGATGTTAATCCCGTCAACATGAAGGTGCAACAAACCATGCCACGCGCGGTATCCAGTTCCACTCGGAGGATGAATGCACCAGGGTTGCGCGGCTGTTGCCACGATCACGCGGGAAACGCCCCAACTGCGCGTGACTCAGGGTTTGGGCAGCGCCGCGGCGGCCTCGACCGGGTCAGCGCGACGCGGCCGATGGATGCCGACAGTCAGGCGGATACCGGCCGGAGGTCCTGTTGAGTACATACCTGATACTGAAAACCCTGCACATCATCGGCGTGGTCTTGCTCCTGGGGAATATCATCGTCACCGGGTGGTGGAAACTCATGGCCAACAGGACCGGCAACCCGGTCATCATCGCCTTTGCCCAGCGCCAGGTGACGTTGACGGATTTCATCTTCACCGCCGGTGGCTCAGCGTTGTTGTTCGCGGCGGGGATCGCCAATGTCATCCTCAGCGATATCGACATCATGAGCACGGGCTGGTTGCTGTGGGCATTGATCCTGTTCACCCTCTCCGGCGTCATCTGGGTGTTCATGCTGATCCCGATACAGATCAGACAGGCGCATTCAGCCAGGCGATTCTCGCTGGACAGCATCATCCCGGAACGGTACTGGAAGCGTGAAGCACAGTGGTTCATATACGGCACGATTGCCGTCGTGCTGCCCTGTGCGAGTCTGGTGCTGATGGTGCTCAAACCCGGTTAGGTGAGGTCCGCATCATGTGGATGTGGGGCGCTGCGACCTGTCACCCGGGTCCTCTCACGCGATGAGCGTCTGTGCTCCAGGCATGGATGGATGGACCCGGGCTGGCCCAGATATGGAGAAGCAATGATGCAATCGAAGTTGATCCTGATTACCGGCGCATCCAGTGGGATTGGCGCCGAGACAGCCAGACAATTCGCAGGACAAGGCGACACTGTGGTCCTGATCGCCAGGAATCGGGAGCGACTTGAACAGGTCTGCGCCGGAATAAGAGACCATGGGGGACAGGCATTCTGGTATTGCGCGGATCTGGGGGAATACGCCCAGGTCGAAGCAGTCTGCGATGCCGTAAAAGAAGGGCATGGCATCCCCGATGTGATCATCAACAATGCCGGTGCCGGGACCTGGCGGTTTATCGAGGAGACCTCCTGTGAAGATATCCTGGCGAATATCAAAACGCCATATCTGGCCGCGGCCTATGTCACCAGGGCATTCCTGCCGGGGATGCTGCAGCGTGACTCCGGGCATATCATCACCCTGTCATCCTTCGCGGCAAAAATCCCCTTTGCCGGCGCCACCACCTACGTGGCCTCGCGCCAGGCGATGGTCGGTCTGCACGAGGCCTTGAGCATGGATCTGCATGGAACCCGCATCAAGACCTCGCTGTGTTATTTTGCCAAGGTTGAAAGCAGCTACTGGGCCAATAACCCGGGCAGTGAGGAACGCCTGCCACTGGCGCAAAAACTGATCCCGATCATCAGTACCGGAAAGGCCGCCAGAGCCATCCTCCGGGGCGTGGCCAGGGGCCACAGGAATATCAGCAGCCCGTTCATGATCCGCGTGCTTTTATTCTGCAACTGGCTGACACCGCAAATCACCCGGATCATCATGCATGCCAGCGGCTATGCGCGCAGGGATCCTGCCTGAAGCGGGTGTCCATTGCCGGCAACGGTGGTGGCCGGCCTGGACCGCGCAAGGCCGCGGGTGTGCAGGGGCAGGCAAGGGCATGGCCCGGATCCACGCCTTGCCGAAAGCGCGGATCAGCCGTAACGCGGCAGAATCCAGGCCAGGGCCAGCGGCAGCGAGATCAGCGTAAAGGCATTGGCCATCAGCACGATGGAGGCCACCCGGCCCGGTTCCTGGTGGTAGTGTTCGGCGAAGATGAAGTTCAGCACCGCCGGCGGCAGGGCGCCGAACAGGAACAGCACGGCCTGTTGTTCCCGGTCCAGGTCCAGCATCTGCATGGCCAGCAGGGCGATGCCGATCCCCAGCAGGGGCGAGAGTACCGCGCCCAGCAGTCCGATGCGCCATTCCGCAAGGTCCACCTCGCCCAGCCTGACCCCTAGCGAGAACAACATCAGCGGCACACTGATCCGCCCCAGCATGTCGATGGGTTTGAGCAGGCTGGCGCCGAGTTCGATGTGGTTGATACCGATGACGATCCCGAGCAGGGATGCCAGCACGCTGGGAGAGACGAGTACGCGCAGGAAATGGCTGCGGTGGTCCAGCAGCCAGGCGCCGATGGAGAAGTGCAGGGTGTTTTCCACCAGGAATACCACCACGGCCGCGGGCAGGGCCTTTTCACCCAGGGCCAGGATCATCAGCGGCAGGCCCATGTTTCCGGCATTGCTGAACATCATGGGCGGACACAGGGTCTTGGGCTGCAGCCTCAGCAGGCGGCTGATGGGCCAGGCCAGCAGGCCGGAGCCGAGGATGACACAGGTGGTGGCGAGCACCAGGCCGGTATATTGCGACGGCTGCACATGCTGGCGGCTGAGTACCGAGAACATCAGCGCCGGGATGAAGATATCCATGGTGACGCGGTTGGCCACGCCCATGTCAGGGCGCAGCCGGCGGCCATAGAACAGGCCCACGGCGACCACCGCGAAGATGGGGAAGATGATTTCCGGGATGCGCGAGGACATCGGCGCATTGTCGCTGAATTGCTGCGCCGCAGCAAGCGGCGGCGCCTGTCTCTGAAGGGTCGCCAGGGGGGTGCAGAGAGGCCCGGATTTGTGGTATGATTTTTCCTTTTTAACAAGCGTTTAACCGAACCCTCAGGATCCCGCCCGCATGGCTGAATTTGCCCGCGAAATACTCCCCGTCAATATCGAAGAAGAGATGAAGCAGTCCTACATGGATTACGCCATGAGCGTGATCGTGGGCAGGGCCCTGCCGGACGCCCGGGATGGCCTGAAACCCGTTCATCGGCGGGTGCTGTACGCGATGGAGGAACTGGGCAACGACTGGAACAAGCCCTACAAGAAATCCGCGCGCGTGGTCGGTGACGTCATCGGCAAGTACCACCCGCATGGCGATACCGCCGTGTACGACACCATCGTGCGCATGGCCCAGCCCTTCTCGCTGCGTTACATGCTGATCGACGGCCAGGGCAACTTCGGCTCGGTGGACGGCGACGCCCCGGCGGCGATGCGCTACACCGAGGTGCGCATGTCCCGGATCGCGCACGAGATGCTGGCCGATCTGGACAAGGAGACGGTCGACTTCATCCCCAATTACGACGGTTCGGAACACGAACCCTCGGTCTTGCCGGCACGTATCCCCAACCTGCTGGTGAACGGCTCGGCGGGCATCGCCGTGGGCATGGCGACCAATATCCCGCCGCATAACCTGGTCGAGGTGATCAATGCCACCATTGCCCTGATCGAGGATCCGGAGCTGGAGATCGGCGCCCTGATGCGGCATGTCCCGGGCCCCGATTTCCCGACCTGCGGCATCATCAACGGCGCCGCCGGGATCCATGAGGCCTACCGTAGCGGCCGTGGGCGGGTGCAGATGCGCGCGCGGGTGGAGTTCGAGGGCGACGAGGACAGCCAGCAGAGCATCATCGTCACGGAGCTGCCCTACCAGGTCAACAAGGCGCGACTGCTGGAGAAGATCGCCGAACTGGTCAAGGACAAGAAGCTGGAGGGGATCCGCGAATTGCGCGATGAGTCCGACAAGGACGGCATGCGCATGGTCATCGAACTCAAGCGCGGCGAGGTTCCCGAGGTGATCCTGAACAACCTCTACAAGCATACCCAGATGCAGGCCGTGTTCGGCATCAACATGGTGGCGCTGATCGATGGCCAGCCACGCCTGCTGAACCTGAAGCAACTGCTGGAGTGTTTCATCCGCCACCGCCGCGAGGTCGTGACCCGGCGCACCCTCTTCGAGCTGCGCAAGGCCCGCGAACGCGCCCACATACTCGAGGGCCTGGCCATCGCCCTGGCCAATATCGATCCGGTGATCGCCCTGATCAAGGGCTCCGGCAGTCCGGCCGAGGCCAAGGCGGCCCTGCTGGCCCGGCTCTGGACCCCGGGCATGGTCGTGGACATGCTCGAGCGCGCCGGCGCCAGCGCCTCGCGTCCGGATGGACTGGCCCCGGAGTTTGGCCTGGTGGCGGAAGGCTACCGCCTGTCACCGGAACAGGCCCAGGCCATCCTGGAACTGCGGCTGCACCGCCTGACCGGCCTGGAGCAGGACAAGATTATCGATGAGTACCGCCAGCTGCTGGAGGCCATCGACGCGCTGATGGATATCCTGGCCCGTCCGGAGCGCCTGCTGCAGGTGATCCGCGAGGAACTGGAGTCGATCCGTGAGCAGTTCGGGGATCCGCGCCGCACCGAGATCCGCGCCTCCCGGGAGGACCTCAGCATGGAGGATCTGATCACCGAGCAGGACATGGTGGTGACATTCTCCCATGCCGGCTATGCCAAGGCCCAGCCGCTGGATGCCTATCAGGCCCAGCGTCGTGGCGGTCGCGGCAAGAGCGCCACGTCCATGAAGGACGAGGATTTCATCGATCAGCTGTTCATCGCCAGCAGCCACGATACCCTTCTCGGATTCTCCACCCGCGGCAAGCTCTACTGGCTCAAGGTCTATGAGCTGCCCCAGGGCAGTCGTACCGCCAGGGGCCGGCCGATCGTCAACCTGCTGCCGCTGGAGGAGGGGGAACGCATCACCGCCATCCTGCCGGTGCGTGAATACGAGGCGGACAAATACGTGTTCATGGCCACCCGCAAGGGGACCGTGAAGAAGTGCCGGCTGACCGATTTCTCGCGCCCGCGCAGCAACGGCATCATCGCCATGGACCTGCCCGGGGACGATCAGCTGGTCGGGGTCTCGATCACCGACGGCCGGCGTGACGTGATGCTGTTCAGCAGCGCCGGCAAGGCGGTCTGCTTCGATGAAGATCAGGTCCGGCCGATGGGCCGTACCGCGCGCGGGGTGCGCGGTATCCGCCTGGGCCAGGGCCAGAGTCTGATCTCGCAGATCATCGTCGAGGAGGGCACGACGATCCTGACCGCGACGGCCAATGGTTACGGCAAACGCACCCTGCCCAAGGACTACCCGCGCCACAAACGCGGTGGCCAGGGGGTGATCGCCATCCAGACCTCCACGCGCAACGGTGATCTGATCGGCGCCGTGGCGGTGCGCGAGGAGGATGAGATCATGCTCATCAGCGATGGCGGCACCCTGGTGCGCACCCGGGTCAGCGGTATCCCGGTGCTGGGTCGCAATACCCAGGGCGTGACCCTGATCAAGCTGGGCAATGATGAACACCTGGTCGGCATCGCCCGCATAGAGGATTACGGCGAGGATGCGGATCTCGCCGGTAACGAAGCCGGTGAAGAGGCCTGAGTGGCCAGGCCGCCGGGGGGAGGCAGGCGATGACCTATAATTTTGGCGCCGGGCCGGCGATGTTGCCGGTGGAGGTGATGCAGCGGGCCCGGGAGGAATTCACCGACTGGCATGGGCGGGGCATGTCGATCATGGAGATGAGCCACCGCAGCGGGGATTTCGTCGCCGTGGCCGAGAAGTCCGAGGCCGACCTGCGCCTGTTGCTGGATATCCCGGAGGAATACGCGGTGCTGTTTCTGCAGGGCGGGGCCAGCAGCCAGTTCGCCATGGCGCCGCTGAACCTGCTGCGCGGGCGTGACTGCGCCGATTACCTGCATACCGGTTACTGGTCGGGCAAGGCCATCCAGGAGGCGCGCCGCTATTGCCGGGTGAACATCGCCGCCAGTGGAGAGGCCGGCGGATTCATGCGCATCCCCGCGTCTTCAGACTGGACCCTGGACCCGGATGCGGCCTATGTCTACTACACCGCCAACGAGACCATCAGCGGGGTGGAGTTCTCGTGGATACCGGAGACCGGCAAGGTTCCCCTGGTCACGGATATGACCTCCAACCTGCTCTCCAGGCCGGTGGATGTGTCCCGCTTCGGCCTGATCTTCGCCGGCGCGCAGAAGAACATCGGCCCTTCGGGCCTGGTGCTGGTGATCGTCCGCAAGGACCTGCTCGGTCATGCCGCCGGGCGGACCCCGGGGCTCTATGATTATCGCAACCATGCCGACAATGGCTCCATGTACAATACCCCGGCGACCTATAGCTGGTATATCGCCGGACTGGTCTTCGAATGGCTGCTGGAACTCGGTGGCCTGAGGGTCATGGAACGCCGCAACCGCGAGAAGGCGGCGCTGCTGTACCAGTTCATCGATGCCTCGGATTTCTATTCCAATCCCGTGCATCCGGATTGCCGCTCGGACATGAACGTCACCTTCCGCCTGCTGGACCAGGGACGGGAGGCCGCCTTCCTGAAGGGTGCCGAGGCCAATGGCCTGTTGGCCCTGAAGGGTCATCGCAGCGTCGGCGGCATGCGCGCCAGCATCTATAATGCGATGCCGATCGAGGGGGTGCATGCCCTGATAGACTACATGAGTGAATTCGAGCGCAGCCAGGCCTGATGCCGGCCTGGCGGGGAGACAGGATTGAACCACAGCGATGACAGTCTGGCCGGCCTGCGGCAGCGTATCGATACCGTCGATGAGCAGTTGCTGGCGCTGATAAGCCAGCGTGCGGAACTGGCCTCCCAGGTCGCCAGGGTCAAGCGACGGGAAGGTGACGACGGCTGTTTCTACCGTCCTGAGCGCGAGGCGCAGATCCTGCGCGCGGTGATCGAAAAGAATGCCGGCCCCTTGACGGGGGAGGAGATGGCGCGCCTGTTCCGCGAGATCATGTCGGCCTGCCTGGCGCTGGAGAAGCCCCTCAATATCGCCTATCTGGGTCCTGAGGGGACCTTTACCCAGGCCGCGGCGCTGAAGCACTTCGGCCACTCGGTCACGACCCGTTCGCTGGGCAATATCGACGAGGTCTTTCGTGAGGTCGAATCCGGTGGCTGTGACTATGGCGTGGTGCCGGTGGAGAATTCCACCGAGGGGGTGATCAACTACACCCTGGACCTGTTCATCAACTCCCCGCTGCATATCTGCGGCGAGGTGGAGCTGCGCATCCATCATCACCTGCTCGCCACCCAGGGTCAGGGCCTGGCGGAGATCGGCCGTATCTATGCCCATCAGCAGGCCCTGTCGCAATGTCGTCGCTGGCTGGACAGTGAACTTCCCGAGGTCGAGCGCATACCGGTCAACAGCAATGCCGAGGCCGCCCGCCGGGTGGCCGCCGAGACCGGCGCCGCCGCCATCGCCGGTGAGGCCGCGGCGGAATATTACGATCTGGAGATCCTGGCCCGCAGTATCGAGGATGAGCCGGACAATACCACCCGCTTCCTGATCATCGGCCGGCAGGACACACCGCCCAGTGGCGATGACAAGACCACGCTGCTGTTCACCACGCCCAATCGCTCCGGGGCCCTCTACCAGATGCTGGCGGCCTTCGCCGAGCGGGGCATCAGCATGACCCGCATCGAGTCCCGACCCTCGCGCCGGGGCATGTGGGACTATGTGTTCTTCGTCGATGTACTCGGGCATCATCGGGATCCCGGTCTGGCCGATGCCCTGGAGGCGTTGCAGGAGCGCGCTTCGATGGTGAAATTGCTGGGTTCCTATCCCCGTGCGGTGCTGTGAGCATCGTCGTCGCAAACCATCTGGAAGCATGATCGCATGACCGACCTGGAACAACTGGCCCTGCCCGGCGTACGTGGACTGCGGCCCTACCAGCCCGGCAAGCCGGCGGAGGAACTGGAGCGGGAACTGGGGATCGCGGACATCGTCAAGCTGGCCTCCAACGAGAACCCGATCGGGGCCGGGCGCCTGGCGACCGAAGTGGTGCGCGCCGGCAGCGCCGAACTGCATCGCTACCCCGATGGCAATGGCCATGCCCTGCGCAATGCCCTGGCGCGCAAACTGGAACTGCCGGCGGCGCAGATCGTGATCGGCAACGGCTCCAACGAGATCCTGGAGCTGGTGGCCAGGGCCTTCGTCAGTGCCGAACACGAGGTCGTGTTTTCGCAACATGCCTTTGCGGTCTATCCCCTGGTGACCCAGGCCATCGGCGCGCGGGCGGTGGTCACCCCGGCGCGGGACTGGGGCCATGACCTCGAGGCCATGCGTGCCGCCGTGAGCGAACGCACGCGCCTGATCTTCATCGCCAACCCCAACAACCCGACCGGGAGCTGGCTGCCGGCGCGGGCCCTGGAGGGTTTCATCGCATCCCTGCCCGAACATGTGATCGTGGTCGTGGACGAGGCCTATTGCGAGTATGTCACGGAGGCCGACTATCCGGATGCCAGCGGCTGGATCGCCGGCTTCCCCAGACTGCTGGTGACGCGCACCTTCTCCAAGATCCACGGCCTGGCCGCGGTGCGACTGGGTTACGGACTGGCCAGCGAGGCCATGGTGGAATTGCTGAACCGCGTGCGCCAGCCCTTCAATGTCAATGCCCTGGCGCAACTGGCCGGTATCGCCGCCCTGCATGACGAGCGACACATCGAACGCAGCCGGGCGCTCAATGAACGCGGCATGCAGCAGTTGATCGCGGGTTTCGACAGGCTGGGCCTGGCCTGGATCCCCTCGGTGGGGAACTTCATCTGCGTCGCCTGCGGGCGCGATGCGCTCCCAGTCTATCAGGCCCTGCTCGAAGAGGGCGTGATCGTGCGTCCCGTGGCCAATTACGGCATGCCGGAACATCTGCGTGTCACGGTTGGACTGGAGGCGGAGAACGCCCGTTTTCTGACCGCCCTGGCGAAGGTCCTGACATGAGTGAGCGCTTCCGGATCCGGCGCCTGGGCCTGCTCGGGGTCGGCCTCATAGGCGGTTCCCTGGCCCGCGCCCTCAAGGACGCGGATGCGGTCACCGAGGTCATCGCCTGGGGACCGCATCGGAAGACCCTGGAACGCGCCCGCGAACTGGGCGTCATCGATGTCATCGCCAGCGATCCCGGCACCGCGGTCGCCAGCGCTGATCTGGTCGTGCTGGCGGCGCCCCTGGGGGCCTTCGAAGCGCTGCTCGAGGCCATCTCCGGGCGGCTCCAGGCCGGTGCCGTGGTCACCGATGTGGGCAGCGTCAAGGCCTCCGTGGTGGCCGCCGCCCGCCGCCACCTGGGAGCGGATTTTGTCAATTTCGTCCCCGGCCACCCGATCGCCGGGACCGAGAAGAATGGCGTCGAGGCCTCGTTCGCGGCGCTGTTCCAGAACCACAGGGTGATCCTGACCCCGGTGGAGGAGACCGATGCCGGCGCGCTGGAACGGGTCAGGACCATGTGGCGCCTGACCGGGGCCGAGGTAGAGGAGATGGCGGTCGCGCATCACGACGAGATCCTGGCCGCGACCTCCCATCTGCCGCACATGCTGGCCTATTCACTGGTCGACTGCCTGGCCGGCATGGAGGGCTCGCGCGAGGTGTTCCGTTTTGCCGCCGGAGGCTTCGAGGACTTCACCCGCATCGCCTCCAGCAGTCCGCGCATGTGGCACGATATCGTATTCGCCAATCGCGAGGCGCTGGTACAGGTCCTGGACCATTTCGACGGCTATCTGCGGCGCCTCGGCGAGGCCATACGCAATGGCGACAGCGAGGCCGTGCTGGCCAGTTTCGAACGCGCCAAGGCGGCCAGGGACCGATTCGTCTCCCGGCGCCGGGGGCGGCGGGACGGCGAACATGGCGAGTGCTGACGACATGAACGGCGGGGTCCATTTCGAGGTCTCCCCGGGCGGGAGTATCGGTGGTCATATCCGGGTGCCCGGTGACAAGTCCATCTCCCATCGCGCCATCATGCTCGGGTCCCTGGCCGAGGGCGCGACCGAGGTCGATGGTTTTCTGCAGGGGGAGGATACCCTGGCGACCCTGGCGGCGTTCAGGGCCATGGGCGTGGGTATCGAACATCCGGCCGAGGGTTGCCTGCGTATCCACGGCGTCGGCCTGCAGGGTCTCAAGGCCCCGGCCGGCCCCCTGGACCTGGGCAATTCCGGCACCTCCATGCGCCTGCTGGCCGGGCTGCTGGCGGGGCAGCCATTCGACAGCGAGCTGACCGGCGATGCCTCGCTACGCCGGCGCCCGATGCGGCGGGTGGTCACGCCGCTGGCGAAGATGGGCGCGTCGATCGAACTCCAGGCAGACGATATGCCGCCGCTGAAGATCCACGGTGGGCGGTCCCTGCGGGGCATCGAATACGCCCTGCCGATGGCCAGCGCCCAGGTCAAGTCCTGTGTGTTACTGGCGGGCCTCTATGCACGGGGACGGACCTGCGTCATCGAACCGGCACCGACGCGGGATCATACGGAACGCATGCTGCAAGGCTTTGGTCATGCACTGGATCGCAGTGGTCCGCGGATCTGCCTCAAGGGGGGTGGCCGGCTGCAGGGTTGCTGCATCCAGGTGCCGGCCGATATCTCCTCGGCGGCCTTTTTCATGGTCGGAGGCGTGCTGTCCGGGGGCGCGGAACTCGTGCTGGAGGCCGTGGGTGTGAACCCCACCCGTACCGGGGTCATCGATATCCTGCGGCTGATGGGCGCTGACATCGAACTGCAGAATCCACGCGAGGAGGGTGGCGAGCCGGTGGCCGATATCCGCGTGCGCAGCAGTTGCCTGCACGGGATCGAGATCCCGCCACGACTGGTGCCGCTGGCGATAGATGAATTCCCGGCGATATTCATCGCCGCCGCCTGCGCCGAGGGCGAAACGGTACTCACCGGCGCAGGCGAACTGCGGGTCAAGGAAAGCGATCGCATCCAGGTCATGGCCGAAGGCCTGCGCCAACTGGGCATCACCGCCCTGACCGCCGAGGATGGCATATTGATCCGGGGCGGGCAGTTGCGCGGCGGGGAGATCGAGAGCCATGGCGATCACCGCGTGGCGATGGCCTTTGCGATCGCCGCGCTGCGCTCCACGGAGGCGGTCCGGATCCGGGACTGCGCCAATGTGGATACCTCGTTTCCCGGTTTCATCGGCCTGGCCCGCGAGGCGGGACTCGGGATACGGATGGCGCCGGAATGAATGCCCCGGTGCCGGTGATCACCGTGGACGGACCCAGCGGCACCGGCAAGGGCACCCTGTGCCTGCGCCTGGCGACGGCGCTGAACTGGCATCTGCTCGACAGCGGTTCACTCTATCGCGTGCTGGCCCTGGCGGCGCGAAAGCATGGCCTGTCGCTGGATGACGAGGCCGCCCTGGCTGGGCTGGCCCAGGGGCTGGAACTGGATTTCGTCATGGACGATCTGGCGCCCGACCCCCTGCGGGTGTTCCTGGAGGGGCGGGATGTGACCACCGAGATCCGTACCGAAGCGGCCGGCAACGCGGCCTCGCGGGTGGCGGCCCTGCCAGCGGTGCGCGCGGGGCTGTTGCAAAGGCAGCGCGCATTCCGCCAGGCGCCTGGCCTGATCGCCGATGGACGTGATATGGGTACGGTGGTGTTCCCCGCCGCGCCACTCAAGCTGTTTCTGACCGCGAGCGCCGCGGAAAGGGCGCAAAGGCGTTATAAGCAGTTGAAAGAGAAGGGTATGGGTGTTAGTCTCCCGCAGCTTGTTACCGAGATCGCCGAGCGGGATGCGCGCGACACGGAGCGCAGTGTCTCACCTCTGCGGCCCGCCGCGGATGCCGTGGTCATGGATACCTCGGCCATGGATATTGACACGGTATACCAACGCGTCGCCAGGATGGTCGAAGAAAGGTTCGGTATAACAATAACTTGAATTTGTTCCGGGTGGTCTTTCGGGCACCTGGCACAGACCATTATATATGGTCGTGACCGCAATGGGGCTTCCTGTTGCGGCTGGGTGGCCGGCGCCGCACTGGTGGCCGGCCGTTTCGCAAACTGACCCGTATCCTCACGGATGCGGTTTAACGGGTATGGCATCAGCCGTACAGGGGTTTTAATCAACATGGGCGAGAGCTTCGCTGAACTTTTTGAACAAAGTCAGATAGAAAAGAAAATGCGGCCGGGCAGCATCGTGACCGGTACCGTGGTTGAAGTTGGACCGGAAATGGTGGTGGTCAATGCCGGACTGAAGTCCGAGGGTCTGATCCCTACCGAGCAGTTCCGCAACGAGAACGGCGAGATCGAGGTCAGCATCGGCGATGAGGTCGATGTCGCCCTGGAAGCGGTCGAGGATGGTCACGGCGCCACGCGCCTGTCCCGCGAGAAGGCCAAGCGCGCGATGGCGTGGAAACGCCTGGAGAAGGCCCACGAAGACAACGAGACCGTGACCGGGGTCATCACCGACAAGGTCAAGGGTGGCTTTACCGTCGATATCGATACCATTCGCGCCTTCCTGCCCGGTTCCCTGGTCGATGTCCGCCCGGTGCGCGACACCAGCTATCTGGAAGGCAAGCCGCTCGAATTCAAGGTCATCAAGGTCGATGCCCAGCGCAACAACGTGGTCGTCTCCCGCCGCGCGGTGGTCGAGACCGAGAACTCCGCCGAACGCGAGGCACTGCTGAACAGCCTGCAGGAGGGCGTGGTCATCAAGGGCATGGTCAAGAACCTGACCGATTACGGCGCCTTTATCGACCTCGGTGGTATCGATGGCCTGCTGCACATCACCGACATGGCCTGGAAGCGCGTCAAGCATCCCAGTGAAGTGGTCAATATCGGTGACGAGATCGACGTCAAGGTACTCAAGTTCGACCGCGAGCGCACCCGCGTGTCCCTGGGCCTGAAGCAACTCGGCGAAGACCCCTGGGTGAACCTCGCGCGTCGTTATCCGGAGCACACCCGGCTGTTCGGCAAGGTCACGAACCTGGCCGATTACGGCTGCTTCGTCGAGATCGAGGAGGGGGTCGAGGGCCTGGTACACGTCTCCGAGATGGACTGGACCAACAAGAACGTGCATCCGTCCAAGCTGGTGCATGTCGGCCAGGAGGTCGAGGTGATGGTGCTGGACATCGACGAGGAGCGTCGTCGTATCTCCCTGGGCATGAAACAGTGCATGCCCAATCCCTGGGAAGAGTTCGCCATCAGCTTCAACAAGAACGACCGCGTCAGTGGCGTGATCAAGTCGATCACCGATTTCGGGATCTTCGTGGGCCTGGAAGGCGGTATCGACGGCCTGGTGCATCTTTCGGACATCTCCTGGAACGAGAGCGGCGAGGAAGCCGTTCACAATTACAAGAAGGGTGACGAGATCGAGGCCGTGGTGCTGGCCGTCGATGCCGAACGTGAACGCATCTCCCTGGGGATCAAGCAGCTCGAAGGCGATCCGGTGTCCGATTTCCTCGCCAGCCATCCCAAGGGCAGCGTGGTCAGGGGTACCGCCATCGAGGTGGATGCCCGTGGCGCGGTGATCGATCTGGGTAACGGCGTGCAGGGGTACGTGCGCGCCTCCGAGATGTCCCTAGACCCGGTAGACGATGCCCGCAAGCTGCTCAAGGAAGGTGACGAGTTCGAGGCCATGCTGGTGGGCGTGGATCGCAAGAAGCGCAACCTGAATCTGTCGGTTAAGGCCAAGCAGAGTGGCGAAGAGGCCGCCGCGCTGAAGGAATACAATGCCGAGAGCGGCGCCGGCACCGCCAAGCTGGGTGATATCCTCAAGCAGCAACTGGAGAACAAATAGCCGTACAGGGTCCCGGTGGGGACTGTGACGGCCGGGAGCGGACTCCCGGCCGTCTTCATTTGCCAGGAATTTTTCCAGGTCTGGGTATCGATAGCGCTTGATCCCCGGCCTGCTTCGTGCAACTATCTGTATTTCAACACTTAAAACATTCAGCATGCATGCCGGATCCCGCCTTCGCAGGGTGGTGCCCCGGGCTGCGATATGTGGCCGTCGGACTGCCGTGAGATACACACGGGTCGCGACGATAACAAGGCCCGCCGGACTGGCGTGCAATGGCGAGATCCCGCAAATGACAAAGTCAGAATTGATCGAATCCCTGGCGCGCAAGCAGAGTCAGCTGGGTTACAAGGACGTGGAACTCGCGGTAAAGACGATCCTCGAGACCATGGCCCATACCCTGGCCGGTGGTGAGCGTATCGAGATCCGCGGGTTTGGCAGTTTTTCCCTGCACTATCGCCCCCCTCGTGTCGGTCGCAACCCGAAATCCGGGGAACCCGTGTCCCTGCCGGCGAAATACGTTCCCCACTTCAAGCCGGGCAAGGAATTGCGCGAGCGGGCGGACATCTATTCCCGTCAGCAACGCGGCGAATAGTCCCTGGTCTACTTCCCCGCGCGGTGGCGGCGGCCAGGCCGCATGGGCTTGCCGGAGGATCCGGCCGGCTCGGCGTTTCTCGCCTCCGCGCCTGTCTGTATAATCGTTCCGGCCACCTGGCCAGCGCCAGGGAATATGAGATCGGCCCATCGCCCCGTGGATACCGGGTCGATTTGAGATGTTCACCAGTGGCAGGACCCGTAGCGAGAATGCCGCCTGGGCCACAGGCCCGGATCCAGCCGCTTGCCGGGAGACGACCATGTATCGAATCATAGCCCTGATAGTCCTTTTCCTCATGCTGTTGCTAGGCCTGGCCTTCTATGTCCAGAATGCCCAGCCCGCGGTCTTGCACTATTATCTGGGCACGATTGAATTACCGGTCGCCATACTCGTCGGACTGTCGATGCTGGCGGGCGTCTTGCTCGGTATCCTGGCCAGCGGCATGGCCTTGTTGCGCCTGCGCCACGAACTCCTGGGCTTGCAGAGACAGCTGAGGCTGGCGGAAAAAGAGGTCAGCAACCTGCGCGCCATACCCATCAAAGACCAGCCCTGATCCATGACGGAACTGTTCTGGCTGCTGCTTCCCGTCGCCGCCGCCTCGGGCTGGTTCCTGGCCCGGCGTCAGCGCGGCCGCGGGGACGTGTCCAGCCGGGTCAATGAACTGTCCCCGGACTATCTGAAGGGCCTGAACTATATCCTCAACGAACAACCCGACAAGGCCATCGAGGTCTTCATCAACATGCTCGAGGTGCAGAGCGATACCGTCGATACCCATATGGCCCTGGGAAATCTCTTTCGCCGCCGTGGAGAAGTGGACCGGGCCATACGGATCCACCAGAATCTGATTGCCCGTCCCGCGCTCTCGAACGAGGCCCGCTACCATGCCCTGCTGGAACTGGGAACGGATTATATGCGGGCCGGGCTGCTGGACCGGGCCGAACGCCTGTTCCGGGAATTGCTCGATGCGCACATGCATGTTCGTCCGGCGCTGCAACAGCTGCTGGACATCAAGCAGCAGGAACAGGATTGGGATGAGGCGATACACTATGCGCGGCGCTTCGAGTCCGCCAGTGGTCGCAGCATGCACCGGCAGATTGCCCAGTTTCATTGTGAACAGGCCACTGTCGCGATCGCCGAGGGGGATATGAATCGGGCCAGTGAACTGATCCGGCGTGCCCTGTCCGAGGACCCGGCCTGTGTGCGGGCCAGCCTGTTGCTGGGACGCATGGAACTGGATAGCGGTCGGCCGCGGGCGGCGATCCAGGCCCTGCAGCAGATCGAACAGCAGAATCCGGGCTATCTGCCCGAGGCGCTGGAGATGCTCAAACAGGCCTATGCGGACAACGGCCAGGTCGAGGAGTATGTCCGTTATCTTCAGGGTATCAGCGAGCAGCATGGCGGTGTCAGCGTGGTCCTGGCCCTGTGTGAAGAGATATGCCGTCGTCAGGGCATTACCGCCGGGATCGAATTCCTGCGCCAGGAGATGGAGAAACGGCCTTCCATCAAGGGGCTCGATCGTCTCGCGGAGCTGTCCCTGGAAGTGGCCGAGGGCGAGGCCCGACGCTTCCTGATGATCGCGCACAAGTTTTCATCGCGGATGAAATCCCGTCGTCCGGTGTACTGCTGCGAACATTGCGGCTTTTCCGGAAAGACCCTGCACTGGCAATGTCCCAGTTGCAAATACTGGAATACGATCAAACCCATACAAGGTATAGAAGGTGAATGACCCACGTATCATCATTGCCCTGGATTATGCCGATCCCGCACCGGCCCTGGCCCTGGCCGAGCGCCTGGACCCGGGTGAATGCCGCCTGAAGGTTGGCAAGGAGCTGTTCAGCCGGTGTGGACCGGCCCTGCTGGAACGGCTGATCGCCCGGGATTTCGATGTCTTCCTGGACCTCAAGTTTCATGATATCCCGAACACCGTGGCTCGTGCCTGCGCGGTGGCGGCCGATCTCGGAGTATGGATGGTCAATGTTCACGCGAGTGGCGGCCGGCGCATGATGGAGGCCGCGCGGGAGTGTCTCGACAAGCGCGGGCAGCGGCCCAGGCTGATAGCGGTCACCGTGCTGACCAGCATGAGCCAGGCCGATCTGCGTGAGATAGGCATCCTGAGCCCACCCGCCGAGCAGGTCTTGAAACTGGCGCGCCTGGCTGCCGGAGCCGGCATGGACGGCGTGGTTTGCGCGGCCGCCGAGGCCGGCATGCTGCGACGGGAACTGGGCCGGGACTTCTGTCTGGTGACACCCGGCATACGGCCCAGGGGCAGCGCCCGCGACGATCAACAACGCATCACCACCCCTGAGGAGGCGATCGCCAACGGCAGTGATTACCTGGTGATAGGCCGGCCCATTACCCAGGCCAGTGACCCGCTCCAGGCCCTGGCCGGGATCAATGCCGGTATCGCCGCAACCCTGCCGGGGGTGTCATGAGTGCTTCCATCCTGAATCCCATGCTCCCGGAACTGGCGGGGGAGCGGATCGACTGGCGTCAGTTGCACGGTAGCGCCAGGGCCCTGGCGATCGTCGAGGCGGCCCGGCGGGCCGAGGCCCTGTTGCTGGTATTGACCACCGATATCCTCAGCGCCACCCGGTTGCAGCAGGCGATCGATTTCTATTCGGGTGGTGAGATCGAGGTGGGCCTGCTGCCGGGCTGGGAGACCCTGCCCTATGATCAGTTCTCTCCCTACCAGGACATCATCTCCGAGCGCCTGTCGGTGCTGGCGCGCCTGCCCGGCATGGGCCGGGGGATCTTGCTGGTACCGGTACAGACCGCCATGCACCACCTGCCGCCCCGGGACTATATCGAGGCCCACAGCCTGTACCTGCGGCAGGGCCAGACCCTGGAGCGCGATGCGTTTCGGGAACGGCTGTTGCGGCTCGGTTACCAGTGCGTCTCCCAGGTCATGGAGCATGGGGATTTCGCCGTGCGCGGCTCGCTCATCGATGTCTATCCGATGGGCGCGGAGCAGCCCTGCCGCATCGACCTGTTCGATAATGAAATCGACAGCCTGAGGGCCTTCGATCCCGAGGACCAGCGTTCCACCGATCCCCTGGACGAGATAGCGATGCTGCCGGCGCGTGAATTCCCCCTGAACGAGGAGGCCATCGGTCTTTTCCGGAGCAACTGGCGCACCCGCTTCGAGGGCCGCGCGATGGACTGCCCGGTGTACCGGGATGTCAGCGAGGGCCTGGCGCCGGCCGGTATCGAATATTACCTGCCGTTATTCTTCACCGGCGTCAGTGATCTCTTCGACTATCTCCCGCGACGGACTCTGATCCTGCTGGATGCCGGTATCGAGGCCGCCGCGGACGCTTTCCGCGAGGAGCTGGCCGGGCGTTATGAACAACTGCGGCACGATCCGGATCACCCCTTGCTGGAGCCTGACGCCCTGTTCCTGCAGACCAATGAGGTCTTTCGAGGCACCGCCCGGTGGCCACGGATCCGTATTCGTGGGCTGCTGGAAGAGGACTCCGGCAAGGGCCATGAATTCTGCTGCGGCGTCCCCCCGGGCATGCCGGTGGATGCCCGTGCGGAAGAGCCGCTGGCGCTGGTCAGACGTTTCCTGGACAGCCTGCGCGAGCAGGGTGGCCGGGCCCTGTTCGTGGCCGAATCCATGGGCCGCCGAGAGACCCTGCTGGAGCTGTTTCGCAGCCACGGTCTGAGTCTCGCGCAATTCGACAGCTGGCCGGATTTCGTCCGTGCCGATGCGCCACTGGGTCTGGCGGTAGGCGCCCTGGACCAGGGGGCCTTGCTGCAGCAGCCGCGTCTGGCGGTGATCAGCGAGGCGCAACTGTTCGGCGAGCGTGCGGCGCAGCAGCGCCGGCGCCGCCGCGGGCGGCGTGATTCGGAGAATATCGTCCGCAATCTCACCGAACTGCGTACCGGCGCGCCGGTCGTGCACGTGGACCACGGCGTGGGCCGTTACCAGGGTCTGGTGACCCTGGTGAGCGGCGGGCTGGAGAATGAATACCTGCATCTGGAATACGCCGACGGGGACAAGTTGTATGTGCCGGTCGGATCGCTGCACCTGATCAGCCGCTATACCGGCGTCGACCCGGAGCATGCCCCTTTGCACAAGCTCGGCAGCGGACAGTGGCTCAGGGCCCGTCGCCGGGCCGCGGAAAAGGCCCGTGACGTGGCCGCGGAACTGCTCGACATCTATGCCCGTCGGGAGGCCCGCAAGGGCCATGCCTTTACGGTCGATGAAGTGGCCTACCAGGCCTTCGTGCAGGGCTTTCCGTTCGAGGAGACCCCGGACCAGGAGGAGACCATCAGTGCGGTGATCCGCGACATGCGCGCGGAGCAGCCGATGGATCGCCTGGTCTGCGGCGACGTCGGCTTTGGCAAGACCGAGGTGGCCATGCGCGCCGCCTTCATCGCCGCCATGGGTGGGCGCCAGGTGGCCATGCTGGTGCCGACCACCCTGCTGGCCCAGCAGCATTATCAGAACTTCGTCGACCGCTTCGCCGACTGGCCGATACGGATCGCCTCGCTGTCGCGTTTCGGCGGTCGCAAGCAACAGCAGCAGACCATCGCGGGGATCGCCCAGGGGGATGTGGACATCGTCATCGGCACCCACAAGTTGCTGCAGGAGGAGATCCGCTTCAAACAGCTGGGCTTGTTGATCATCGATGAGGAGCATCGTTTCGGCGTGCGCCAGAAGGAGCGCGTCAAGCAGTTGCGCTCCGAGGTGGACATCCTCACCCTGACCGCGACCCCGATCCCCCGGACCCTGAACCTGGCCCTGTCCGGGACCCGTGAATTGTCCATCATCGCCACCCCGCCGTCACGGCGGCTGGCGATCAGGACCTTCGTGCGCGAATGGCGCGATGCGCTGCTGCGCGAGGCCATACTGCGCGAGATCAGTCGTGGCGGACAGGTCTATTTCCTCCATAACGAGGTCGAGACCATGCCGAAGATGGTCGAGAGCCTGCGCGCGCTGGTGCCGGAGGCCAAGCTCGAGTCCGCCCATGGACAACTGCGTGAACGGGAACTGGAACGGGTGATGCTCGATTTCTACCATCACCGCTTCAACGTGCTGGTATGCAGCACCATCATCGAGACCGGCATCGATGTCCCTACCGCCAATACCATCATCATCAACCGCGCGGACAAGTTCGGCCTGGCCCAGCTTTATCAGTTGCGTGGCCGTGTCGGGCGGTCCCACCATCGCGCCTATGCCTATCTGATCGTGCCCGAAAGGCGGGCCATCAGCGCCGATGCGGTCAAGCGTCTGGAGGCGATAGAATCCCTGGAGGAACTGGGGGTGGGCTTCACCATCGCCACCCATGACCTGGAGATCCGTGGCGCCGGCGAGATCCTGGGCGAGGAACAGAGCGGCCAGATCCAGGAGATCGGTTTTGGCCTCTATACCGATATGCTGGCGCGCGCGGTGGCGGCCTTGAAGGCCGGTCGGGAGCCGGAGCTGGAGCGGCCTCTGGACCATGGTGTCGAGGTCGATCTGCATGTGCCGGCCTTGTTTCCGGAAGACTATCTGCCCGATGTGCATACCCGCCTGATCCTCTACAAGCGCATCGCCAGCGTGACCACGGTGCGGGAACTGGCGGAACTGAAGGAGGAAGTCATCGATCGTTTCGGGCTGTTGCCGCCCCCGGCGGTGAACCTGTTCCGGATCGCCGAGGTCAAACTCAGGGCGCTGGCAATCGGGGTGCGCAAGATCGACCTGGGCGCCGAGGGTGGGCGCTGCCTGTTCCAGGCCCAGGCGCAAATCGACCCGTCCGCGCTGATCCAGTTGATCCAGCGGTGTCCGCATGTCTACAGGCTGGAAGGCGGCGAGAAACTGCGTATCATGCAGCATCTGCCCGAGCCCGAGGACCGTATCCAGGCGCTGGATGAACTGTTCGATACCATTTCCACCAAGGATGCCGCATGAACACCGACAGACCCCGTACCCGTATGAGCCTGACCGGCCTGTGCCTGGCGATGCTGCTGAGTCTGCCGGCCATCGCGCAGGCCGCGGATCGCTGGTATCAGGTCGAGGTCATCGTGTTCCAGAACCTGCAGCCGGAGAGCAACGAAGACTGGCCGCTGACGCCAGGTTACCCGGATATCGATTCCGCCATTGAACTCAACGACACCCCTGATATGGGCATGGATGTACTGGATGCCGGGGAACAGGCCATGTTGCGGGAAGATGGCGGAGATGGCGATGGAACCACTGCCTTGCTGGCCTTCGCCGAACTCAAACCGGAGCAGCTGACCCTGCAACCGCTTTACCGGCGTCTGCAGCGCTCGGCCGGTTACCGGCCACTGTTGTACCGGGCCTGGCGACAACCCGGGCTGGGGCGCACCCGTGCCAAGGCCGTTCATCTGATGGCCCGCGATACCCCGGAATCCGATGCCCTGCGCAGGCCGCGTATCGATGGCTGGTTGCGCCTGCGCAGTTCCCACTTTCTGCACGTGGATACCGACCTGGTGTTGTATATAGGCGACCTGCCGCATAGCGGCAATGCAGAACTGGTCCGTCTGACCGAGACCCGCCGGGTCAGGCTGAACGAGGTCCACTACCTGGACAATCCCCTCTTCGGGGTGCTGGTGAAGATCTCCCCCGTGACAATCGATCTCCCCGTGGAGCCATGAGTAAAAGGTCGCGCGGGTATTCGGGGTAGTGTTCTGGCCCTCTGATTCTGGCTTTCTGCGCGTGCTCCGCGCCTCCGCGAGAGTCAGTCAGCAGGTCGATTAGCGTCGCGCAATCCGACAGCTCTTCAAGGATGTCTGCCTATCCGGCAGAGGTCTGTTTTCCCGCATCAAGAAAAAATCTCGCGGAGGCGCGGGGCACGCAGAGTGATGAGCCAGGTTTTTGAGGATGTTTGACTGTCCGGCAAAGGTCGCGCGGGTATTCGGGGTAGTGTTCTGGCCCTCTGATTCTGGTTTTCTGCGCGTACTCCGCGCCCCCGCGAGATCCGGTCAGCCGGTCGATTGGCGTCGCGCAATCCGACAGCTCTTCAAGGATGTCTGCCTATCCGGCAGAGGTCTG
>CAZDOC010000008.1:49224-70990 GCA_964506945.1 uncultured Gammaproteobacteria bacterium
TTTCTGCGCGTGCTCCGCGCCTCCGCGAGAGTCAGTCAGCGGGCCGGATCAACGTGGCAACAACGGGGCCGGGTCTGGGTGCCCATTTTTTGTCGGTTTGCGCTACCCCAGACCCGCCTCCAGGGCTGCGCGTGGAAGGGCTACAGCTTGCACTGGAATGCGTATTCATTCATAGCCGGGGTATGGTCATCTCCAGCACCCGGCGCAGTTTTTCCATGCCCGAGATGAGATTGGCCTCGATCGCCTGCATGGTGATCTCGCCTTCACCACGGCCTGCGGCCCAGTTGGCGACCACGCAGCAACTGACATAATCCAGCCCCAGTTCACGCGCCAGGGCCGCCTCCGGCATGCCGGTCATGCCGACCAGATCGCAGCCGTCGCTGTCCATACGGTCGATCTCCGCCGCACTCTCCAGTCTGGGTCCCTGGGTGGCGCCATAGGTGCCACCATCATGGGCCTCGATGCCAGCCTCCGCCGCGGCTTCCAGTAATGCCAGGCGCAGTTCCTGGCTATAGGGCCAGGTAAAATCGATATGTGTGACATGGCTGAGGTCATCCTCGAAGAAGGTATGCTGGCGGCCCCAGGTGTAGTCGATGATCTGATCCGGGATCACCAGTGATCCGGGGGGGATCTGCGGGGTGATCCCCCCCACCGCGGCCGCGGCGATGATGCGCTCCACACCGAGCTCGCGCAGGGCCCAGATATTGGCGCGGTAGTTGACCTTGTGCGGGGGGATGCGGTGTACCAGCCCATGCCGGGCCAGGAACACCACCTTGTGCTGGTTGAGTTCGCCGTGGATCAGCGGTCCGGAGGGTTCGCCGAAGGGGGTCTTCTGCACCACCCGGTGGGTCACTTCCAGGCCCTCGAGCCGGCGCAGCCCGGTGCCGCCTATGATGGCCAGTTCACTCATGGTTCCAGCACCGCGTAGATACCATCGGCATTGCGCAGATAGGTCTTGTAATCCATGCCGTGTCCGTAGAGGTATTCATTGCCGGCCTTGATGCCGGTAAAATCGGCATGCGCGAGCCCCGGCCGGCCGGGGATGTCCTTCTCCACCAGCACCGCGGTGTATACGGCCCTGGCGCCCTCTCTCCGGCAGGCGCCGGCCAGCTCCTTCAGGGTGATGCCGAGGTCCAGGACGTCATCGATGATGAGGACGACGCGGTCCTTGAGGGGGATCTGGGGATGCCGCAGCCACTGTAGTTCCCCGCCTTGTGTATGGCCCTGGTAACGGCTGGCATGCACGTAGTCCAGCTGCAATGGAAACCTGAGCCGGGTCAGCAGATGACCGGTAGGGATCAGTCCGCCGACCATGGCGCTCAGCACCAGCGGGTTGCTGTCCCCGAGCCGTGCCTCGATGGCGGTGGCCATGCGTTCATAGGCGGCGGTGATGGCGCTGCCGTCGTATACACAGCGCGCGGTATCACTGACCCGCGTCAGTTCCTCGAGCAGGTCCCGGTTATTGCCGGAGTCAGTCATTCTGGTCTCGTCCTGGTGTGTCCTGGGTGTCGGTTGCGGCTTCGTCCAGCCCGGTCTGTCCGGCCCAGTCACGGGCGAATTGCCAGGCCGAGCGGCCACTGCGGGAACCATGCAACAGCGCCCACTGCAGGGCATGGTGCCGGATCACATGCCGATCATCAATCTCGCAATCCAGTCTTTGCAGCCAGTGGAAGACGATCTCCAGATAGGTGGCCTGGTCGAACGGGTGGAATGCCAGCCACAGGCCGAAACGCTCGGACAGCGATATCCTCTCCTCCACGGCATCACCATGATGAAGCTCGGTGTCGATGACGCGGGTCGCGGTATTGTCCTGCATGGATTCAGGTAGCAGGTGGCGGCGATTGGAGGTGGCATAGATGAGGACGTTTTCCGGGGTGCTGCTGAGTGAGCCGTCGAGGACCACCTTCAGGGTCTTGTAGCCGCTATCGGCCGCTTCAAAGGAGAGATCGTCACAGAAGACGATGAAACGCTCGGGGCGTCCATGCAGCGCCGTGACGAAATCGGGCAGTTCCTCCAGCCGTGACTTGTCCACCTCGATCAGGCGCAGGCCCTGGCCCTGATACGCGTTCAGCAGGGCCTTGATCAGGGATGACTTGCCCGTCCCCCGCGGACCCCACAGGAGCACGTTGTTGGCGGGGAGTCCGCGCAGGAACTGACGGGTGTTGCGATCGATCCGCCGTTTCTGACGGTCGATGCCCAGCAGGTCGTCCAGGTGGACGGGTGAATGAAAGGGAATGGCCTCCAGGCAGGAGCGGTTGCCACGCCTGCGCCAGCGCATGGCCGGGGTCTGCGCCCAGTCGGGTTCATCCGGGGGCGCCGGGAGCAGGGTCTCGATGCGATCGAACAGTCGTTCGGCGCGGTGCAGGAGATGTTCGAGTTCTTTCATGGGCGGATGGACGGGGCAAAGAGGATCACAGGGACTGCAGGGCGCGGGTCAGCCGGGTCTCGATGTTCTTCTTGTAGTTGAGGAAGACCACGGTAGACAGCTCTTCCATGGACTGGCCGTTGAGCAGGGATGAAGAAAGGTCGATATCGGTGATATAGACCGGGTAGGTCTGACCACTCTGACGCCGGTCGAGCACATATTTCGCCACCGCGTGAAACAGCTGTCCACCATGGGTCATGGATGAAAACTCCACGCCGTCGCAATAGATGGTGAAGATACGATTGCCGTTCTCATCGATATCGCCGATAACCTGTACTTCCAGATAGTGCCTGTCCCAGCCATTCTCCTTGCGGGCAAGCGGGGTGTACTGGTACTTGCCGGCACGGCCACGGCTGAGGATGTAGCATTCCACCGGCAGCTCCGGGGTCGTGGTTTCACTGCCATGAAACAGTCTCTGGCGGCGGTTGTACAGGGACGAGAAAAAATTGCTGAACTGCTCCAGCAAGACCTGGTTTTCATACTGGGGGAGGTGTTGCTGAAACAGGGCGCCGCGTTCATCCAGGATACTGATTTCGACCTCCTGGCCAGAGGCATGGAAGAACAGCTGGATCTTGTCTGCTTCGTTATAGGCATAGAGGCCGGGCAGGATGCCCTGCTCACAGCAGTGATGGGCGAAGACGGTATCCTGATAGAAATCCAGGGGCTGGCATAGAAACTGGAGCAGGGCCTGCGGGTCGCCGATCCGGCGGTGTTCGGTCTTGCCAGAGGCTTGTTCCAGGCGATAGTGGCACTTGCCGATCTCGAGTATGAACCTGGGGCGCTGGTAGGGTGCTCCAGGCTGGAAGACATTGCTGATCTCCCGGAACAGGTCCTGCAAGGTATGGGTGATGGTCATTCCGTAACTGGATGAGTGGCAGAATATCTGCATGGACGGCAGCGGTGTGTCCTCGTGCCGGGCGCCCCAGTGCAGGTATTCCCCCAGGCATTCCAGCAGGCCATCGACCTGTTGATAGCGGAAGGTGAATATCTCCTCCCAGCTGGTTTCCAGCACCAGGTCGAAGGTGTTGGTGAGGTTTTCGTGCAGGGCGCCATAGCTCAGCGCATTGTTCCGGCTGCTGGCGATATGATCGCTGCTGCGGCTGGTCAATCTGGCCTCGGTACCGACATTGGCGAACAGCACGGCCTTTTTCAGGTGCGCCGGGCGTTTCAGTTCTTCCGCGCTGGCGTCATAGATCCGGGCTTGTGGAAACAGCTCCTGCAGGCTTTGCATCAGCAGACGCAACTCACGCTGGCTCAGGGCGCCGACATCGCCGAGGGTGGCGATGCGTGTATTGGCATCGATGATGTGGTTGAAATGCGCCCAGGCCAGCAATTCCAGCAGTGAATTGCTGCGTTTCATCGCCGCCGGTTCATTGCGCTGGCGTTCCGGGACATCGTTGCTGAACAACAACCAGATATCCTGTCCCGAAACATCGGTGACCCGTTGCAGGATGACATCGCTTTCGTGCAGGCCCGGACAGATCCCGCGGTTTATCCGCTCCACCTTGCCGGCCTTGCGCTCGAAGGCCGCATACAGCTTGCGTCCCAGGATGGTGAGATCGGTCTGGGTGATGCGGGCGATATCGGCCTGCTTGCGGGCGAACTGGGACAACTTGCGATAGCTCTGCGTCAGTGCCGTGATCAGGTCCCTGCGCTCCTCCAGCACGGTGGGAAGTTTCCATTGCGACTGATTGTCGAGTCGGATCAGCATGCCGGTATCCCAGCCCCAGCTCCTGGTCAGGCTATCGAGATAGGCACTGCGCCAGTCCTCATCCCTGGAGAGTCTCTTGCGGGTCAGTTTCTCCCCGGTCTTGAGATAGAAACTGCGGCGCAGCAGGGCCAGGCGGGACGCATCCTGGCGGGATAGCAGGTATTCCTCGACCTTGCGATACATTTGCAGATACGGGTCCAGTTCATTGAGGTCATGGATGCCGGCATAAACCGCCTTTTTGTAACGCATGCTGAGCAGCTCCATATCCGGGTATTCATCCGCATAGACTTCCATCAGGGTCAGCTTCATCACCGACTTGTAGGGCGAGTCGATACTCTTGTAGAGCTGCCACAGGGTGGCGCCGAAGAACTCCTCTGCCGGGATCTCGGCCAGGCCGCCAAAATCCACGACCTGGTCCGGCTTGATGAAGCGCCGCGTGATCAGCTTTTCGACAAAGGCCTCATAGTGCGGTTCATGTTCGGGAGGGACCAGCCACCAGATTGGGGTTTGCCCGGCCAGGACCAGGCTGGAGCGGTAGAATTCATCCAGCAGCAGGTAGTGCTGGGTGCTGCCGCTGCTTTCCTTGGACAGGGTCTGGTTCTGGCCCTGCCGGAAGTCCTCCGGATTGAGGATGAAAAAATGCACTTCCAGTCCCAGCTCCGCGGCCCAGCGCTCGATCTGTTCCGCCTTGAGACAGAGATCGGTGATGCGTTGTGTTTCCATGCCGGCCTGGTGACAGACCCAGATGTCGATGTCGCTGTCATCCGTGTAGGCGATGGTGCCGCTGCTGCCCATCATGTAGAGGCCGTGGAGCTCCAGTTTCCTGGCGGCGCGTTCATCGTAGGCGAAGGACTTGGCGCGCTTGTGGGCCAGGCGGATGGCCTTGGCGGAGGGCTTGTAGGCATGGATCCCGGAAGGGGTGGTATGCGAGATATACCCGGGGAGCAGCGGGTGATTGGTATGAAACAGCAGTGGCAGCAGCCTGAGGAAGTCTCGTTGCAGGGAGTTCAGGCAGTCATCAACGCGCAGCATGCGCGCCTTGTTGATGGCGATGAAGCGTTGCCGCGTCCGGTGCAGGTCATGGTCGATGCCGAGATTGGATGTTTCGTCTGCACGCATATCTGTGGACTGTCCCCGTGATGAGCCTCATGGCCCCATGCCGCACCGCCGCCATTGTACAGGCGAATGCGCGGCAGATAAGCCCCGGACCCGGCAGGGATCCCGATGTTTCCACGCATATCTTTGTGAAACATGGTGTTACATACGAATTACACCCGTGCTCCCCTGCCCATGCCTGGCCCGGGCGGAGGCGGGTGAGGCGCTCTGGCGGTGTCGCCGCGGGGATCGGAAACGGGGCACGATTCTATGAAATACGGCATAATTTTGCTAATCTGCACAGTTCTTTTGGGGGCTGTCTGGATTTCGAACCCTGAGATGCGACCGATTGCTGGCCACGATAGCGGATCGGCGCCCCTGTGCGAGCAACGTTTATCACGTTATCAACGTTTAGAGAGGAAGAAGATGTTTACAAAAGACATGAAGGTGGCAGGTTTCGACGACGAACTCTGGAATGCGATGGATGGAGAGGCGCGTCGCCAGGAAGAAGATATCGAGCTGATCGCCTCCGAGAACATGACCAGCCCGCGGGTCCTGGAATGCCAGGGTTCGGTGCTGACCAACAAATATGCCGAAGGCTATCCGGGCAAGCGCTACTATGGCGGCTGCGAATATGTCGACGTGGTCGAGCAACTGGCCATAGACCGCGCCAAGGAACTGTTCGGCGCCGACTGGGCCAATGTGCAGACGCACTCCGGCTCGCAGGCCAATGGCGCGGTCTACCTGGCCCTGCTGGAGCCGGGTGATGCGGTCATGGGCATGAGCCTGGCGCATGGCGGGCACCTGACCCATGGCGCCTCGGTGAATGTCTCCGGACGCATCTACAATGCCGTGCAATATGGCCTGAACCCGGATACCGGCGAGATCGATTACGATGAGGCCGAGCGCCTGGCCCTGGAACACAAGCCCAAGCTGATCATGACCGGCTTTTCGGCCTATTCCCGGGTGGTCGACTGGCAGCGTTTCCGTGACATCGCCGACAAGGTGGGCGCCTATATGATCGCCGATATCGCCCATGTCGCCGGTCTGGTCGCCACCGGCGAGTATCCCAGCCCGGTGCAGATCGCCGACATCACCACCTCCACCACCCACAAGACCCTGCGTGGTCCGCGCTCCGGGATCATCATGGGCAAGGCCAACGAAGAGATCGAGAAGAAGGTCAACTTCATGGTCTTCCCGGCCTACCAGGGCGGTCCGCACATGCATACCATCGCCGGCAAGGCGGTGGCCTTCAAGGAGGCCATGCAACCCGAGTTCAAGACCTATATCCAGCAGGTCAAGAAGAACGCCAGGGCCATGGTCGAGGTTTTCCTGGAACGTGGCCTGAGCATCGTCTCGGGTGGCACCGACAATCACCTGTTCCTGGTCGACATGATCGAGAAGGGCCTGACCGGCAAGGAAGTCGACGCCGCGCTGGGTCGGGCCAACATCACCGTCAACAAGAACTCGGTGCCGAACGATCCGCAGTCACCGTTCGTCACCAGCGGCATCCGTATCGGCACCCCCTCGGTCACCACGCGTGGCTTCAAGGAGAACGAGTGCGTGCAGGTGGCCAACTGGATCTGCGACATCATGGACAATGTCAACGACGAGGGCACCATCGCCAGGGTCAAGCAGCAGGCTCTGGAGCTGTGTGGCCGCTTCCCCCTGTACGAAAGGTAGTCGCGATCCGGGTCCGGGCCCAGGCCCGGAGTGGAACAACGGCCCCGCGCGAGTACGCGCGGGGCCGTTTTTCTGCCCGTGGCGGATGCCGCTATGCAAACATCTGGGGACGCCCCTGGGAAATTCTGCTAGGATTTCATAAATACTTGATTACTTGTATGAACATCCGTGTTCCGTTGCACGGATACGGGGTTGCTGCAGCTGTTGCAGGAAGCGCTGATGGCGCACCGATCGTCGGGAAAAGCTCATGCATTGTCCATTCTGTAATGCCGAAGAGACACGGGTCATCGATTCCCGCCTGGTCGGTGACACGGGCAGCCAGGTCCGGCGCAGGCGGGTCTGCAGCCGTTGCAAGGAACGTTTCACGACCTACGAGACGGCGGAACTGAGTCTGCCGCGCATCATCAAGTCCGATGACCGCCGGGAGCCGTTTCAGGAAGACAAGTTGCGTTCCGGCATGCTCAGGGCCCTGGAGAAACGCCCTGTCGGCATGGACCGGATCGAGATGAGCATCGATCATATCAAGCGGCGCCTGCGCGAGTCTGGCGAGCGCGAACTCCCCTCGAGGACGCTGGGGGACTGGGTCATGGAACAGCTGCGCAATCTGGACCAGGTGGCCTATGTACGCTTTGCGTCCGTCTATCGCAGTTTCGAGGATGTACGCGCCTTCCTGGAAGAGATCGAGCGCCTGGAGCAGGAATTGCCTCCCGAGGCCAGGGCGCAGCAAATGGACCTGTTGCCACCGGGCAAGGGCAACGAGAGGGGCTAGGACGCCAGGGGCGTCTAGCGGTCCACCGGACCCGGCATGGGAATGGTGAATGGAAGCGCCTGTTCAGGGGCTGAGCAAGCTTGCCGGAGGGGCGGGAATGAGTCCCGGAATGGTGCATGAATCCTGCAACGAGGCATCGACAACAGGATATGATGACAGGCGATCCCGATCAATTCAGTGCCGATGATTACCGCTACATGGCCCGGGCCCTGCGTCTGGCCGCGCTTGGACTGAACTCCACGGACCCCAATCCGCGGGTCGGCTGTGTCCTGGTGCGGGATGGAAGGGTGGTCGGCGAGGGCTGGCATCGGCATGCCGGGGACGCGCATGCCGAGATTGTGGCCCTGGAGTCCGCCGGGGAGCATGCCCGGGGGGCGCGTTGCTATGTGAGCCTGGAGCCCTGTTGCCATCATGGACGGACCGGACCCTGCAGCCAGGCCCTGATCACGGCCGGCGTGGGCGAGGTCATCGCCGCCATGACCGATCCCAATCCCCGGGTTGCCGGTGGTGGCCTGCGGGCGCTGAGGCAGGCCGGGATCCCTGCCCGTGCCGGTCTGCTCCAGAACGAGGCGGAGGCCCTGAATCCGGGTTTCATTCAGCGTCTGCGCACGGGCCGGCCGTGGCTGCGGGTCAAGCTGGGCATGAGTCTGGACGGGCGCACCGCGATGGCCTCGGGTGAGAGCCAATGGATCACCTCCGCGCAGGCACGCGCCGATGTCCAGCGCCTGCGCGCCCGGAGTTCAGCCATATTGACCGGGGTCAATACGGTGCTGGCCGATGACCCGGCCCTGACGGTACGCACCGGGGACGGGGAACAGGGGTTGCGGCAACCACTGAGGGTGGTGCTGGACAGCCAGTTGCGCATGCCGGCGGTGGCGAGGATGCTGGGCCGGCCCGGGCGGACGCTGATCATCACCGGCAGCGATGACGAATCTCGTGCCGCGCCCTTGCTGGCGGCGGGCGCCGAACTGGAACGGGCGGAGGTTCACCAGGGCCGGGTCGGCTTGCATGCCATGCTGCAGATCCTGAGCGCCCGCGAAATCAATGAGGTGCTGGTCGAGGCCGGGCCGATACTCACCGGCGCCCTGACCTCCGCCGGCCTGGTCGATGAGTTCGTGATCTATATGGCGCCCAAGCTGCTGGGTTCGGATGCCCGTGGCCTGTTGAACCTGCCGGCCATGATGCAGCTCGCCGATGCGGTACAACTCGACTTCGAGGATATTCGCCGCATCGGACCGGACTGGCGCATCAGCGCCCGGCCACGGCGATGAAGGCGGCTTGTCGACAGGAGTGATTTGAGCATGTTCACCGGGATCATCGAGGGCACGGGCCGGGTGGCCGGCATTCAATCCAGCGGCCGGGACCTGCGCCTGCGCCTGGACTGTGGCGAGATGTCACTGCAGGATACCGCCCTGGGCGACAGTATCGCGATCAATGGCGTGTGCCTGACCGTGGTGGCGCTGAACAGTCCCCACTTCGAGGTCGATGTTTCACGCGAGACCCTCGCGCGCACCACCCTGGGCCTGCTTCAGGAGGGCAGCCGGGTGAATCTGGAAAAGGCCCTGCGCCTCGCCGATCGCCTGGGCGGGCACCTGGTCAGCGGGCATGTGGACGGGCTCGGGGAACTGCTCAGCCGCCGTCCCGAAGGTCGATCCGAGCGCCTTATCTGGCGTGTGCCGGCGGAACTGGCCCGGTATATCTGTGAAAAAGGTTCGATCTGCATCGACGGTGTCAGCCTGACCGTGAACGCGGTCAGCGCGGACGAATTCTGTGTGCAGGTGATCCCGCATACCCGGCAGCGGACGATCATCGGTGATTACCGACCCGGGGCGCGGGTGAATATCGAGGTCGATATCATCGCCCGATATCTCGAGCGCCTGCTCCAGGGGGACGCCGGCGGGGGCGCTGGGGATGCCGCGCTCGATGATCTGCTGAGACGGCAGGGTTATCTGTAGGCGCACGTACGGGCGCGAGCGTCGCGGTATTGCGGGTATCCATCTATAATACAGCGGCCCCCAGGCCGTTGCTTGGGGGTTCCATGGGCCACGAATCATTGAGTACCACATGAAGCTGAACAGCACTGAAGAGATCATCGAGGATATCCGCGAGGGTCGCATGGTCGTGATCATGGATGATGAATCCCGTGAGAACGAGGGCGACCTGATCATGGCGGCCTCCGCGGTCACCGCCGGGGACATCAATTTCATGGCCCGCTACGGTCGCGGCCTGATCTGCCTGACCCTGACCCGTGAGCGCTGTCAGCAGCTGAACCTGCCGCTGATGGTCAGTGACACCTATTTCAACCAGGGCACCAACTTCACCGTTTCCATCGAGGCGGCCGAGGGTGTGACCACCGGGATCTCCGCGGCCGATCGGGCCCTGACCGTGCAACGCGCCGCCGCCGTGGATGCGAGATCGGAGGACATCGTCCAGCCCGGGCACATCTTCCCGCTGATGGCCCAGCCCGGCGGCGTGCTCACCCGCGCCGGACATACCGAGGCCGGTTGCGACCTCGCGCGTCTGGCCGGGCTGGAACCCTGCGCGGTCATCGTCGAGATCCTCAACGAGGACGGCAGCATGGCCCGGCGCCCGGACCTGGAGGTGTTCGCCCAGCAGCACGACCTGAAGATCGGCACCATCGCGGACCTGATCCGCTATCGCAGTGAGAACGAAAAGACCGTCGAACGGGTCGCCGAGTGCCAGCTGCCGACGGAGTTCGGTGAATTCCGCCTGATGGCCTACCAGGATGCCCTCAAGCAGGACCTGCACCTGGCCATGGTCATGGGAGCGATCGATCCGGAGGTCCCCACCCTGGTACGGGTGCACATCCACAATCCGATCTGCGACCTGACCGGCAATTGCCGCGAGGATCGTGGCTGGCCGCTGCGCGACGCCCTCAGCCGGGTCGCGGAGGAGGGCGCCGGGGTGGTGGTGATCCTCAACAACCAGATCGAGTCCGCCGAGCTGATCTGGCAGATCAATCGTTATCGACTGGAACAGGAACAGCAGCCGGTACCACCGAAGCCGGCGGGTGAGGATATCCGCACCATCGGTCTGGGTTCCCAGATCGTCGCCGACCTGGGGGTGCGCAAGATGCGCGTGCTGAGCGCGCCGAAAAAATACCATTCACTCTCCGGTTTCGGCCTGGAGGTAGTAGAATACGTGCATTGAGCCCGGGCAGACCGCCGCGGCCGAAGACAGGTTATCAATATGAGTGACATCAACATCATCGAGGGCCAGTTGCGACTGGACGGCCCTACCCGCATCGGCATCGTCGCCAGCCGCTTCAATGGCTTTATCGTCGAACGCTTGCTGGAGGCATGCCTGGATACCCTCAGGAGGTCGGCAGGGGACGCGGTCGATATCACCGTCGTCAGGGTTCCGGGCGCCTTCGAGATCCCCACCGCGGCGCGGCGCATGGCGGACAGCGGCAGATACGATGCCTTGATCGCCCTGGGCGCCGTGATCCGGGGTGCGACCCCGCACTTCGATTATGTCGCCGGGGAATGTACCAGGGGACTGGCCGCGGTTGCCGCCGGCAGCGGCCTGCCCCTGGCCTTCGGCGTCCTGACCGTGGATACCATCGAGCAGGCCATAGAGCGGGCCGGGACCAAGGCCGGCAACAAGGGCGCCGACGCGGCCCAGACCGCCATCGAGATGGTTTCGCTGCTGCGCCAGCTGGACTGAGGATGAAGCCGTCCCCGAGGATATCCAAGCGTGCCCGCAGCGCCACGCGGCGGGCCCTGGTGCAGGCCCTGTACCAGTGGCAATTGTGCGCCAGCGATCCCCACGACGTACTCGATGAATTCCTCGGGGAGCGCGACCTGCGCAAGGCCGACAAGGATTATTTCCGCCGGCTGTTGCTGGGGATCACCGCCGAGGCCGACACGCTGCGGCGCGGTTTCAGCGATTACCTGGACCGCCCGCTGGAGGAGCTGGACCCGGTGGAACACGCCATACTCCTGCTTGGCGTCTATGAATTGAGCCATTGTCCGGAGGTGCCCTGGCGGGTGGTGATCAATGAATGCGTGGAACTGGCCAAGGTCTATGGCGCGGAACAGGCCTACAAGTATGTCAACGGCATACTGGACCGGGCCGCGAGGCCCCTGCGGCCGCACGAACAGGCCAGCACCGGCTGAACCGGCAGCTGGGCCGTTCCAGCCGCCATCCCCAGCGATGCCACTCAGCGAGTTCGATCTCATCCGACGCTGGTTCCATCGTCCCGCCGGCCAGCGGGACGATGTGCGTCTTGGGGTGGGGGATGATGCGGCCATCGTCGAGATTCCCGGGGACATGCAGCTGGTCGCGGCCGTGGATGCCCTGGTGGCAGGCACCCATTTCCGAGTCACGGACAGGGCCGAGGATATCGGCTGGAAGGCCCTGGCGGTCAATCTCAGCGACCTGGCCGCGATGGGGGCCAGGCCGAGCTGGTTTACCCTCTCGCTGACCCTGCCGGAACTCGATGAGGCCTGGCTGGACGGTTTCGCCCGGGGCCTGTACCAGCTGGCGGATCGGCATGGACTGGCGCTGATCGGTGGCGATACCACGCGCGGTCCGCTGAATATCGGCATCCAGGTCATGGGCCTGGTGGAACCTGGCACGGCCATGACCCGCGCCGCGGCCCGGCCCGGGGACCGGATCTATGTCAGCGGTACGCTGGGAGACGCGGCCGCGGCCCTGGTGCATGGCGGTGAACCGGTTCTGGCCCGCAGGCTGCATCGGCCGGTCCCGCGCATCGAACTGGGACGTCGCCTGCGTCGCCTGGCTCATGCCTGTATCGATATCTCGGATGGCTTGCTGGCCGATCTGGGCCATGTCGCCGCGGCCAGTCACTGCGAGGCCCACATCGAGGCTGAACGGCTGCCCCTGTCCCCGCAACTGAGATCCGTCTGTACACCGGCCCAGGCACGGGCCTTTGCCAGCACCGGCGGGGATGATTATGAACTCTGCTTTACCCTGCCTGAGGCGTCCGTGGCCCGGCTGGCCACCCTGGCCACGGAGCTGGGCCTGGGCTTGACCCACATCGGCGAGATCCGGCCGGGCAAGGGCGTGACGGTGGCTGGAGGAGGCGAACTCCCGGAGTCAGCTGGCTACCGGCATTTCTGAGGATCATTGCTCCGGTATGCCCACATGCAGGGCGCGGTTGCGTTGCTGGATCTCCTTGCGCATTTCCTTGCGCATCTTGCCGGCCTCGAACAGCTTGCGCTCGATCTCGGTGGTGATCTCGAGCTGCGGTACGGGGATCGACTGGCCGTCCTCACCCTTGGCGACCATGGTGAAATAGCAGGAGTTGGTATGCCGGCTTTCCTTGCTGGTAAGATTCTCGGCCTCGACCTTGACACCGATCTCCATGGAGCTATGACCGGTGTAATTGACATTGGCGTGGAAGGTGACCAGTTCACCCACCTTTATCGGCTGCTTGAAAAAGACCTGGTCCAGGGAGGCGGTGACCACGTAGGACTTGCAGTAACGGGCGGCGCAGGCATAGGCGACCTGGTCGAGCAGTTTCAGAATCGAACCGCCATGGACGTTGCCGGAAAAGTTGGCCATGTCCGGGGTCATCAATACGGTCATATGAAGGGATTTTTCCTGTTTGCTCATGGAATGTCGTTCCTGTATTCGTAGCGATTGCCGAGGCGATGCGACAGGCGTGTGGACAAGCTCATCCACACCCCGCGGGGTCCTGCGATCTTAATGGATCCCGCTACAGAGTGACATAGCCCTGTGCGCGCAGGCGCTTGATCTCATCGGCCGCGTAGGGAACGGCTTCGAGGAAATCCGGCAATTCCATGGCGGTGATCCCCCGCGCGGACATGACCCGCTGGCAGACCTTGAAGTCGATGACCCCTACCTGTTCCAGGCGCCGGGCGGTGTCGACGATATTCTGGTAACGGTCATAGTTGTGCTTGGCGAAGATCTCGATATCCGGTCCATGCAGGACCATGGCGATATCCACCTGCTGTTCGTGGCGGACGCCTTCCAGGTTCAGTCGCTCGGCCCGCAGCAGCATCGCGCTGATCTCCTCCGGGCTGTGATCCGTGACATCGAAGAGGTAGTGCTTGTACCTGGCGAGATCCTTTCCAGGCGCCGGGACGATGCGGGCAGGGCCTGGGGCGCCCGCATGCATGCCTGTCTCCACGGCCCCGTCCCTGTACAGCCAGACCGTGGCCAGGACCATCACCAGTATCAGTGCCGAGGCGTATTTCATATCTTCACTATAGCCGATATGACCGTGCCGGGAATGGCGCGGAAGCCTTGTTTTCCATCCTTGTCGAGACTAGACTATCTATCAGTAGATAGAAAACCAACGAAATTTGTCAATTAAGCCTTGACTTCTATCTACCAGTAGATAGACTCTATGTCATGAATGCGACAAACCCGTTACCGGAAAGGATCATGGATATCGCCCAGGAACTGGTGCAGACACGTGGTTTTCATGGTTTCAGCTTTCGGGACATCTCCGACAAGGTGGGCATACGTACCGCCAGCATCCACTATTATTTTCCCACCAAGGGCGATCTGGGTGGCGCGATGCTGGCCCGCATCCTCACCGGATTCAATGCCGCGCTCGAACAGATCGACAGTGAATGTCTGCGATCAGAGGACAAACTGCAACGATTCGCCGCGATCTTCATGGATACCTTCGGTGATGGCGACCGCCTGTGTCCCTTCTGCATGTTCGCGACCGCGCAGGAGACGGTGCCGGAACCGGTGCGGCAACAGGTGGTGGCCTTCTGGGACCGGGGTGAGCAGTGGCTGAGCCGGGTGATCGAGGAGGGCCGTCTGCATGGAGAGTGGCGCGAGGACCTGGGGGACGGTGGCATCATCGCGCGGACCTTCATCTCGGCCCTGGAAGGTTCCATGGTGACGGCCCGCGCCTATCGGGACCCGCAAAGATTACGCACCACGGCCACCTACCTGATCAGTCAGCTCCAGGCGCCGGCGAAGGACGGACACGGATGATGAACAGTTACCGAAATACCCTGACCGCGACCTGTGGACTGCTGCTGTTGTTGCTGGCGCCGCTGGCGCCGGCCCGCGATGATCCCTTCAATCTGACCGAGGTCGCCCAGGGTCTCTACGTCCATCATGGCAAGCACATCCTGCCAACGAACAAGGACATGGATATCGCCAATATCGGTTTTATCGTCGGCAGCCGGTGCGTTGCGGTGATCGACCCCGGCGGCTCGCTGAAGCTGGCCGGGGCGCTGCGACGCCGGATCCGGGAACGAACGGAGCTGCCCATCTGTTATGTCATCGATACCCATGTCCACGCCGATCATATTCTCGGGGCCGAGGTATTCACCCAGGATGGCGCGGAATTCATCGGCCATGAGAATCTGGCCGACGCGATCCTGAGCAATGAATCCTTTTTCGAGGATCATTTCGCCACCGCGCGCGAGAAGGCGCTGGGAGACAGGCTGTTCGTGCTGCCGAGCCGCGTGGTGAAGCCGGGACAGACCCTGCGTCTCGACCTCGGAGACAGGATTCTTGAACTTCGGGCCTGGCCCAAGGCTCATACCAGTACGGATCTGACCGTCTATGATGACAACACCCACAGTTTCTGGATGGGGGATCTGCTGTTCATGCGGCGCATCCCGCCATTGGAGGGCAGTCTGAAGGGCTGGATCGGGGTATTGAAGGAATTACGCGAGACGGTGGCGGCCAAGCGGGTTATCCCCGGGCACGGCCCGGTCAGTGCCGCATGGCCGTCCGCGATGGATGCCGAGCAACGCTATCTGGAGATCCTGTTGCGGGAGAACCGGGCGTTGATCGCAAAAGGTGGCACTCTGGAAGAGGCCATGACGACGGTGGGACAATCAGAGAGGAAAAACTGGTTGTTATTTGATGATGTGCACAAGCGCAATGTCACCAGGGCCTTCGCGGAACTGGAATGGGAATAGGACATTCGCGGACAGACAATGAAAAGAGGTAAGGGTAATGAATACGATGATTAAAATGCTAGCGGCAACATGCCTGGTGATGTTCGCATCCCTGGGTTATGCGGAAGAGGAACAATCAGGCGTCGATGTCTGGGATGCGGTGCTCAAGGACAAATACTTCAAGGGCGCGGATATCAAGGAGGATGAGACCGTCATCAAACTGAAGACCCCCTATCGCGCCGAGGACGCGGCCATCGTGCCGATCAGCATCACCGCGGTCCTGCCGCAGAAACCTGAGCTGTATATCCAGGAGATCTATGTGCTGGTGGACCAGAATCCCATGCCGCTGGTGGCCAAGTTCACCCTCACGCCGGACATGGGCAAGGCCGATCTGGCCATGCGTATCCGTATCGACAAGTACACCAATGTGCGCGCCATCGCCAAGCTCAGCAATGGTGACTACCACATGGTGAGCCATTTCGTGAAGGCCCAGGGCGGGTGCTCGGCCCCGGCCCAGGGCGATCTGAAGGCCGCGCTGGCACGGCGTGGCAAGATGCGCTTCCGCACCCTGTCCGAGGATCTGAAGGACGGCCTGGCCCTGGGCCAGTTGATGGTCAGCCATCCGAACCTGACCGGACTGCAACTGGACCAGCGCACCCGTGCCTTCATTCCGGCCAATTACATCAAGAAGATCGATGTCAAATACAATGGCAAGCTCATATTGTCCGCCGAGACCGGGATCTCCGTGAGCGCCGATCCGAGTTTTCGCTTCTTCTTCAAGCCCCAGGCCGGTGGCGGCGAGATCACCGCGGATGTGGTGACCTCCGAGGGTGAACAATTCGAGAAGCAGTTCAAGGTCAAGATCTAGTCCCGGTCCGCCCTTGCCCAGGGGAGATGCCCAGGCATCTCCCCTTTTTTGCATGGCCCCGCGCCGGCCCCCGGTCTTGTTATACTGGCGTGCATTGCAATGGAGCCGCTGATTCCACCCGTAGCCTGATGCCTGTCCGCGGGGCCGCCACGCCCGGGTGGATTCAGCCTGAACCCGGGTATTCCATGATGTGCGAGCTGCTGGGCCTGAACGCCAACGTCCCTACCGATATCTGCTTCAGCTTTACCGGCCTGGTCCAGCGTGGTGGCCGTACCGGCCCACACCGGGATGGCTGGGGGATCTGTCTGTATGAAGGTCGTGGCAGCCGCGGCTTCCATGACCCGCGGCCCAGCGTCGCTTCCGAGATCGCGGACCTGCTGCAGCGGCATGCGATCAAGAGCCGCATCATCATTTCTCATATCCGCCAGGCCAACCGCGGACGTGTCTGCCTGGAGAACACCCATCCCTTCACTCGCGAGCTATGGGGAGAGAGCTGGTGTTTCGCGCATAATGGCCAGCTCAGGGGCGTCAGGAAACTGCCACGGGCCTACTATCGACCGATAGGCACCACCGACAGCGAAACGGCCTTGTGCTGGCTGCTTGACCGCATCCGTGAGCGTTTCCCGGAACGCCCCCGCAGCGCCCGGGTGCTGTGGGCGTTCATCCATGCCCGCGCCCGGGAACTGGATGAACTCGGGGTATTCAGTTTCCTGCTGAGCGATTCGCGGGTCCTGTATGCCTATTGCAGCAACAATATGTGCTGGATAACGCGCCGGCACCCCTTTGGCAAGGCGCGCCTGATCGATACCGGCCAGGTGGTGGACTTCGGCCAGGAGACCACGCCCAAGGATATCGTTACCGTGATCGCATCGCGGGCGCTGACCGATGACGAGGAATGGCGGCATATGCGGAAAGGGGATTTCCTGGTATTCCACGAGGGTCTGCCGGTGTATCAGGCATAGTCACGGTCGCCATTCAGATGTCCTGGCCTGCCGGGGGTACGCCCGGTTGCGGTCCCGCGGCAAGAGACAATCCGGCGACAAAATTGTTACCATGCCCCGGTCGTTGACCAACAGGATTTTTCCATGCGAAAAGATGAATTGAAAAGACTCGGCGTGGCGCAACTGAACGCCCTCAAGGCCGAGATTCAGAAGGAACTGGCGCGGCGCAAGCGCCAGGACACGAAAGAGGAAAAACTGCTGGCGCGCTTCCGCAAGATGGCCGAGAAGGAGGGCATCTCGCTGGACAGGCTGCTGGCGGCAAAGACCACGAAAAAGACCCCGGTGAAAAAGACGCGCCGGGGGGGCAAGGTGGCGCCGAAGTATCGCAACCCGGCCAACAAGAGCGAGACCTGGAGCGGCCGGGGCCGCAAGCCGGCCTGGGTGCGGGCCATCCTCGATCAGGGGGGCAAGCTCGAGGATATCGCCATCCAGTGAAAGACGGCATGCCGGGGCAGGCGCGCGGCCGCGCCGCGTATTGCGGCCGCTTATGCAGACCGGCGCTTGAGTATGATCTCATGCCATTGTTGCGGCCCGCTCTGGTGCACGGCGTGGCCGTTCACATCCACGGCCACGGTCACCGGCATGTCCTGAACCTCGAACTCGTGGATGGCCTCCATGCCCAGCTCCGCGAAGGCCACCACCCGCGCGGACTTGATCGCCTTGGAGACCAGGTAGGCGGCGCCGCCGACTGCCATCAGGTACACGGCCTTGTGCTGCTTGATGGCCTCGATCGCGGCGGGTCCGCGCTCGGCCTTGCCGATCATGCCCATCAGCCCGGTCCGGGCCAGCATCATCTCGGTGAACTTGTCCATGCGCGTGGCCGTGGTCGGGCCGGCCGGGCCGATGACCTCATCATCCACCGGGTCCACCGGGCCGACGTAATAGATGAAGCGATCGGTGAAGTCCACGCCTTCCGGCAGACCCTGACCGCTCTCCAGCAGGTCCTGGATGCGTTTGTGGGCCGCGTCGCGACCGGTCAGCATCTTGCCGGACAGGAGCAGGGTCTCGCCCGGTTTCCAGGCCGCGATCTCCTCCCGGGTGACCGTGTCGAGATCCACACGGCGTGCCGACTTTCCGGCATCCCAGCTGATCTCCGGCCAGTCGTCCAGGCTCGGCGGGGTCTGCAGCGCGGGGCCCGTGCCATCCAGCACGAAGTGGGTATGGCGGGTGGCGGCGCAGTTCGGGATCATCGCCACCGGCAGGTTGGCCGCATGGGTGGGATAGTCGAGGATCTTCACGTCCAGCACCGTGGTCAGCCCCCCGAGTCCCTGGGCGCCGATACCCAGGTCATTGACCTTGTCGAAGATCTCCAGGCGCAGTTCCTCGACCCGGCTGGCCGGACCGCGGTCGCGCAGTTGCTGGATATCGATCGGTTCCATCAGCGATTGCTTGGCCAGCAGCATGGCCTTCTCGGCGGTGCCGCCGATACCGATCCCCAGCATGCCGGGAGGGCACCAGCCGGCGCCCATGGTCGGCACGGTCTTCAGTACCCAGTCGACGATGCTGTCCGAGGGATTCAGCATCACGAACTTCGATTTGGCCTCCGAGCCGCCACCCTTGGCCGCGATCTGTACGTCCACGGTATTACCGGGCACCAGTTCCATATGGATCACCGCCGGGGTGTTGTCGCCGGTATTCTTGCGGGCCCCGGCCGGGTCGTCGAGTATGGAGGCGCGCAGGGTGTTGTCGTGGTTGGTATAGGCCCGGCGCACCCCTTCGTTGACCATGTCGGCCAGCGCCATATCCCCCTCGAAGTGGACGTCCATGCCGATCTTCATGATCACGGTGACGATGCCGGTATCCTGGCAGATGGGGCGATGGCCCTCGGCGCTCATGCGTGAATTGATCAGGATCTGCGCCATCGCATCCCTGGCGGCCCGGGATTCCTCCCGTTCATAGGCGGCATGTACCGCCTGGATGAAATCCACCGGGTGATAGTAGGAGATGAACTGCAGGGCATCGGCGATGCTGTCGATGAGGTCGTTCTGTTCGATAACGGTCATGGGATTCTCTTGTGTCAATCTGCGTTACTGATAGGATCGCGGCCTGTGCCCCATGGGCTGGCTGGGCTGGTATGCAATGATAGTGATTATACACCGCCAGCCCGTTTGCTGTGCGCAACCCCAATGGAGAAGCCTGCTTGACCGAAAAACTGACCACCACCGACCACAGCCGTGCCAGCGCCGGACTGACCTATGTCTACCCGGTGCTGTCACGTCGCTCGGGCGGTTTGTCCGTGGGCATCAACCTGAATCCCAACAATGCCTGCAACTGGAGCTGCGTCTATTGCCAGGTGCCGGGGCTCGTCCGCGGCAATGCCCCGGCGATCGACCTCGAGCTGCTGGAGCAGGAGTTGCGGGGCTTCCTGCGGGACGTGATCGAGGGTGATTTCTATTGGCGCTTCGATGTGCCGGCGGAGCAACGCGTGATCCGTGATATCGCCCTGTCCGGCAATGGCGAGCCGACCAGCGCCGAGGCCCTGGTCGAGGTGATCGGGCTGACGGGTCGCTGCATGGCGGCGGCAGGTCTTGGCGACGGTCCGCCACTGGTGTTGATCACCAATGGCAGCCTGGTGCAGCAGTCCCGCGTGCGGGAGGGCCTCGCAAGCCTGGCCACGCTCAATGGGCGGGTCTGGTTCAAACTGGACCGGGCCACCGATGCCGGCCTGCGCGAGATCAACCGGGCCGCCATCGGCCTGCAACGCCAGCGGGAGAACCTGATCACCGCCTGTGGCCTGTGTCCCACCTGGGTTCAGTCCTGCTGGTTCATGCGTGATGGCGCGCCACCCGGGGAGGCCGAACAGGAGGCCTTTGCCGGCCTGTTGCAAGGTCTGGTGGAGGAGGCCGTGCCCCTGCGGGGGGTATTGCTTTACGGGCTCGCACGCCCATCGATGCAGCCCGGGGCATCACGCCTGGCGGCGCTGCCCCCGGAATGGCTGGATGCCCTGGCGGGGCGGGTCCGGGAGACGGGGCTGCAAGTGGAGGTCAGTTATTGATCTCTCTCAGGTACGGGGACGTTTCCCGGCCAGCAGCATCAGGACCCCGAGGCCGCTGATCAACAGCACCCAGCTCATGGGCAGGGGCACGGTGGCCAGGCCCAGGCTGTAGCTCCGGGTGAAATCTCCCGCGCCGGAGAAGGCGGTCACGTTGAAGGTTCCCGCATTGCTGGCGAGGAAGTCGTTGATGTCGGGGATCTGCAGGGTATCGAACGAGGCCCCGAAGCTCAGGCTCTGGCCGGCGCCCATGGCGGGACCCGGGACGGCGAGGTAGATACTGCGGACGAGGCCGCCGGCGAGGTCGAATGACTGTGTCCATCCGCCGGGCAGGTTCCCTCCCAGCTGGAATTGATCGGCGCTGGTGAACGGGGTTTCGATGATGATGCCGTCATAGGCGATGCCATCATCATTGCTGAGGGTGAAATCGAGCGAACCGGCCGGGTCGATATTGATCTGATCGATGGATAGCGCCCACGGCGCCCGCAGCGGCAGCATGGCGAGGCATAGCACCAGAAAAAGGCCGGAGCATCCATGTCGGATCATTTCAATGTACTCCCGAGTAGCGGTATTCCTGAGTCATGAGCATCCTCGTGCAAGTCTGTCCCGGTCATGGGTTCCTGGCCCGCTCTATCACGTAGTGTGTCTCCATGCAGCGACAAACCATCCGTTCCAGACCGCGTTCCCGGGGCCGGGTTCCGCGATTTACAGGGTTTTTCGTATCCGTGGCATAGATTGTGCAAATAGCATTCCACAATTTCAAGCAGAGACAGATCCCTATGAATAGAATAGCAATGATCCTGCTGCTCCTGTGTTTTTCCGCGCTGGCCCGGGCCACCCCGCTGCGGCTGGATTACGCGGTCAGTAACCTGGGCGCGGGCAGCTATCATTACGATTTTTCCCTGGTGCTCGACAACCATGACGACAGCTGGGCCTCCGGCCAGGGCTGGGGCTGGTTTATCTTCGGGGACAGCGCCGATTCCGTTGCCGGCAGCCCGCTGACGGCCTTTGCCATCGACACGGCGGATTTCCCGGTCGGCCCCTGGACGGGCCTGTCCTCCTCCGTCAGCGGTCACAACGGACCGACCTTCACCGCCTTGTTTGACAAATGGATCCCCTCCGCCGTCGGCGATACGCTGTTCTGGTCCGGTACCTCCAGCGCCGACCTGGCCCAGGGACAACTGTTGTTCAGCACCCTCCTGTCCACCCCTGGAGCGGTGAAGGCCAATTTCGAGGTCGCGAACCGGACCGCGGCGGTGCCGGAACCCCCGGTCATGGCCCTGCTTTTGCCTGGCCTGTTCCTCCTGGGCTACCTGAACCAGCGCCGGGGTGGGGTCAG
>CAZDOC010000009.1:0-69283 GCA_964506945.1 uncultured Gammaproteobacteria bacterium
ATCACCAGGCTGTTGCAGCGTGGCAGGCCGGAGGCGGACTATACCGAGCTGCACCAGCGGGTCCGGTCGTGGTGGCTGATGGTGCTGATCTTCACCGTGGCCATGCTGCTGACGCGCAAGGTATCGCTGGTCTTCTTTGCCCTGATCAGCTTCCTGGCGCTGAAGGAGTACCTGTCGCTGATCCCCACCCGGCGGGCGGACCGGCGGGTGCTGTTCTGGGCCTACCTGAGCATACCCATACAGTATTTCTGGATCGGCATCGAGTGGTACGGGATGTTCATCATCTTTATCCCGGTCTACGCCTTCCTGTTACTGCCGATGCGCATGTTGCTGATCGGCGAGACACAGGGTTTTCTGAATGCGGTCGGGACCCTGCACTGGGGCCTGATGACCATGGTCTTCAGCATCAGTCACGTGGCCTACCTGCTGGTGCTGCCGGCCACCGACAGCCACCCGGCCGGGGGCGCCGGGCTGGTCCTGTTCCTGGTGATCCTGACCCAGCTCAACGATGTCGGCCAGTATATCTGGGGCAAGCTGCTGGGCCGCCACAAGGTGGTCCCCAGCGTCAGCCCGAACAAGACCGTCGAAGGACTGGCCGGCGGTGTGATCACCACCACCGGGCTGGCCCTGCTGCTGGCGCCCCTGCTGACTCCGCTGCAGCCGCTGCAGGCCCTGCTGGGCGGCTTGCTGATCGGGCTGGCCGGCTTCGTCGGCGATGTCACCATCTCGGCGCTGAAGCGCGATCTCGGGGTCAAGGACAGCGGCGGCCTGATCCCCGGCCATGGCGGTATCCTCGACCGTGTCGACAGCCTGACCTATACCGCGCCGCTGTTCTTCCACTTCATCTACTATCTGCATTACTGAGCCATGGAAAGCTTGCTGCGCTGGTTGTTCTTTGCCGTGATCGCACGTTTCCTGGTGCTGATCGTGCTCGGCCTGAACGTGCGCGGGCGCGAGCGCCTGCCAGGGGATGGCCCGGCCATCATCGTCGCCAATCACAACAGCCACCTGGACACCCTGGTGCTGATGACCCTGCTGCCGCTGCGCCTGTTGCCAGACATCCATCCGGTCGCGGCCATGGACTACTTCCTGCGCAACCCGTGGCTGGCCTGGTTCGCGACCCGCATCATCGGCATCCTGCCCCTGCGGCGCGGCGTACAGCGAGGCGAGAATCCGCTGGCAGGGTGTGAGGAGGCCCTGGCGCGTGGCCAGTTGCTGATCCTGTTTCCCGAGGGCACCCGCGGTGAGCCGGAGCAGTTGTCAGGCTTCAAGGCCGGCGTCGCGCGCCTGGCGGCGGCCCACCCGGAGGTGCCGGTGATCCCGGTGTACCTGCATGGCCTGGGCAAGGCCCTGCCGCGCGGAGAGGGGCTGCTGGTGCCGTTCTTCTGCGATGTCTTCGTCGGCGAGGCCCTCCATGGCGGGCCGGACCGGCGGGACTTCATGCGCCGCCTGCAGCAGCAGATGGACGAACTCGCCGCACAGGGCAGCTTCCCGCCATGGGCGTAGGCCTGGCGGCCTTTGTCTGGGGGCTGGCGGAGGCGACCGTATTCTTCATCGTCCCGGATGTGTTGCTGAGCTTTGTCGCGCTACGCAGCCTGCGCAGGGCTTTCACCTGCTGCCTGCTGGCCCTGGCCGGGGCACTGCTCGGGGGTGTCGGGATGTACTGGCTAGGCCAGCAGTGGCCCGAGGCCATGACCCGCTTGCTGGACAGGATCCCGGCGATCGCTCCGCCGATGCTGGCCCGGGTAGCGCGTGAGCTGGCTGATTCAGGAGCCCTGGCTATCATGCTCGGTCCCCTGAGCGGTACGCCCTACAAGGCCTATGCGGTGCAGGCCGGGGCCGCCGGCATGGGGCTGGGCGCCTTTGTGCTGATCAGCATCCCGGCGCGGCTGGGGCGTTTCCTGCTGGTCTGCCTGCTGAGCGCCGGTATCGGCCGGCTGTTGCAGGCCCACACCGAACTGCGCCAGCGCCAGGAGATCCTGGCCGGGGTCTGGATCGTGTTCTATACACTGTACTTCAGCTGTAACCAGGGTAATTAGAGGGACAGTAGACCTGTTCCTCATGGCCCATATCTCCGCAGGATGCTTGAAATAGGCAGACTGTCCGTCTAATTAAATTGGATCATTCTGGGGAAAAGGTGTAACTTTAGCGCCCTTTTTCAAGCGATTCAGTGATCTATGGCGCGCAAGCTGTATATAAAGACCTTTGGCTGCCAGATGAACGAGTACGATTCGGCGAAGATGGCCGAGGTGCTGGATGCGTCCGGCGATATCGTTCGTACCGAGGATCCCGAGCAGGCCGATATCCTGTTGCTGAACACCTGCTCGATCCGGGAAAAGGCCCAGGAAAAACTCTTCTCGCAGCTGGGCAAATGGCGGGAATGGAAGCTGGCCCGGCCGGGGCTGGTGATCGGCGTCGGTGGTTGCGTCGCCAGCCAGGAGGGCACCGCCATCTGGGACCGGGCGCCCTACGTGGACATCATCTTTGGGCCGCAGACCCTGCACCGCTTGCCGCGGATGCTGGGCCGGGTGGAACGCGGCGACAGCCGCGTGATCGATATCTCCTTCCCCGAGATCGAGAAGTTCGACCGCCTGCCGGAACCCCGCGCCGAGGGTCCCAGCGCCTTCGTCTCCATCATGGAGGGTTGCAGCAAGTACTGCACCTACTGCGTGGTGCCCTATACCCGTGGCGAGGAGGTCAGCCGGCCGCTGGACGATGTCATCGCCGAGGTCGCCGGCCTGGCCGCGCAGGGCGTGCGCGAGGTCAACCTGCTGGGCCAGAACGTCAATGCCTATCGTGGCGCCATGCACGATGGCGGCACGGCCGACCTGGCGATGCTGATCCAGTATGTCGCGGCCATCGACGGCATAGGGCGCATCCGCTATACCACCTCGCACCCGGTGGAGTTTTCCGATGCCCTGATCGCGGTCTATGCCGAGGTGCCGGAGCTGGTCAGCCACCTGCACCTGCCGGTGCAGCACGGTTCGGACCGGGTGCTGGCGCTGATGAAGCGCGGTCATACGGTGCTGGAGTACAAGTCGAAGATCCGCCGCCTGCGCCAGGCGCGGCCGGGGATCAGCCTGTCCTCGGACTTCATCGTCGGCTTCCCCGGCGAGAGCCAGGCCGATTTCGACGCCACCATGGACCTGATCGCCGAGCTGGCTTTCGACCATTCCTTCAGTTTCATCTACAGCGCCCGACCGGGGACCCCGGCCGCGAACCTGCCGGACGATCTGCCGCTGGCGGAGAAGAAGCAGCGCCTGGCCATCCTGCAGGCGCGCATCAAGCAGCAGGCCGCGGCCATCAGCGAGGCCATGGTCGGGGGCGTCGAGCGGATCCTGGTGGAACGGCGCTCGCGCAAGGACCCGCGGCAGATGTCCGGACGCACCGAGAACAACCGCGTGGTGAACTTCGACGGGGACGCCGGACTCATCGGCCAGTTCGTCGATGTGCGCATCACCGAGGCGCTGCCGAATTCCCTGCGTGGCGAACTCGTCGACTGTCCCGAGATGGAATTGCTGCGCGCCAGCCGATAGCGGCTATACTTTGTGCTAACGACCCCAAGCCCGACAGCGATGACCGAGACATCCGTGCACAATCCCGTAGCGCCCCACGCCGAGACACAGCAGCGTCACCCCCACCTTGAATAAAAGCGCACATGCCGACCAGGCCTACGCCTGCGATCTGGTCCTGGAACCCGCCGATAACGAACGCCTTGCCAATCTCTGCGGCCAGTTCGACGAACACCTGCGCCAGCTGGAACGGCGCCTGGGGGTGGAGATCAACAATCGTGGCAACCAGTTCCGCCTGATCGGACAGGAAGCCGCGGTACTGGTCACGGAGAGGCTCATCCAGCAGCTCTACGAGGCGGCCGATGCCGAAGCCCTGTCTCCCGCCCGCATACACCTGTGGTTGCAGGAGTCCGGACTGGATGCGGCCCTGGAAGACGAGCCCCAGGAAGATGTCAGCATCCATACCCGGCGCGGGATCATCCGCGGCCGGGGCGCCAATCAGCAGCGCTATCTGCATAACATCCTGACCCATGACATCAATTTCGGCATCGGTCCGGCCGGTACCGGCAAGACCTATCTGGCCGTGGCCTGCGCGGTCGAGGCCCTGGAGCGGGATGCGGTCCGTCGCATCTGCCTGGTACGCCCGGCGGTGGAGGCCGGCGAGCGTCTGGGTTTCCTGCCCGGTGACATGAGCCAGAAGATCGATCCCTATCTGCGGCCCCTGTACGACGCCCTCTACGAGATGCTGGGCTTCGAGAAGGTCGCCCGCCATATCGAGCGCAACGTGATCGAGGTGGCGCCGCTGGCCTTCATGCGCGGGCGCACCCTGAACGAGTCCTTCATCATCCTCGACGAGGCCCAGAACACCACTACCGAGCAGATGAAGATGTTCCTGACCCGGATCGGCTTCGGCTCCACGGCGGTGATCACCGGCGATATCACCCAGACCGATCTGCCGCGTGACAAACGCTCCGGGCTGCGCCACGTGATCGATGTGCTGCGTGATGCCGACGGTATCAGCTTCACCTTCTTCCAGTCGCGCGACGTGGTCCGGCATCCGCTGGTGGGACGGATCCTGGATGCCTACGAACGCCACGAGCGGCTGGGATTGAGGACGCCCGGCGTCAGGCACGAATGAAGCTGGATCTGGACCTGCAGGTCGCCACCGGGGACGCCGACATACCCGGGCCGGGCCTGATGCGGGACTGGCTGCGGGCGGCCCTGGCGGGGGAACGCGAACAGGCCGGGATCAGCGTGCGCGTGGTGGACCTGGCGGAGGGCACGGCCCTGAACGAGCGCTGGCGTGAGCGGCGGGGTCCGACCAACGTCCTGTCCTTCACGGCCGAGGGCCTGGAGCAGCAACTGCCGGGATTTCTGGGTGATATCGTCATCTGTGCCCCGGTAGTGCGCCGGGAGGCGGCCGAGCAGCGCAAGCCCCTGCTGGCGCACTGGGCCCACCTGATCGTGCATGGCGGCCTGCACCTGCTCGGATATGACCATGTCGAGCCACGACAGGCGCAAATCATGGAAAGCAAGGAGATCCGGATCCTCGCCGGGCTGGGTTTTCCCGATCCCTATGGGGACACACTCCCATGACGGCGCGTTGGTGCGGCGGTTTCGGTAACTGGCTGACCTGCCTGCGCAAGGGCATCGCCGGTCGCCTGCGGGATCGCCAGCAACTGACCCAGATCCTGCGCCAGGCGGAGCAGGACAACATCATCGATCCCGATACCCTGGGCATGATCGAGGGGGCCATGCAGATGTCGGAGATGCGCGTGCGCGACATCATGTTCCCGGCCGCCGAGATGGTCGCGGTCGGGGAGGACCAGAGGCCGGAGGAATTCCTGCCCATCGTGATCGAGTCCGGTCACTCACGCTTTCCGGTGGTGGACGAGGACCGGCGCGTGCAGGGCGTGCTGCTGGCCAAGGACCTGCTGGAATACCTCAGTCCCGCCAGCGGCGGCAAACAGGGGATCCGCCTGCGCGAGATCATGCGCAGGCCCTATTACGTACCCGAGAGCAAGCGCCTGACCGCCCTGCTGAGGGAACTGCGCGCCAGCCGCAACCACCTGGCCATCGTCGTCGATGAATACGGCGGCACCGCCGGGATCGTGACCATAGAGGATGTTATCGAGCAGATCGTCGGCGAGATCGACGATGAGCACGATATCGACGAGGAGGGTTTCATCCGCGAGCACCGCGGACGGCGATACATCGTCAAGGCGCGCACGCCGATCGAGGACTTCAACGAATACTTCGGCACTACCCTGGAGGATGATGAATGCGATACCTTCGGCGGCCTGGTGCTGAAGGCCTTCGGGCACCTGCCGCGGCGGGGCGAGGCGGTGGACTTCGCCGGTTTCAATATCAAGGTGCTGCGCGCCGACAAGCGCCGCATCCACCTGTTGCGGCTGACGCCGCTGGCCGCGCCCCCCCGCGACTGAGCCAGGCCGCGCCGGTGAGGGACAGGACAAGCCTGCAAGGCAAACCGGGGGATCTGCTGGCGCTGGTGGCGGGGGCCTCGCTGCCCCTGGCCTTCGCCCCCTTTGGCTGGTATCCGCTGGCCCTGGTCTCGCCCCTGATCCTGTTTCTGTGCTGGCACGACGCCGGTCCCGGCCGGGCCGCCTGGCGCGGCTGGTTGTTCGGTCTTGGCCTGTTCGGCCTGGGGGTCTCCTGGATCGAGATCAGCGTGCATCAGTTCGGGATCCCGGTACGCATCTTCTCGGTCGGCGTGACCCTGGCGCTGGTGATGTTCCTGGCCTTGTATCCCTCCCTGGCCGGCTGGCTGGCGGCGCGCCTGCGCCCGGCCGGCGGCGGGGCTGGTGCCACACATGCGCTGCTGTTGCTGCCGGCGCTGTGGGTATTGCAGGAGTGGCTGCGGGGCTGGTTGCTGACCGGTTTCCCCTGGCTGGACCTGGGATACAGCCAGATCGACAGTCCCCTGGGGGGCTACGCCCCGCTGCTCGGGGTCTACGGGGTGAGCTGGTTGACGGTACTGGGCGCCGCGCTGCTGTATCACCTGCTGGTGGGCGGACAGCGGCGCCTTGGCGTCATCCTGCTGCTGTTGTCGCTATGGCTGGGCGGGTGGGCCCTGGGCCAGCGGCAGTGGAGCCGGATCGATGACAAGGACCTGCACGTGGCCCTGATCCAGGGCGCGGTGCCGCAGGCGCGGAAGTGGCTGCCCAGCGAATTGCGGCCGACCCAGGCGCTCTACTGGCGGCTGACCCGGGAGCACCCCGAGGCGGAGTTGATCCTGTGGCCGGAGACCGCGATCCCGGCCTTCATGGATCGGCTCGGGGATTATCTGACCGGCATCCGCGAGATCCTCGGACGGCAAGGCGGCACCCTGGTGCTCGGTCTGCCGGTGCGCACGGACCGCGGCCATTATTACAATGCCATCGTCGCCCTGGATGACCCGGCCCAGGTTTACTACAAGCGCCACCTGGTGCCCTTTGGCGAGTACCTGCCGCTGCCCGGGCTGTTACGCGGACCCCTGGAGGCGCTGGATATCCCCATGTCCGATTTCTCCGCCGGCAGCGCCCGGCAACCCCTGTTGCATGCCGACGGCGTGACCCTGGGGGTCTCCATCTGCTACGAGGATGCCTTTGGCGGCGAGGTGAGCCAGGCCCTGCCGGAGGCGGAGCTGCTGCTCAATATCAGCAACGACGCCTGGTTCGGGGATTCCCTGGCGCCGCACCAGCACCTGCAGATCGCCCGCATGCGGGCGCTGGAGAACGGCCGTTATCTGCTGCGCTCGACCAACACCGGGATCTCGGCGGTGATCGATCCGCGCGGCCGCGTCACCGCCCGCGCGCCCCAGTTCCAGCCGGTCGCGCTGGCCGCGGTGGTACACCGGGCCAGCGGGGTCACGCCCTACGCCCGTTACCGCAATGTACCGGTGATCACCCTGATGTTCGTGCTGCTCGGGCTGGGGATCCTGGGCGGCCGTGGCGGTCGCGCGCGGGGACGCCCGGCCCCGGGGATGAGGGGTGCACCGGCTACTCGCGGACGCGTCTGAACACGGTCTGGTGGCATTTCGGGCAGGGCGGGATATGCCCGGTCTTGTGAAAGTGCAGTTCCTCGCCGCAGTGCTCGCAGATCAGCGTGCCGGGGCCGACGATCTCGCCGGTGTGCCAGCCCACGGCATTGGCCTGTTCGGCGAATTGTTCCAGGGTCTGCTGGGTGTGATCGACCATCATCGCGAACATGTCGCGCAGGCGGTCCTCGACCAGTTCCATGTCGAAGCGCAGCCATTCGGACAACTGTTGCTGGTTCTCCTGCCAGTTCTTGGCGGCATCCTCCAGATCGCGCTTGAGGTAGTCGCTGACCTTTTGCGCCTCCTCCATGGTCAGTTCACCGAGTTCCACGGTCTTGTCGCGGGCAGCGTCCAGCAGTTCCTGAAGTGACGGGATGTGGCCCTCGCGGGCGTGCTCCAGCGCCTTCTTGGCCTGTTCCATCATCTGGTCGTAGGCCCGGGCCATGCGTTCCTGCAGGTCCGGTTCGGTTTTCTTCTCGTTCATATCGGCCTCCCGTGGGTGTCAGGGACATCATTGTAAACACAGTGTCACGTGCATGGCATGATCCAGATCAGGTTTTGTGCCCGTCCGCGCCGGGCTGCGCGTGGCGCATCCGCCGGGCTACCCGCAGATGCCGGTGCAGTTCCGCATCCGCGACGGCCAGTTTCAGGACCTGGCGGCGACTCAGGCGCAGCAAGGTGGTGGACATGGCGGCCGTGACCGTGGCCGTGCGTACCGCGTCACCCAGCAGGGCGGTCTCGCCGAAGAAATCGCCCTGACCGAGTTCCGCCAGCGCCTGGCCGTGGCCGGCGCGCTCCCGGCTGACCCGGACCGTGCCGCGGATGATGATATAGAGGGCGTCTCCCCGCTCCCCTTCACCGATGATGATGTCGCCCTCGAGAAAGGTGACCTGGGTGCTCAAGCGGGCCAGTTTTTCCAGGGCCGCCGGTGGCAGTCCGGCAAACAGCGGCACGGTGCGCAACAGCTGCCGCGCGGTCAGGCGGTCCAGTTCTCCGGCCGCATCGCGTCCCGGGGTCAGGGCCTGTCGCAGATCCGCGCGCAGCCGGTTGCAGGCCTTGGCGCCGATCTCGCCATGATGCAGCAGGCGCTGGATGGACTGGTCCGCGCAGCGCAGGGCCACTTGCTGGAACAGTTCGTGTTCAAAGCGGGCGTAGAATCCCGGGAATTCCTCGCGCAGTTCGCGCAGACGGCGCTGGCGGTGCCGGCGGCGCTGGTCATATTCGCGGATGACGGTATCGTGGTCCGCGGGGTTCTGCTGTCGTTGCCGTTCGAGCTGCCGGATCACGGTCTGGCTCATCAGGACGCTGGCAAGATCATGCTGCAGGCGGTTGCCCAGCCGCCGGCGCTGGTATCCGGCCAGCAGCCCCGCGGCCCAGTCCAGCTCACGCAGGCGTTTCAGCAGCAGCTTTTCGAGGCGATGAAAGGGGTTCGGGCCGGCCCGGGGTCCAGCCTGCGCCGGGTCGCCGCCGGCGCTGCTCCAGCGGTCCCGATCGCGTTTCAGGGTATTGCGCAGGTCGAGATAGGCATAGCTATGCAGCAGACCGATCTCGTGCAGTTCATCGAGACTGGCGGATTCGATACGCAGGGCCTGCAGATAGACCTGGCGCAGGGTCTCAGGACGGTCCTCGACATCCTTGCACCCGGCCAGGTGTTGTTCCAGGTCCCGACCGATGCGGGTGCGTGTGTCGTCCGACAGGAGTCCGCTGTCGGCGAAGCGTGCGAGGACCTCGCGGCTCCGCTCGCGCATGTGTTCCAGGCCCTGGTGATACTCGTGGCGCTCGTCATCGCTGAGACGGTCTATTCCCAGCCAGTGGATCAGCGGGCGGATGGTGGGGGCGTTGATCAGCAGGCTCAGCATCACCACGCCCAGGGTCAGGTTGATCAGGAACTGGCGTCCTTCCAGCTCCTGGGGGATGGACAGCACGATGGCGATGGCCAGACCGCCCTTGAGCCCGCCCCACCACATGATGTGTTGCTCCCCGCCGCTGACCCGGGGCAGACGGAACAGGCGCGTGGTCATCGGCACCAGGGTATAGACCGCGGCCGCCCGCGCGCCGATCACCAGAACGGCGGCCAGCAGGATCACATCGGCATGGTCCAGCAGCGCGCCGGTATCCACCGACAGACCTACCAGCAGGAACAGCAGGGAGTTGCACGCCAGGGCGATGAAATCCCAGGTCTCGTGGATCACCTGGGTGGCGATCTGGGGAATGCGGGCGGAGCCGTACCCCCCCAGGCAGATCCCCGCGGCCACCACCGCCATGACCCCCGAGACGTGCAGCAGGTGTTCGGCGATGATGAAGCTGGCATAGGCGTTCACCAGGGACAGCACGATCAGGGCGCTGTTGCCCGTGCCCCGCAGGCGGGACATCAGCTCGGTGATCAGCAGGCCGATGAACACCCCGACCAGGCTGCCGCCGATGAACACGCGCAGGAATTCCAGCGTCGCCAGACCGGCATCCGACCAGGCCGCGCCACCGGCCAGGGCCAGGCCCAGGAGGATATTGAACAGCACGATGGCGGTGGCGTCGTTGAACAGGGATTCTCCCTCGACCAGCACCGTCAGGCGCAGGGGCGCGCCCAGTTCCTTGAACAGGGCCACCACCGCGACCGGGTCGGTGGCCGAGATCAGGGCCCCGAACAGCAGCGCCGTCAGCGGTTCGATCCCCAGCAGCGACCACAGCCCCAGCCCGACCAGCAGGGCGGACACCAGCATCGCCGGCACCGCCAGGGTCAGCACCGGGATCAGGTCCTTCATCAACTGCCGGGCGTCGAGGTTGAGCGCCGATTCGAACACCAGCGCCGGCAGGAACAGGAACAGCACCAGCTCCGGGGTCAGGCGGAAGTGGCGCAGGGCCTGGAGGGCCTCGATGCTGCCGGACAGCGCCGACAGGGCCATGCCCAGGAGCACCAGGACCACGGTAAAGGGCAGCGGCAGGTTGCGGCAGGCCCCGGCCGCGAGCATGGCCACGCCCAGCAGGCCCATGGTGATCAGGATGATTTCAGCTAAAGGCATGGTTTCCCGCGGGAGCGCATGCCCGTTTCGGCGGGCCCCCCCTATGCTTGTGGTTTTACCCTAAGCATAGGTCAAACCCGCCCCGATGGCAGTCTGCCGGTATTCGTACTCAGCCCTTTTCGTTGGCGAATCCCCGCATCTGTCTGCCCTGGGCGGCGAGTCCGCGATCGATCATCCTGGGGAGGATGCCGTTGAGGCGCGCGAACAGCCTTTCCGGGAAACCGAGATGACGTTCCGCCCGGTTGTGGCGGATGGTGGTGAGGATCTGCTCCGCCACCCAGGCGGGTTCATCCACCTTCATGCCGGTGGCCGCGGCCATGCGTTGCACATTACCGTTGTTGAGTGGCGTCCTGACGCTGCGTGGACCGATGTAATTGACCTGCAACCCGGTACCGCCAAGTTCGCGGCGCAGGGCCTCGGCGAAGCCGCGGATGGCGAACTTGCTGGATGAATAGGCGCTGAAGTAGGGCATGCCCAGGGCGCCGAGTATGGAGCCGGTGAAGACGATGGCGCCATGATCGCGGGCGAGCATGTCCGGCAGGAACATCCGGGTCAGCAGCATCGGCGCCTCGACATTGATGCGGATGGTGCGCTGGATGGCCTCGGGACGCATGCTCTCGAAGGTGGTGAAATCCATGACCCCGGCATTGTTGATCAGGATATCCACGTGGCCGCGCCAGTGCTGGTTGAGGGTGGTCTCCAGCTGGGCGCGACCGGGCGCGGTGGTGATATCCCCGGGGACGATGACATGCCCGCCTCCCAGACTTTCGTCCAGACGCCTCAAGGGCGCCTCATGCAGGTCCAGCAGGGCCAGGCGGGCGCCATGCGCGGCCAGCCGGGTGGCCAGTTCACGGCCGATGCCGCCGGCGGCGCCGGTCAGCAGAACGCGGGTATGGTTCAGTTCCACAGGCCACCCCCGTGTGCAGGTGCGCCGGTGCTGGCCAGTTTGTCCTGCAGCCGGGTGAGCAGGGCCTGGATGTCCTGGCGCCGGCCCCGATCGGCCAGGGGCCGGTGCTTGCGCGGGGCCGCCCTGCGCGCGCGTTCGGCATATTTCTTCGCCTGGATGTAATCCCCCTGTTCATACAGATAGTCGGCATAGAAGTAGTTCGGGTCGATGCCATCCGGATTGATGCTCAGGGCCTTCTTCAGGTATGCGCCGGCCTTGTCGTCGTCGCCAAAGCCGATGGGCCAGCCCGGGACCTTGTAATACAGGCTGCCGAGTGAGGTGTAGATGGAGCCCTTGAGCGCCCGGGGATCGATGCCCTCGGCCCGTTGCAGCAGTTTGCGCGCGGCCTTGGCCTTGCCGAGGGCGCCCAGGCCGCCGACCACACCGGCCTCGGTGCTGAGGATGATGGCCTTCCAGACCAGGGGCTCGGCGCGTTGCGGATAGTCGCCGGCGAGCCTGTCGGCCTGTTTGACCAGCTTGTCGAAGGCCTGCTCCTGTGACGCCTCCGGGGTCGCGTAGTTGGCTCGCGCCCAGCCCTGTTGCAGTTGCAGCAGGGCCTCCGGCAGGGGCGTGGCGGCGCTGGCCAGCGCGGGCACGATATTCAGCAGAAAACAGGACAGGCTTACGGTCAGGGTCTTCATGCGGCATCCCTCTCTTTGTCATCGAGTGGCAGGGAACGGAATATGTCCCCATACAGGTGGAAGAACATGCGCGCCGCATGCGTCACCGCGGCGCGGTCATCGGCCTCGTCGAGGCGGTTCATCAGTTTTTCGTAAAAGCGGATATGCTCCAGGTCCAGTGAGCCGTGCGAGCGCAGGTAGGAAAAGGCAGCATCCGGCAATCCCAGGTTCTGCTGGATACGATCCGCGGCCTGGGTGGCCAGGGCCACGCTGGTGCCTTCCAGCACCAGCACCATGCCGAACAGGCTGGCCGGGTTGCCCCGGGCGATACCATCATAGGCATAGGCCACCATCAGCTCGGTGCTCGCGTGTGGCAGGCCGTCGCGGACGGCGTCCGCGTCGCCGCCGGCGGCACGGATGTCATTCAGGATCCATTCCTGGTGACCGGTCTCTTCCTCGATGTATTCGGCTACCGCCTCGCGCAGCCACTCCAGTCGCGCCGGCAGGCGCGCGCCACAGGCCATCAGCAGGGGGACGGTGTGACGGACGTGGTGATAGGCCTCGCCGAGGAAGGCGAGATAGGCCTGCCTGGGGATCTCTCCCCGTATTCCCCGTTGCAGCGCCGGGGCCTCGAGCATGCGCTCGCGCTCGGCGGCGGTATCGTTGAGCAGCTGTTTATAGAATGCCATAGTGTTGTTCCTGATAGAGTTGTTCGATCTGGGACTGGTAGTGTTCGATGATGACGCTCCTGCGCGGCCGGCCATTGGCGCTCAGTTCCCCATCGGTGGTGGTGAAGGCCTGCCCGCAGAGATGCCAGCGTTTGATGCGCGCATATTCCGGCAGGTGGGTGTTGGCCGCATGCACGGCGGCCTCGACCCGGGCGTGGGTTGCTCCGGGGGTGGGGACGATGAGGGCGCAATTGTAGGGACGCGCATCACCCAGGACGATGGCCTGTGCAATCACCTTCTGCGCCAGCAGCTCCCGTTCCGGCCATTCCGGAGACAGGTTGCGGCCAAAGGAGGTGATGATGCGATTGCCCTTGCGGCCCTGCAGATAGAGATAGCCCTCCTCGTCCAGGTATCCCAGGTCCCCGGTGGGCCAGTAATCATCCGGGCGGATATCCTCGCCCAGGTAGCCACGAAACAGGCCCCCGGCAACCAGGATCTCGCCATCCGCCGCGATGCGCAGGCGGGTGTGGGGCAGGGGCCGGCCCGCGCTGCCGGGGCGGTTGGCCCCGGGCAGGTTGAGGCTGACCACGGAGCCGGCTTCGGAGAGGCCGTAACCCTCATAGACGGGCAGTCCCCTGGCATGGGCCCGTCGCAGCAGCGAGGGCGCCACCGTGGCCCCGCCCACGGCGATGAAACGCAGGCTGTCGGGTGCATCCCAGCCGTTGTCCACTGCGCCCAGCAGGGCCTTTAGCATCTGCGGCACCAGGACCAGCAGGCCGGGGCGGACCTCCTCGATGGTCCGGCACAGAAGGCCGATGTCCAGGTAGGTGACACCCACCCCGGCCTGCTGGGCGCCCGGCAGGTGGACCGTGGCGCCGGCGATCAGGGCCGCGTGGGCGCTGATGTTTTCCAGCAGGGTCGCCAATGGCAGCAGGCTCAGGAAGCGCTCCCCGGGAGCGGCATGCAGGACCCGGGACAGTGACCGGGATACCTTGAACAGGCCGTCGTTGTCCAGGCAGACCCCCTTGGGACGGGCCGTGGTGCCGGAAGTGAAGGTCAGCTTGTCGGCCGCCACTCTGCGCATGTGGGGGTGCAGGCCGAACAGTGACATGGGCTTGCCGGCGATACGGTATTCGGCGATGCGCCTGTGTCCGAGTATGCTGCGCATGCGCAGGGGCTGATCGGTAAATATTCGATCCATGCCGGTACTGTCGATGATATGCCTGAGTTGCGTATTGCTGAAAAACTCCGGCAGGGGGACGCAGGTCGCGCCCCGCGCCTGGGCGACCAGGTCGAGCAGTATCCAGGCCAGGCTGTTATCGGCCAGCAGACCGATGACCTGGCCGTCGCTGGCGGCCTGCAGGCGGCGGACCTCCGCCAGCAGTGCGTCATAGTGCAGCTCAAGCTGGCCATCACTGAGTGCGACCGCCTGCGGGCGGCTGCGCGCATGCAGGGCGATGGTGTCGAGCAGGGGGGTGTTCATCGGCTCTGTGCCCGCGGCAGGGCTTCCTGGTCATGGCGGTACTCGCGGCCGGCCGCGCTGGCCCGTTCCCACAGCACCCGCAGACGTGCCTGTCGGCGGGGGATCACCTTGTGCAGGTGATCGGCCCCGGCCAGGACCGAGCCGAAACAGACCCGCGGTGACTGGGCGTAATAGCTGCCCCAGTCTGCCGCGGCCTCGCCCAGGCGGCGAGGATCGGCCTGCGCCAGGGGCACGGGCCGCAGGCCCATGCGCTGGAAGGCGTTATAGAGCGGCGCCACCACGGTGAACAGGACCCAGTGGAAACCGGCGCCATGCAGATAGGCGGTGATCGCGGCGATCAGCCAGCGCGACTCGCCATTGCCGCTGAGGGCCAGATTGCCGACCTCGATGACGTGCCGGCGATGGACGGCGGTGCCCGTGGATGCCGCGATACACGCCTCGATGGGCGTACGCAGGTACTGTTCCGAGAACAGTTCGCCATCGACCGCCGGGCGGAGACCCGTTACCCCGAGCAGGCGTCCGTGGGCCTCGAAGCCAAGCAGGTCCCGGGGCAGGGTTCGCGGGCAGGCATCATAGCTGCGTGAAAAGGTTTCGCGCACCATGTGTTCAAGGCGCTGCCGGCCCGGGTCCAGGGGCCGGTAGCGGCGTATCGAGGGCAGCGTGTCCGGGGTCCTGAGCAGGGGGACGACGCGGGAGCCGGGCGCTTCCGCGGCAGGGGATTCCGGGGTGACTGGGTACATGTTTCCGCCTTGTTGAAAGTCCATTGACGGTATGTACACAGCAATAAGCGGGCCATATTTGTAATACGTTGTATCAAAAGGGGTTATTCATGGTTCCTCGAGGGATCGCGGCCGACATTTTTGTATCTTGCGCAAACCTTGACTGCAAAAAAGGTATGTTTTCGGCGCTGTCGCCGGCCAGACTTTGCAGAACCCGCCCCCATTGACTCCGCAGCGCGGGGAACCGCTGTACGGGGAGGGACAGGCTCCTAGGGGCAGAGTTCGTTTACGATGGCGGCGTAATCCGCGGGCACGGCGAGTCTGAATATGGCCCGCACGCGCGCGTCCAGGCGGCAGTCGAGGATATAGGCAATGGCCCCCGGGGTGTGGCTGACGAAGCGGATCACGGCCTCCTGGGAGGCCAGCACATAGGGGGGGGAGATGCCATGGAAATATTGTTCATTCCAGTAGTCCCGCATGGACTCGGGACTGTGACCCAGCAGCGCGCGGGTAAAGGCCTGGCGCAGGGGATGGCTGACGGGCAGATTCACCGGCACCAGCACGCGTCCCGTCGCCGAGACGCGCAGCTTGCGGCGGAAGATCCTGGCCAGGTCCTCATGGCGGATGCCGGTCCTGGTCTCATCCTTGGGCACGACAATGGCGATCTCCGCCGCCGGCGCCGGGCTGCTGCCGGTCGCCAGGGACAGGACCAGGATCAGCAACATCAACAGGCCCGCATGCCCGCCTCCTGTCCCGTCCCTGGCCGGGATCACCGGCCTGCCTGGATGCACGGACATGTGTTAAAACAGTATCGCCAGGGAGGCCAGCAGGCCATCGGGGACCAGGGGTTCATTGCCGGCGCCGTTGCGCACCTCGAATTTCAGCACCAGGGCGGGTTGTGGGCGCCAGGCCAGGCCCATCGAGCCCAGGCGCGCGCCGGGCAGCGAGCCGGGGTCGTGAAAATACTCGTAACGGGCCACGGCATGGAGATCGTGGAACAGTGGCAGCACCACCTGCAGGAACCCGCCCCAGGTATCGGCCTGGCGGCCCCCCTGCGGGTGCCGGAAGATCAGTTCGGAGGTCAGTTCCAGACCCTGCCAGCGCAGCCGTCCGTCGATGCCGAAGAGCTGCTTGCGTCCCTGCTGGCCGCGCATGCGGAAGTTGCTGTAGGAGGCGGCGATCTCCAGTTGTTCATCCGGCCAGCGATAACGGAGCTGCAGGCCGGCGGCATTATCGAAGGAATTGAAATTGCGCAGGCCGCTGGCGCCTTCGAAACTGGTCTCGTTGCGATCCGGATCGAGGATCTTGCTGTCATCGAGATAGACCTGGTATTCGAGGTCCCCTCCGGCCAGGCTGATGGTGCCGATACCGGCGAGGCCGGTGGCATGGCGGGCGAAGGGCGTGCTGCTCACCAGCGGACGCGAGACCGTCCACACCAGCGGGTCGGCATGGACCTGGTTCCAGCGGCCCACCGGGGTCAGGAATTTGCCGAAGCGCAGGCTCAGCCAGGGCCGGGCCAGATAATCGGCATACAGGCGTTCCACGTCGAATTCCGCTTCGGCGGTATTGATGCTGGAGTGGCTGACGGTGATCACCTCACCGGCCTCAAGCTCGGTGAACACCTGCCAGCGCGGTCTTGGATTCCAGGTGGCGAACAGGCTCAGGTCGCGGATATCGAAGCGGGCCCGCTCCCGGTCCAGGTTGCGGTAACGCAGGCTGACATAGCCGCCCAGGCGCAGATTCGCGGCGGGGAATTCCAGCCCATGGCCCAGCTGATAACCCGGCGCCGGGTCCGCCCAGGCCGCGGCGCCGGTGCCTGCCATGCAGGCGATCAATACCAGCATTCGTCTGCCTGTCCGCAAGATGCCAAGGCTCATTGTCACGCTACCCCCACAGATGGTGTACTCGATTCAGGCCATGCCGCTGGCGCGGCATTGTGGGCCTGATGTCGCGTGCAGGCAAGTCCGGGTGGCTGGCAGGGGCGTCGGGCGGGACCGCGACCCCCCGGGGGGGAGGCCGGGGCCGTCGTCATGCCGATAGGGAATCCGATGTGTCGCCGGGTTTTTCCATGGGCCTGCAAGCGCCTGTGCCGGTCATGCTATCCTCTGCCGAGATTCATGCGTGGGATTGAGGATGATACCGATACATGCGGCCTCCACGGGCGCCATTTCCGGCGCCGCTCCGGTCCCGGGAGCACGGCCTGGAGAGATGGCGCCGGGCGCCCTGCGGGTACGGATGCCGGCCACCCGGGATGCCTGATCACTGATGTCGATCCGTCGGACCCTGCTGCTCGCCTTTCTTTTCTTCAGTATCGCCGCGGCCGCCAGCATGACACTGCTGGCCTACACCCAGGCGCGCGTGGCGCTCAGGGACGAGATCCGGCAGCACATGATGACCCAGTCCGCGACCCTGATCGATCAGGTCAACAGCCTGCTGTTCGAACGGGTCGAGAACATCCACGGCTGGAGCCGCCTGGAGTTGATGCAGGAGGTGCGGGTCGGTGATGTGGACAAGCGCCTGGCGCGTTTCCTCACGGACATCAAGCAGGCCTATGCCGGTATCTATACCCGCCTGTTCTGCGTCTATAAAGGGCGTGTCGTGGCCTCCAGTGACGCCAGCCAGATCGGTCGGGACTGGGACTCCCAGGCCGCCTGGCTGACCCTCCGCTTTCAGTCCGCGCGGGTGGTCCTGGATCACCCGGTCGAGGAGTCGGGACACTGGTATTTCTATCTCCATACAGCCTTGGTGGATCGGTTCAGCGATGAGGCCCTGGGCACCATCTATGCGAGTATGGATCGGGACGTGATCATCAACCTGCTCCGGCGCACGGTTGCGGGCAGTCATGAAACCGCCATCCTCCTTGATGCCGACGATCGCGTGCTGGCGGCTTCCACGGGCGATCTGGGCAAGCAACACGAGCTTCCCGCGGAGTTCTCCGGCTGGGGATTGCCGACCGTGGGACAGGGGGTCGTGGACAGGGAGGATCCGGTCTTTGGCAAGGTCCTGATTGGTTACGCCGGCCCGGCGCCCTATCCGGGGTTGCCGGATTTCGGCTGGAAGGTACTGATCATCAATCCGGTGCGCATCGCCTTTGCGCCGGTGCGCCAGTTGCTGCTGAATCTGAGCGTGGTGTTGCTGCTGATCAGCGTGGTTGCGGTGCTGTTGGCGCGCAGGCTTTCAGCCCTGATCGCCAGGCCGATCCAGCGCTTGACCGAGGTGACCAGGCAGATGCAGGATGAGGCGGCGGAGATGCCCCCCCTGCTGCCGGGCAGCGGTGAAGTGGCCGAGTTGAGCCAGGCCTTCCGGCACATGTTCGCCGAGCTGAAAAAATCCCGCCAGCATCTGGTTCGCGCCAGCAAGCTGGCGGCGGTGGGCGAGATGTCGGCGATGCTCGCGCACGAGGTACGCAACCCCCTGGGGATCCTGCGGTCCTCGGCACAGTTGTTGCGCCGTCAGCCGGGACTGGATGAACGTGGGTATGAGATGCTGGACTATATGCTCAGCGAGTGTGACCGCATCAACAATCTGGTCACCGGCCTGCTGGATACGGCGCGGCCGCGGCAGCCGGAATTTGCCGTGCATGACCTGCCGGAGTTACTGGCGCAGGTAACGGAGACGACCCGCGCGCGCGCGCGGCAGAAGGGGATCCGGATCGACTGTGAATACGACGGTGACGGGTTCACGCTGGCCTGCGATCGGGAACAGATCATCCAGGTGCTGCTGAATCTGGTTCTGAACGCGATCCAGGTGGTCGCCGAGGGCGGCCGGATCCTGATCGGTCTCACCGAGCATGCCGGCATGCTGCAGATCGAGGTCGGCGATGACGGGCCCGGCATCCCCGCGGAACAGCGCGAACGGATCCTGGAGCCTTTCGTCAGTCACCGCAGCGGCGGGATAGGCCTGGGACTGGCCGTGGTCCAGGAGATCGTACAGGCGCACCGGGGCAGCATCACCATCACCACGAGTCCGCTGGGAGGGGCGCTGTTTCTTATCCGCCTGCCACGCAACAGGGAGAACAAGCCATGAGCCGACGTCGTATCCTGGTCGTCGATGACGAGGTCAATATGCAGCGCATCCTGGAGATCATGCTCCAGGACATGGGTCACGAGGTCCTGCGCGCCGGGAACGGCGAGGAGGCCATGGCGGTGCTGGAGCGGGAGCCGGTGGACCTGCTGATCACGGATCTGCGTATGCCGGTGATGGACGGTCTCGAACTGCTGCAGGCCATCGCCGAACGCAGCCTGCAGCTGCCGGCCATCGTCATTACCGCGCATGGCACGGTGAGCAGCGCGGTCGAGGCCATGAAGCACGGCGCGGTGGACTATATCCTCAGGCCCTTCGAGGTGGAAACGGTGGAACTGGCCGTGACCCGTGCCCTGGGGCTCGGTCAGGTACAGCGCGAGAACCGTTTCCTGCGCGAGGAGGTGGATCGCGGCTGGGAGGGCCTGGTCGGTCAGGGCGCGAAGATGCGGGCCCTGCGGCAGCTGGTGGAGCAGGCCGCGCCCAGCGGTGTCGCGGTGCTGATCGTGGGGGAGACCGGAACCGGAAAGGAACTGGTGGCGCATGCCCTGCACCGGGCCTCGGGACGCAAGGGCCTGTTCGTGCCCATCAACTGCGCCGCGATCGCCGAGAGCATCCTCGAAAGCGAGCTTTTCGGCCACGTCAAGGGGGCCTTCACCGGCGCCGACCGGGAACGTGTGGGCAAATTCGAATACGCCGATGGTGGCACCCTGTTCCTGGATGAGATCACCGAGATGCCGGTGGAACTGCAGAGCAAGTTGCTGCGGGTGTTGCAGGAGTCGGCCATCGAGCGCCTGGGTTCGAACCGCCGGATCGATATCGACCTGCGGATCATCGCCGCCACCAACCGCGATCCCGAGCAGGCCATCCGTGAAGGGCGTCTGCGTGAGGATCTGTATTACCGGCTCAACGTGTTGCGTGTGGATGTCCCGCCATTGCGCGAGCGTGACGATGATATCCCCTTGCTGGCCGAGCACTTTCTCGGCGTACATGCGACGCGCCTGAACCGGCCTCACCCGCCGCTGGACGACGAGACCCTGGCGGCGTTGCGGGCCTACGCCTGGCCGGGCAACGTGCGTGAGCTGGAAAACCTGATGGAGCGCAGCGTGGTGCTGGGCGAGATCGCCATTCCCGGGGTGCGATCCGGACCGGCCACGCCGGTCCCGGCCGCCGCGGATGTGGCCCAGGCCAAGGACTCCCTGGCGCTGCAGCCGCGTGTGGAGGCCCTGGAACGGGGACTGATAGCGGCGGCGCTGGAGCACTCCGGCGGCGCCAAGGCCCGGGCCGCGCGCCTGCTGGAGATCAGCGAACGCACGCTGTGGTACAAGATCAAGAAATATGGCCTCTGAGGCCGCACGGAAATCGTCCCCCCGGCGCCGGGTCATGCCCGCTCTGTTGCTCTCGGCGCTGACGGCCTGCGCCGGCGATCCCGGTCGCTTTCCGATCGTCGCGGTCAGCAAGCCGGACAGCGGCCATGTCACCTCCCTGCGCAAGACCCCCTTCGTGGCCCATCCGCTACCGGGGCATTTCACCATCTGCCATGGCAATACCTGTCGCCTGATCTCGTCGGTCAGCCTGGACGCGGCCCAGTGGCGGGCGGTGATGGCCGAGTTCCGGCCCCGGCCGGACGACGCGGGGCGGGAGCGGGAGGCCATCCGCCGGGCGGTGGCCCTGCTGGAACGCTTCAGCGGGGCGCAGACCGGAACCGCCGCGGACCTGGGCCGGAACGCCGCCGGGCGGGGCCTGGCCGGACAGATGGACTGTATCGACGAGGCCGCCAATACCACCGTCTATCTGAGCCTGCTGCGCGACGCCGGGCTGTTGCGTTTCCACCAGGTCGAATATCGTACCAATCGCGGCGTGTTCGCCTTTACCGGCGGCATCCCTCATGCCACAGCGGTGATACGTGATCGAGACAGCGGACAGCGGTATGCTGTAGATTCCTGGTTTCTGGACAATGGCGAACCGCCCTTTATCGTGCCCATGGCGGACTGGCGCGCGGGCTGGGAACCCTGAACGAGTGAGAATATGAATACGGACACCACCTCTATCGAGACACCACCGCGGCGGCGCAGCGCTTCCCGGGAACAGGTCGACCGGCTGCTGGCCGAACGCCAGCAGATGCTGGTGCAGATGTGCGACCTCAATACCATGCTGGGGACCGGGACGGGTCCGGGGGTAGGGCTGAAATTACAGGATTTCTGCCAGATCCTGATGGACTATATCGCCGCGGGGCATTTTGGCCTGTATCAGCGCATCGTCTCGGGGACCGAACGGCGCCAGGGGGTGATCCGCCTCGGCGCCGAACTCTATCCCGAGATCGAGCAGGCCACCCGCGTGGCCCTGGATTTCAACGAACACTATCAGGGGACGTCGGAGCCGGGTGATACCGAGGCCCTGACCAGGGAGCTGTCACAACTGGGCGAAGCGCTGGCCGCGCGTATCGAACTGGAGGATGAACTGATCGCGGCCATGGGTCTCAGGGCGCGGGCGTAGCCACGCCCCCATGCCCTGCCTGCGCCAGGGCGGGGACTCAGGACGCCGTCTCCAGGACCTGCAGCTTGGCGCGGATGAATTCACTGTGAGGGACATACAGCAGGTCCGCGATCTTGCGGATGTAATAATCCTCATAGCGATCGATATGGCCATCGGCGCAGGCGACCTGCCACAGCATGCGGACGATGGCGATGCGCTGCCGGTAGTCCAGGGCCTGGTTCAGGCGATGGGTGAAATCGTAGAAGGACACCGATTCGTCCACCGCCCCCTCGGCCAGATCGATCAGTTCGGCCGCCTCCGCGGGGCTCAGTCCATAGGTGCTGGTGATGGCCTGGCGGATGCTCTCGCGTTCCTCCACGGTCACCTCGTTATCGGCCCGGCTGATCTCGATCAGCAGCGCGGCCGCGGCCAGCTGCAGGGTGTGTTCGTCATAGGCCTGGGCGGGCTTGTCCCCGTTCAGGCCATCGAGCAGATTACGGAAAATCTGTAGCATCTCATCTCCCGGGCCGGACTTGGTCGGACCCGCGTCTGCGGTTAGGATCCCTGCCATGATACGCAAAAACGAACCCCATAGGCAGTCATTGGGCGAGCGCGACCTGGCCGTGCTCTGGCATCCCTGCACGCAGATGAAGGACCATGAGCGCCTGCCCATCATTCCAGTCCGCAGCGGCCGGGGCGTGTGGCTGGAAGACTACACGGGCAAGCGCTACCTGGATGCGATCAGCTCCTGGTGGGTGAACCTGTTCGGGCACGCCCACCCCCGCATCAGCGAGGCGGTGGCGACACAGGCCCGCACCCTGGAGCATGTGATCATGGCCGGTTTCTCGCACCGGCCCGGGATCGAGCTGGCCGAGCGGCTGATCCGGCTGGCGCCGCCCGGGCTGACGCGCTGTTTCTATGCCGACAATGGTTCCTCGGCGGTCGAGGTGGCATTGAAGATGAGTTTTCACTACTGGCGCAATGCCGGCCGACCGGAGAAGACGCGCTTCATCAATCTGTCCAATTCCTATCATGGCGAGACCCTGGGGGCATTGGCGGTCGGGGATGTGCCGCTCTACCGGGAGACCTATGGCCCCCTGTTGATGGAGGTCATCACGGCGCCCTCGCCGGACTGTTACGAGCGCGAGCCCGGGCAGAGCTGGGAGGAACATTCCCGGGCCATGATCGGGCCGATGCGGACCCTGCTGGAACGCCATGCCGAGGAGACCTGCGCGGTGATCGTCGAGCCGCTGGTACAGTGCGCGGGCAATATGCGCATGTACCATCCGGTTTACCTGCAATTGCTCAGGCAGGCCTGCGACGAGTTCGGCGTGCACCTGATCGCCGACGAGATCGCGGTCGGTTTCGGACGTACCGGGACCCTGTTCGCCTGCGAGCAGGCCGACATAAGTCCGGACTTCCTGTGCCTGTCCAAGGGTCTGACCGGCGGTTATCTGCCGCTCGCGGCGGTGCTGACCACGGATCCGGTGTACACGGCCTTCTATGACGATTACGACCAGCTCAAGGCCTTCCTGCACTCGCACAGCTATACCGGCAACCCGCTGGCCTGCAGCGCCGCGCTGGCGACCCTGGACCTCTTCCGCGACCAGCCGGTATTGCAGCGCAACCAGGTCTTGTCGCGTTGCATGCGCGCGGCCGTGGCCGGACTGGAGGGGCATCCACACGTGGCCGAGATCCGCCAGCACGGCATGATCCTGGCCATCGAGATGGTGCGCGATGCGCGCAGCCGGGAGCCCTGGCCCTGGCAGCAGCGCCGTGGCCTGCGGGTCTACGAATACGCCCTCGGCGAGGGGGTGTTGCTGCGCCCGCTCGGCAATGTGATCTATTTCATGCCCCCTTACGTGATCGATGAGGACGAGATCGCGCTGCTGGCGCGGGTCGCCTGTGAGGGTATCGATCGGGCCTGCCGGGAGTGAGGCGTGTATGACCCCCCGCATCTATGTCGATAGCCCGCTGGCGGCGGCTACGCGGCTGGCGCTGCCGGCGGACAGCGCCCACCATGTCGGCCGCGTGCTGCGCATGCGGGTGGGTGAGCCACTGATCCTGTTCGATGGCCGGGGCGGTGAATACACCGCCACCCTCACCCGCCTGGGCCGCGGCACGGCCGAGGTGGCCCTGGTCGCGCACTCGCCGCAGGAGCGGGAATCCCCGCTCAGGATCATCCTGGCCCAGGGTATCTCGCGTGGTGAGCGCATGGACTACACCATCCAGAAGGCGGTGGAACTCGGGGTCGCGGTGATCCAGCCCGTGATCACGACGCGCAGTACCGTGAGGCTGGATGCGCAACGCGCCCGGCGGCGGCATGAGCATTGGCGGCGCATCATCATCGGCGCCTGCGAGCAGTGCGGCCGCAACCTGCTGCCTCGACTGCAGCCGGCCCGTGACCTGGACGCGTGGCTGGCCGATTCCGCCCAGCCGCGTCTGCGTCTGTTGCTCGATGGCGGGGCGGAAGGCGAGGCCGCCGGACTGGAGCGCCCCGCGGACATGGCCCTGAGTCTGCTGGTCGGTCCGGAGGGCGGCCTGAGCCCGGAGGAGATCGTCCAGGCCATGGACGCCGGTCATCGTGGCCTGCGTCTGGGACCCAGGGTGTTGCGTACCGAGACCGCCGCGCTGGCCGCCATGGCCCTGCTGCAGGGGCTGTGGGGGGATTTCCGCTGATTTCTGCCTTGTCGGCCGGGCTTCGGGTAGAATGACGGTATCTGTCCAGTGGATCCCGATCATGAAAGACTGCAAACCCGCCGTTCCCCATCTCACCACCGCCCAGACCGGGCCCTTGTTGCAACTGGAGCGGCAGTTGCTGGAGCGGCAGGCCGAGATCGAATGCTGGTTCCGCCGGCAGTGGCGGCAGAGCCCGGCACCCTTCTATGCCTCGGTCGACCTGCGTAACGCCGGTTTCAAGCTGGCGCCGGTGGACACCAATCTGTTCCCGGCCGGGTTCAATAATCTCAACCCGGCCTTCCTGCCGCTGTGTGTGCAGGCGGTCAATGCGGCCATAGAGAAGATGCCGGATGCGGTCAGTCGCATACTGATCATCCCGGAGAGCCATACCCGCAACATGTTCTATCTGGAGAGCCTGGCCGCGTTGCAGACCGTCCTGGAGCAGGCCGGTCTGCAGGTGCGGCTGGGCTCGCTGAACGCGGAGATCGTCGAGCCGACACGGATACGCCTGGCATCGGCCCGCGAGGTGTGCCTGGAGCCGTTGTTGCGGCAGGGCCGTCGTCTGGGCGTGGATGACTTCGATCCGGATCTGGTGTTGCTGAACAACGACCTCTCCGGGGGCCAGCCCCAGATCCTGCAAGACGTGGAGCAGACCATCCTGCCGCCACCGGCGCTGGGTTGGGCGCAGCGCCTGAAATCCGTGCATTTCGCCCATTATCGTGATGTGGCGAACGAGTTCGCCGGGGTCCTGGATATCGACCCCTGGTTGATCCAGCCCTTGTTTCGTAATTGTGGCGAGGTGGATTTCATGCAGGGGGAAGGGGTTGCCTGCCTGCATGTGAATGTCGAGGCCCTGCTCAAGGGCATCACGGAGAAATATGCGGAATACGGCATCCGGGAGCGGCCCTTCGTATTCATCAAGGCCGACTCCGGCACCTATGGCATGGGGGTGATGAGCGTACACGGCGCCGATGAACTGCTGGAACTGAACCGCAAGCAGCGTACGCGCATGTCCAAGGCCAAGGAGGGCGTCAGGATCTCGAACGTGATCATCCAGGAGGGCGTCTACACCTCCGAGACCTGGGGTGAGCCCGGGCATGTGGCCGAGCCGGTGGTCTATCTGATCGACAACAAGGTCGTCGGCGGCTTCTACCGGGTGCATACCAAGCGCAGCGTGAACGAGAACCTGAATGCCCCCGGCATGCGCTTCGAGCCGCTGGCCTTCGCCGAGTGCTGCAACACCCCGGATCCCAGCCTGGACCCGGATGCCCACCCCAACCGCTTCTATGCCTACGGGGTCATCGCGCGGCTGGCCTCGCTGGCGGCGGCGCGGGAAATGCTTGAGGCCTGAACCGTCATTGTCCTGACCGCCGTCGCCCAGCCCCGGTCACTCCCGGCGGTGTCGATGGCAGGCTGTTCGGGATCCCCCCGCAGCTCCACCCCCTCCCCGGACGCCGCGGAAACAAAAGATCAAGTTTTCTCCCCCCGCGTCGCTACAGGTAGACCCGCACCCGAATGAGGAGGGATGGCGGGACCACCGCCCCGGGTCCCGTGTCGACGCCATGCGAAAACACCCCCTGTCCGCCGGCGAGGAAGCTCGGCGGGCCAACGACGCCTGGAGAGCGGCGGGGATCATGCCCGCCCCGATCTCCCCGCCTGCCAGGACAGGCTCATGACGGTCGGCGAGCTGGAGGACGGCCTGGTTTTCCAGCATGCCCCTCATGGCATCGCGCTGTTGTCCGCCGACATGATCCTGTTGCAGGTGAACCCGGCCCTCTGCGAGATGCTGGGTTACCCCGGCGAGTCCCTGCTGGGACGGGACCTGCGTGAACTGGGCGCTGCCGATATCGCCAGGAAGGCCACCCTTTATCTACGTCTCGCGCATGGGCGGGGGCTTGAGGAAGGGCGTTGTCAGACCCGGATCATGCACCGGGATGGCAGCCCCGTCGAGACCCGGATCAGTATCACCACCCTCAGGGACCGGGCCGGCGAGATCAGCCGGCATATCGCCCAGTTCGTGGATATCGGTGAGCAACAGCGCCAGCTCACCGAGATCCGGAAACTGGGCCGGCACTATCGTCTGCTGCGGGCCATCAATCAACTCATCATCCATGCCGCCGATGAGGGGGAGCTGTACGCCGGCGTGTGCCGGCTGGCGGTGGAGACCGGGCAGATAGCCATGGCCTGGGTGGGTCGTGTGGACAGCGATGGCGCCTCGATCGTGCCGGTCACGGCATGTGGGGAGGGCCGTGACTATGTCGGCGAGATCCGGATAAGCAGCCGCGCCGACCTGCCCGCGGGCCGGGGTCCCTGCGGTCAGGCCGTGCGTACGAGCAAGGTCGTGGTCTGCAACGATTTCCAGCACGATCCCGCCACCCGCCCATGGCAGCGCGAGAGAGAAAAATATGGCTGGGGCAGCAGTATTTCCCTGCCCTTGCTGCGGACGGGCGAGTGCATAGGGGTGCTGAACCTGTACACCCACGAGTCCGGGGCCTTCGACCCGGAGCTGGTGGCGCTGTACCGGCAGCTGGGCGAGGATATCTCCTACGCCCTGGATCGCATCGGCGGTGAACGAGAGCGGGACGCCTATCGCCGGGAATTGCAGGAAACGCGGGATCGCCTCAGCCATATCATCGATACCTCGCCCGCGGTGATCTACCGCTGTCAGGCCTGGGACCGCTATCCCTTTACCTTCATCAGCCACCATGTCTCGCATCTGCTGGGCTACGAGGCCGAGGACTTCGTCCGCCGCCCCACGCTCTGGGTCGAGAGCATCCATCCCGAAGATGTCGATCGAATACTCGACAATCTGCCGCATTTCGACGGTAGCGATGCCCATGTCCAGGAATACCGCATCCGTCATCGCCAGGGCCATTATCTGTGGTTGCGTGACGAACTCACCCTGATCCGGGATGGGCGGGGGGCGCCGCTGGAGATCATCGGCTCCATGATGGAGATCAGCGATCGTAAACGCGACGAGGAGAAGATACAGCGCCTGACCCGTTTCTATCACACCCTGAGCCAGGTCAACGAGACCATCGTCAGGGTCGACAACGAGGAGGACTTGTTGCCCCGGCTGTGCCAACTGGCGGTGGAGCTCAGTGATCTGGACGCCGTGTGGATAGGGCGGCCCGATGACTCACGGCGGGTGCGGGTGATCGCCTCCGCGGGGGAGGGTCGGGAGCTGCTCGAGCAGGTGTTCATCTCCGTGGATGAACAGCGGGTGGAGGGGCAGGGCGTGGTGGGCAAGGCCTGGCGGGAGGATCGCGTGGCCATGGAGAATCATTTCGACCGCCTCACCGACCTGCCCTGGTATGAGCAGATCATGCAGCTGGGCCTGCGTTCCGCGGCCGCCTTCCCGGTCCATCGCGGTGGTGAACGGCATGCGGTATTCGTCGCCTATTCACGCCATGAGGACGTCTTCGACGAAGAGGTCGGCGGTCTGCTGCAGGATATGGTCGCGGATATGTCCTACGCCCTGGACCGTATCGATCAGGATCGGCGACGGCGGGAATACGAGGAGCAGCTGCAGCTCTATGCGCGGGTATTCGAGCAGGGCAACGAGGCCATCACCATTACCGACCCCGACAGGCGCATCATCTATGTCAACAAGGCCTTCACGGACATCACCGGCTACAGCCTCGATGATGTCAGGGGCCATGACCCCTCCAAGCTGGCCTCGGGCAGGCATTCACAGGACTTCTACCGGGACATGTGGGAACGGATCCATAACGAGGGTCACTGGGAAGGGGAGATCTGGAACCGGCGCAAGGACGGCGGGATCTACCCGGAAAGGCTGTCGATCGGCAGCGTCAGGGATGACACCGGCACGCTGACCAACTATGTCGGCATTTTCACCGATATCTCCGAGCAGAAGGCCGCGGAGGACAAGATCACCCGGCTGGCGCATTATGATCAGCTGACCGGCCTGCCCAACCGGATCCTGCTGGAGGATTTGATCCGGCGGGTCATATCCGGGGCCCGGCGCCGCGACCAGCCGGTCGCCGTGCTGTTCATGGATCTCGATCGTTTCAAGAACGTGAATGATTCACTGGGTCATGGGATTGGCGACGGTTTACTGCAGGAGGTCGCCAGGCGACTGGTGCAGGTGGTGCGCAATGTCGATGTCGTGGCCCGCCTGGGTGGCGACGAGTTCGTGGTGGTGCTGACGGATACCGATGATGAAGGGGCGGCCCATGTGGCGGAAAAGATCGGCGCCACCATCGCCGAGCCCATGCTCATAGAGGGGCATCAGCTGAACATCGCCACATCCATCGGCATCAGCCTGTACCCGGACAACGGCCTGGATTTCCAGACCTTGCTGCGCAATGCCGATACCGCGATGTACCGGGCCAAGCGCCAGGCCGTGACCCCGTTCTGCTTTTTTACCGAGGAGATGCAGCGCAGGGTCATGCGCCAGCTGGAACTGGAGACCCAGCTGCGCGGGGTGATCGAACGCGGCGAACTGGTGGTGTACTATCAGCCGCAGGTGGACCTGCGCACGGGGGCCATCATCGGCGCCGAGGCCCTGTTGCGCTGGCAGCATCCGGACTGGGGGCTGGTGTCCCCCGGCGAGTTCATCCCGGTGGCGGAAGAAAGCGGTCTGATCCTGCCCATAGGCCGGTGGGTGCTGGAGAACGCCATCGTCCAGAATCGCCGCTGGCAGGATGAGGGCCTGCCAGCCATCGGCATCTCGGTCAACCTGTCCCTGCGGCAGTTTCAGCAGGCCGATCTGGTGGCGCAGGTCAGGCAGCTGTTGCAGGCCCACGGGCTGGAACCGCGATGGCTGGAACTGGAACTCACCGAGAGCATCGCCATGCAGGACGCCGATGAGGCGGTCAGGATAACCAATGCCCTGAGCGAGCTGGGTATCGGGCTTTCCATCGATGATTTCGGCACCGGTTATTCCTCGCTCAGCTATCTGAAACGGTTCTCGCTGTCGCGTCTGAAGATAGACCTGTCCTTTATCCGTGACATCACCACCGATCCGGAGGACGAGGCCATCGTCGATACCATCATCAGCATGGCCGGCAGCCTGGGCCTGAAGACCATCGCCGAGGGCGTGGAGACCCGTGAACAGCGGGATCTTCTGCGCGCCAAGGGCTGCGACGAGATGCAAGGCTATCTTTTCAGCCGGCCGCTAGCGGCGGAGGCATTCGCCGGACTCCTGCGCCGGTCCGGCTCCCGGGCGGACCGGGGTCTCAGCGACTGATCCGCCGGCGCACCTCGCGTACATGCCGGCGGCTGACCCTCAGTGGCCGGGGCACGTCCAGCAGCCGCAGGATCCAGGCGCCATCCGCATCCCTGGACAGGCTCTGCACATAGGTGACGGCAACCAGGGCATTGCGGTGGATACGCAGGAACCGTCCGGGGAATTCCTTCTCCAACTGGGCCAGGGAGTCCTCGCAAAGGTATTCCCGGGCCGCGCAACCGATGGTGGTGTATTTCTGGTCGGCCTGGAAATAGCGGATGTCGTCGATGGCGACCAGTTCCAGCGCGCCCTGCCGGCGTACGCTGATATGCGTGCGGGCCGGCTGTTGCCCGCGCAGGGCATCCATTTGTCCCTGTTGCAGGCGGCGGGCCTTCGCCAGGGCCTGTTGCAGGCGTTCCCGGCGTATGGGTTTGAGCAGGTAGTCGATGGCGTTGGCCTCGAAGGCCTCCAGGGCGTGATCGCCATAGGCGGTGGTGAAGATCACCGCCGGAGGCGGCTCCAGTCCGGCCAGGTGCCGAGCCGCCTCGATGCCGTCCATGCCGGGCATGCGGATGTCCAGCAACAGGATCTCGGCCCCGAGGGCCTGCGCGCTGATCACCGCCTCGCGGCCGGTGGCGCATTCCCCGGCCAGCTGGTAACCGTCCAGCTCCGCCAGCAGCGTGACCAGGCGTTGCCGGGCCAGGGGCTCATCATCGACGATCAGGACACGTGGGGAGGTCATCAGGCGTCCGGCGCAAGGGGCAGGGTCAGGCTGACGTGGAAGCGATCCCTTTCCGGATCGGGTCGCAGGAGCAGGCGCGCGCGGTCGCCATACTGGGCCTGCAGCCGCTCACGGATGTTGTCGACGGCGATGCGATTGCCACTCTGGTGATGATGCCCGGCCGCGGCCAGGGGGTTGTCGATATGGATCTCGACGAGACCCTCGCCGCGGCTGCCGGATATCCGGATCTCGCCGCCCGCGGGGTTTGGCTCGATACCGTGATAGATGGCATTCTCGATCAGGGGTTGCAGGCTCAGGGAAGGCACGGGCAGGGACGCCGGCAGTTGCGCCATATCCCATTCGACCCGCAGGCGATCGCCCAGGCGCAGAGCCTCGATACGCAGGTAGCGCCGGCACAGCTCCAGCTCGCTGCGCAGCGGTACCAGGGTGTCGGCGTCGGCCAGGCTGGCCCGGAACAGGTCCGCCAGATCCTCGACCGCCGCTTCGGCCAGGGCCGGCTGGCTGCGGGTCAGGCTGGCGATGGTATTCATGCAGTTGAACAGGAAGTGAGGGCGGATGCGCGCCTGCAGGGCCTGTATGCGGGCGCGGGACTCGGCCTGAACCTGTTGCCGCCAGTGATACTGGACGTAGAAATAGCGCAGGGCCAGGGCCGCCACGATGGCGCTGATGGCCAGGCTGCGCAACACGAACTGGGTGTGCGTGGCCAGGGACAATGGGTTGTACTGCCCCCCCGGGTGCAGGATCAGCCAGGCGACCTCGGTCAGCCCCCAGCACAGTAACAGGATGATGGCGTAGCTGAGGCCGAGGGCCGGGGCCTCGGGCAGACGACAGAGCCAGCCCCGCAACAGGCACAGGACGATGGTGCTGGAGAGCATCAGCCACTGGGTGAAGAGCGAGATCACCGCCAGTTCGTCCAGGTGTGCGAACAGGTTGGGATAGCTGGCCAGGGTCAGGACGATGGCCAGGATCTCACCCAGCACGACGACCCCGAAGAGCATGCGCACGCCGCAGAAATCGGGGAGAAATTCCTCCTGCCTGTGTGTACGGGTCACGTCGCCTCCCAATGCCGCTGACGATTCGGGTTATACTGTAACGAGTCTATCCCGCAACCACTTTAATTCCTATGTCAGATTCAGCAACACCAACGGTCAAGCCCTGGGGCGGCCGCTTCGATGAGCCCACGGACGCCTTCGTCGAGGAGTTCACCGCCTCGGTCGGCTTCGATCGCCGACTGTACCGGCACGACATCCAGGGATCGATCGCCCATGCGCGCATGCTGGCGCATGTCGGGGTTCTCAGCGAGCAGGAATGCGCCCTCATCGTCGGCGGGCTGGAGCGCATAGCCGGCGATATCGAGGCGGGACGTTTCGAGTGGTCCACGGCCCTGGAAGACGTGCATATGAACATCGAGGCGCGCCTGGTCGCGGCCATAGGCGATGTCGGCAAGAAGTTGCATACCGGGCGATCACGCAACGATCAGGTGGCCACGGACATCCGCCTCTATCTGCGCGAGGAGATCGATGCGATCCAGGCCGAGCTGGAGCGTCTGATGCAGGCCCTGCTGGGGATTGCGGAAGGCGAGGCCGACACCGTCATGCCCGGTTTCACCCATCTGCAGGCGGCCCAGCCGATCAGCTTCGGTCATCACATGCTGGCCTGGTTCGAGATGTTGTTCCGGGATCGCCAGCGCCTGGCCGACTGCCGCCGCCGGGTCAACGTCTTGCCACTGGGCGCGGCCGCGCTGGCCGGTACCAGTTACCCCATCGACCGGGCCTATACGGCGGAACTGCTGGGCTTCGAGGCCATTGCCGAGAATTCACTGGATGCGGTCAGCGATCGGGATTTCGCCATCGAGTTCAATGCCGCGGGCGCACTCATCATGATGCATCTGTCGCGTTTCTCCGAGGAACTGGTGTTGTGGTCCTCGCAACAGTTCGGTTTCATCGACATCAGTGACGCCTTCTGCACCGGCTCATCGATCATGCCGCAGAAGAAGAACCCGGACGTGCCCGAGCTGATCCGCGGCAAGAGTGGCCGTGTCTATGGTCATCTGATGTCATTGCTGACCCTGATGAAGGCGCAGCCGCTGGCCTATAACAAGGACAACCAGGAAGACAAGGAGCCCCTGTTCGATACCATCGACACCCTGCGCGACTCCCTGCGCGCCTATGCCGACATGATGCCGCACGTGCGGATCAGGCGTGCGCGTCTGCGCGAGGCCACCCTGGCCGGTTTCACCACGGCCACCGATCTGGCCGACTACCTGGTGCGCCGGGGCGTCCCCTTCCGCGATGCCCATGAGGTCGTCGGTCAGGCGGTGCGCCATGCCCTGGACAAGGGCGTGGACCTGGCCCAGTTGTCACTGCGGGAGCTGGCGCGGTTTTCCCCCGCGATCCAGGATGATGTCTTCGCGGTCCTGACCCTGGAGGGCTCGCTGGCGGCTCGCGATCATTTTGGAGGTACGGCCCCCGTGCAGGTGAGGGCCGCGGTCGCACGGGCCCGCGAGCGCCTGGCCGGGTAAGGCATGGACAGCCTGGAAGAATTGCGTCAGCGTCTGGCCGCCTTTGCCGCGGAGCGGGACTGGGAGCAGTTCCATTCCCCCAAGAATCTGTCCATGGCGCTGATCGCCGAGGCTGCCGAGCTGGTGGAACATTTCCAGTGGCTCAGTGAGGAACAATCGCGTTCTCTGGGCGAGCGGAAGCTTCAGGAGGTGGGTGAGGAACTGGCCGATATCCTGATCTATCTGGTGCGGATCGCCGATCGTCTGGGCATCGAGCTGATCCAGGCCGCCGATCGCAAGATTGCCATCAATGCCGAGCGTTACCCGGTGGCGCGGGTACGGGGCGACGCGCGGCGGGCCGCTGAATACGATTGAGCCGTGCCGGTGGACCGACCTATACTGGACGGACTGGGTCAACTGACGGAAGGACGGATTATGAAAAAGGCATTCAAATTTCTGGCAATCCTGACGGCTGTCGTGGTCGTGGTGTTGATCGCGGCGGCGGTGGCGGTACCGATGTATTTCAATCCCAACGATCACAAGGACGAGATCGTCGCCATGGTCAAGAAGGAGACCGGTCGGGACCTGAAGCTGGACGGTGATATCAAGCTCAGCGTCTTTCCCTGGCTGGGTGTGCAGACGGGCGCGGTGAGCCTGGGAAATGCCCCCGGTTTCGGCACCCAGCCCTTCGCCTCGACCCAGGCGGTGAATATACGGGTGCAACTGTTGCCGCTGCTGCGCAAGAAGGTGGAGATGGACACCATCACCGTGGATGGCCTGCGTCTGAATCTGGCCAGGGACAAGCATGGCAAGGCCAACTGGGACGATCTGCTGGCCGCCGGCAGCGCGAACCGGGGAGGCAAAAAGACGGGTGGCAGCCCGATACAGCTGGCCTCCCTGGCGCTGGGCGGGGTGGATATCCGCGATGCCAGCCTGAGCTGGAGGGATGCCGCCAGGGGTGAGTTCTACCAGCTCGCCGGTCTCAACGTGCATACCGGCGCGGTGAAGGCCAATCAGCCGATCGAGCTGGCCATTTCCTTCGATGTCGAGACCACGAAGCCCTCGCCGATGAAGGGCAAGGTGGCCTTGCAGGGCAAGCTGGGTTATGACCTGGACAGCCAGCGTTACACGGTGATGCCGTTGCGGTTCAAGGCCAGCATGCAGGGCCAGGCCATCCCTGGCGGCAGCGCCGACATCGACTTGAAGGCCAATGTCGAGGCCGATCTGAAGGCCCAGACCGCGACGCTCTCCGACCTGGCGCTGAACGCCATGGGCGCCGAGGTACAGGGCAAGCTCAAGGTCGGCAAGATCCTCGGCAAGGCGCCGGTGCTCAACGGCCATGTGCGCTTGCAGGCCACCGACCTGGACAAACTGCTGGGCGCGGCGGGGCAGGGCGCGCTGGCGCAGACCCTGAAGGCGCTGCAGGGTGATATCGGCATTCAGGGCACGGCCCGCAAGCTCACACTGCAACCCCTGACCCTGCAGGCCACGGTTACGGGCAAGGGCGTGCCGAAACCGGTGAATGTCAGTCTCGCCAGCCGTGCCGATGTCGATCTGGACCGGCAGACCCTGCTGCTGAGCGGTCTGAGTGTCAGCGGCCTGGGCATGGATATCAAGGGGGGGATCAGCGCCGCCGGCATACTGGGTCGGAAACCGAGCTTCAAGGGCAAGCTCAAGGTGGCGCCGTTCAACCTGCGCGAGCTGATGCGGAGCCTGGGCCGGAAGCCGCCGTTGACCGCCGATCCCAAGGTCCTGGGCAAGGTGGCGCTGGACACCAGTTTCAGTGGCTCGACCTCGGCCATCAAGATCACGGATCTGGCCCTGCAACTGGACGACACCCACCTGAAGGGCATCGTCGCGGTCAAGGATTTCAACAACCCGGCGATAGACTTCAAGCTTGGCGTGGACGCCATCGATGCGGACCGTTACCTGCCACCCCGGGCCAGGGCCGGTACGGCGAAAAAAGGCCCTGCGCCGGCGCCGGCAACGCCGGAGACGGCCGCCGGAGCCGCCGCCACCCTGCCCCTGGATACCCTGCGGGCACTCAAGGTCAAGGGCGAGGCCCGCATCGGCAGGATGAAGATCTCCAACCTGAAGTTGAAGAATATCAAGCTGAAGATCGACGCCCGTGACGGGAATATCAAGCTGGCGCCGTTGAGCGCCGATCTGTACCGGGGTCGGTACAAGGGCAGTATCGGCCTCGACGCGCGGGGCAAGGTCGCCAGGCTGAGCCTGGACGAGGCCCTCACCGGGATCGAGATCGAACCCCTGCTGCAGGACCTCACCGGCAAGGCGCGCCTGCGCGGCAATGGTGACTTTCACGCCAGGCTGACCACCCAGGGGGCGACCCCCGAGGCCATGAAGGCCGCCCTCAACGGACGCATGGGTTTCGTGTTTCGCAACGGCGCGGTCAAGGGTTTCAACATCGGCAAGATGATGCGCAGCCTGGACAGCTTCAAGAAGACCGGCAGTTTCAAGGTCGCGCAGCAGGAGGAGACCGATTTTACCGAGATGACCGGCAACCCGGTGGTCAAAAACGGGGTCATCACCATGAACGATCTGGCGGCCAAGAGTCCGGCCATACGCATACGCGGCAAGGGCATGCTGGCCAACCTCCCCAGCAACACCATAAACTACCTGGTCGAGGCCACGGTCACGGACACCTCGCGCGGCCAGGGCGGCAAGGACCTGGCGCGGCTCAGTGGCGTGACGGTGCCGGTCAAGATCCACGGCAGCCTGGATCAGCCCAGTATCTCTCCGGACATCGGTGGCCTGGTGCTGAAGCGGGCGCAGAAGGCGGTGACCAGGAAGATCGAGAAACAGCTGGGCGACAAGCTCAAGGGCAAGCTCGGCGGTCAGCTGAAAAAATTGCTGAAGTTCTGAGTGCCCGTCGCGGCGCCACACAGACAGGCCTTCGCTGGGGACCTGCTGGCCTGGTACCGGCGTCACGGGCGCCATGACCTGCCCTGGCAACGCCAGCCGACAGCCTATCGGGTCTGGATCTCGGAGATCATGCTGCAACAGACCCAGGTCGCCACCGTCATTCCCTATTTCCAGCGTTTCATGCAACGCTTCCCCGATCTGGAATCGCTGGCGAAGGCCTCCATCGATGAAGTCCTGCACCTCTGGAGTGGCCTCGGTTACTATGCCAGGGCGCGGCATCTGCACCGGACCGCGGTGATCATCCGTGAACGTCATGGCGCGCGCCTGCCCGGGGATCTCGATGCCCTGCTGGGCCTGCCGGGGATCGGCCGCTCCACCGCCGGTGCCATCCTGGCGCTGGCCTGCGGGCAGCGCCAGCCCATCCTGGATGGCAATGTCAAGCGCGTGCTGTGCCGCTGGGCCGCGATCCCGGGCTGGCCGGGCCAGGCGGCGGTGCAGAAACGTCTGTGGGCGCTGGCGGATGCCTTGACCCCGGCGCATCACTGTGCCGAATACACCCAGGCCATCATGGATCTCGGCGCCAGCGTCTGCGCCCGTGGCCGGCCCGTGTGCGGGCACTGTCCCGTCGTCACGAGCTGCAGGGCGCACGCCCAGGGCCGGCAGGCAGACTATCCGCAGCCGAAACCGCGCCGGGGTCTGCCGCTGCGGCGGACCCGGCTGGCGCTGATCCGGAACGGGCGAGGTTCGGTGCTGCTGGAACAACGTCCCCCCAGCGGTCTCTGGGGGGGGCTGTGGAGCCTGCCGGAGTGTCCCGACGGGGCCGAGCCGGCGGCGTGGTGCCGGGATTACACCGGCATGCTGCCGGCCCGGGTCGGTACCGGGACGGTATTCCGGCACAGATTCACGCATTTTCACCTGGATATCACCCCCTTGTTGCTGGAGCTCGATGTCGACAGCGGAGCGCTGACGGCGCCGGGTGTCATGGATGTGCCCGCGAGGGTCTGGTATAACAGCGCCACCGGACCGCCGCTGGGACTGCCGGCGCCGGTCAGCCGATTGTTGCAGGAATCCCCCATGGAGTAGCCGTATGACGAGAATGGTGCATTGTATAAAACTGGGCCGGGAGGCCGAGGGCCTGAAGATGCCGCCCTATCCTGGTGATCTGGGCAAGCGTATCTTCGAACAGGTCTCGCAGCAGGCCTGGCAGGACTGGCTGCGGCATCAGACCATGCTGATCAACGAATACCGCCTGACCCCGGTGGAGCCGAAGGCGCGCCAATTCCTGGAAACCGAAATGGAAAAGTTTTTCTTCGGCGAGGGTTCCGAGGCGCCCTCGGAATATGTGCCGCCAGGGGCGTGAGGCAGGCCTGGATCAGCGTTTCTTGACGTATTTGATCAGTCGCTGCTTGCGTTTCACCTGGCGCTGGGTGAGGGTGTTGCGGCGCCCGGCATAGGGATTCTTGCCGGTGCGGGTCTCGATGCGCACCGGTGTGCCTTCCAGTTTCAGGGCGCCGCGAAAGGTCTTGGCGAGGTAACGCCGGTAGCCTTCCGGCAGCGAGGCGGTCTGGTTGCCGTGGATGACGATGGTCGGCGGGTTGTGACCGCCGAGGTGGGCATAGCGCAGTTTGATGCGGCGGCCACGCACCATGGAGGGCGGGTGGGCGCTGACCGCATCCTCCAGGATCTGGGTCAGGCGCGCGGTGTTGACCTCCACGAAGGCCGAGCGGTGGGCCCGGTGTATGGATCCGAACAGTTTGCCCACGCCACTGCCGTGCAGCGCGGAGATGAAATGGATGCGGGCAAAATCGATGAAGCGCAGCTTGCGCTCCAGATCCGATCTGACCCGCTCGCGCTGGTAGTTATCCAGCCCGTCCCACTTGTTGACCGCGATCACCAGGCCCCGGCCACTGTCCAGGGCCATGCCCAGCAGGCCGGCATCCTGATCGGTCACGCCTTCACTGGCATCGATCACCAGGATCGCCACATGGGCGCTGTCCAGGGCCTGGAGGGTCTTGATCACGCTGAACTTCTCCACCGCCTCGCCAATACGCCCGCGGCGGCGGACCCCGGCGGTGTCGATCAGGACGTAGTCCCGGCCTTCCCGCTGAAACGGGATCTCGATACTGTCGCGGGTGGTGCCGGCCTGATCGAAGGTCAGCACGCGCTCCTCGCCGAGCATGCGGTTGACCAGGGTGGACTTGCCGACATTGGGGCGCCCCAGTACGCAGATGCGGATCCCTTGCCGTTGCTCGTCCTCTGGGGCTTCGTCGGCAGGGAGATCCGCGAGCAGCGGTTCCAGCGCATCGAACACGCCCTGGCCGTGAGTCGCGGAGATCGCCCGGGGCATGCCCAGGCCCAGGGCATGGAATTCCGCGCTGACAGCGTCCTCATCCAGCCCCTCGCTCTTGTTGACCAGGATCTGTATCGGCTTGCCGAGCTGGCGCAGGCGGATTGCGATGGCCTCGTCGGCGGCATTCAGGCCCTTGCGGCCATCGACCAGGAACAGGCAGACATCGGCCTCGAGTGCGGCCTGCATGGCCTGCTGGCTGATGAGTCCGGAGATGTCGTCATCATCGGCCAGGCCACCGGTATCGATCACCATCACCTCCCGCTCCCCGATAAGGGCATGGCCGTACTGGCGGTCGCGGGTGAGGCCGGGCTGATCGGCGACGATGGCGTCACGGCTGCGGGTCAGGCGATTGAACAGCGTGGACTTGCCGACATTGGGCCGGCCGAGGATGGCGAATACCGGTTTCATGGGGTCTCAGGGTTGCGGGCGCAGGGCCGCCAGGGTACCGCCGGAACCGTAGACCAGCAGGATGTCGCCGACCGCGATCGGCCGGGCGATGATGGCATCACTGCCGACCCGGGTGCGCGCGACGAACTGCCCGTCACTGGCCCGCAGCCAGTGGACATAGCCCTCGAAGTCACCCACGGCGACGAGGCCCGCCAGCGGTGTGGGCGCGCTCAGGCGGCGCCGTAACAGTTTTTCCTGCTTCCAGATGGAGGTGCCGGTGAGGCGTTCAAGGGCCCAGACATTACCCTCGTCATCGCTGACATACAGACGTTCGTCATCGATGCCGACACCCGCATCGGAGGAGATGTCGCGGGCCCAGCGCAGGCGGCCGTTGAGCAGGGATACCGAGGCCACCCGGCCCTGATAGGTGGCGACATAGACCTCGTCGTCGATGATCAGGGGCTCGCTGTCGATGTCGACCATGCGATCCAGATCCGAGCGGCCGTGCGGCACCGCGACGGTGGTGCTCCAGGCCAGGCGGCCGGTCTTCAGTTCCAGGGCCATCAGCTTGCCGTTGTCGAAGCCGGCCACGATCAGGCCCTGGGCGATCACCGGCGCACTGACGCCACGCAGGCTCAGGGCCGGGACCGGGCTGTCGTAGAACCACAGGCGCTTGCCATCGGCGGCGTTCAGGGCGGTGATGCGTCCGTCACCGGTGCGGATGATCACCACGTCATCGCTGATCCGGGGGGCGGCCAGGACCTCGCTGCTGACGCGGGCGCGCCAGAGCGCCTTGCCGTTGTCCTCGGCCAGGGCCACGACATCGCCATCATTGGTGCCGACCACCACCAGGCCGGAGCCCACGCCGGGACCCCCGCTGATGGGCAGGTCCGTGTCCTTCTCCCAGCGTTGCTTGCCGCTGGCCAGGGCCACCGCGGTCACCAGGCCTTCGTGGCCGGCGGTATAGACGCTGTCGCCATCGATCACCGGGGTCAGCCTGAGGAACTGTTCATCGGTGCCGGAGCCGACGTCGATGGACCACAGGGTGTCGATCTTCACGGCGGGCTCGAATTCGACCAGTTCACTGGGGGGCAGGGAATTGTCCTTGCCCTTCATGTATTCGGAGATACTCTGGGTGATCTTGTCGGTGGTGCCGCAGGCGCCCAGCAGGAGCATGGCGGGGAGCAGCAGGGCGCCGATCGCCGGCCTCGCACTCATGGCGTGCTACCGGGCTGGCCCAGATCGTCCAGCTTGAGTTGCAGCAGGGCCTGACTGGCGCCGCTGGCGCTGGCCAGGGTCAGGGCCTGCAGATAGCTGTTGCGGGTCTCTGCGTGACGCTTGAGCGCAAGCAGCACATCACCCCTCAGTTCCAGCCAGCTCATCAGCGTGTCGCCATTGGTGATGCCGTCCAGGCGCTTCAGCGCGGCCCCGGGCTTGCCGTCGGCGAGCTCGATGCGGGCCAGGCGGATCTGGGCGAAATCGCGCAGTTCCGCCATCGTCCCCTGATCCGCGACGCGCCGCAGATAGCTCGTGGCCCTGGCGCGGTCGTCTTCCTCCATCGCCAGGCCGGCCAGGGTCAGTGCGGCCAGGTCGGCATAGCCGCTGGCGGGAAAATCGTGCAGGAGTTTGTCGCCGGAGGCCTTCTCGGCGGCCTTTTTGTGATCGGCGGCATTCGACATCACCTGCTGGTAGGCGATCGAGGCCTGGGTCTCCTTGTTGGCGGTATAGGTCTGCCAGTAGCGCCATGCGGAGAGGGCGCCGAGGCCGATGATGAGGCCGGTCATGATGGCCTTGCCGTTCTGTTTCCACCATTTCTTGATGGCTTCCACCTGTTCTTCTTCAGAGGCGTAAACTTCCACTGGGTTCTCCTGTGGTCTGTTGCATGGGTCCGGGGCGCAACGGGCGAGGCTGCGCGCGAGGACGGAAAGAGGGCATTATACCCGGCCTGCCCCGCCTACAAGCCCAGCCGTCGTGCCAGGGTGCCGGCCAGCTCCGGGCGTGGGATGCCGGTCTGCGGCCCACCGCCGCGCAGGTCTTTCAGGGCCACCTCGCGGCGGTCGCATTCGTCGTCACCGAGCACCAGCGCCAGGCGTGCTCCGGCCTTGTCCGCGCGTTTGAACTGGCTCTTGAAGCTGCCACCGCCACACAGGGTCAGCAGGCGCAGGCCGGGCAGGGTGGTGCGCAGTTCCTCGGCCAGCGCCAGGCCCTCGATGGTGGCGCGATCCCCCATCATCAGCAGGCAGGCGTGGGGCGGGGGCGGCGCCAGATCGTCGCCGTCCTCGAGCAAGGCGATCAGGCGCTCCAGGCCGATGGCGTAGCCGACCGCCGGTGTCGGGCGGCCGCCGAAATGTTCCACCAGGCCATCATAACGACCGCCGGCGCAGACCGTCCCCTGGGCGCCGAGGCGATCGGTGACCCATTCGAATACGGTCTTGCCGTAGTAGTCCAGACCACGGACCAGGCGGGGATTGAGATGATAGTCGATACCGGCGGCATCCAGCATGGCCCGCAGGCGTGCGAAATGCCCGGCCGATTCCGCATCCAGATGGTCGGCGAGGGATGGTGCCCGGGCGATCAGATCCCGCAGGTCCGGGTTCTTGCTGTCCAGTATGCGCAGGGGATTGTCGCGCAGGCGCCGCTGGCTGTCCTCGTCCAGCTGTTGCTCATGGGCGCTGAAATAGTCCACCAGGATGGCGCGATAGGCGGCGCGGGCGCTGCCGCTGCCCAGCGAGTTCAGTTCCAGGCGCAGGCCCTTGAGACCCAGGGATCGCCACAGGCGCGCGGTCATCAGGATCTGCTCGGCGTCGATGTCCGGGCCGCTCATGCCGAAGGCCTCCACCCCCAACTGGTGGAACTGGCGATAGCGGCCCTTTTGCGGGCGCTCATGACGGAACATCGGACCCAGGTACCAGAGACGCTGCACCCGGTTGTGCAGCAGGCCATGCTGGATCCCGGCGCGTACGCAGCTGGCGGTGCCTTCCGGTCGCAGGCTCAGGCTGTCGCCATTGCGGTCCTCGAAGGTGTACATCTCCTTCTCGACGATGTCGGTATTCTCGCCGATGGAGCGCTTGAACAAGGCCGTCATCTCGACGATGGGCATGCGGATCTCGCGATAGCAATAGCCATCCAGGAGCTTGCGGATGGAGTCCTCCAGGTATTGCCAGCGAGGGGTCTGCTGCGGCAGGATGTCGCTCATGCCGCGTATGGCCTGTGGTGCTTTGGACAAAGGGATCTCCTGCGAGGTTATGCGTGGGCGGCTCGGGCCGGACGGCTAACGGTTTTCGACGATATCGTCCGCGCCATTGATGCGCAGGCGGGCGATCCCCTCTACCGAATAGGGGGCCAGATCCAGCGGGCGTCCGCCCAGGCTGGCCGTGACCCCGCCGGCATTGCCGATCTTGACGGTATAGGGCAGCCTGCCGGAGACCGCGACGATCTCCCCCGGCTTGCCGAGGTTGTAGTACATGCGCTTGCCGTCGGCGCCGGTGATCTCGATCCAGGCCTTGTCGGCCAGTTGCAAGCGTAGCTCCGGACCCGTCGCCACCGTGGGTTCGGCGGCTTGCGTGGGGGTGCCTGCGGTTGTGGCCTCGGCGCCCTCGACCGGGGGGGCGCCGGTCCCGCCGGCGGCATCGGTGCTGGTGTCCGGTTCTTCACTGGTGCGCGCCGCGGAGGCCCCGGGCCGTTGTGGGGCCATGACCGGCGTGGGCGCCATCGCGGGTGGTTGCTGCGTGGCGCCGTCCCGGTCGGGATAGACCGTCTGTTGGTCCAGGCGGCGGTAGGGCTCCAGCTCGGTGACCGGCGCCTCCGCAATGGACGGCGATGGAGGCGTCGGCGGCGTCGGGGTGGCCGCCGGCGCCGGCGGGTTCTCTTGAGCGGATTGCTGCAGACCCAGATCGGACAGGGAGAAGTCCTGACCGGCGAAGCGTTCCCTGGCCCACAGCAACAGCAGGGCCAGCAGAACAATCCCGACCAGCCAGCTGATCGCCTTGATCAGGGTGTCACTGCTCTCCACTTGCTGCGCCGGGCTGCTGGCATGAGGGAGGATCGGTGGTATGTCATCGGCTTCGATATTATAGGCCGCGATGATGCTGTCGCCGTCCATCTCCAGGAGCCGGGCATAGGAGCGCAGGTAGCCACGCGTGTAGGCCGGGGAGGCCAGGCCGGAAAACTGGCCGTTGTCGATGGCGGTGATGATCCTGAGTTCCAGATGCAGGCGGGTGGCGACCTCCTGCTGGGTCAGCTTGCGTCCCTCGCGGGCCTTGCGCAGCAGGTCGGAAGCCCGGCCACCGGCGTCATCGTCACGCGGGTCGTGAGACCGGGGATCGCTCACGGCGCTTCTTCCTCGAGCAGCTGGGCCTGCCTGGATGTGGGAAATTTCGAACGCAACAGCAGTGTATAGCTGGCCTCGGTGTCGTGATCACCCAGTTGCCGTTCTATGCGGATCCCCAGCCACAGGCTCTCGGGGTCCTGTGATGCGTTGGCCAGGTAGCGTTGCAGATAGCCCCGGGCGGAGAGGAATCTTTTCTTGTGGTAACTGATCCCGGCCATGCGGAACAGGGCCGTGGGCATCTTGGGATTGCTGTCCAGGGCCTTGCGATAATAGTCCTCGGCACGGGCCAGATCGCCGCTCTGCTCCATGCAGGTTCCGGCATTGGTGTAGGCCACTTCCGGGGTGGTGTAGAGGGGGTTGGCGAGCGCGGCCAGGAACTGTTCTTCGGCCTCGTGGAAATGCTTGCGCTGGCACAGGAACTGGCCGTAGTTGTTCAGGATCACGGGATTCCTGGGGGCCAGGGCGACCGAGCGTCGGTATTCCGCCTCGGCCTTGTCATCCTCCCCCAGGCGTTCGTACAGGACCCCGAGCATGTTGTGCGCCATGGGGTAGCTGGGATCGAGTTCCAGGGCATGCCTGAATTTCTTCAGGGCGACCTTGTTCTGGCCCTGCTTCATGTAGGCGATGCCCAGTTGCACGTTGACCTCGGCCAGCTTGCCCGGTTCATAACCCGTTTCCGGCTGGGTGCTGGTGCTGTTGCAGCCGGTCAATGCCAGCAGCAGCGGGATCATGAGCAACAGGGGCTGAGCGGACGTTCTCATGGTAATGCCTCCGGGTTGGCGGGGTCGCGCGCGTGCCTGAGTCTGGCGGCCCGGGCCCTGACCTTGCCGGCCAGTTGTCCGCAGGCGGCATCGATATCGTCCCCACGGGTCTTGCGCGTCACCGTGACCAGGCCGGCACGGCACAGGATCATGCGGAAGCTGTCGATCCGGGCCTTGGACGAGGCGCGGTAGTGGGTGCCGGGGAAGCTGTTGAACGGGATCAGATTGATCTTGGCGGGTATGCCTTCAAGGATCCGCGCCAGCTCCCGGGCATCCCGGTCGCTGTCATTGACCCCATCCAGCATCACATACTCGAAGGTGATCTGGCTGTGCGGCTGGGCATCGACATAGCGCCGACAGGCATCCAGCAGCTGGGCGATGGGATAGCTGCGGTTGAGTGGCACCAGCGTATCGCGCAAGGGATCGTTCGCGGCATGCAGGGAGACTGCCAGGCTCACCGGGCATTCCAGGCGCAGACGGTCGATCTGGGGTACCAGCCCGGAGGTGCTGACCGTGACCCGTCGCCTGGAGAGGCCATAGGCATGGTCGTCCAGCATGATGCGGATGGCGCTGACCACGGGATCGAAATTCAGCAGGGGTTCGCCCATGCCCATGAAGACGATGTTGCTGATGACCCGCCCGCCGGGCAGGGCCTGGCCGAGTTCATCGGCGGCGATACGCAACTGGGCGATGATCTCGGCGCTGTCGAGGTTGCGGTTGAAGCCCTGCTGCGCGGTGGAGCAGAAGCTGCAATCCATGGGGCAGCCGACCTGCGAGGAGATGCACAAGGTGCCGCGTTTGTCCTCGGGGATGAATACGGTCTCGATACCATTGCCGCCGTTGACCCGTATCAGCCACTTGCGAGTGCCGTCCGCGGAGATCTGCTGGCTGATCACCTCGGGCAAATCCAGGCTGCCCAGTTCGGCCAGCTTGCCGCGCAGCGACTTGCTGATATTGGTCATGGCGCCGAAATCACGTGCGCCATGCTGGTGCAGCCATTTCAGCATCTGCGAGGCGCGAAAGGGTCTCTCCCCGAGTTCGAGGAAGAAGCCTTCCATGGCCTTGCGATCCATTCCCAGTAGACTGGCGCGGGCGCTCATCTGCTTCAGTTCACCCTGGTGACGATCTCTTCAGGCCTGAAGAAAAAGGTGATCTCGCGCTCCGCGCTCTCCGGGCTGTCCGAGCCATGCAGACCGTTGGCGGACGGCGAGATGGTATCGCGACAGAAATCGAAACGGATGGTCCCGGGGGTGGCCATGGCCGGGTTGGTCGAGCCCATCAGGGCGCGGTAGCGGGTGATGGCGTTCTCTCCTTCCAGGACCAGGATCATGACCGGCCCGGAGGTCATGAATTCGCACAGGTCGTTGAAGAAGGGCCGTTCCCGGTGTTCGGCGTAGAAGCCCTCGGCCTGTCCACGGGTCAGTAGCTGCAGGCGGGCCGCGGCCACGCGCAGGCCGCAGGCCTCCATGCGGCCGATCATCGCGCCGATGATGTTCCTGGAGACAGAATCCGGCTTGATGATGGAAAGGGTTCTTTCGATGTTGCTGTCGCTCATGTCGCTTGGGGTTCCTGAAGGTTGAGGGTATGAATGTTGATAAAACCGACTGATTATACGGTATTGTCAAGGCAGAGTTAAAGCGCCGCGCGGGCCATTCCGGTGGGGATGGGGCTGAAGGGGCCGGCAGGGGATGCGGAAGGGCGCGCGCGGGGATCGCGCGGCGCCAGGCCGGTCGATCGATGATTCGCGCCGGTGTCAGTCCCAGCGGTTGTCCCGAACCTGGACGATGCCGTCGGTGATGCGCACCGGGAAGCAGGCGGTGGGTTCATAGGCCGGCGGGGTCAGTGCCTCGCCGGTCCTGACGCAGAAGCGCGCGCCGTGGCGGGGGCAGATGACCTGATCTCCGTCCAGCGGCAGGCCGGTGAGGGTGGCGAAGTCATGGGTACATACGTCCTCGATGGCGAAGAACTCACCGTCGATGTTGAATACCGCAATGACCACGTCCTCCAGTTCCACCACCTCCCAGTTGCCGGGTTCGATGCTGTCGGTGGTGGCGACGTTGATCCAGTCAGACATAGGGGTTCCCCGGGAAACGTGTGTGGGTGCAGAAGCAGATGAGGAATATAACAGATGCTGACGCCGTGGCGTCAATACATGCCGGTCTGAAGGCGCGCCGCCTCCGACATCATGGACGGGTTCCAGGGCGGGTCGAAGACCAGATCGACCTGGACCTCGCTGACATTGGCGATCTGGCCGATCCGGTAGCGGATATCCTCGACCAGGATGGTGCCCATGCCACAACCGGGGGCGGTCAGGGTCATCTGTACGTCGACCCGGTTGCCATCCTCCGTCGGGGTGACATGCACGCCGTAGATCAGTCCCAGTTCGACGATGTTGATCGGGATCTCCGGGTCGTAACAGTTGCGCAGCTCTTCCCAGATCTGGTTTTCGTCCACGCTGCCGTCACCGGGCGCGGTCTCTTCCCCCTGGCGGGACTCGACCTGCCAGCCCAGGGCGTCGGCATTGCGACCGTCGATCCGCGCCAGGTTGCCATTGACGTTGACCGTGATGCTGCCACCCAGGGCCTGGGTGATGAAGACCACGCTGCCGGCCGGCAGTGTGATCGGGGTGCCGGCCGGGATCAGTATGGCCTCGCAGTCGCGTTCCAGGCTTACCGGTTCGTGGGGATTGGGCTCGGGTCGGGGTTCGGTGGCGGTCACGGGTCTGAGTATCCTGCGGGCAATCTCATCCATTGGGGTTCAGGCGGCCAGCATGTCGCGGGCCCGGGCCAGGGCCTCGGCGAGATGCTCGATCTCGTCCCGGGTGTTATAGAAGCTGAGCGAGGCGCGCGCGGTGCCGGGGATATCGAAGTGCTGCATCACCGGCATCGCGCAGTGATGGCCGATGCGGATGGCGATGCCCTCGTGATCGAGGATCATGCCCAGATCGGTGGCGTGTACGCCGTCGATGATGAACGACAGCACACTGGTCTTGCGGGCCGCCGTGCCGATGAGGCGCAGACCGGGGATGTCCGCCAGGCGCCGGCTGGCATGGTCCAGCAGTCCGTGTTCGTATTCCCATATCCTTTCCAGGCCGATGGCGCTGACATAGTCGATGGCCGCGCCCAGGCCGATGCCGCCGGCGATGTGCGGGGTGCCGGCCTCGAACTTGTAGGGGATATGGTTGTATTCGGTGCCGTCGAAGCTGACCGTCTTGATCATGTCGCCACCCCCCTGCCACGGGGGCATGGCCTCCAGCAGCCCGGCCTTGCCATAGAGTACGCCGATGCCGGTGGGGCCGAACAGCTTGTGACCGGAGAAGGCGTAGAAGTCGCAGTCCAGCGCCTGGACGTCCACGTTGATGTGGGCGACCGCCTGGGCGCCGTCGATGAGCACCGGCACACCGAGGGCGTGGGCGGCGTCGATCATCTCCTCGATCGGGTTGATGCTGCCCAGGGCATTGGAGACGTGGCCCACCGACAGCAGCCGGGTGCGCGTTCCGAGCAGGCGCCGGAATTCGTCCATGCGGGTCTCGCCACGCTCGTTGATGGGCACCACCACCAGGCGGGCGCCGGTCTGCTCGCACAGCAGTTGCCAGGGTACGATGTTGGAATGGTGCTCCATCTCCGTAATCAGGATCTCGTCACCCTCACCCAGCCTGGCGCGGCCGTAGCTCTGCGCCACCAGGTTGATCGAGGCCGTGGTGCCGGCGGTGAAGATGATCTCGCGGTGATCGGCGGCGTTGACGAAGTCCTTTATCTTCACGCGCGCCTGTTCGTAGGCCTCGGTGGCCTGTTCGCTGAGGCTGTGCACGCCACGATGGATATTGGCGTTATATTCACGGTAGTAGCGATCCAGGGTCTCTATCACCACCCGGGGTTTCTGCGTGGTGGCGGCATTGTCGAGGTAGACCAGTGGCCGATCATGCACATGCTGGTCCAGGATCGGAAAGTCGGCGCGCAGTGAACCCAGATCGGCCGTGACGGCATCGATGGCCTGTGGACGGGTACTCATGCGCTGGCCCTCGGCTCCAGCCCGCCGGGCAGGTGTCTGTTCAGGAGGGTCTCCAGGTATTCACGCAGCGGACGCAGGTCGATACGGGCGATGATATCATCGGCGAAGGCATAGGTCAGCAGGCTGCGGGCATCGTCCTCGGCGATGCCCCTCGAACGCAGATAGAACAGTGCCTGGGCGTCGAGCTGCCCGACCGTGGTGCCGTGGCTGCACTTGACGTCATCGGCATAGATCTCCAGTTCGGGCTTGGTGTCGACCTCGGCATCCGGCGACAGCAGCAGGTTGCGATTGTGCTGGTGGGCCTCGATCTTCTGTGCCCCGGGCTGCACGATCACGCGGCCGTTGAAGACTGCGCGGGCGTGACCGTCGAGGACGCCCTTGAAGGTTTCCTCGCTGTGCGTCAGCGGACTGGCATGGTCGATCAGGGTGTGATTGTCGACATGCTGGCGCCCGTCGGCGAGATAGAGGCCATTGAGCATGACGCTGGCGCCCTCGGCCGCAAGGCGGGTTTCGATATCATTGCGGTTGAGGCGGGCGCCCAGGCACAGGGTGTGTGAATCCAGATGACTGTCACGCGCCTGGTGCGCCTCCAGGTGTCCGATATGGAAGGCCCGCGGACCCTCCTGCTGGACCTTGATGTGTTCGATGGAACTGCCCGGGCCGGCGTCGATGGAGGTGACGGCGGCGGTGAGGCTTTGGGGATCGTCCACACAGACATGGTGTTCGATGACCCGCACGCGGCTGTTCGCGCCGGCGTGAATGAAGACCCGTGGGCAACTGAGCAGGTTGCGGGTCTTGCCGGTGTTCAGGAACAGCAGTCGCAGCGGCGCCGCCAGTTCCCGCCCGTCGGCCAGCGCGATGTAGGCGCCGTCGCTCATCAGGGCCAGGTTGAGGAGCTGAAAGCTGCAGTCCGGGCCGTCGTCCGTGGGCAGGTCCAGCAGGGGCCTCAACTGGTCCTGGTGTCGCTCCAGGGCCTCATCCAGGGCGCAGACGGTCACACCCGCATGGTCGGCGCCCGGTTGTGACAGCGCCGCCTGGTAATGGCCATCGACGAACACCAGCCGGGGTCCGCTCTGTCCCGGGATTTCCACCCTTGCGAGCGCCGCGGTGTCGATGCCGGTACCGGTTCTGCCGGCCGGCTTGAAGGCCAGTCGTTGCAGCGATCTCAGATCGGTGTATTTCCATCGTTCCTGGCGCGTGTCCGGCAGGCCCCGGTCCTGCAGAAGCCGCATCGCCCGCCGCCGCAGCTCCCGCAACCAGCCGGGCCCTCCCCCGGAGCCGAGGTCGGCATGCGCGGCGGTCATGGCGGCCATGAAGTCGGTGCCGGCATTCACGCCGCGTGTTCCTCCAGCAACCAGTCATAACCACGTTCCTCCAGCTCCAGGGCCAGATCGCGATCGCCGGACTTGATGATGCGGCCGTCGGCCAGCACATGCACGCGATCGGGGACGATATAGTCCAGCAGGCGCTGGTAGTGGGTGACCAGCAGGAAGGCGCGCCCGGGATCACGCAGGTGATTGACCCCTTCGGCGACGATGCGCAGGGCATCGATGTCCAGGCCCGAATCGGTCTCGTCGAGGATCCCCAGGCGGGGTTCGAGGACCGCCATCTGGAAGATCTCGTTGCGCTTCTTCTCGCCGCCGGAGAAACCTTCGTTGACCGCGCGCGAGAGCAGGTCCTGCTTGAGATGCACGATGGCCATCTTTTCCTTCATCAGTTTGAGGAAGGAGACCGCGTCCAGTTCCTCCTCGCCGCGGTGCTTGCGGATTGCATTCAGCGCCGTGCGCAGCATATAGGCGTTGTTGACCCCGGGGATCTCCACCGGGTACTGGAAGGCCAGGAAGACCCCTTCCCGGGCCCGCTCCTCCGGTGCCAGGGCCAGCAGGTCCCGGCCCTGGTAACGCACGCTGCCGGCGGTGATGGTATAGCCTTCGCGACCGCTGAGCACATGCGCCAGGGTGCTCTTGCCGGAGCCGTTCGGACCCATGATGGCGTGGACCTCGCCGGCCTTGATGTGCAGGTCGATGCCCTTGAGGATGGGCTTGTCATCGACGCTGGCGTGCAGGTTTTCGATCTCCAACATTCTTGGTTCCTCTCTAGCCGACCGCGCCTTCCAGGCTCACGTTCAGCAGTTTCTGGGCCTCGACGGCGAACTCCATCGGCAGCTCCTTGAAGACCTCGCGGCAGAAGCCGTTGACGATCATGTTGACCGCGTCTTCCTCGGCGATGCCGCGGCTGCGGCAGTAGAACAGCTGATCCTCGCTGATCTTCGAGGTCGAGGCCTCGTGTTCGACCTGGGCGCTGTCGTTCTTGACCTCTATATAGGGGAAGGTATGCGCGCCGCAGCGGTCCCCCAGCAACAGGGAATCGCACTGGGTATAGTTGCGCGCCCCGGTGGCCCCCGCGCCGATCCGGACCAGGCCGCGGTAGGCATTCTGCGCATGCCCGGCGGAGATGCCCTTGGAGATGATGGTGCTGCGCGTATTGCGTCCCAGGTGGATCATCTTGGTGCCGGTATCGGCCTGCTGGAAGTTGTTGGTCACCGCGACCGAATAGAACTCACCCACCGAGTTGTCGCCGCGCAGGATGCAGCTCGGGTATTTCCAGGTGATCGCCGAACCGGTCTCGATCTGGGTCCAGGATATCTTCGCGTTGCGGCCGCGGCAGTCACCGCGCTTGGTGACGAAGTTGTAGATCCCGCCGCGGCCCTGTTCGTCGCCGGGGTACCAGTTCTGCACCGTCGAATACTTGATCTCGGCATCGTCCAGGGCCACCAGCTCCACCACCGCGGCGTGCAACTGGTTCTCGTCCCGCATCGGCGCGGTGCAGCCCTCCAGGTAGCTGACATGACTGCCGGCGTCGGCGATGATCAGGGTGCGCTCGAACTGGCCGGTGTTGGCGGCGTTGATGCGGAAATAGGTGGACAGCTCCATCGGGCAGCGCGTGTCCCTGGGTATGTAGACGAAGGAACCGTCGGAGAACACCGCCGCGTTGAGGGCGGCGAAGAAGTTGTCCGAACTGGGAACCACCGAACCCAGGTACTGGCGCACCAGTTCCGGGTGTTCGCGCACCGCCTCGGAGAAGGAGCAGAAGATCACCCCGGCCTCGGCCAGTTTTTCGCGGAAGGTGGTGGCCACCGAGACACTGTCGAAGACCGCGTCCACGGCCACCCCGGCCAGGATCTCGCGTTCGTGCAGCGGGATACCCAGCTTCTCGTAGGTCTCCAGCAGCTTGGGATCGACCTCGTCCAGGCTCTTGGGACCGTCGGTCCGGGATTTGGGCGCCGAATAATAGGATATGGCCTGGTAATCGATGGGTTCATGGTGGACATGGGCCCAGTGCGGCTCGCGCATCTCCCGCCAGTGCAGGTAGGCGTCGAGGCGCCAGTCCAGCAGCCAGTCCGGCTCCCCCTTCCTGGCCGAGATCATGCGGATCACGTCCTCATCGAGGCCGGGGGCGACGGTATCGCTGGCGATGTCGGTGACGAAGCCGGCCTGGTACTCGCCGCTGACGAGGTCTTCCATCTGTTGCGTGGTTTCACTCATATCCCATCACACCTTGAAGCTTTCGCCACAACCGCAGGTGTCCTTGACATTGGGGTTGTTGAAGCGGAAGCCCTCGTTGAGTCCCTCACGGACATAGTCCAGTTCGGTGCCATCGAGGTAATCGAGGCTGCGGGCATCGACCAGGATGCGGACGCCGTGGCTGTCGAAGATATAGTCATCGTCGGCGGCCTCGGTGGCCGGCTCGATCACATAGGACTGGCCGGAGCAGCCCGAAGGGCGTACGCCGATACGCAGGCTGGGGGTCTCCTGGTCCTGCCGGGCGAGGAAGGTCTTTACATGTTCGGCGGCGCGTTCGGTCAAGATGACAGGCATGTCGTTCACCTCAGGCCTTGGCGGCATGGTTGCCGGGGATATCCATGCGGATCAGGCTCTCGCCATCGGCGAGGCCGTCATCGTGCTGATCACAGCTGCTGACCAGCTGGGCCAGGCTGATGCCGTTGAGGAAATCGTATATCTGTGCGCTGAGCTGTTCCCACAGGTCGTGGGTCAGGCAGCGGTGATCGCTGGTACAATTCTTCTTGCCGCCACAGCGGGTGGTATCGACGCTTTCGTCGACCGCACTGATGACGTCGGCGACGGAGATACGGTCCATCTCCTGCCCCAGCTGATATCCGCCACCCGGCCCGCGTGAACTGGACACCAGGCCCCTTTTGCGCAGGCGCGAAAACAGTTGTTCCAGGTAGGACAGCGAGATCCCCTGGCGGCCCGAGATATCGGCCAGGGTGATGGGTCCCTGGCCATGATGCAGGGCCAGATCCAGCATCGCGGTGACCGCATAGCGACCTTTGGTGGTCAGTCTCATGTTGGCATTACTCCTGTACTGGCCTGCCGGGACGGGTATCCTGATGCGAGGGTGGCGCAGGCATCGGAGCCGTCTCCCGGCAGGGGTTCGGTTATCATGATCACTAATCCTAGTAAAATAGTCAAGTATTGCCCGGGCAGGCCCGGGTCGTGGTCCTAGGGATCAGTGGAAGACTCATTATCAGGTTCTTCTATCCGCCCCGGCCGGGATGATCCCTCGTCACGCCGCTTGCGCAGGCGCTCCTCCATCTCGTCCATCTGCCGCTGTACCCCGTGCAGGTGGTCGAGGATGGAGTCGATGGCGTTCTGCACCGGATCCGGCATGTCCTGGGTTTCGCCATAGGCCTCGAAGCCGATCTTTTTCGCCATCTCGGCGCGTTGCCGGCTCTTGCCCTTGCGCGGCACCACGACATGCCCGGGGACGCCGACCACGCTGGCGCCTGGCGGCACGTCCTTGACCACCACCGCATTGGAACCGATGCGGGCATTCTTGCCGACGACGATAGGACCCAGGACCTTGGCTCCGGCGCCGACCACGACGCCGTCTTCCAGGGTGGGATGGCGCTTGACCTTCTGCCAGGAGGTACCGCCGAGGGTGACACCATGGTAGAGGGTGACATCATTGCCGATTTCGGCGGTCTCGCCGATCACCACGCCCATGCCGTGGTCGATGAAGAAACGCTCGCCGATGCGGGCGCCGGGATGTATCTCGATGCCGGTCAGCCAGCGGGCGATATGCGATGACATGCGCGCCATCCAGCGCAAACGGTGATGCCACAGCCAGTGGCTCAGACGATGGATGAGCACGGCGTGCAGGCCCGGGTAGGCCGTCAGGACCTCCAGCGTCGAGCGGGCCGCGGGATCGCGTTCGAAGACGCAGGCGATGTTCTCTTTCAGATGTGCGAACATGGATGCGGGTGGCCTCGGGCCGGTTTCACAGGGGCGGCATAGGATACCCCAGGAGAATACCCGCGCGCCACACTCAGTCTTTATCACGGGTGTCGGTTCCTGTATATTAGAAATATCTAATGCAGGTTTGTGGACAAGGAAGGGACATGAATATGAGACGTTTGCGACTCCTGATCCTGGTGCTGCTGCTCGCTGGCGGCGTCACGGCCTATTATTACTGGCAGGCCCACCGTCCGACGGTGGCCGCTGAGGTCCTTAGCCTGTATGGGAATGTCGATATCCGCGAGGTGCAGCTGGCCATCGATGGCAGTGAACGCATCGACCGGATGCTGGTGAAAGAGGGGGACCGGGTCCACAAGGGGCAGTTGCTGGCGGTGCTGGAACTCGGGCGGCTACAGGCCCAGGTGGCGCTGGCCGAGGCGCGGGTGGAGGCACAGCAGCAGGTGGTGGCGCGGCTCCTGGCCGGCAGCCGTGCCGAGGAGATCAGCGTCGCGCGGGCCAATGTCGAGGCCGCCAGGGCCACCGCCGAGGATGCCAGCATGACCTATGGGCGGCTGCGCAAGCTGCTGCAACGCGGCCTGGTGTCACCCGAGGACGTCGATAACGCCAAGGCCGCCGCGGACGCCGCGCAGGCACGTCTGAAGGCCAGCGATGCGGCCCTGGCGTTGGCCATAGCCGGTCCACGCAAGGAGGATATCGCGGCCGCGCAGGCCCGCCTGAAGGCCGAGCAAGCCGCCCTGATGCTGGCGCGTCACAATCTCGCGGACGCCAGCCTGTATGCGCCCAGCAACGGTGTGATACGCGATCGGATCCTGGAACCGGGAGACATGGCCAATCCGTCACGACCGCTCTACACCCTGGCAAGGGACAATCCGGTGTGGGTGCGCGCCTATGTCTCGGAGACCGATCTCGGCCGGGTCAAACCCGGGCAGGCGGCCACGATCCATACCGACAGCTATCCAGGCAAGGGCTATCCCGGCTGGGTCGGCTACATCTCCCCGACCGCGGAATTCACCCCCAGGTCGGTGCAGACCGAGGCCTTGCGCACCCATCTGGTCTACCAGCTGCGGGTATATGCCTGTAACCCGGAGCGGGAACTGCGTCTCGGCATGCCGGCCACGGTGGTGATCGATGAACGTTCCCGGGCGGCGCTGGCAATGGACGATTGCGGCCAGCCGGAATGAATGCCGAGGAGGTCACTCCGGCGGAGCCGGCTCCAGAGCCGGTGCTGCGCCTGGAGGGGATCGTCAAGTCCTTCGGCAAGGCCCCGCGCAGGGTGCTGGCGCTGGAGGGTATCAGCGCCCACATCCGGGCGGGCACGGTGACCGGCCTGATCGGTCCGGACGGGGCCGGCAAGACCACCCTGATGCGGGTCATCGCCGGGTTGATGCTGCCGGACGCTGGCAGCGTCACCGTGCTGGGCCGGGACCTGCCGGGCGAGTCGCTGGCGGCGCAGGCCGAACTGGGCTATATGCCGCAGCGCTTCGGTCTCTATGAAGACCTGACGGTGCGGGAAAACCTGGACCTGTACGCGGACCTGCAGGGCCTGGAGGCGGCCGCGCGCCCGGCGCGATATGCCGAGCTGATGACCATGGCCGGCATGGCGCCCTTTGGCGAACGCCTGGCCGGGCACCTGTCCGGGGGCATGAAACAGAAGCTGGGTCTGGCCTGTACCCTGGTGCGGGCGCCGCGGCTGCTGTTGCTGGACGAGCCCTCGGTGGGCGTGGATCCGGTCTCCAGGCGGGAACTGTGGGCCATGATCTATCGCCAGGTCCGGGAACACGGCATGTCGGTACTGCTCAGTACCGCCTATCTGGACGAGGCCGGGCGCTGCGATGAGGTACTGCTGCTGCACCAGGGCCGGCTGATCGGCCAGGATGCGCCGGGGGTGTTCACCCGTGCCCTGGAGGGACGGACCTGGAAGGCGGATGCCGGCAGCCTCGGCAAGCGCGGGCTGCAACAGCGTCTGAGCCAGGCCCCGGGGGTGGTGGATGCCCTGATCCAGGGCGAGCATGTGCGCCTGGTGATGGAGGATGCCCGGGAACTCAGTCCCTGCCGACTGCTGGCCGAGGTCCCGGACCTGCATCTGGCCCGGGTGGCGCCGCGCTTCGAGGACAGTTTCATCTCCCTGATACGGGCCAGTGATGGGGCCGGCCGCGCCATGACCCTGGCTACGCAAGAGAAGCGCGGTCGGGGTGATGGCGCGGTCATCGAGGCCCGGGATCTCAGCCGTACATTCGGGGATTTCCAGGCGGTCAGGAATATCAGTTTCAGTGTCCGTCATGGCGAGATCTTTGGTCTGCTGGGCGCCAATGGGGCCGGCAAGACCACCACCTTCCGCATGCTCTGCGGATTGTTGCCGGTGAGCGGCGGCCAGGTCCGGGTCGCCGGGGTCGATCTGCGCACGGCCGCGGCCCGGGCGCGTGCGCGGATCGGTTACATGGCCCAGAGGTTCTCCCTTTACGGCAGTCTCAGTGTGTCCCAGAACCTGCGTTTCTTCAGCCACGCCTACGGCCTGCAGGCCAGGCGGAGTCGGCTTCGTATCGACTGGGCCCTGGAGCAGTTCGACCTGCGGGAGGTCATCGACATGAATGGTGACGAACTGCCCCTGGGTTACAAACAGCGCCTGGCGATGGCGGCGGCACTGCTGCATGAGCCCGATATCCTGTTCCTGGACGAGCCGACCTCCGGGGTGGACCCACTGGCCCGGCGTGAGTTCTGGCAGCGCATCAATGCCCTGGCCGAGAGCGGCGTCGCCATACTGGTCACCACCCATTTCATGGAAGAGGCCGAGTTTTGCGATCGCCTGGTGATCATGGCCGAGGGCGATATCCTCGCGACCGGGACCCCGGCGGAGGTCAAGGCCGCGGCCCGGACCCCGGAGCTGGCGGAACCTTCGATGGAGGATGCCTTCATCGCCCTGATCGAGCGGCCGCAACGGGCCGGGGCGGCAGCATGAGCCGGCGCGGTGGCAGGGCCATGCGCCTGCGCGGGCTGGTGCGCAAGGAATTCCTGCAGATCCGGCGTGACCCCAGCAGCATTGCCATCGCCTTCATCCTGCCGGTATTCCTGTTGCTGCTGTTCGGCTATGGCGTGTCCCTGGATGCCCGGCATGTGCCGCTGGCCCTGATCGTGGAGAGTCCCACCGCGCTCACGGCCGATTTCAGCGGCAGCTTTTTCCGCAGTGAATACTTCGAGCCCCGCCACTACACCGATATGCCCAGCGCCCGGCGCGCCATGTTGCGGGGTGATATCGCCGGGATTCTCTACCTGCGCAGCGACTTTGGCAGCAGTTATCGCAGTCGCCGCGGCGCCCCGGTGCAGCTGATCGTCAACGGCGTCAACGCGAATACCGCGCGCCTGGTGCAGGGCTATGTCACCGGGGCCTGGGTGCAGTGGTTGCAACGGCACGGCGCGGCGACCGGCCAGGCCTTCCGCATCCCGGTCCAGCTCGAACAACGGGTCTGGTTCAATGCCGAATTGCGCAGTACCAACTTCCTGGTCCCAGGCCTGATCGCCGTGATCATGACCCTCATCGGGGCGCTGCTGACCGCGCTGGTGGTGGCGCGTGAATGGGAGCGCGGGACCATGGAGGCGTTGATGGCGACGCCGGTGTCCATCGGTGAGATCCTGATGAGCAAGATCATTCCCTATTTCATCCTCGGCATGTGCGGTATGGCCCTGTCGGTGGCAATGGCCGTGTGGCAGTTCGACGTGCCTTTGCGTGGTTCGCTGGGCGCCTTGTTCCTGGGCGCCTCTCTGTTCCTGCTGGTGGCCCTGGGGATGGGGCTGATGATCTCGACCGTGGCCAGGAACCAGTTCGTCGCCGGTCAGGTGGCAATCATCGTGACCTTCCTGCCGGCCTTCATCCTGTCCGGATTCATCTTCGAGATCGGCAGCATGCCGGTAGCGGTACAGGTGATCACCCATTTCGTCCCGGCGCGCTATTTCGTGGCCCTGCTGCAGACCGGTTTCCTGGCCGGGGATATCTGGTCGGTGTACTGGCCGAATATGCTGGCGTTGCTGGTGCTGGCCGCATTCTTCCTCGGCCGGACCCGGCATATCTCCCACAAGAGACTGGACTGATGTTGCAGCGGATCCTGGCCCTGATCGTGAAGGAATTCCTGGCCCTGCTCCGGGATCCCAAGAGCCGTTTCGTGATCATCGTGCCGCCGGTGGTGCAGTTGCTGGTGTTCGGCTATGCGGCCACCTACGATCTCGAGCATATTCCCTATGCGGTCTATAACGAGGACCGCGGCGGGATATCGCGCGACCTGCTGGCCGGGTTTGGCGGCTCGCCCCATTTCGAAAAGGTATTGAGCCTGCGGCGCGATGCCGGGATCGGTCTGGCCATCGATGACAAGCAGGCCTTGCTGGTATTGCATGTCGGACCCCGCTTCAGCGAGGCCATGCTGCGCGGTGAGCCCGCGCCGCTGCAGGTGATCGTCGATGGCCGTAACTCCAACACGGCCCTGCTGGCGCTGAATTACGTCCGGGACATCGTCAAGGATTTCAACCAGTACTGGCTGCAGCGCCGGGGGCAGGACGCCGCGCCGGTGCACCTGGTCAGCCGGGGCTGGTTCAATCCCAACCTGCTCAGCCGCTGGTTCATCGTCCCCGGGATCGTGGCCCTGCTGACCCTGGTGGTGACCCTGCTGGTGACCGCGCTGTCGGTGGCACGCGAACGCGAGCAGGGGACCTTCGATCAATTGCTGGTAACGCCCATGGGACCGTTGGAGATCCTGATCGGCAAGGCGGTGCCAGGTTTCATCATCGGGCTGCTGGAGGCCAGCCTGATCATCCTCATGGCGGTGTACTGGTTCGATGTCCCCTTGCGGGGGCAGTTGCTGCCTTTGTATACGGGGCTGGCGCTCTATCTGCTGGCGGCGATAGGGGTCGGGCTGATGATCTCATCCCTGTCCGTGACCCAGCAGCAGGGCCTGCTGGGGGCCTTCCTGTTCCTGGTGCCGGCGGTGATCCTCTCGGGCTTCGCCACACCCATCGCCAATATGCCGGAGGCGGTGCAATATCTGACCCTGGTGGACCCGATGCGCTACTTCCTGATCGTGGTCAGGAGCGTGTTCCTGGAGGCGACGGGCCTGGAGATCCTCTGGCCCCAGTACTGGCCGATGGCCATCATCGCCCTGGTCACGTTGTCACTGGCCGGCTGGCTGTTCCGGCACCGCATGTATTGAATCGGTCGCCGCCGATGACGGCTGACGCTGCGCCGGGTTTTCAGGCCCCCGTTTTCCGGGCCGCCGTGGGCTCCTGCTCACAGGCTTCGCGGTGGGGCCTGCGGGCAGTTCCGGCCAGTTCCGGACTCGATCTGCAGGGTGGGGTGTACGATACCGAAACGCTCATGCAGGACCGCGGCAATCTCTCGCAGCAGGGCATCGTGATCCCCGGGGTCGGGGACCACCAGATGCGCGGTCAGGGCCACTTCCGTGGTGCTCATCGCCCAGATGTGCAGATCATGCAGGGCCTGGACCCCGGGGAGCCCCCGCAGGTAGTCCGCGACCGCCTGGGGGTCGATATCCGGCGGCACCGAGTCCAGGGACAGGCTGATCGAATCGCGCAGCAGGCCCCAGGTGCCTGCCAGGACCACCATGGCGATGATCAGACTGATCAGGGGATCCAGCCAGTCCCATCCCGTCAGCAGGATGCCGACGCCCACCATCACGACCCCTAAGGAGACCCCCGCGTCGGCGGCCATGTGCAGGAAGGCGCCGCGGATATTGAGATCGTCCTTCTGGCCCCGCAGGAACAGCAGCGCGGTGAAGGTGTTGATGACGGTGCCGATGGCGGCGACGACGATGATGGTCGTTCCGGCAACCGGGCTGGGCTCGCCGAGGCGGGCCAGCGCCGCCCAGGTGATCGAGCCGATCGCCAGCAGCAACAGGCAGGCACTGATCATCGAGGCCAGTATGGTGACCCGCCTGAGCCCATAGGTGCGCCTCTGGGTCGGCGTCCTGGCCGCGAGGGCGGCGGCGCCCCCGGCCAGGATCAGGCTGACGACATCGCTGAAGTTGTGTCCGGCATCGGCGATCAGCGCCAGCGAATCCGCGATTACGCCGTAGAACAGCTCGATGATAACGAAACCGAGGTTCAGCCCGATACCGAGTATGAAGGCCTTCCGGTGACCGCGGCTTTGCCGTCCGTGCTCATGGGACATGGCAATCCAGCCCCGGCCGAAACCGATGGATGTGGCGTGGCAGTGGCAGCGGTGATTTCCGCGATGCCGGTCTACGCATCCGGATCCTCCTGGGTCCTGCCGCCGGCCCGTCTCGCGGCGGGGTCGCTCGTCGCCGTTCCTGGCGCCCAGTCGCGCACATGCAGGTCACGCTGCGGGAACGGGATCTCGATGCCTGCCGCTCGGAAGGCCTTGTCGATGGCGAAATTGATATCACTGGTCACGCGCAGGCGATCATCGATATTGTGGATGAACAGGCGCAATTCAAAATCCAGCGAACTGTCGCCAAAGCCGCGGAACAGCGCATAGGGTTTGGGCATGCTGCCGTTGGTAATGGCCCTGGGGTGGTCATTGGCGATACCGACCAGGATATCCCGTACCTTCTCCGTATCGCTGCCATAGGCGACCCCGACGAATACCGAGATACGGCCGCGGGCGTCGTTGAGCATCTTGTTGGTTACCTGGGAGGCGATCAGTTCCGAGTTGGGGACGATCACGTCGGCGCGATCGAAGGTCTGGATGCGGGTCGAGCGGATACGGATGCGGCGGACATAGCCCTCGGTATTGCCGACCACGATCCAGTCGCCGGTCTTGATAGGCCGCTCGAACAGCAGGATCAGGCCGGAGACGAAGTTGTTGACGATATTCTGCAGACCGAAGCCGACACCGACCGACAGCGCGCCGGCGACGATGGCCAGGTTGCTGAAGTCCAGGCCGGCGACCCCCAGGCCGATGAGGATGGCCAGGAAGGTGATCACATAGCCGGTGATGGTGACCAGGGCCTCGCGGGTGCCACGTTCGATGCGGGTGTGTTGCAGCCAGTGGCGGTCGAACTGGGAGCGCAGCCAGCCGCCGCTGCTGATCAGCAAGGCAACGATGATGATGGCCCAGGCGATCTGCAGGGGAATGATATGCAGGCTGCCGATCTCGAAGCCCTGGATCAGATAGGTGCGCAGTTGCACCAGCACCGTGTCCGAGATCCCCCAGATCCACAGGACCATGGCGGCGAAGCCCAGCCATACGGCGATGATGCCGAGCAGGCGCAGCCAGACGATGCCGGGAACCGGACTGTCGGGGGCGACGGCGAGCACATGCCTGAGCCGCTGGCTCCAGTGATAGCGGCCCTCATCGATGGCATCGAACAGTCCCAGCAACAGTTGCGAAACCAGCAGCGCCAGCCCCAGGGACAGCAGGGTGCCGAGCAGGACCCGCCAGATGGACAGGGACAGGTTGCGATAACCCAGCCATTCCGCGCCCAGGGACACCAGCAGGCTCAGCATCGCCAGGCTGAACAGCCAGCGGTAACGACCGAAACGGGGTGCATGGATCAGCACCCATGCGGCCCAGGCGAGATTCAGCAACCAGAAAAAGGCGAACAGGCTCCGCGCCAGCAGGAAGGCGGTTTCCGGCAGGCTGACCGAGAGCAGGGTAAAGAACAGCAGATAGCCCAGCAGCACCAGCAGGGCCAGCACCATCAAGCGACGCGACAGGCTGCGGGACAGTGGCGCCTGCAGGTTCAGCAGGGGTGGCGCCGGGGTGGGGGGATTGAACAGCAGCCGGATGACCGCCGTGGTCAGGAAATAACCGCACAGGCCATAGGCGAGCAGGGCGATGAACGGCGTGGACGGCAGGCTCAGGCTGAAGAACAACAGGCAGGCGGCGATGAATATGGAGATCAGGAGGCGTGGCGCATAGAGCGCCACGGTGCGCACCAGGGCGTGCAGGAAGCGACTGGAATAGTCGTCGTACCAGTTACAGCTGTCGGCCCATGTGCGCAGGCGTCGCCGTAACCACAGGCCTGTCGCCAGGGCCATGGCGGTCAAGGCCAGCAACAGCGACCACTGCATCAGGCTGAGCAGGTGCAGGCCGCTCTGCTGGCTGAGGAAGGTTTCGGTCGCGGTCCACCAGATGCCGGGATGCTTGAGATTGTCCAGCACCAGGGATAGCAGGTTGGGACCCCGGGCCAGCAGTTCCCGTGCCAGCAGGGCCTGGCGGCGCTGGTCTATCCGTGTGCCGAGTTCCTCGATGCGCAGGCCGAGCAGGCGGCAGCTGGCCAGGTGTTTGTCCAGGCGTTCCACGCCCCTCTTGAGTTGCCGGCGTTTGTCGCGCACCTCGGCGGATTCATCCTTGACCGGTGCTCCCAGGCTGATGAACTGGTCCTGCAGGAGCTGTTTCTGCTTCGCATCGTTGGTGATGCAGGTGGCCACGGGCGATTTCAGTGTGTTGACGAGGACACGCAACGGGTCCAGGGCGTCCTTGCCCAGGTCCTGTTGTCGTAATTGCCTGGCGACCCGGTCCAGGGTCTTGCCTGCCTGGGCGATGGCGTCAGCTTCCGCGGCCAGCCCGGGGACGGGGATGAGCAGGCCCAGGAGCAGGAAACAGCTGAGGAGGCGGGCGGTGATCTTCATGGGAGGATTATCGGTGCAAGTCGCCGCTGATTACCAGTACGGAAGGATATTTCCATGGATCCGGTGTCGCGGATGGAACTTTTCATGCTGCAACGCAACCTAATCAGGCCGTAGGGGGCATGGTCATGAAGATTTTGGCGATACCTCCCTGTATCGGAGCAAGGTCCGAATCGATCAGACCTTTCCAAGGGGGATTCAGATGAACAGAATTGCAATCGTCACCGGGGGTATCGGTGGACTGGGTACGGCCCACTGCAGGGCCTTGAGCGAGCAGGGGCGGCGCGTGGTCACCAGCTATCGTCCCGTCAATCACGACAAGGCCCTGGCCTGGCAGCAGGCGCGTCGGGAGGAGGGTTACGAGATAGCCATCTACGAGGCGGATGTCGGAGACTTCGATTCCTGCAAGGCCATGGTCGAGCAGGTGGAGAAGGATCTGGGGCCGGTGGATATCCTGGTCAACAATGCCGGCGTCACCCGCGACAGCACGCTGAAGAAGATGCGTCGCGAGGACTGGGACGCGGTGATCAACATCGATCTTTCAGGGGCCTTCAACATGACCCGCCAGGTATTCGGCGGCATGCTGGAGCGTGGCTGGGGCAGGATAGTCAACATCTCCTCCATCAATGGCCAGAAGGGCCAGTTCGGGCAGGCCAATTACTCGGCCGCCAAGGCCGGGCTGCATGGTCTTACCATGTCGCTGGCGAGGGAGGGCGCGCGCAAGGGCGTGCTGGTCAATACCATCTCTCCCGGTTATATCGCCACCCGCATGGTGATGGCCGTGCCCGAGGCGATCCGCAAACAGATCGAGGCCGAGATCCCGGTAGGGCATATGGGCGTTCCGGAAGATATCTCCCGGGTCGTGGCCTTCCTCACGGATGATGCCGCCACCTATATCACCGGCGCGGATTTTTCCATCAACGGCGGACATCACATGGGCTGAGACCCTGGGCGCGGCGATACCGCGCCGCGCCAGGCACAGAAGCCCCCGCTGTTGTCGCCAGGGGCCCCCGGCAAGCCCGATACGCCGCCTGTGGATCCCTTCATCCCGGGAGTCGCGATCGTGCCCAGCTGACGATATCGGTGTGGCCCATGGCGCCTGCCTGGCGCGCCTGCTCCCTGCCGTCCTGGAACAGGATCAGCGTCGGGATGCTGCGGATGCCGTAACGGCCGGCGATCTCCGGCGCGGTCTCGGTGTTGAGCTTGGCCAGACGGATATCGGGCTCCAGTTCCGCCGCAGCCTGGGCATAGGCTGGCGCCATCATTTTGCAGGGACCGCACCATTCGGCCCAGAAGTCCACCAGCACCGGGATATCGTTGCGCTGGATATGACGGTCGAAATCCCCGCCATCCAGGGCCACCGGCCGGGCGGTGAACAGGGCCTGGCGGCACTTGCCGCAGAGCGGGTTGTGGTCAAGACGGGCGGCGGGTATGCGGTTGATGGCCTGACAATGAGGGCAGACGATATGCAGGGATTCCTTCATGGGGGTCTCCGGGCTGGAACATCCCCTCAATATGGGTGCGTCGTGGGTGAATTCAATTGCCGATGGAGGTCCGGTACCCGGCGGTGGTCGCGCGCCTATCGATCCCTTGGATATTGGCGGTAGAACAGGCCCAGTTGTGCATATACCGCCGGGAAATATTGACGCAGGTTGCGGGGCTGGGTGAAGAAGACCTCGCTGGCGACGGCGAAGAATTCCCCCGGACTCTCCGTGGCGTAGGGGTCGATGGCCGTGGGCAGGCCCTGGCGGTAGTCCGCGGCCAGGGCCTCGTAGGCCTCGCTGAAGGCCGTGGTCCAGGCCTGCCGATCCATGCCCCGGTGCAGTGGCGGCATGCCGTTGGCGACACCGTTGAGCATATCCAGCTTGTGCGCGAATTCATGCACGATCACGTTCGATTCGGGCATGACCGTATCGATATCGGCCCAGGACAGGATCACCGGGCCACGGCCCCAGGCCTCGCCACTGAGGTGGCGAGGCCGTTCCCTGACCACCCCGGCGGGATCCTCTTCCCGATGCGTGACCACGAAGCTGTGCGGGTAAACGATGACCTCGTGCCAGCCGGAATAATAATCGAGACCCAGATTGAGGATGGGAATGCAGGCCTGCGCGGCGATGCGGATGCGCATGGCCTCCGTGACCTGCAACTGGCCGGCGGCATTGATGGTCTTGTGGTACAGGAACAGGCTGGCCAGTGTGCGCAGGCGTTGCCGCGCCGAGGCCTCCAGGCCCGACAGCAGGTCCAGATCCCGGGTCTGCGCGCACCAGTCCTCCTCCGGTATCTTGTGCCGTCGCAGCAGATAGCCATCACGCAGGCGCTGTAATTGTCTGAACAGGGGCATGCCCTCGATTGTGTGGCGGCAGGCCGCGCGGCGGGGAAGTCCGTGATATCGGGTCGGCGCGGGGCCGATTCAAGCCCGGGCCCGGGCGTTCTTCTCCAGTCCCCCCGGGAACCAGTGGCGGGTGCGGTTACAGAAGTACACCACCGAGAGCATCACCGGTACCTCGACCAGGACCCCGACCACGGTCGCCAGCGCGGCGCCGGACTCCGGGCCGTAGAGGGTGATGGCAGTGGCCACCGCCAGCTCGAAGAAGTTGCTGGCGCCGATCAGGGCGCCCGGTGCGGCGACGTCGTGCGGCACCCGGAAGACCTTCATCAGGCCATAGGCCAGGGAGGAATTGAAATAGACCTGGATCAGGATCGGGATCGCGATCAGCAGGATATTCAGCGGCTCGCCGGTGATGTTGTCGGCCTGGAAGGCGAAGATGAAGATCAGGGTCACGAGCAGGGCGATGATCGTGAGCGGGTGGAAGAATCTCAGATAACGGCCCTCGAACCAGGCGATGCCGAAGCTGTGGATCAGCACCACGCGGCTGAGGCTGCCCAGCGCCAGCGGGATGACGATGAAGGTGATCACGCTGTAGAGCAGGACATCGAAGGGCACGGTCAGATTGCTGGCGCCGCTGACCAGCAGGCCGACGATGGGGGCGAACAGCAGCAGCATGATCAGGTCGTTCAGCGAGACCTGCACCAGGGTGTAGGCCGGGTCGCCGTCGGTGAGGTAGGACCAGACGAAGACCATCGCGGTGCATGGCGCCGCGGCGAGGATGATGCAGCCGGCGATGTACTGATCGGCGAGGTCCGCGCCGATGAGGGGCAGGAACAGGTGCTTGAAGAAGACCCAGGCGATCAAGGCCATGGAGAAGGGCTTGACCAGCCAGTTCACGAACAGGGTGATCAGGATCCCCCTGGGCCGGCGGCGGACGTCGATGAGGCTGGAGAAGTCGATCTTCAGCATCATCGGGTAGATCATCAGCCAGATCAGGATCGCGATGGGGATGTTGATCTGGCTGTGCTGGCCGAATTCCATCGCCCGCAGGCTGGCGGTCGTCCCGGGCAGGAGCTTGCCCAGTATCACCCCGGCGAGCATGCACAGGCCGACCCACAGGGTCAGGTAGCGTTCAAAAAAGCCGAGCCGTCTGTTGTCGCTGGAGGGTTTGTCGCCCATGTCGATGGTCCTTGCCTGTTAGGTCATTGCCATGGTCAGAAAGTCCGCGCCTTTGTTTCGGCCTGCAGGACCTCGAGCAGGTCTTCGACCCGCTGACGGACCTGGTCCCGGCAGGCGCGGAACCGTGCCATGATCTCCGCTTCAGCGCCCCGGGCCCGGGCCGGGTCCGGCAGCGGCCAGTGTTCCTTGCGGGTGCCGGGGGGCAGTACCGGACAGTGCTCGTCGGCATGGCCGCACACGGTGATGACAAGGTCGGCCCAGTCCAGCATCCCGTCGGTGAGCCGGGTGGATCCCTGGGAGGAGATATCCACGCCGACCTCGCGCATCACCGCGATCGCCCGCGGGTTCTGGCCATGGGCCTCGATCCCGGCGGAACGGGCTTCCACGCGCTCGCCACCGAGTTCCCGAGCCCAGCCCTCGGCCATCTGCGACCGGCAGGCGTTGCCGGTACACAGGAACAACAGCCGCAGGCTCACCCGCAACAGCCCGTGCCCGGCTGCGCATCATCCCCGCCACAGCAAGCGCCGCTTGACCCCGTAGCCGGATTGCAACAGGAATCCACGCTGTCCAGGGCCGGTGCGCAACAGGCGCTGTCATCGTCGCCATCACCCTGGTCATTGAAGGTCGGGGCGCTGCCGAGCGTGTGGAAGGCCTCCCAGGCGATACCCTGGGGATCGACACTCCAGTACTTGTCCGAACGGGCGTAGCAGCAGGTCGTGCCCTTCTGCGCCTCCAGCGAGGCGCCGGCGGCGCTCAGTCGCTGCTGCATCGCCTCCAGGCCGGCATCGCTGTCGGTCTGGATACCGAGGTGGTCCAGGCCGGCCTTGCCGCCGCGCGCCGAGATGGCGAAATTGACCCGGGGGTCGTCCAGTTGCCACTTGGCGTAGTCCGGTTTCAATACCGTCGGTTCGGCGTCGAACATGGCGCTGTAGAAGGCGGTGTTCGCTTGCAGGTCATTGACCGATATGTGGATGTGCAGGCGGTTCATGGTGTGTTTCCTCTATGGTGTCGGCAACGGAGTCAGGTCGTCGTACTCAGGCGCAACCACGACGGAGCGGGTGCCGGTGGGGGTCCTGCAGGCGTTTTCGATCGCGCTGGAAGGGTTGACGCGTGCGGGAACCGTCACGGGCTGCGCGAAGCACCTTCCGTCCCCACTCCGGCAGGTCCGGGTGGATGCGGTAGTGGACCCACAGGCCCTCGCGCCGATCCCGTACCAGCCCTGCCTCGCGCAGTTGCGCCAGGTGGCGTGAGATGGTCGGCTGGGCCAGGTTCAAGGCATGGGTCAGCTCGCATACGCAAAGCTCGCCATGGTGTTCCAGCAGCATGAGGCAGCGCAGGCGTATGGGGTTGGAGAGTGCGGCGAACAAGGCCTCCGGCAACAGTTTCATCTGCTGTTATATAACATGATCCATATATATGATCAAACATATATATTGTCCGGGGATGCCACTCCCGGGGGATCGTGATAGGGTTCCCCGGTATCCAGAGTTCTGGATGGCGGCTGCCCTGGCAAGGATTACGGATGGAAGACGAAAACGCCCATGAGATGGCCAGTGTCGATGGCATCCCGCTCTATCTGATCGAACATTATGCTCATGCCTATCTCTCCCCCCTGGGTACGCGGGTGTTCGATATCCAGGTGGTGATCAATGCCATCCTGTTCGGCCAGTACCGCAAGCTCATGCGCGCCATGCTGGGGTTTCTGGGTCCCGGGAGCGAGGAGCCGGTGCTGCAATTGAGCTGCGTTTATGGCGAACTGACCCAGATACTGGTACGGCAGAATTCACCGGGCGGCCTGCATATTACCGATGTCACGCCCGTGCAACTGGAGCTTGCGCGGCGCAAGTCCTCACCTGGGGGACGTCTACTGGCCACGCGCATGCGCGCGGAACAGCTGGGATACGCCGATGATGCCTTCGCCACGGCCATCCTCTTCTTCCTTCTGCACGAGATGCCCGCGGTCGCGCGCTGGCGGACCCTGATGGAGGCCGTGCGGGTGTTGCGCCCTGGCGGACGCCTGCTGATCACGGATTACGCGCCCATGCCCTGGCGTCATCCCTTGTACCGTTGCCTGCCGCTGCGGCGGGTCCTGGAACACATGGAGCCCTATCTGGCCGGATTCTGGCGGGAGGACCTGGATACACGGGTGGCGGAGGCGGCGGCCCGGCATCGCAAGTGCATTGCCGGTATTCGTGAACGGTGTGTATTTCGCGGCTTCTACCGCGTCGTGGAGTACCGTCTCACGGACTGAGTATGGAGGCCCTCGGGTCCATGACCGGAGCCTGGCCGGCATCGGCATGGTGATGAACACCGCCTGCGGTCATGGTCATGGACGTCCCGTTTCGATTCCAGGCATGCCCACATGCCCAGGCAAGGTGGAGATATGCGCCAGCCAGGCGCGTATCTCAGGGTACCCATCCAGTGCCACGCCCCCTTCCGGGGCCAGGGCCACGTAGGGATAACAGGCGATGTCCGCGATGGTGATCGTATTCGTCACCAGCCAGTCGTGGTCACGCAATCGTCCTTCCAGCACATCGAGACCCTTGCGCCCGAGTTGCTGGCAGGCCGCGAGATCCCAGGGTCGCTGGAAACGCAGCACCGCCCGCGCCCGTGCCAGGCCGAACAGCAGCTCGTTCTCGGATACCGCCAGCCACTGCATGACCCCGGCCATGGAACCGGCCTCCAGCGGCAGCCAGTGATCGGCGCCATATCGCCGGGCCAGGTAGCAGAGTATGGCCTGGGAATCCCAGACCGTGATGTCCTCATCCACCAGGACCGGGATCTGGGCCCTGGGGTTGTGTCTTTGCAGGTCGGTACCGGCCCGCGTTCCCTGCAGGATGTCCACATCGATGCACTCGTAATCCAGTCCCAGCAGGGCGAGCAGCAGGCGGGCCTTGTAGGCATTGCCGGAATAGGGGGCGCTATAGAGTTGCATGCTGTCTCTCCAGGGGCCGGCATGGGCACTTCGTCTGTCTCGGGGCGGACAGTATGGTTATAATCGGGACATGATGAAAGCCGTCAGCCTGGGCCACCCTTTTCTGCTCATCCTCTCGCTGGGCCTGTCCGGGCCCGCGCCGGCCTCCGGCACGGGCGGCGGCGGTGGCGCCGGTTTCGAGATCCCGGGGATGCTCCACGCCGGCATGGACGACCTGCTGGACAAGGCCAGGGCCGGTGACAATGACGCCTTGCTGTCCCTGGGTGTCTTGTACGCCCAGGGCATGCGGGTGGAAAAGGACCTGCCGCGCGCGGTCGCCTATATGACCCGCGCCGCGGAGCAGGGCAGTCTCAGCGCGCAATACACCCTGGCCTTGCTGTTGAAGGATGGCGACACCGTCATCAACGACAAGCGCGAGGCCTACCGCTGGATGTCGGAGGCGGCGCAGCAAGGACACAGGAAGGCCATGAGCATGCTGGGCTTCATGTACCATTATGGCGACGGAGCGCCGAAGGACAAGGTGCTGGCGGCCATGTGGCTGCAACTGGCCTATGAACACGGCGGCGCGAAAAAGCCGCTGATGGATCTCCGCCAGCAAATGAGTGCGGAGGCTATCGCCAGGGCCGAGACCCTGGCGACCCATATGCGCAGCATGATCCATCCCTGATCGCTGCCCCTGCCGTATGTCCCGCCGCCGCCATGAAAAAATCCCGGCGCTACTTGATCCAGGTCAATTCCCGGCGCGGTTTCCTGTGATACTGTCTGCTGCTGTGATCCCATGCCGGATCCGTTTTCAGCGGCTGGCATGGACGGATCTGCCAGTGACAATGCAGGGGGGGCGAGAAGATGCTGAGTGAAGAACAGGTGCGGGATTTTCAGCAGCGTGGTTTTATCGTCTGCAAGGGGTTTTTCCCCGGGCAGACGGTCGATCGGCTGTCGCAATGGCTGGATGAACTGAGCGCCAAGGCGCCGGATGAAGGCGCGGAGGCCAAGTACTATGAACAGAGCCCGATTACGGATGACATCCAGCTGGTGCGCGCGGAGTATCTTCTCGGCGATCACAATCCGGATATCAGCGCATTGCTGTTGAACGATGATACCCTGAGCGTACTGCAGGATCTGTTTGGTGAACCCGCGCTCCTGTTCAAGGAAAAGGCCAACTACAAACTGCCGGGCTGCCGCGCGGACAAGCTGCACCAGGATCAGGCCGCCGGCTGGAACCGTTTCGCCGACTTCTTCATCTCCATGGCCATCGTCGTGGATCAGAACCGGCTGGACAATGCCGCCATCAGCTTCATGTGCTCCGGCAATTATGACAAGTCGCTGATGACGGAGGAGTGGACACCGCTGAGCCTCGAGGATCCCCCCTATCAGCCGGAGGATGAATACCAGGTGCTGGAGGCCGATCCGGGTGACGTGGTGTTTTTCGACAGCTACGTGCCGCACGGTTCCCCGGCGAATACCAGCAATCGCCGGCGACGCAATATCTACCTGACCTTCAACCGCGCCTCGGATGGCGATCTGCGCGAGCAGTATTATCAGGACAAGTGGCGGACCTATCCCCCGAACCAGGTGGCCTCCGCGCGCCAGGACAGTTCCTACCGGGTTTGACCGGGCATGGGCAGGTTTGCGCTGGTCA
>CAZDOC010000010.1:0-55159 GCA_964506945.1 uncultured Gammaproteobacteria bacterium
AGGAGATCGTCGATGGCATCCCGGCCTATAACTGGACCCCGATCGTCTCCACCCTGTTCGAGGCCGCGCAGTACTACCGCGGCGATCCGGTGGTACATGGCAAGGGTCTGTCGCATCTGTGGTTCGTGCAACCCTATACCCAGATCAGCACCCCGGCCTCCTTCACCGGCGGCACCCCGACCCCGGCCGGCTGCAACCCCGGCATGGGCATCGCGGTCAGCAACCCCTGCACCGGCATCAGCGGCAGCCCGGTCTATACCAGCCCGATGTCCGGGGCCCAGTGCCAGGCCAACTACATCGTCCTGCTGACCGATGGCGAGGCCAATCACAATGCCTTCGAGGATGGCGCGGATCATGGCGTCTCCCGGATCAAGTCCCTGATCGGCAACCCGAACTGCGTCGCCTCCAGCAGCGGCGAGGCCTGCGGCCGCGACCTGGTCGAATTCCTGCACACCCAGGACCAGAACGCCGCCCTGCCCGGCAACCAGACCATCGACACCTATACCATCGGTTTCAACACCCAGGGCCTGGCCACCGCGACCCAGTTCCTGAAGGACCTGGCCAAAAAGGGCGGAGGACAGTTCTTCGAGGCCCAGACCGCCGGCGACCTGGCGGCCGTGTTCCAGGCCATCTTCGTCGACATCCTCAACAAGCCGACCTCCTTCGCCACGCCTTCGCTGACGGTCAACGCCTTCAACAAGCTGTTCTTCCGCAACGAGGTCTATTTCTCGCTGTTCGAACCCTCCAACCAGGTGCACTGGAACGGCAATGTGAAGAAATACCAGCTCTGCGACCTGGTCTCTCCGGGGCTCACGAACTGCACCCTGGGCGAGGTCATGGACGCCAACGACCTGCCCGCCGTCGGCGCCGACAAGCGCATCAAGGACACCGCCCTGAGTGTATGGTCCACCGCCGTGGACGGCCTCGACATCCTCAAGGGCGGCATGGGTGAATTCGTGCCCGGGCATACGTCGCGCTCGATCTACACCTATACCGGCGCCACGGCGCCCAGCAACGTGGACCTGACCGCGGCATCCAACTCGGTGCTGGACAGCAATGCGGCACTGACCCCGGCCCTGCTGGGCGACGCCGCGATGACCCCCGGCCAGCGCACCAAGCTGATCAACTGGATCCGCGGCCAGGATGTCGATGATCTCGACCAGGACGGCCTGACCACCGATGACCGCTATGCCGTCGATGACCCCCTGCATGCCAGCCCGGTGGCCATCACCTACGGCGGCACCGAGGCGGCGCCGGTGATCAAGCTGTTCGTCAGCACCAACGGCGGCACCCTGCGCATGGTCAACGCCACCACCGGCGTGGAGGAATGGTCCTTCATCCCCCAGGAACTGCTGGCGATACAGAAAGACATGCGCGCCAACGCCAATGGCGACCATCTCTATGGACTGGACCTGACCCCGACGGTATGGAGCCATGACGCCAACAGCGACGGCATCATCGACCCGGCCCAGGGCGACTTCGTGCGCCTGATCTTCGGCATGCGCCGTGGCGGCCGCAATATCTACGCCGTCGATGTCACCCCCAATACCATCCTCACCAACCCGACCTCCACGGGCGGGATCAATCCCAGGCTGATGTGGCGCATCAGCGGTGGCTCGGCCGACTACCCCAGCCTGGGCGAGACCTGGTCCAAGCCGGTGCTGACCAAGCTGTTCATGAGGAGCACGGGCAGCAACCTGGTGGCGAAACAGGTGATCATCTTCGCCGGCGGCAATGACAACCTGCTGGACAACAGCTTCGGCACCACCGCCGGGGTCGGCGGCAACCAGGGCAACGCCATCTACATCGCCGATCCCGCCGATGGCTCGCTGATCCTGTCGATCGGCAACAGCGGCAGCGGCGCCGATGTCCAGGTACCGGGATTCGACTACCCGGTCACCACCGAGGTATCGGCGATCGATACCAATGGCGACGGCGCCACCGACCGCCTGTACTTCGGCGACCTGGGCGGCAATGTCTGGCGCGTGGATCTGGAAGGGGATCTCGATGTCCATCAGCCCGCCAATATCGTCGTCGGCAAACTCGCGGACATCTCCCTGTCGGATGGCGCGGTCACCGGCAGCCAGACCGCCGTGACCCGCCGCTTCTACCAGGGCGCCGATGTCGTCCAGGTGATCGACGCCACCTTCTCGGACCAGCCCCGCTTCGATTATGTCGTCCTCACCAGCGGCAGTCGCCCGACCCCGCTGGAACAGGTCGTGCACGACCGGGTCTATGCCTTCCGCGACTTCAGCGTCGACGGCCTGACCGATGGCAACGGCGATCATCTGGCGGATGCCGGAACCTATCCGACCCTGACGAACAACCTCTGCACCAGCGGCACACCCGCGGCGCCCTGCCTGTATGACGCCAGCGGCAACCAGTTGCAATTGAACAACGATGGGTCCCCGGCCAATCCCTCCACCTACACGACGGAACTGCCGAAGATCAAGGCCTCCAGCGGCTGGTTCATCGACCTGAAGGAGGCCTCATCCGGGCAGTTCATCGGTGAAAAAGGCGTGGCCAAGCCCATCACCCTGGCCGGCAAGCTGTTCTTCACCACCTTCACGCCGACGGCATCCTCGGCCGCCAATCCCTGCCAGCTCAACGAGGGCCAGGGGCGTCTGTACGGGATCAACATCCTCAACGCCGGCGCCCTGTTCGCGAACTGGAACAGTGGTGGCGGCACCAACCCGACCACCGCGGATCGCTTCATGGAGGTCGGCGCGGGCATGCCTTCCGAGGCGGTGCCGGTATTCCAGAAGAAGGGCGTGACCATCATCGTCGGCGGCGGTGGCGGCGCCACCACGGTGGACCCGGGCATCACCCTGCCGCGGGTCAGGACCTATTGGTACCAGCAGATGCAGTAGGCGGGAGAGGACTGGGCGGGCCCGCGCCGGTGCGCCCGGCCCGGCCACAGGGTCTATACTCCCCCCGGGAACCATCACCAACCGACAGGAAAACAGTTATGCACAGCCAGTACAGGGCAACCAGGACACGCCAGCAGGGTTTCAGCCTGATCGAATTGATGACCGTGGTCGTCATCGTCGGCATCCTCGCCTCCATCGCCTATCCCTCATACCGGGACAGTGTCCGCAAGGCCAACCGTTCCGAGGGCAAGGCCCTGCTGGTGGATGCCGCCAATCGCCAGGAACGCTTCTTCTCGAACAACAACGCCTACACCACGGACATGACCCAGCTGGGCTATGCGGCCGATCCGGCCATCTCGGAGAATCAGTATTACAACGTGGACGCCGTGGCCCTGCCCGCGGCCAGCGGGGGCACCGGCAGTATCGCCACCAGCTTCCTGCTCAGCGCCACCGCCCAGGGAGGGCAGGCCGACGATAACCAGTGCGCGATCATGCGTATCGACAGTCTCGGCCGCAAGACCTCGGTCGATGGAGGTGGCGCCGATACCAGCGACATCTGCTGGTAGGCACAGGCCGCCCCACGGAGATCCGATCGATGACAAGACTGAATTGTGACCTGTCTGCACCCAGTGGCGGGCGCGATCCCGCAGGGAGCGGGCGGGTCTTGACGAGGACATGACAGCAACGAGGACCCGCATCATGCGCACCAGAACATTTCTCTCCATCGTCCTGCCGGGCCTGGCCCTGTTCAGCCTGTCCGCCAAAGGCTTCGAACCCGATCCCAAATGCGACTGCTGGTATGCCGGCTATGAGGCGGCGCTGGAATTCCCCGAGCAAGGCATACAGAAACGATCCGGCCGTTACCAGGACTGCGCCGGCAAGGGCCAGAGCGGGCTCTATGAAAAGGGCTTCGAGGCCTCGACGAAAGGCCGCCCCGAGCAGTGCCCGTTCGCGCCCGCCCCGGCAACCGGGACCCCGGCGACCCCTGACGCCCCTGCCGCCGGCAGCGACCCGTTGCAGCCTCGACCCTGAGCGGACATCGCTGGCGCTGCGCAGGCCGTAGCACCGGCGCGCCGGCGCTTTCTTTCCCCGTGCACGGGGCAGGGCAGCGATGACGCGCGGGCCTGCCGGGCCAGGAACAGGGTGCGGGCCACCCCGCCGTGACCCGCTACTCCGCCGCGACCAGTTCCCTGGGCAGACTGAACACCACCTTCTCGCGGATCCCTTCCACCTCGTTGACCTTCTCGCCCCCCCAGTCCTGCAGGCGCGCGACCACGGCCTCCACCAGCACCTCCGGCGCGGAGGCCCCGGCGGTGACGCCGACGTGCCGCTTGCCGTCGATCCACGCCTGTTCGATCTCGTGCGCGCCATCGATCAGATAGGCGGGTATGCCGGCCTTTTCCGCGATCTCCTGCAGACGGTTGGAATTGGAGCTGTTGCGGGAACCCACCACCAGGATCACGTCGCAGTTGCGGGTCAGTGACTTGACCGAATCCTGACGGTTCTGGGTGGCGTAACAGATATCCTCCTTCTTCGGACCGTGGATATTCGGGAAACGTCCACGCAGGGCGTCGATCACCGCCGCGGTATCATCCATCGACAGCGTGGTCTGGGTCACGAAGGCAAGGAAATCGGGATGTTTGACCTCGAGCCTGGCGACGTCCTCTACGGACTCGACCAGGTACATGCCCCCCCGGCCGGACTCACAGCGATACTGGCCCAGGGTGCCCTCCACCTCCGGGTGACCGGCATGGCCGATGAGGATGCATTCGCGGCCCTCGTCCTGGTAGCGGCTGACCTCCATGTGCACCTTGGTCACCAGCGGGCAGATGGCGTCGAAGACGCGCAGGCTGCGCTCGGCCGCTTCCTCGCGCACCTGCTTGGCCACGCCGTGGGCGCTGAAGATCACGGTGGCGTCATCCGGCACCTCATCGAGTTCCTCGACGAACACCGCGCCCTTCTCGCGCAGGCCGTCGACCACATAGCGATTGTGTACCACCTCGTGGCGGACATAGATAGGCGCGCCAAAGAGTTCCAGGGCCCGCTCGACGATGCCGATGGCGCGATCGACGCCGGCGCAGAATCCCCGCGGGTTGGCCAGGTGTATTTGCATGCTCGTTTCCCAATGTTCAACTGCCGGCGACGCTACCCCGCGGCGCCAGGGCTGTCAAGCGCGCGGGATCACCGCCCATGGCCTGTCAGCGACGCTGGTCCCGCCTGCCTCGCAGGCTGTCGATGATCAGCATCGCCGCGCCGATACTGATGGCGCTGTCGGCGATGTTGAAGGCAGGCCAATACCAATGCCGGTAATGGACCTGGATGAAATCCACCACATAACCCAGCAGCAGGCGGTCCCAGAGATTGCCCAGGGCGCCGCCGATGATCAGCGCCAGGGCGCAGGCCAGCCAGCGCTGCCCGCGAGGCAGCCTGCGCAGCCAGAGGATCAGGATTGCGCTGATCGCCACCGCCAGGGTGGCGAAGAACCAGCGCTGCCAGCCCCCGGCCTGATGCAGGAAACTGAACGCGGCGCCGGTATTATGCATCAGGGTGAGATTGAAATACCCCGTCAGCACCCGCGGTTCATGCAGGCTCAGCCACTCACTGGCGATTCCCTTGCTCAGGCGGTCCAGCACCACCACCACAACGCTCAGCCACAGCCATTTCATCGCCTGTCCCCCTCAGGCATACAGGCGGGTCTCGCCCGCGCCCTCGATATTGTCCACGCAGCGCCCGCAAAGCCGCGGGTGCTCGCCATGGCTGCCGACATCCTCGCGATGATGCCAGCAACGCACGCACTTGGCGTGCGTACTGGGGGAGACGGCGATCCACAGGCCCTCGACATCCTCCGCGGCCCCGGCCTCCGCGCCCCGCTCTCCGGCCGCATGAACCCGCGCATAAGAGGTGATCAGCACGAAGCGCAGTTCGTCCTCCAGCCGTTCGAGTCGCTGTTTCAGTTCCGGGCCGCAATACAGGTCCACCTCGGCATCCAGCGAGGAACCGATGTCACCGGCCACGCGCAGGCGCTCGAGTTCCTTGCCGACGGCCTCGCGCACGGCGATGATCTCGCGCCAGTAGGCCTGATCGAAGCGCCCATCCGGCGCCTCCGTATCCAGTCCACGGTACCAGGTCTGCAGGAATACCGATTCCGCATGCTCCCCGGGGATATGCTCCCAGATCTCGTCGGCGGTAAAACTCAGGATGGGGGTGATCCAGCGGCTCATGGCCTCGACGATATGGTACATGGCCGTCTGCGCGGAGCGTCGCGCAAGACTGTCGGCCTGCGTGGTGTACTGGCGATCCTTGATCACGTCGAGGTAGAACCCGCCCATCTCCACGGCGCAGAAGTGGTGCAGCGACTGGTAGATCTGATGGAACTGATAATCCTGGTAGGCCAGCTGGATCCGTTCCTGCAGGCGGCGCGCATGGTCCACCGCCCAGCGGTCCAGCTTCAGCAGCTCCCGCATCGGCACCTGGTCCACGGCCGGGTCGAAGCCGTTGAGATTGGCCAGCAGGAAACGGGCGGTATTGCGAATACGCCGATAGGCATCCGCCATGCGCTTGAGGATCTCGTCGGAGACGCTCATCTCGCCACGGTAGTCGGTGGCCGCGACCCACAGGCGCAGGATGTCGGCGCCCAGGGAATTGACCACCTTCTGCGGCATGACCACGTTGCCGCGCGACTTCGACATCTTGTGGCCCCTGGCATCGACGGTGAAGCCATGGGTCAGCACCCCGCGATAGGGCGCCCGGCCGTTGATGGCCACCGAGGTCAGCAGGGAGGACTGGAACCAGCCCCGATGCTGATCCGAACCTTCCAGATACAGATCCGCCGGCCAGGCCAGGTCCCCGTGGCGCTTCAGCACCGACTCATGTGTGACCCCGGAATCGAACCACACGTCCAGGGTGTCGGTGAGCTTGACGTAATCCCCGGCCTCTTCGCCCAGCAGTTCGCCGGCATCCAGCTCGAACCAGGCATCGATGCCCTGCCGCTCGATACGCGCGGCGATCTGCTCGATCAGTTCGGGCGTGCGCGGGTGCAGCGCCGCGCTCTGACGATGCACGAACAGGGTGATCGGCACCCCCCAGGTACGCTGCCGGGAGATACACCAGTCGGGTCGGCCCGCGACCATGGCCTCGATACGCTGCTGGCCCCAGTCCGGGGTCCACTGGACCCGGCCGATCTCCGCCAGGGCCTGCTGGCGCAGGCCGCTGGCCTCCATGCTGATGAACCATTGCGGCGTGGCCCGGAAGATGATCGGGGTCTTGTGCCGCCAGCAATGCGGATAACTGTGGCGCAGCATCTGGTGATGGATCAGCCTGCCGTGGGCGCGCAGGGCGTTGATCACATGTTCATTGGCGGAAAACACATGCTGGCCGGCGAACAGTTCCGTATCCGGCAGGAAGCAGCCGTCGTCACCGACCGGGTTGTCCACCGGCAGGCCATAGCGACCGCCCGCCACATAATCGTCCTGCCCATGCCCAGGAGCGATATGCACGGCCCCGGTACCGGCATCGAGGGTGACATGATCCGCGAGGATCAGCGGCACCTCACGCGCATAGAAAGGATGTTGCAGGCGCACCCCCTCCAGCTCCCGGCCCTTGCAGTAGGCCACCACGCGATAGTCCTGGAGGTCATAGCGCAGCATCGCATCCTTGAGCAGGCCCTCGGCCAGCAACAGGCGCTCCGGACCGTATTCACCCTCGCACTGGACCAGGGCGTAGTCGGCCTCAGGGTTGACGGCCACGCCCTGGTTGGCGGGCAGGGTCCAGGGGGTGGTGGTCCATATGACCACGGCGATCGGCCCCTGGCCGTCGTGACCGTTCACATGGTGACAACGCGCCAGCAGGGTCTCGTCCTCCAGCACCGGGAAACGCACATCGATGGCCGGAGAATCCTTGTCCTCGTATTCGACCTCGGCCTCGGCCAGCGCCGAGCGACAGTCGGTACACCAATGCACCGGTTTGAAGCCCTTGCGCAGATGTCCGGCCTCGATGACGCGACCCAGGGCGCGGACGATATTCGCCTCGGTGGTGAAATCCATGGTCAGATAGGGCCGCTGCCAGTCGCCCATGACCCCCAGGCGGATAAAATCCCGGCGCTGCCTGTCCACCTGCTTGCCGGCGTATTCCCGGCAGGCGGCGCGAAAGGTCGCGGGATCCACCTGCAGGCCGGGCTTGCCAATCTTCTTCTCCACCATCAATTCGATCGGCAGGCCATGACAGTCCCAGCCCGGCACATAGGGGGCATCGAAACCCTCCAGGCTGCGGGACTTGATGATGATGTCCTTGAGGATCTTGTTCACCGCATGGCCGATGTGGATGTCGCCATTGGCATAGGGGGGGCCATCGTGGAGGATGTATTTGTCCGCGCCCCGGCGCTGGCGGCGCAGCTGGCCATAGATATCCGCCTCCTGCCAGGCCTTGAGCCGCTCGGGCTCGCGCCGGGCCAGGTTTCCGCGCATGGGAAAATCGGTCTTGGGCAGATTCAAGGTCTGCTTGTAATCAGTCACAGGGATACCCTCGGTATGTATAATGTCTTTTCATGTTCGATAACGCCGCAGCAGGGTCCTGGCCTGGATGACGTCACGGGCGATCTGGGCCCGCAGGTCGGCAAACCCGTCGAAGCATCGATCGTCCCTGAGCCGGGAAAGCAATTCCACGCGTATATGCCGGCCATAACAATCCTGGTGGAAATCGAACAGGTGCACCTCCAGCACCGGCCGGTCGTCGCTGATCACGGGGCGCGTGCCGATATAGGCGACCCCGTCGATAACGCGGTCGTCCAGACCATGCACCCGGGCCGCGAATATCCCCGAGACCGCCGCACGGCGGCGATGCAGATCGATATTGGCGGTTGGGAAACCCAGCTCACGGCCCCGCTCATGGCCTCTCACGACCCGGCCGCTGATGCTGTACGGCCGGCCCAGCAAGGCCTCGGCATGGCTCATGTCGCCGCGGGCCAGGGCCTCGCGCACCCGCGTACTGCTGACGCGCGCGCCCTCTACGAGGCGGGTGCGGGCCCGCTCGATATCAAAGCCCCATTGCCGGCCATGGGCCTCGAGCAAGGCATAATCCCCCCTGCGCCCCCGACCGAAGCGAAAGTCGTCCCCCACCACCAGGTGGTGGATCCCCAGGCCATCGCGTAACACGCGAACGATGAAGTCCTCCGCGCCCATGCCCGCCAGTTCCTCGTCGAAGCGCAGGCACAGCATCCTGTCTATTCCCAGCGCGGCCAGGTTCTGGTACTTCTCCCTCAGGCTGTTCAGACGCGCCGGGACCGGGTCCCTGGCGAAATATTCCTGTGGCTGCGGCTCGAAGACGATGACCGCGCTGGGCAGATCCAGAGCCCGCGCATGCCCGAGCAACTGCGCCAGAATGGCCTGATGACCCAGATGGACGCCGTCGAAGTTGCCGATACTCGCCACGCATTCCTGATGCCGGACTTCCAGATTGTGCAGACCGCGGATCAGTTCCATGTACTGGCCAAAAGCGGGGATTATACCCCCCCCACCCGCACGCGCATATGCCGGGGACGCAATCCGAGCAACGGCAGACACAGCAGATAGGTCGCGGACCCCGCGCCGATCCAGAGCCCCAGCCAGGCGGCCCGTCCCAGGGCATCGCGGGCCTGCCAGGCGGCCAGGCCGGGGCTGCCCCAGTACAGCAGCAGGCACATCGCCAGCACCGCCAGGCCCACCCGCAGCAGGAGTATTCCCCAGCCGGGCAACGGCCGGTAGACGCCGCTGCGCAAAAGGATCCGCAGCAACAGACCGGCATTGACGAAGGCCGACAGCGAGGTGGCCAGGGCCAGACCGGCATGCGCCAGTGGAAAGACCAGCAACAGGTTCAGGACCATGTTCGTGAGCATCGCCACCACGCCGATCCGCACCGGGGTCCGGGTATCCTGCCGGGCGTAGAAACCCGGCGCCAGGACCTTGATGAAACTGAAGCCCAGCAGGCCCAGGGCGTAGGCCATCAGGCTGCGCCTGGCCATCTCCACGTCATGGGCCTGAAAGGCGCCGTACTGGAACAGCGTGGTCAGGATCGGACCGGCCAGCAGCACCAGCGCCAGCGCCGCGGGCGTGGCGATCACCACCACCCAGCGCAGGGCCCAGTCGAGCATGTGACTGAAATCATGGCCGGCGCCGCGGGCATGCTCGCGTGACAGTCCGGGCAGGATGACCGTGGCCAGGGCGATACTGAACACCCCCAGCGGGAATTCCACCAGGCGATCCGAATAATACAGCCAGGAAACACTGCCGGTGACCAGGAAAGAGGCTATCAGGGTATCCAGCAGCAGGTTCACCTGCGACACCGAAACACCGAAAATGGCCGGCCCCATCAATTTGAGGATGCGCCTGACGCCGGCATCGGCGAGATCGAAGCGTGGCCTTGGCAACAGCCCAAGGCGGCGCAGGAAAGGCAACTGGAAACCAAGCTGCACCAGCCCCCCCAGAAATACGCCCCAGGCCAGGGCCAGGGCCGGCTGCGACATCATCGGCGCCAGCCAGATGGCGGCCCCGATCAGGGACAGATTGAGAAAAACGGGGGTCAGCGCCGGCACCGCGAAACGGCCATAGGCATTCAGGACCCCCCCCGCCAGCGCGGTCAGCGAGATAAACAGCAGGTAGGGAAAGGTGATGCGCAACAGCGCCACGGTCAGGTCGAAACGCTCCATGGTCCTGGTGAAGCCGGGGGCGAAGATCAGCACCAGCAGCGGTGCGACGATCACCGCCAGCAGGCTGACGGCGAACAACACCAGCCCCAGGGTCCCGGCGGTGCGCGAGACCAGCTCCCGCACCGCCTGTCGATCGCGCTGGGAGCGGTATTCCGACAACACCGGCACGAAGGCCTGAGAGAAGGCCCCCTCGGCAAACAGGCGCCGCAGGAAATTGGGGATCTTGAAGGCCACGAAGAAGGCGTCCGCGCCGCCTCCGGCGCCGATCATGGCGGCGATGACGACATCGCGGACGAAACCCAGCACCCGGGAAATAGAGGTCATGCCGCTGACCACGGCAGTGGAACGCAAGAGTGTCATCGGCTGGAGGTGCTGGCTTCGATCCATGGGTTAGCGCGCGATTATAGCCTGTGCCGCGCGTCAATTGACAAACCGGGCCAAACCGGGCATAGTCCCGCGACTTTTCGGTGGCCGCTGCGCCGGCCCATACAGACAGAACACAGGAGCTAGAAACTTGGCCAATACATCCTCAGCCCGGAAGCGCGCACGCCAGGCGGTCTGCCGTCGCAATCACAATGCCGGCCAGCGCTCCATGATGCGCACCTATCTCAAGAAAGTGGTCTACGCCATTGCCGCCAGGGACCGTGACGCCGCGGAAACCGCCTACAAGGCCGCCGTCCCGGTCCTGGACCGCATGGCCAACAAGGGCATCATCCACAAGAACAAGGCGGCCCGCCACAAGCAGCGCCTGAACGCCCAGATCAGGGCCCTCTGAGACCCGGCCCGCCGGGTCCGGAAAAAAGCCGGCATCGCCGGCTTTTTTGTTGCCCCGCCCGCAGGGGCCATCGGCATCCGCAAGGGCTTTCAGACCAGCACCAGGTTGTCGCGATGGATCAGTTCGGCCTCGCCGACATAGCCCAGTCGCGATTCGATTTCACTGCTGGGCCGTCCGGCGATGCGGCGACTCTCGTCAGCGGAGTAGTTGACCAGTCCGCGGGCCATCTCACCACCCTCGGGGTCCAGGCACAGGACCAGCTCGCCACGGGCGAAATCCCCTTCCACGCGGGTCACGCCCACGGCCAGCAGACTCTTGCCGGACTCGCGCAGGACCCGGACCGCGCCGGCGTCGAGATGCAGGCGCCCACGCGGGATCATGTTACCGGCCAGCCAGCGCTTGCGCGCCGCCAGGGGCGCCTCCCCCGGCAGGAACAGGGTGCCGACAGGCGCGCCATCGGCGATCGCCTCCAGGACCCCTCGGCGTGCTCCCGGGGCGATCACGGTACAGGTCCCGGAGCGGGCCGCCAGGGCGGCGGCGGCGAGCTTGGTGCGCATGCCCCCCCGTCCCAGCGCCCCGCCCTCCCCGGCCATGCGCTCCAGCGCCGGGTCGCCGGCGCGAGCCTCGGGGATCAAGCGGGCCTGCGGATGGCTCCGGGGATCAGCATCGAACAGACCCTCCTGATCGGTCAGGATCACCAGCAGATCGGCTTCGATCAGGTTGGCCACCAGGCCGGCCAGGCTGTCGTTGTCTCCAAAGCGGATCTCGTCGGTGGTCACGGTGTCGTTCTCGTTCACGACCGGAACGATCCTCAATTCCAGCAGGGTCCTCAGGGTCGTGCGCGCATTCAGGTAACGCCCGCGGTTGGACAGATCATCGTGGGTCAACAGGACCTGGGCCGTATGGATGCCATAATGCTTGAAGCAGCTCTCATAGGCCTGGATCAGGCCCATCTGCCCCACCGCCGCGGCGGCCTGCAGTCGATGCAGTTCGCGAGGACGGCCTTCCCAGCGCAGGCGTGAAACCCCTTCGGCCACCGAGCCGGAGGACACCAGCACCACCTCGATGCCCCGCTGTCTCAACGCGGCGATCTGCGCGGCCCAGGCATCCATGGATTCCAGGCGCAGCCCCCGGCCTTCGCTGGTCGCCAGGGCGCTGCCGATCTTGACCACCCAGCGACGCGCGGCGCGTGGCGCTTGCCGTAACCCGTTCACCTCGGCTCATCCCCCCCTTCGATTGCGCGCCGCTCGTGCAGACGGCCCTGTATCCTGCGGGTCAGGGCCTCGCAGCCCGCGGCGCTGATGGCCGCGATACGGAACACCGGGCCACTCCAGCCGATCCGCGCGAGGATCGACTCGCACAGGCCGTCCAGATCGGCATCCGGCACCAGGTCAATCTTGTTGAACACCAGCCAGCGCTCGCGGGCGGCCAGTTCGGCACTGTAGTTCGCCAGTTCCCGTTCGATGACGCGGATGTCATCGACCACCGAGCCGCCCATGGTCTCGCTGCCGATATCGACCAGATGCAGCAGCAGCCGGGTCCGTGACAGATGTTTGAGGAACTGGATACCGAGACCGGTGCCCTCCGCGGCGCCCTCGATCAGACCGGGAATATCGGCGATCACGAAACTCTGCCCAATCCCGGTGCGCACCACACCCAGGTTCGGATAGAGGGTGGTGAAGGGATAATCGGCCACCTTCGGCCGGGCCGCCGATACCGCGCGGATGAAGGTCGACTTGCCCGCATTCGGCAGACCCAGCAGGCCCACGTCGGCCAGCACCTGCAACTCCAGCCGCAACTCGCGTTCCTCACCCGGGCTGCCCTTGGTGGACTGCCGGGGCGCACGGTTGGTGCTGCTCTTGTAGCGGGTATTGCCGAGGCCATGATAACCACCCTGGGCCACCAGCAGGGTCTGGCCCTCGCCGACCAGATCGCCGATCAGCTCGCCGGTATCGCCATCGCGGACCACGGTGCCCAGCGGCACCTTGATGTAGAGGTCCTCGCCGGAACGACCGGTGCGCTGCCGGCCCATGCCATTCTGGCCCCGCTCGGCCCGGAACTGGCGCGCGTAGCGAAAATCGGCCAGGGTATTCAGGCCGCTGTCCACGCGCAGGTAGACACTGCCGCCATCACCACCGTCGCCGCCATCCGGTCCGCCGAAGGCGATGTATTTCTCGCGCCTGAAGCTGACACAGCCATCACCGCCATTGCCGGCCTGCACCACGATTCTGGCTTCATCGACGAATTTCATAGTTTCCACCACAAAAAAAGCCCCGTCAGGGACGGGGCTTTCCAGCTTACCGCAATAGCCTGGATCAGGCCGTCCTGACGCTCACATAGGTTCGGTTCTTCGGTCCACGGACCTCGAAGGCCACCTGGCCGTCGGCGGTCGCGAAGAGCGTGTGATCGCGACCACAACCCACGTTGTCGCCGGCATTATAGCGGGTACCGCGCTGACGGATGAGAATATTGCCCGCCCTGACCTGCTCGCCGCCGAAATGCTTCACGCCCAGGCGCTTGGATTCTGAATCGCGGCCGTTGCGGGTACTGCCGCCTGCTTTCTTATGTGCCATTGTCTTCTACCTCAAGGTTTGCAGTCTGTGTCCGCATCCTGGATCAGGAAGCGGCGATCTTCTTGATGGTCAACTCGGTGTAGTCCTGACGATGCCCCATCTGCTTGCGAGAGTGCTTGCGGCGACGAAACTTGATGATCCGGATCTTCTTGCCGCGACCGTGCGAGGCCACCGTGGCGGTGACGCAGGCACCATCGATGAACGGCGCGCCAACACGAACCTGTTCGCCGTCCACCAGCATCAGGACATCCTGCAACTCCACATCCGCACCGGCGGCAACATCGATCTTCTCGACCTTCAAGGTATCGCCTTCGCTGACCTTGTATTGCTTGCCGCCCGTCTTGATTACTGCGTACATAACCCGCCTCTCCTGGAAACACTTGTCTCGGTTCGGATCCCGCCGCCACAGCGCGAGGTTCTCAAAGCCGGGCAATTCTACGGAATTCGACCGGCGCTGACAAGTATCTTGCATCTCCACGGCGACCGAAACCGCCCGATCGGGGCCCGGCGGGGGCAGCGCCGTGTTCCCGCCCGCCACCGGGCATGGATATTTCCGGCGCATGTTGGCAAAATGCCCTCCCCTTCTTTCCGGGTCGCCCATCAGCACGGTAATGAATATCCAGGATATCAGAGAACTCGTCGCCGGGGACATGGACGCCGTCGATCGCTGCATCACCCGGCAGCTGCATTCCGAGGTGGTGCTGATCAACCAGCTGGGGGGATATATCGTCAACAGTGGCGGCAAGCGCCTGCGGCCTGCGCTGGTGCTGCTGAGCGCCGGGGCCAACCGCTATGCCGGTGAGCGCCATATCGACCTGGCCGCCATCGTCGAGTTCATCCATACCGCGACCCTGCTGCATGACGATGTCGTGGACGCCTCCAACATGCGCCGTGGACGGGAATCCGCCAACCTGGTGTGGGGCAACGAGGCCAGTGTGCTGGTGGGTGACTACCTCTATTCCCGCGCCTTCCAGATGATGGTCGAGGTGGGCGACATGCGCATCATGGAGGTCCTCGCGGAGACCACCAACACCATCGCCGAGGGGGAGGTGATGCAGCTGGTCAACTGCCAGGACCCGGACACCACCGAACAGCGCTATCTCGACGTCATCCGCAGCAAGACCGCCAAGCTGTTCGAGGCCGCCAGCCGCCTGGGCGCCATCCTTGCCGGCGCCGGGCGGGACACCGAGATGGCCATGGCCGCCTATGGCGCCCATCTCGGCACGGCCTTTCAGTTGATCGACGACGCCCTGGATTACAGTTCCAGCAGCGAGGAACTCGGCAAGAACATCGGCGATGACCTGGCCGAGGGCAAACCCACGCTGCCGCTCCTCTATGCCATGTGGCATGGCGATGCCGGCCAGAGCGCGATGATCAGGGCGGCCATCGAACAGGGCAACCGGGACGATATCGACGCCATCTCCGCGGCCATTGAATCCAGTGGCGGTATCGCTTACACTGCGCGCCTCGCACGGGCGGAGGCCGATCAGGCCGTGGCCCATCTTGAGTGTCTGGCGGATTCCGCATACCGCCGGGCCTTGCGGGGACTGGCGGAATTTTCCGTGGCCAGGCACAGCTGAACCGGGCAGGCCATGAACTCCAGCCGGTGAAATGGATATCGGGGTGTAGCTCAGCCTGGTAGAGCACTGCCTTCGGGAGGCAGGGGTCGTAGGTTCAAATCCTGTCACCCCGACCAACATCCAAAAGCCACCCTGCGGGGTGGCTTTTTTGTATTCCTTCAGGGCTTGTGATGGCGCTGTCGGCAAGCACCAGCGCCTTGCCCGGGTCTGTAACCGGTACAGCCTTGCAGACAAGGAACCGCGACGACCAGCCGAATGGACAACGCATTGACCTCGACAGCCACAGCGGCCGACCTCGAATATCAGACCCATATCCTGCAAGGGGTCTCCAGGACCTTCGCCCTGACCATTCCGACCCTCCCGGAGGCGCTGTGCCGGGTGGTTGGCAACGCCTATCTGCTGTGTCGTATCGCCGATACCATCGAGGATGACAGCGGCCTCCTCGAGGCCCAGAAACGCGACTTTGCCGAACGCTTCATCCAGGTGGTCGCGGGCAGGGCGGAGGCGGAGACATTCGCCCGCGACCTGGCGCCGTTGCTGACCCGCAGCAGCTCGGCCGCCGAGCATGACCTGATCCGCAACACGGCCGCCGTGATACGCATCACCCATGGCTGCAACAGCAGGCAACGCCGGGCCATGGAGCGTTGCGTGCGCATCATGGCCAAGGGCATGGCCGACTACCAGGAAATGGAGACCCTGGACGGGCTCCGGGACCTCCCGGCCCTGGATCGCTATTGTTACTATGTCGCCGGAGTCGTCGGCGAGATGCTCACGGACCTGTACTGTGACCATGATGAGGCCATCGCCCGCCAGCGTGAACGACTGATGCCGCTGGCGGTCTCCTTTGGACAGGGCCTGCAGATGACCAATATCCTCAAGGATATCTGGGATGATCGCGCTCGTGGCGCCTGCTGGCTGCCACAGGACGTATTCCAGCTGCAGGGCTTCGCGCTCGCCGATCTGAGACCCGGCAATGACGATCCCGCCTTCCTCGCCGGCATGGGCGCCCTGATAGGGATCGCCCGGCAACACCTGCACGATGCCTTGCGTTACACCCTGATGATTCCGAAACGACAACGCGGTATCCGCCTGTTTTGTCTCTGGGCGCTGGGCATGGCGGTGCTGACCCTGCGCAGGATCGACGCCCGGCGGGACTTTTCGGCGGGGGATCAGGTAAAGATCTCACGCCGCAGCGTCAAGGCCACGGTAGCCCTGACCCGAGCCTGCGTGAACAACGATAAGCTACTGAGAATGCTCTTTTATGTCACCGCCAGGCGGTTGCCTGAAAGCCACATTCGTGAGACACTCGGTCAACTTTCCACGGGGGCGGACCTACATTCCTGGGATGATGGCACAGGAATATGACAAGCGCATGATCAGCCGCGGGTTCACAGGGCCTGGCGGCCGGCGGACGGTCGCGGCCAGGCGCCAGGCCAACCTTAGCAAGCACGGTAACAGGGGATTTCCACCATGCTGACCAGCACACGGTTCCAGTCTGAAGCCGCTCCGGCGGTCCTGGATGTGGGCGATGTCGTCACGCCGCTCAAGCCCTATTCACTGGATGACTGCATAAGCGCCGCCGAGCAGGCCCTGTTGCAGCAACAGCGGGCGGACGGGCACTGGGTTTATGAACTGGAGGCCGACAGCACGATCCCGGCCGAATACATCCTCATGAACCACTTCATGGGCGAGATAGAGGATGAACTGGAACACAAGATCGCCGTCTATCTGCGTGAAAAGCAGACCCGGGAAGGCGGCTGGCCGCTGTTCCATGGCGGCGATATCGACCTGAGTTGCACCGTCAAGGCCTATTACGCCCTCAAACTGGTCGGCGATGATCCCAAGGCGGAACATATGATCCGGGCCCGCAATGTGATCCTGAATCACGGCGGCGCGGCGCACTGCAACGTCTTCACCCGCATCACCCTGGCACTGTTCGGCCAGGTGCCGTGGCGCGCGGTGCCCTTCATCCCGGCCGAGGTCCTGCTGCTGCCGAAGTGGTTCCCGTTTCATATCAGCAAGGTCTCCTACTGGTCGCGCACGGTCATGGTGCCGCTGTTCATACTCTGCACCCTGAAACCGGCGGCGGCCAATCCCCGCGGTGTCGATATCCGCGAACTCTTCATCACCCCCCCGGAGGATGAACAGCACTACTTCCGGGTGACCACCCGCCTGTCACGCGCCTTCCTGGCCCTGGACCAGGCCGGCCGCACCCTGGAAAAAATGGTGCCCCGCTTCGTGCGCCGCTTCGCCATACGCAAGTGCGAACGCTGGTTCACCCGGCGTCTGAACGAAGACCACGGCCTCGGCGGCATCTTCCCGGCCATGGTCAATGCCTACGAGGCGCTGGCCCTGCTGGGCTATCCCGAGGACCATCCCTATCGCCAGCAGACCCGAACGGCCATCCGCAGGCTGGTCGTCGATCGGGGAGACTCGGCCTATTGCCAACCCTGCATGTCCCCGGTATGGGATACCGCGCTGGCCTGCCAGGCCCTGACAGAGAGTCAGGGACAGGAGACCACACGGAGTCTGCGCCGGGCGCTGGACTGGCTCAGGGATCGTCAGCTCCGCGACGAACCGGGAGACTGGCGCGAGGCGCGCCCAGACCTTGCCGGTGGCGGCTGGGCATTCCAGTACAGCAACTATTATTACCCGGATCTGGACGACACCTCCATGGTCGCCTGGGCGATGCACCGGGTCGATCCCGAACGCTACCGGGAAGCCATACAGCGGGCCGCGATCTGGATCGCCGGCATGCAGTCACGGAATGGCGGCTTCGGGTCATTCGAGGTCGACAATACCCAATACTATCTGAACGCGATCCCCTTCGCGGATCATGGCGCCCTGCTGGATCCCCCAACCGAGGATGTCACCGGCCGCTGTATCGCCCTGTTGTCGCTGGTGGACAAGGACAGGTACGCCACCCATATCGAGGCGGCGCTGAGCTACCTGAAGGAAACCCAGGAACAGGACGGCTCCTGGTTTGGCCGCTGGGGCAGCAACTATGTCTATGGCACCTGGTCGGTCCTGTCGGCCCTGGAAGTGGCCGGCATCAATCCCCGGGAAGCCTTTATCCGCAAGGCGGTGGCCTGGCTGGAGACCACCCAGAACGAGGATGGCGGCTGGGGCGAGAGCAACGAAAGCTATTACCCTCCCCGGCACCATCGTCCCTATCGCAGCACCCCCTTCCAGACGGCCTGGGCGTTGCTGGCGCTGCTGGCCGCGCGGGAGCAGGATTCCGAATCCGTACGCCTCGGCATCGATTACCTGATCCGCCATCAGCGCAAGCACGGCCTGTGGCAGGACGATGACTACACCGCTCCGGGCTTTCCGCGGGTGTTCTATCTGAAATACCACGGTTATACCGCCTATTTCCCGCTCTGGGCCCTGGCTCGCTATCGCAACCTGCGCCAGGATACCCGCGCCTGACGGACATGCTCGGGGTCGTGATCGCCCTGCCCGTGGAGGCAGCCTGCCTGCTCGGCCGGGGTGTATCGATCGGAGGGCCACGGCCATTCCGGGAAATCCTCGTGAACGTCTCCGGCATGGGCCAGGAGCAGGCCTCTCGGGCCGCGGCCGACCTGGTACGGGATGGCGCCACGGCCTTGCTCAGCTGGGGTACCGCGGCTGGCCTGGATCCGGCGCTACGCAGTGGCCAACTGCTGTTGCCCGGGGCCATCCTCTCCACCGACGGCACCCGCCTGGACACCGATCCCCACTGGCGCGAGTCCCTGCTGGGCTGCCTGCGAGGCAGGCTACAGCCCCGGGACGGGACGCTGCTCAGCAGCACCCGGGCCATCACCACCCCCGCCGACAAACAGGAACTGTTCCGGCGCACGGGCGCGGTCGCCGTGGACATGGAGAGCGCCGCCGTCGCCGCTATCGCGAACCGGGCCGACCTCCCTTTCGCCTGCATCCGCGCCATCGTCGATGAGGCCGGAATGGGCCTCCCCGCGCTGGCCCTGAAGGTGATCGATGCCTCTGGACGGCCACGGATCCCGCTCCTGCTGGCGGGCCTGCTGCGCCACCCCGGGACCCTGCCCGCGCTGATCCGCCTGGGCCGGTCCTTCTCCCGCGCCCGCGCCAGCCTGCGCGCCGTACGGCGCTGTTGTGGGTATAATCTCGCCCCGCCCGCGCCCTTGCGCTGATCGACACGCCATGAACCTGAAAGCCCCGATACGCTGCTGGAATACCTGTGTCCGCCGTTACGCGACCTGGATCGTGTTGGCGGCGCTGGTCCTCGCCGGGGCAGGACTGCGCTATTCCAGCGAGCACCTGGGGATCAATACCGATACCGCCGACATGATCTCCCCGGACCTGCCCTGGCGGCAGAGCAACATCCGCGAAGCCAAGGCCTTTCCACAATATCAGGACACCATCGTCATCGTCATCGATGCGCCCAGCGAGGACGAGGCCGAGGATACCAGCCTGCGCATCGGCCGGCTCCTGCAGCAACGACCGGCGCTGTTCAGCGAGGTGTTCCTCGGCAAGGACGCCCCCTTCTTCCGCCGTGAGGGCTTGCTGTTCCTGGATGTCGATGCGCTGCTGGAGCTGTCGGACAAGCTCACGGCCATGCAGCCCTTTCTGGGTCGCCTGGCCGCCAGGCCGACGCTGGCGGGGCTCTTCGACACCCTGGCCCTGGCCCTGGATGAAAACGACCAGGATTCCGCCCTGCCGCTGGGACCGGCGCTGGGGCGTATTGCCGACAGCCTGAATGACGCCACCCGGAACCATCCGGGCCGTCTGTCCTGGCAGGCCCTGATCGATGGCAAGGATGCCGATGCCGATGCCCGACGGCGTATCGTCATGGTCAAGCCGGTGCTGGACTACGGCAGTCTGTTGCCCGGAAAACCCGCGATAGAGGCCATCCGCGGCATGCTCGCCCGCATGGATCTGCAACAACAGGGGATCCGGGTACGCCTGACCGGCAGCGCCACCCTGGCCTATGAGGAATTGCAGAGCGTCAGCCGCGGCGCCGGCCTCGCCGGCCTGTTGTCGCTGCTGGCGGTCACCCTGGTGCTGATCATCGGTCTGCGCTCGATCTGGACCCTGCTGGCCTCGCTGGTGACCCTGCTGGTGGGACTGATCCTGACCGCCAGTTTCGCGGCCCTGGCGATCGGGGAACTGAACATGATCTCGGTGGCCTTTGCGGTCCTGTATATCGGCCTGGGCGTGGACTTCGCCATCCACTACTGCCTCAAGTACCAGGAAGACCTGCAATGGCTGGCCCAGGACCAGGCCCTGCAGGCCAGCGGCCACAGCATGGCGGGTTCGCTGGGCCTGTGCGCGCTGACCACGGCAGTGGGCTTCTATGCCTTCGTGCCGACCGATTATTCCGGCGTGGCGGAACTGGGGATCATATCCGGCACCGGCATCTTCATCAGCCTGATCCTGAGCCTCACCCTGCTGCCCGCGCTGCTGCACCTGCTCCCCGTACCGGTGGCGCACGGACACGCGCACACCCGGCTTCCCCGGTGCCTGCGCGATCCGCTGCAAAAGCTGCTGGCCCTGCCACAGCAACGATCGAAGGCCATCATCGTGGTCTCCGCGCTGCTGGGCCTTGTGAGCCTGGCGCTGCTCCCCGAGGTCCGCTTCGATCCCAACCCGCTGAATCTGCAGGACCCCACCACGGAATCGGTACGGACCTACCGGGAGCTGCTGGCCGATGCCGATGGCGGCGCCTGGTCGATCGTCTCCCTGGCCCATGGCCGGCGGCAGGCCCGGGACCTGGGCCGGCGCCTGGCACGGCTCCCCAGCGTGGAGCGGGTCATGTCGGTGGACAGCTTCATCGCCGGTGACCAGGAAGACAAACTCGACATCATCGAGGAAATGGGTCTGATCCTGGGCGACATCCCCACCCTCCGGACCCCGCTGCCGCCCCCGGATCCCGCCCGGGAGATCGATGCCATGGAGCGCCTGGCCGGCAGGCTGGACCGCTTCATCGAGTCTCACCCCGGCGATACCCTGACGCCGGCGGCAAAACACCTGCACCAGGCCCTGCGGGGGTGGTTGGCCTCCCCCGCCGGTGCCACCCGCCTGACGGCCCTGCGGGAACGTCTGCTGGGCAACCTGCCCGGTCGCCTGGAGCGCCTGCGGGAGTCCCTGCAAGCCGAGCCTTATTCCATCGATACGTTGCCGGCGACCATACGCTCGCGCTGGATCTCGCCCCAGGGCCTCTATCGCCTGGAGGTCTATCCGCGCGGCGACCTGCTCGATGCCGCTGTCCTGGCCCGTTTCGTCGGCGAGGTGCGCAGCGTGGATCCCGCCGCGACCGACGCGCCGGTGGTGTTCCTGGAGGCCGCCAGGGCCGTGGTGCGCGCCTTCCAGCAGGCCTTCGCCTATGCCCTGGCGATGACCCTGCTGATCCTGTTCCTGCTGTTGCGGCGGCGCCTGGACAGCCTGCTGGTGCTGGCGCCGCTGCTGCTGGGCGGCCTGCTGACCGCGGCCGCCAGCGTGACTCTGGACATCCCCTTCAACTTCGCCAATGTCATCGCCCTGCCACTGCTGCTCGGGATTGGTGTGGACAGCGGTGTGCACATGGTGCACCGGTTCCGTGGCGGTCTCGATGCGGGACACTCATTGCTGGCCACCAGTACCGCCCGCGGGGTGCTGTTCAGCGCCCTGACCACCATCTGCAGTTTTGGCAACCTGGCCTTCTCTGATCACCGGGGCACCGCGAGCATGGGCATCATGCTGACGCTGGGGCTGGTCTTCACCCTGTTCAGCACCCTGTTCCTGCTGCCCGCCCTTTTACAACTGAGCGCTGGGGAAAGCAGCAAATGAATGCCATACACGACAAACCCCTGGATGCGCGCCTGGCGATACTGCTGGTGCGCCCACTGGCGCATACCTGGGTGCGCCCCAATCACCTGACCGGTCTGCGGCTGCTGACCGGGCTGGCCGCCGTGGCCGCGGTGAGTACCGGCGCCTACAGCTGGTCGAATACCGGCGCGGTATTGTTCGTGTTGTCGAATTTCCTCGATCATGGTGATGGCGAACTGGCGCGCATCAGTGGCCATCACAGTCGTCTGGGTCACCTGATGGATTTGTTCAGCGATGCCCTGATCCACACCCTGATCTTCGTCGCCCTGGGGATCGCTGAATACCATCGGGATGGCGCGCTGCTCGATCTCGGCATGGGCGTGCTGGCGGGGCTCGCGGTCAGCGGGATCTTCCATCTGCGCTATCGTATCGAGGAGCGCCTGGGCAAAGAGGCGATCCAGCAGCCGGGACTGTCCTGGTTCGAGGCCGAGGATATCCTCTATCTGTTCCCCCTGGTCACGCTGTATGAAGTCGAAGACGGTTTCCTGCTGGCGGCGGCCATCGGCGCACCGCTGGCCTTGCTGGGCGTGGCGGCACAATATTTCGGCCTCGACCGCCACCATAGGGACCGGGCCTCGTGAAGACCCTGCTGACCGGGGCGACGGGCTTCGTCGGCGCGGCTCTGGCGCGCCAGCTGCTGGAGAGCGGACATGAGCTCAGGGTCCTGGTGCGACCCGGCAGTGAACGCGCCAACCTGGCCGGCCTGGATCTGGAGGTCGTCTGCGGGGACCTGCGTGACGCGGACTCACTGCGTGCCGCCCTGCAGGGCTGCCAGGCCCTGTTCCATGTGGCCGCGGACTACCGCCTCTGGACCCGCAATCCCGGCGATCTCTATGCCAGCAACGTGGCTGGCAGCCGCAACATCATGCGCGCGGCCCTGGCCAGCGGAGTGCAGCGCATCGTCTATACCAGCAGCGTCGCGACCCTGGGCCTGAACGCCGATGGCAGCCCGGCCACGGAAGACACCCCGGTCGGCATCGACGACATGATCGGTCACTACAAACGATCCAAGTTCCTCGCCGAACAGGTGGTGCGGGAACTCATAGACGATCAGGGCCTGCCGGCGGTGATCGTCAATCCCTCGACGCCGGTGGGTCCGCGGGACATCAAGCCGACCCCGACTGGCCGCATCATCGTCGATGCCGCCAGCGGCCGTATCCCGGCCTATGTCGATACCGGCCTGAATATCGCCCATGTCGATGATGTCGCCCGCGGTCATCTGCTGGCCTTCGAACGGGGCGAGATCGGACAACGCTATATCCTTGGTGGCGAAGACATGAGCCTGCGCGCCATCCTTGAGGAGATCGCCCGTCTGAGCGGCCGCAAACCACCCCGGATACGCCTGAACCAGGCCGTGGTCATGCCCATCGCCTGGCTGTCGGAATGCTGGGCGCGACTCACCGATGGCGCGGAACCCCGGGCCACGATCGACGGTGTGCGCATGTCACGCAAGCGGATGTATTTCAGCAGTGGCAAGGCCTGCGCACAGCTCGGCTACCGCTACCGCCCGGCCAGCGAGGCCCTGAGCGATGCCCTGGACTGGTTTCGGGGTCACGGTTATTGCTGAATACCGTCGCCCGTGGATGCCTTCCGACGCCGCTGATAGCCCCAGAAGATCAGCAGGCCCAGCAGGATCCACAGTAGTTCGCGGGAGCGCCGCACCACCGAAACCGCTATCCCCAGCGCCGGGTTGCCGGTCAGGGCGCCGCTGAACAACAGGAATCCCCCTTCCTGGGCGCCTATGCCCGCCGGGATAAAAAAGGCCGCGGCCCGGATCATCTGCACCATGGCCTCGATGATCCAGGCATCCGTGACCGTCACGGGATAACCGAACAGGCGCATCACCACGTACACCTCGACCACACCCAGCAGCCAGTTCGACAGCGCCAATGCCGTCGATATCAGGAAACGGCCCTGGTTACGGGTATAGAACTCCAGCAGGCGGGCATCGATATCCTCGATCACCCTGAGCAGATGATGCAGGCGCTCGCTCACGCGACCCCGCAGCAGCCAGCCTCCGGCGCGGGAACTCAGGCGGAAACGCTGGACAAGGAACATCGCCAGCGTCGCCAGCAACAGACCCGCAAGCCCGGCCGCGGCCAGTAACTGGTAGCCGGGGGCAAGCTTTCTGGAAAGCAGCAACAGCACGAAACCCACCAACAGGAACATCATCAGGCCCAGCATGTTGGTGGTTTTCGCCAATACCAGCGAAGCGCCCGCTTCACGCATCGGGATCCGGTAATGACGCTTCAGTACGGCCACCTTGACCGGCTCCCCTCCCATCGATCCCAAGGGAGTGACATTGTTGAAGGCCTCGCCGAGCATGCGCACCAGGTACAGGCGTCCGCACCAGCGGCGCTCCAGTGGCAGCGAACGGAAGGTCAGTTGCCAGCCGATCACGTCGGTCAGGAAGGTCAGGGCATAGAGCAGCAATACGAATATCACCCCGCCCGGCCCCATCTGTCCGACCCTGGACCAGACCTCGTGGAGATCGGTGTGCATGAGGATATAGGCGAGTAACGCAAACCCCGCGAGCAGGTACAGCAGGCCGAAGCAACGCAGCAGACAGCTTTTCATGCCATGCCGATCCGCCTAACGGCCCCGATCGATATCCTCCACCGCAGGCCTGGCCGGCATGGTGAAGCGCCGCTTGCCGTTGAGCATGGCCGAGATGTCCGCGCTGCCGCCCCTGGCATCCTGCAACACCACCGCCAGGATATGCAAGAGACTGAACATGGCGATCGCCGTGGCCACCGCCCCATGCATGGTGATGACGGCGGAGCCGGCTGCGACCCATCCCCAGAGCCAGGCGCAGCCGCTGCCGATCTCCAGTACGAGGAGCAGGAACAACACCACGAACAGGGGGCCCCAGAGGGGATTGTGCGCATACCACCGGGGCAGACTGGCATGACCCAGGCGCAGGTAGAAACGCAGGGTCGCGGTGATCGCCGGCCAGTGCCTGGGACCCGGGATCAGATCCCGCCAATGCTCGGCGGCCCGGCCGGCGAACAACAGCCAGATCCGCAGGCCCAGGACCAGCATCAGGACATAGCCGAGCAACAGATGATAATCCCTCGCCATCGACGACAACGCCGGCGCCTCGCGCAACAACCAGCCGCTGGCGATCAGCCCCAGGACCGACAAGGCGATAAGCCAGTGGGCCCAGCGCAGGCGCGGACTCCAGACGGTCGTCAGGTTCACGGCCAGAGCGGATTTGTTCGGTTGCATGATCATCACCCCACGGGATCGCATCATACCACAGGGACGCTCCCGCCCCCGGCCGTTTCTGTTGAAACTCCGCGGACCAGCGTGTAGAGTCCCGGGCTTTGCAGGCGCCCGAATCCGATCGCCGGGAACCAGAGCCGTTTTCATCCGACATCATGATATTCAAGCCCCAACGTGAATCTGCGGCCCCCCTGGACGTGCGTCTGGCGCGCATACTGGTCGCCCCGCTGGAGGGCGGCCCGGTCCACCCGAATCACCTCACCGCGGTGAGCCTGGCCTTCGGCCTGCTGGCCGCGGCCCTGTTCGCCTTCGGCGAGCCCGACATGGCCGGCTGGGCCGCGTTCACCTACATGCTGGCCGTGTTCACCGATCACACCGATGGCGAACTGGCGCGCAAAACCGGCAAGAGCAGCCAGTTCGGCCATACATTCGATTTCCTCGTCGGCGGCCTGAACTATGCCCTGCTGTTCGCCGCCATCGGCTATGGCCTGTGGCGGCAGAGTGGCGAGGCCTGGCCGCTCTGGCTGGGGCTGGCCGCCGCCGCGGCCAATCCGGTGATCATGAGCCTGCGCATGTCCATGGAGAACCGCTTCGGCTTTGCCGCCGTGGACCATCCCCAGGTCGGCCTGTTCACGATCGAGGACTTCATCTACCTGATCGGCCCGATCACCTGGCTGGCCGGCATCCGCTGGTTTTTTCTGCCTTACAGTCTGGGGACCTTCGCCTATCTGCTGTGGACCCTGTGGGAATACCGGGCCTGGGATCACAAGCACAGATGAACACCGAGAAGCTACTGCATCAGGCCATTACCTCCCAGAATACCGAGGCCCTGAAGCGCCGCTATCGGGAGCAGGGCGAGACCCTCGTCATCGAGGATTTCCTGCCCGCCCGGGTTCTTGAGTCCTGCCAGCGGGCCATAGCGGGACTGGACCAGGAAGTCAATCGCAGTTACATCCCCGGACACAAGAAGGGCGGCAGCGTCAGCCGCTTCAGCCTCGATCGGCAAGCCCCCGTCATGAACCGGATCTATCGCAGCCCATCCCTGTGGCGCTGGCTGGAAGTCATCACCGGGGAAAGGCTGCTGAAATGTCCCGGGGACGATCCGCACTCCTATGCCCTCTACTACTACACCGAGCCCGGTGATCATATCGGCTGGCACTATGACACCTCCTATTACAAGGGCCGCCGTTATACCCTGCTGCTGGGCATGGTGGACGATTCCAGCAGCATCCTGGAATGCGAACTGCATCGTGAAAACCCGACGCGCGCCAGCGAACAACTGTCCATATCCCTGCGCCCCGGCACGCTGGTGCTGTTCAATGGCGATCGGCTCTGGCACCGGGTCACCCCTCTGGGTACGGGTGAGCGGCGTATCGTCCTGACCATGGAGTTCGTCACCGATCGCAACATGCATCCCTGGCAGCGTTTCGTCTCCAACATGAAGGATTCCATCGCCTATTTCGGCTTCCGGCAGGTGTTCGGCAAGGTGCGCGCGGGGCTCGGCCATGGGGAGCGCCGGTGAGGGCGCTGATGCTCGCCGCCGGCGTCGGCAAGCGCCTGGGGCCGTCTTCCGCCGGACGCCCCAAGTGTCTGCTGGAATTCGGCGGCCGCAGCCTGCTCTCAAGGCACGTGGACATCCTCTCCGAGTGTGGCATCGACGGCCTCACCCTGGCCATCGGTTACCAGGCCGGGCTGTTGCGGCAGGCCCTGGAGGGACTGGATACGGGCCTGGACATCCGCACCCGGGTCAATCCGGACTACGCCGAAGGCAGTATCGTCAGCCTCTGGACCCTGCGCGAGGAACTGACGGCGGGTGAGGACCTGCTGCTGATGGATGCCGATGTGCTGTACGATCGGCGCATGATCGAACGCTTGCGGGACACGCCCGGCGAGAACTGTCTGTTGCTGGACCGGGACTTCGAGGACGGTGACGAGCCGGTGAAGGTCTGTGTCCGCGAAGGCCGGCTGGTGGAATTCCGCAAGCGGGTGGATACGGGACTGGACTATGACTTCGCGGGTGAATCCGTGGGCTTCTTTCGCTTCGGCGCGAGCATGGCCGCGCGGCTGGCGCAGACCTGCCAGGCCTATCTGCGCGCGGGCCGTCGCGAGGCCCCCTATGAAGAGGTGATCCGCGATCAGATCCTGGCCAGCCCCGATGCCTTCGCCTATGAGGATGTCAGCGGTATCCCCTGGCTGGAGATCGATTTCCCCGCCGACCTGCGACGCGCCGAGCGGGAGATCCTGCCACGGATCGGCCCACCTTGATGCAAACGCCATCCCTGCCCACCGGTAATGGCGCCCCCCCGGGGGACAAATGCACCCAGCTGAGGTCCCTGCTGCAATCGCGCCAGACGGAATTCATCATGGAGGCCCACAACGGCATCAGCGCCCGCATCGTCGAGGAGGCCGGCTTCAAGGGGATCTGGGGGTCCGGGCTGGCGCTGTCGGCCCAGTTCGGGGTCCGCGACAACAACGAGGCCAGCTGGACCCAGGTGGTGGAGATGCTGGAGTTCATGTCCGACGCGACCTCCATCCCCATCCTCCTGGATGGGGATACCGGTTATGGCAATTTCAACAACATGCGCCGCCTGGTGCGCAAGCTGGAGCAGCGCGATATCGCCGGGGTCTGCATCGAGGACAAGCTGTTCCCGAAGACCAACAGCTTCATCGGTGGCGAACGCCAGCCCCTGGCCGACATCGATGAATTCTGCGGCAAGATCAAGGCCGGCAAGGACTCCCAGGCCCATGACGATTTCTCCATCATCGCCCGCATCGAGGCCCTGATCGCCGGCTGGGGCATAGACGAGGCCCTGCGCCGGGCCGAGGCCTATCATGTCGCCGGCGCCGATGCCATCCTCATCCACAGCAAGCTCTCCCGCCCCGATCAGATCCTGGAATTCGCCCGCGAATGGGCCGATCGCGCACCGCTGGTAATCGTGCCGACAAAGTACTACAGCACCCCCACCGACGTCTTTCGCAAGGCCGGCATCAGCCTGGTGATCTGGGCCAATCACATGATCCGCGCCGCGGTGGCCAAGATGCAGAAGGTCTCGCGCCAGATCCGGGAGAACCAGAGCCTGGTCGAGGTCGAGGATGACATCGCCGCGGTGGATGAACTCTTCCGGCTGCAGGGCGCGGAGGAACTGCTGGATGCCGAACGGCGTTATTTCCGCGCCCGCCAGGGACGTACCCGGGCCATCGTCCTGGCGGCCTCGCGGGGTCATGCCCTGGCCGACCTGACCGAGCACCGTCCCAAGGTCATGTTGCCCATCGGTGGCCGGCCTCTGCTGCGACGGGTGGTGGATTCCTTCAAGAAACGCGGCATCAACGACATCCAGGTGGTGGCCGGCTACAAGGCCGACATGATCGATGTCAAGGGCATCCGGCTGACCATCAATGCCGACTACGCCAGCACCGGCGAATTGCATTCCCTCGCCCATGCCGTCCAGGACTTCAGCGACGACATGCTGATCAGTTACGGCGACCTGCTGTTCCGCGGCTATATCCTCGAGGACCTGCTGGAATCCCCGGCGCCCATGACCATCGTCGTCGACTCCCTGACCGAGGGCAGCCATATCAGTGGTTCCCCCGACTACGCCTATTGTTCCGCCCCGGACGACCGTTCCATGCTCGGCCAGGACGTGAACCTGATCCGGGTCTCCGATGAGGTCCGCCACCATCTCGACCTGCCCTGCGGGCGCTGGATCGGTCTGCTGCGGGTCGGGGGTGAAGGCCGGCAATGGCTGGAACGGGCGCTGGCGGAACTCCAGGCCAGCGACCATTTCCAGACCTTGGGCATCCCGGACCTGCTCAATCACCTGGTGCAGCGGGGCCATACGATCAAGGTGCAATACATCAACGGCCACTGGCTGGATGTCAACACCCTGGATGACCTCGACCGCGCCGGCAGCTTCACCCGCGGGCACGAAGACCTGGACCCGGGCACGGCATGATCACGGCCGGGCAGTTCGTCGAGGCGGCGCGGATACGCGGCTATGACTGGTATGCCGGGGTTCCCTGTTCCTTCCTGACCCCCTTCATCAACTACGTCATCGATGACCCGCAGCTCAACTACCTCTCCGCCGCCAACGAGGGTGACGCCGTCGCCGCCGCCGCCGGGGCCTGGATAGGGGGCCGGCGCGCGGTGGCGATGATGCAGAACTCCGGTCTCGGCAACGCGGTCAGTCCATTGACCTCGCTGTCGCATGTGTTCCGCATCCCGACCCTGGTCATCTGTACCCACCGCGGCGCCCCGGGGCTGCAGGATGAACCCCAGCATGCCCTGATGGGTCCGATCACGCCCCAATTGCTCGAGACCATGCGGATCCCCTGGGAATACTTCCCCGACCAGCCCGAGGATATCGAGGCGGCGCTGGACCGCGCGGACGCATACATGGATGCCGAGGGCAGACCCTATGCCCTGCTGATGAAAAAAGGCACGGTGGCCAGCCACGCGCTCAGCAACGAGGGTATCGAACGCCGGCATCGGCCTGCCGATCAATGCCGGGACTTTTTCACCGGCGCGGGCCGCCCGGGCCGCAACCGGGTACTCTCCCGCCTGCTCGCCCTGAGCGCCGATCCGGACACCGTGCTGATCGGCACCACCGGCTTTACCGGCCGCGAACTGTATGCCCTCGAGGATCGCCCCAACCACCTCTACATGGTCGGCTCAATGGGCTGCGCAGCCTCGCTGGGCCTGGGCCTGGCGCTGGCGCGTCCGGACCTGCGCGTGGTCGTGATCGATGGTGATGGCGCGACCCTGATGCGCATGGGCAACCTGGCCACCCTCGGCGCCTATGGACCCGCCAATCTGATCCATCTGCTGCTGGACAACGAGGTCCACGATTCCACCGGCGCCCAGGCCACGGTCAGCGCCGGCATCGATTATGCCGGCATCGCCCGGGCCTGCGGCTATGGCACGGTCATGGCTGGCGATGATCCGGCCCTGGTGGATGCCCTGCTGGACCGTGCCCCGGTCCCCGGCGCCCGTTTCGGCCACCTCAAGACCCTGCCGGGCACGATCCCCGACCTGCCCCGCCCGACCATCACCCCGGAACAGGTCCTGGACCGCCTCAGGCGGCATATCAGCACCTGATCCCCAGCTTCGAGGACCAGGACATGCTGCTGCTCAACCCCGGACCGGTCACCCTCAGCGAGGGGGTTCGCCAGGCCCTGCTGGGCCCCGACCTCTGTCACCGTGAACCCGAATTCAGTGAACTTCAGGAACGGATCCGGGCGCGGCTGTTGCGCGTCCATGACCTGGATCCGGCCGCCTGGGCCGCGGTCCTGCTGACCGGCTCGGGGACCTCGGCGATGGAGGCCATGCTCACCTCCCTGGCGCCGGAGGCCGGCCACCTGCTGGTGATCGAGAACGGCGTCTACGGTGAGCGTCTGAGCCGCATCGCCGCCATCCATGGCATCCCCCACACCCGCATGCACCACGACTGGGGCGCGCCCGTCGACGACCGGAAACTCGCCGAGCTGCTGGCCGCAGGCGCTTACAGCCATATCGCCGTGGTGCATCACGAGACCACCACCGGGCGCCTGAACGACCTCGCCACCATCGCCGAACTGGCCCGGGCGCACGGCGTGGCGCTGCTGGTCGATGCGGTCTCCAGCTTCGGCGCCGAGGCCATCGACTTCGTGGGTAACGGCATCGTCGCCTGCGCCGCCACCGCCAACAAGTGCCTGCACGGGGTACCCGGCGTCTCCTTCGTGATCCTCCGCCGCGCGGCCCTGAAGGTCGATGCCCCACGACCACGCACGCTCTACCTCGATCTGGCCAGCTACCTCGAACAGCAGGACCAGGGCGGCACCCCGTTCACCCAGTCGGTGCAGGTCTTCTATGCCCTCGACCAGGCCCTGGCGGAGTTCTTCGAGGCCGGTGGCTGGCGGGCCCGCCGCGCGCATTACCGGGCGCTGGCGGCGCAGGTCCGCGCCGGACTGCGGGAACTGGGGATCTGCGCCCTGCTGCCCGAGGGAGAAAGCTCCTGCGTGCTGCATGCCTACCACCTGCCCCGGGGCATCGACTATCGGCACCTGCATGACCGCCTCAAGGCCGCGGGCTTCATCATCTATGCCGGCCAGGGGGCACTGTCCCGGACCCTGTTCCGCATCTCGACCATGGGCGCGCTGGACGCCCATGACATGGACAGACTGCTCGCGGCGATGGCGCGGATCACCGGCCGCGAAGACGGCGGCTGAGACCGCCTTCCAGTTCCGGCGGTGGTCTATACTTAATACATTGGATAGGCTAAATTGGACGAAGGCGCATGCGGGGTGCATGCGTCATAATAAAAATCAATGCACATTAGGGTGGTAAAGATATGAACAGTATGCAAAACAAGCGCAGGATCCGGGGTCAGGGCATGACCGAGTACATCATCATCGTGGCCCTGATCGCGATCGCCGCGATCGCGGTCTATTCCTTCTTCGGCGACACCCTGCGCTCGCAGATGGGTGCGATGACCCAGGAACTGGCTGGCACTTCGGGCACGGCCACGTCCGCCAACGCCGCTACCCAGGCGGGCAAGGCGGCCACGGAAAAGGGCCACAAGGGCCTGTCCAGCTTCGCCGGTTCGGCCGACAAGCAATAGATCCGGCCTGATCTGTTCCCCCCCGGCGCGGACCTCGTCCCCCCGGGGGGGGAATATGCCATGCTGACTGCCGCCAGTATGACAAGGGGTCCCCGTCTGCCCGGGCGTCCGTTACGGTCTCCGTCTCGGCGCCAGCAGGGTCAGGCGGCGGTCTACGTCTATATCTTCCTCGCCGTGCTGCTGATCTCGGTCGGCATCCTGTACAAGGCCGGCAAGCTCACCAGCAACAAGATGGAATTGCAGAACGCGGCCGACGCGGCGGCCTACAGCGCCTCGGTGATCGAGGCCCGCGATCTCAACTTCGCCGCCTACATGAACCGCGCCATCGCCGCCAATGAGGTGGCGGTCGGGCAGCTGGTCGGGATGGCATCCTGGGCCTATCACTGGCGCTCCTTCGGTGATTTCCTGAACGCCTATGACACCCTGTTCATCGGTCCGGCCACCCTGGGCGTATCCACCCCGATCATCCAGGGCATCACCAAGTTCGCCTTCACCCTGCCCGGCAAGATCTTCATCAAGGTTCTGAAGACCCTGGCCGACGTCGGCACCACGGTGCTGCACAACACCAACAAGATGTATGGCTGGGCCAGCTACGCCTACCACATCACCAGCATCATCAACGTCATGGGCGTATTCGACGAGATGGTCACCCGCAACGGTCCGACCGGGGCCAGGCTGTCCGACTTCGGTATCATGAGCCTGATCTTCCACATGGCCACCTATGGCGCCCTGCCGCTGCTGCCGGGCCAGCGCTTCAGCGAGGGTTATCTGCCCACCAAGACCGCGCCGCTGGACGACTACAAGAACGGCACGGCGCCGTATGCGCGCCTGGCCGGCCTGGTCCGCGAATCCCGCGATCCCTTCACCAAGGCCCGCGGCTGGGAACTGCGGCCACCCGGCTTTCCGATCAATATCACGGTACGCCGGGACTGGACCGTGAACCCGTCGATCAAGATCTTCGGCAAACGCATCCGCCTGGGCCGCACCGGCATCGTCTGGGAGATCCGCTTTCACCTGGACATGGCCCTGGAACGCAAGGGCGGCAGCGAACTGCGCCTGGTGATCCCGATCAAGGGCAACGCATCCAGCATCAAGCTGGCCGGGCAGAACTTCAACTGGTCCTCGGCGGATGCCACCGGGCTCTCTTTCGAACTGGGTGGCGGTTTCGACCTCTGGGCCTATCTGCTGGGCAAGCAACTGGGTCATGTCGGCGCCAATATCTCCATCGAGAACAATCGTTTCATCATCAGCTACAAGATCGGCCCCTTCTCCGGAAGCATCCCCCCCGGCGGCATGTACTTTCCCACCGTGGCCCCCTTCGGGGCCGGCTTCTACCAGGCCGGGGTCAAGGGCCGCAACAAGAAGGAACGCGCCAACCTCATCTACAAGCAGGTCCTCCTGGCTTCCCTGTTCGGGTCCGGCCCGGTCAAGAACACCGACTATGGCGGAGCCCCCAAGAACAGCCTGGCCTGGATGTCGCCAGGCGTCGAGGGCGTACCCTTCCCGCCACTGGGGGTGGCCGCCAGCACCCTGCCAATGAACGATCCCACGCACCGCATCAAGGACAAGTACGGGCCGTTCAAATCCTATGCCGGCCTGCCGCCCTTCGTCGGCGTGACCGGCAACGACTCATTCCTCGGCTTCGGCGCCCCCAACCTGGTCATCGGCGTGGTCCAGGACGAGCGGGATTACGACCAGGGTGCCTCCGGCCAGGCGGAGAATGAAGCGAGCGGCCGCTTCACCCTCACCGAGGCCATGGCCGACCAGCAACTCGGCGCCATCGCCAAGTCCCAGGTGATGTTCAAGCGCCCCACCGACATCAAGGCCAGGTATTTCTGGCGCGCCGATGGCGACACCGAGCACGGCAACACCTTCAACCCCTACTGGCAGGCGCGCCTGATCGAGACCGGCTATGCCGATCGCGTCATCGCCCTGCTGGTACAGCAAAAACAGGACTTCATCCAGCTGGGTCAGTCGATACAACTGTATTTCGGCAGCCTCAGCAGCTACCTTCAGGGCCTGATCCCGTGAGCCGGCATACGATGGAGAATCGGTACGCCGGCCAGGCCATGACCGAGTTTCTGATCGCGGCCTCCTTCATCCTGGTGCCGCTGTTCGTCGGCATCCCGATGCTGGCCAAGTATATCGACATCAAGCACGCCACCATCGAGGCGGCCCGCTACGAGGCCTGGGAATATACCGCCTGGTACAACCCCGGGGATCCCAACAAGGTACTCACCAACTTCGAGGCCTATGACCCCGGTAATACCCGGATCACGGTGGCCCTGCCGATGAAGAGTACCGCGCAGACCCGCAACGAGGCCCGCCAGCGCCTGTTCAGCAACATCAGCGAGCAGAACACCCCGCCGATCACCGCCCTGGACGCCGCCTCCGGCTGGACCCCGGCGACCCGCAACACCCTCTGGACCAGCTATCGCGGTCGCTTGCTGTACCAGGGCGGCGCCGGCAGCGAGTCCCTGGTCAGCGACGACAAGACCCCGGTGGTGCCGGTGCTCGGCACCCTGCTCAATACCCTGACCAAGATGCTGGGCTGGGTCTTTCAGGGCATGGGCGCGATCCTGTCGCTGGGCAACAGCAACGCCAGCTTCACCGCCATGAACACCAATGGCTATGCCCGGTCGCTGGTGGCCACGCCCATCCAGACCGAACGCGGCTTCGTCGATACCGCCACCCTGTACGGCGCGCCCACCACGCTACTGCCGACCTCGCTGACCCTCAGCGCCCGTGCCGGGGTGCTGACCGACGGCTGGAACGCGGGTGGCCTGCGGCATACCTACAACCAGGCCCAGGGCGCGGTGCCGACGGTACTGCTCAAGACCCTGCTGAACCTGCCGGTGATGAACGTGGTCTGGGGCGCGGTGTCGATACTGGCCCCGGAATTGTCCACCTGTCACAACAGCCCGCTGTGGAACGTCAATAACGGCAAGGGCAGCCTCTGGTTCGGCCATATCGATATCGACGCGGTGCCGCCGGACCGCCTGGAACAGGGTGGCGGCCCGGGCAGCGGTATCACCTGCGACGATGCCGGCCGCTGCAACTTCACCTATGCCGTGCCCCGCCCGGAAACGGATTGCGTGCCATGAACGGCCTTCACTCGAAGATACGCTTCGGCGTGCTGATCCTGGCCTGCCTGCCGGCCCTGGTCCCGGCCCGGGGTCAGCCGGACTTTCCGCCACCCCCCGAGGCCAGCGTGCAGTGGGTGGGCAAGGACTTGAAGGTAAATGGCGTCGCCATGCAGACCCGGGCCTTCGTCACCCGTCAGTCCCCGGACAAGGTCGCGCGCTTCTACCGCAGGAAATGGAAGAATGGTGAAAACGGCCAGCAAGGCTACGTCGAGACCACGGCCATGGCCCCCTGGCGGCTGATCACGCGGGTCGAGGACGGCTATCTGATGACCGTGCAGTTCCAGAAGACCGATTTCGGCGGCGCCTGGGGTTATCTGGCCATCAGCCCCCTGCCCGATCCCAAGGCCGACAAACCGGTGCTGGGGAAGGGCATACCGAGCATGCGCGGCAGCCAGGTCATGAGCGACATCGGCTCGCGCGATATCGGCCAGAGCGGCCACACGGTGCTGATCACCAACCGCCACTCCCTGTCCAGCAATGTCAGCTTTTATCGTCACCACTATGCCAATGCCGGCTGGCAGCCGGAAGACGACCGCGTGGTCGCCGAGGGCCACACCCATCTGCTCAGCTTCAAAAAGTGGCGCAAGTCTGTCAAGATTATCATCACGGGCGCAAAAGACGGGACACGCGTTGTGGTCAATAGCGTCACCCGCGATCTGCTCTAGGGGTAAAGGGATGGGGAAAACACGACAACGCGGGCAGGCCATGGTGGAGTATACCGTGGTGTTGTTCTTCGGCCTGATCCTGATGTTCAAGGCCTTCTCGTTGCCGGGCGTGAGCCCCTCGGTGCACGATACCGGCGGCTTCCGCCCGGACAGCGTCCCGGGGCTGATGCTGGGGGTGTTGAAGGACAACTTCCAGGGCTACTCCTATGCCATGTCGCTGTCCGATATCCCGGATTACGACACCCTTTACGATTACCTGATGGACCCGAACGTCGCCGGCAACCAGATATCGCCCCAGGCCCTGTTCGGACAACTCAACAGCGGCGCCTTCACGCACTTCCCGGCGCTGCCGAATCCCAGTACATTACCCCTGCCGACCAGCCCGGGTGGCCTGTTCCCTGGCGGCATCGGTTTCCCCTGAGCATATCGCCACATAACCCATGAGACGTATCGAGGAATAGCCACATGGCGCGGACCAAGAAAAAACAGAAAAAGAGTGTAATGCCCCTGCTGTTCGGCGCCATCCTGCTCGGCGGCCTGGCCGCGGCCCTGTCCATGCTCTACCTGAAGAGCCGCGAGGCCGCCATTCGCGCCAGCCTGGAGGGCCCGGAGGTGCAGAATGTCGCCGTGGTGGTGGCCAAGTCCGACCTGCCCAAGGGCACCACCATCACCGAGGAACAGTTCGCGGTGCGCGAGGTGCCGCAGGACTACGTGCCGTCGGACGCCATCACCCCGGGGGAATTCGGTGGCTATACGGGCCGGGTACTGGTCCAGGTGGTCGGCTACGGCAAGCCCCTGCTGAAGAGCTATCTGAGCGACAGCTTCCCGGTCGATTTCTCGGATATCATCCCCAAGGGCCACCGGGCCATGACCGTGACCGTGGACGAGGTCAATTCGGTGGCCGGAAATATCCGTCCGGGCAACCACATCGACATCTATGTCAACATTCCCTACAAGGAATCCGGTTTCAATCCCAAGGTCCTGAAGGAGGGCAAGCCGGAACTGATCCCCGCTTCACTGCGCGCCACCATACCCCCGGCCTTGCTGGGTTCGGTCAGCAAAGTCGCCGAAGAGGTGCTGGCCGCAAGCGCGCCATCGGACGTGATCCTGCCGGTGGTGCAGAACATCCGGGTGCTGGCCACCGGCCAGGACACCTACCGCGAGACCCTGGACCGGCTGCGCCAGCCACAGCGGCGCACCGAGCAGACCTTTACCTCGGTGACCCTGGACATCTCCCCGGACCAGGCCGCGCTGCTGAACGCGGCCCAGGACAAGGGCGACCTGCTGGCCCTGTTGCGTAACCGCAACGATGACAGCCTGGCCGACTTCACCACCCTGTCGGCGCGGGATCTGTTCAGCAACGCCCAGCGTATGGCGCGCGAGGAGCAGCGTCGCAAGGCCGCCGCCAACCGACCCGCCGGCGTCGACGCCAAGGGCAACCTGATCAACGCCAGGGGCGAGACCCTGATGAGCAAGGAACAACTGGCCGCCGCCGGCCTGCACGTCAATGACAAGGGCGAGATCGTCAATGAAAAGGGTGAGGTCGTCGATCCCTCTGAACTGGTCGTCGGTGTAGGCGGCAAGGTCCTGACCAAGGAACAACTGGCCGCCGCCGGGCTGCATGTCAACGCCAACGGTGAGATCGTCAACGCCAATGGTGAAGTGGTCGATCCCTCTGAACTGGTTGTCGGTGTGGGCGGCAAGGTCCTGACCAAGGCGCAACTGGCCGCCGCCGGGCTGCATGTCAACGCCAACGGTGAGATCGTCAACGCCAATGGTGAAGTGGTCGATCCCTCTGAACTGGTTGTCGGTGTGGGCGGCAAGGTCCTGACCAAGGCGCAACTGGCCGCCGCCGGGCTGCATGTCAACGCCAACGGTGAGATCGTCGATGCGCACGGTGAAATCGTGGATCCCGCCGAGGTGGTGACCAGTGCCACTGGCGCCACCTTCACCAAGAGCCAACTGGCCGCCGCCGGTCTGCACCTCAACGAGCAAGGCCAGATCGTCAATGCCAAGGGCGAGGTGATCGATCCCAAGGACCTCATTGTCGGCAAAGGCGGCTCCATCATCTCCAAGGCCGAACTGGCCAAGGCCGGGCTGCATGTCAATGAAAACGGTGAGATCGTCAATGCCAAGGGTGAAGTGGTCTCAGGCCAGGCCCTGGCCGAGGCCCTGGGCCGGCCGGAACTGGCCACCGAGAGTGGCTTCACCTCGGTGGCCGAAACCGGCAAGGAAGTCCCCGGTGAGCAGATCGACCTGATCATCGGTGGCGCCAGCGAGGATGGCGTGGCCAAGATCAAGAAACTGCCGGCCGAGGCCGAGGAGTAGCCTGGTGCGGAGTGGCGCGGGTGTGTCACTGGCGTGCCTGCTGCTCACCGGCCCGGTCATGCTCAGGGCGGAAGGCGCGATCTATGTCCTGCCCTCCGGCCATGCGATCGATTCACAAGGCAATGTGGTCGCCGAAGGTCTGCCGGTCACCGGCGCAAGGCGTGACCAGGTCGTCGGCAATAACGGCCAGATCTACGCGGCCGACGCCCTGGATCTGAACAAGGAGGGTCAGCTGGTCGGAGCGGATGGCGGCAGGGTGCAGCCCGGTCAGTCCCGGCCGGCCACGCCCATTCCGCAGGCCGGCACGTCCGTGGCCGCGGTGAAAGAAAAGCCCTACCAGGGTCCTGGAGTAAAGATGGTCGTCGGTGGCCAGAGCGAGGAAGGCGTCGCCAAGACCACGACCTTGCCGATACTGAAATGAAACAAGCAAATGAGCGGGTGCGCTGGATGATGAAAACAAAAACACTGTTGGTTCTGCTACTGGGGTGGTTCGCCTGCGCATGCGCCGCACAGGAACTGATCGAGCTGGATGTCGGCGAGATCAAGATCATCCAGGTCGGCGCGGTCGAGCGTGTTGCGGTGGGCAACGCCAGCGTCCTCAGCACCTCGCTGCTGAAGACCGGGCAACTGCTTGCCATCGCCGAGAAAGAGGGCATCACCACCCTGCACATCTGGTTGAAGAATGGCAAGGAAACCGACATGGAGGTCCAGGTCGGCAAGAAGGACGTGATGAAACTGCGTCATGAACAGGGCATCGGCGGGCGTGCCGACGAGGTCCGGCAACTGGTCGCTGACGTGCCCGGGGTCAGTGTGCGCATCGTCGGCCAGCATATCGTCCTCACCGGCCTGGTGGACAAGAGCTACGAGGATATCCTCAATACCGTCAAGGGCGCCTTCAAGGAGGTCATGGACCTGACCCGCAAGCAGGAATTGAACCTGCCCAGTGAAAAGATGGTGCTGATGGACGTGATCATCAGCCAGTTCAGCAAGGACTATATCGAGAAACTCGGCATCGACTGGGACCGGGTGATCGCCGGTCCGTCCGCGGCGCTCGGCTTTGACGCGGTCTCCAACGATACCTTCCGGGCCACGGAGGGGGCAAAGATATCCTTCGCCAGCAAACTGCCGTTCCAGAACACCCCGGCGGCGGGCTTCTTCGGCATCGCCTCGGAGATCACCTCGCGTATCAACTTCGCCGTGGACAACGGCTATGGCCTGATCCTGGCGCAGCCGAAACTGGCCGCGCGCAGCGGCGGCAAGGCCCACTTCCTCTCCGGTGGCGAGGTGCCGCTGGTATCCACCAGCGTCAATGGCTCCACCGTCGAGTACAAAGAATTCGGCATCTCCCTGGATGTGGAACCCACCATCGACAGCAACGACCTGATCCATGCCAAGGTCGAGACCGAGATCACCGCCATCACCGGCTCCGGCGCCGGCGGCAATCCGATCTTCGACAGCAAGAAGACCGGTGCGGATCTGAGCCTGCGCGAGGGCGAGACCATCGTCATCTCCGGCCTGATCGATGACAACCTGCGCGAGGGGGTGAAGAAGATCAAGGGCCTGGGCGATATCCCCATCCTGGGCGCCTTCTTCCGCAACAACGAGGTCAATGCCTCGCGCAAGGAGCTGGTCATCTTCGTCACCCCGTCCATACACAACTCCAACAGCGCCAGGAACCGCGAACTGCTGAAGCTGCAAAGGGACGATGTCTCCAAGTTCCGCAATGCCGCCAAGAATCCACATGTACTGGATATCCTGGAATAACCCCACCCCAAGCCTGTAGGAGACAAACCGAAACATGTTCGATGTCATCGTCAACGATCACAAGGGCGAACTGGTCAAGACCTTTCGCTGCCCGGTGGATGAATGCACCATCGGCAAGGCCCGGGACAATTTCATCCAGTTGCGCGGCTGGCGCATCTCCGCCCACCATGCCGAACTGCACCGCACCCCGGAAGGTGTATTCGTCGAAGAGGTGGATGGCACGGTCGAGGTCAATGGCGAGGAGGTCGAGCGTCATGGCCCCCTGCATACAACGGACACCATCAAGATAGGCAACTATCAATTGCTGGTGGGTGTCGCGGAGCGGACCGGTTCCGAGGATGTCGATTTCGACCTCTTCGATGCCGACGATGAAGAAGAGGAGTTCGACTCCATGAAGACCGTGATCGGCGTGGCCCACCACGTCGAACTGGACGAATCGGAGGAACTCAGCCAGACCATCATCAACCTGCAGCACGACGAGAAATTCAAGTGGCGCAATCGCGTCCATGAGGACCTGCTGGCGATGATGGACCTGCGCCGCACCGATGTCGGCAGCATGGACGAGGCCACCCTGCGCAAGCATGTCGCCGGCCTGATCAAGGAGATCATCGAGGGCATGGAGGCCAAGCTGCCGGCGGACGTCAACCGCGAGCAGCTGGCCCGCGAGGTACTCAACGAGGCCGTCGGTCTGGGGCCGCTGGAGGCCCTGCTGGCCGATGACGACGTCACCGAGATCATGGTCAACAAGTACGACGAGATCTACGTCGAACGGGCCGGCAAGCTGACCCTGTCCGATGTCAGTTTCTCCAGCGATGACGCCGTGATGTCCGCGATCGAGCGTATCGTATCGCCCCTGGGCCGGCGTATCGACGAATCCTCGCCGATGGTCGATGCGCGCCTGAAGGACGGCTCGCGCGTCAATGCCATCATCCCGCCACTGGCGCTGCGCGGTCCCTGCCTGACCATCCGCAAGTTCGCCAAGACCAAGCTGACCTCGGATGACATCGTGCGTTTCGGCGCCATCAACGAGGCCATGGTGAAATTCCTCAAGGTGGCGGTGGAACAGCGCAAGAACATCCTCATCTCCGGTGGTACCGGCTCGGGCAAGACCACCCTGCTGAACGTCCTCTCCAACTATATCCCGCCCACGGAACGCATCGTCACGGTCGAGGACGCCGCCGAGCTGAAGCTCAGCCAGCCGCATATCGTCAGCCTGGAGGCGCGGCCGCCCAACCTGGAGGGCAAGGGCGCGGTGACCATCCGTGACCTGGTCAAGAACTGCCTGCGCATGCGCCCGGATCGCATCGTCGTCGGCGAGTGTCGCGGGGGCGAATCACTGGACATGCTGCAGGCCATGAACACCGGTCACGACGGCTCCCTGACCACCGCCCATGCCAATACCCCGCGCGACCTGATCTCGCGCCTGGAGGTGATGGTGATGATGGCGGGACTGGACCTGCCCTCCTCGGCCATCCGCGAGATGGTCGCCTCGGCGGTGGATATCATCGTGCAGCAGACCCGCTTCTCCGATGGCAGCCGCAAGATCACCAATATCGCCGAGATCACCGGTGTCGAGCAGAACATCGTCCAGTTGCAGGACATCTTCCGCTACGTCCAGGAGGGCTTCGATGAGAACGGCAAGGTGCGCGGTCATTTCGAGGCCACCGGCACGGTGCCACAGTTCTACGAAGACCTGCGCGCGCGCGGGATCCCGGTCGACATGAGCATCTTCCAGTAAGCCGCCATGTGGGAATGGTTCATCAATCTGACCGGTGACGCCCTGATGCTGCTGACCATGGCGGCGGCCTTCGCCAGCATCGGCCTGCTGTGGCTGGCCATCGGCATGAAGGGCCAGGAGGTCCTGCTGGAATACAAGGAGACCTTCACCCAGACCGCAGGCTCGAACATGGCCGACATGTTCCTGTTCGTCGATCCCGGCCGCCTGTTCGTCTACTACATCGGTCTGATGATCGCCCTGCCCGGCGCCGTCCTGTTGCTGACCGGGGGCGATATTCCCTCGGCCCTGGCGGTCTTCGGCCTGGTGCTGGTGTTCCCGCCGTTCTTCTACAAGCGCATGCGCAGCAAGCGCCTGCAGCGTTTCGAACAACAACTGCCCGATGCCCTGACCATGGTCTCCGGTTCTATGCGCGCCGGCGCCAGTCTCAACGTGGCGCTGGAATCCCTGGTCAATGAACAACCGCCGCCGGTATCGCAGGAATTCGAGCTGTTCCTGCGCGAGCAGCGACTGGGCGCGGATTTCGATGATTCACTGACGCATATGGAGGAACGCGTGCCGCTGCCCGACTTCCGCATGCTGATCACCGCCCTCAGGATCAACCGCGAGGTCGGCGGCAACCTGGCCGAGACCCTGGAATCCCTGGCCGACACCCTGCGCAAGAAGGCCATGATGGAAGGCAAGATCAAGGGCCTGACCGCGCAGGGCAAACTGCAGGGCATCGTCATGACCGGCCTGCCGGTGATCCTGGTGGTACTGCTGAACTTCATCGAACACGACGCCATCAGCAAGCTGTGGACCACCCCGATCGGCTGGATGGTGCTGGGCGCGGCCATCGTCTGGGAGATCATCGGCTATATCATGATCAGCAAGGTGACCAACATCGATGTCTAGCGAACTCGTCAATGACAACGCCCTGCTGCTGAAGATCATCGCCCTGTGCTGGGCGCTGAGCGTGATCTTCTGGGCCCTGTTCGTGCGCCGCCTGTCGAGCATGGTCGAGGACGAGGACCGCGCCTACATGGACCCCCTGCCGCTGAAACTGAAGATCATCTGGCCCTTCGTGCAGATCATCGCCTTTTTCTTCTGCTCATTCCTGCCCTACGAGTTCATCGAATACACGGAAAAACGCCTGATGCGAACCGGCGTAGGCTATCTGATGAATGCCGAGCAATTCATCGCCCTGCGCATCATCAGCGCCATTCTCGTACCCGTGTTCGTCTATATCCTGCTGGTCGCGCTGGAGATGTTCCAGCCCATATGGATCATCCTCGCCATCCCCTTGGGCTTTCTGTTCCCGGATCTGTGGCTGATGGATACCCGCAAGAAACGCGAGCTGGCGGTGATCCGATCCCTGCCCGTCTATCTCGACTTCATCACCATGTCGGTGGAGGCCGGTCTCAATTTCGTCGGCGCCCTGCAGCAGGCCATGGAAAAGGCGCCGCCGGGCCCCCTGCGCAACGAGTTCGCCATCGTCATGCGCGACCTGCGCGCCGGTCTGTCACGGGCCGAGGCCCTCAGGCGCATGGCCGACCGTCTCGACATCCCCGAGGTCACCGGTTTCGTCAGCGCCGTGATCCAGGCCGAGAAGATGGGCGCGAGCCTGGCCAATGTGATGCGCCTGCAGGCCGAGCAACGCCGTAGCGAACGCTTCCAGCGGGCCGAGAAGATGGCCATGGAGGCGCCGGTGAAGCTGATGTTCCCGCTGCTGATCTTCATCTTCCCGGTCACCTTTCTGGTGCTGGCCTTCACCATTGCGATGAAATTCCTCGGTGAAGGTTCTTTGTAAATCCCGACACGCATGCCCCGTCCCCATTCAAGCCTGCTGCCACTGCTCTTGTCCCTGCTGATCGTCCTGGCTGGCTGTCCCTTGCAGCAGGCCAGCAAGGCCGATGCCGACGCCAGTCCCAGGCGTGACATGAACCAGGTCCTGGACGAGGCCCGGTCGGCCTACCAGGCCAGGGACTGGAAAACCAGCGAACGGGACTATCTGCTGGTGGTGGAAAGATCACCGAGCAATATCGAGGCCTGGTTCCGGCTCGGCAATATCTACACCCGCACCAACCGCCCCCGGCTCGCGGCCCGTGCCTATGAGGAAGCCCTGCTGAGGGATCCGGAAAACACCAAGGCCTGGCACAATCTGGGTGTCATCTACCTGCGCCAGGCCCACAACAGTTTTCGCCAGCAACAGGTCCATGCCCGCGGCGATGATGCAATGAGCCAGGCGGACAAGAAGATCCTCCGGCGCCTGGACGCCATGTTGAAATGAACCGGACGGGCGCACACTGCAAACCCGCCCGACGCCTGCCGGCCTGCCAGGGTCAGGCCATGGTCGAATACGTCATCATCCTGCCGGTACTGATGCTGCTGGTGCTGGGCATATTCCAGTTCGCGTTGATCTACCAGGCCAAGATCACCCTCAACTACGCCGCCTTCGAGGCCGCACGCGCCGGGGCCCTGAACAACGCCAGCCAGGATGCCATGCAGAAGGCCTTCGTGCGCAGCATGGCGGCCCTGTACACCCACCGGCCCGGGGTCACGGCCCTGAACGCGGGCAAACAGAAGCTGAGGCAGGAGATCACGGACGGCTATGTGCAGATCAAGCTGATCAATCCCAGCCCGGCCTCCTTCATCGACCACGGTGTGACCGTGGGTACCGAGATCCATATCCCCAACGACAACCTGATGTACCGTGACGCCCGCGCCAATGGCGCCTCGCTGCAGAGTATCCAGGATGCCAACCTGCTGAAGATCAACGTCGGCTACTGCTACGAACTCTATGTCCCCTTCGTCAACCGCATCCTGGTGCGCATCATGTCCATGGCCCCGACCGCGATACAGCCCGAGAACACCGGGCCACCGCCCAGCGGCAGCTTCGCGGAATCCTGTGTCGTCAATCCGACCGATCGCAACCGCCCGGGGATCCCGATCTTCGCCCAGGGCATCATGCGCATGCAGTCGGATCCCATCATGTAGGCCAGCAGGATGGCAGTGACTTACCGGACCTGGCCACCGCCGGCAATGCCGTTCCCCTTGGGATCATTCGCCGCCTTGCTCGTTGAATTCTGACCGGGATCTCCAGGGTGTCCGCATACGACCACCAGCTTCATGATTGAAGGCCGCATCACCCTGGCCGGGACAGGTCGCTGCCTGATCCCCCGCGTCCGCAGAACGGTCAATGCCCTCGAGCGCATGCGCGGGCTGCTGGGACGACCACCACTGGCCGATGGGGAAGGCCTGCTGATCGTACCCTGCCCATCGGTCCACACCCTGTTCATGGGCTACCCTGTCGACCTGGTTTTCCTGGACCGGAACTGGCGGGTGCTGCGGCTGGTCGAGTCATTGCCCCCCTGGCGCATGACCGGATCTCGCGGCGCCCGGATGACCCTGGAACTGCCCGCCGGCAGTCTTGTCGATCTGCGACTCTCGCTTGGTGATGCATTGCAATGGGAAACTGCCGGATAGACACGCAGGGATTGCCGCCAGCCTATTTGTCCAGCACCACGCCACGCTGGGTACGGGTCACGCCGGTATTGCCGGTACGCTTCTGGTAGGCGTAGATCAGGACCTCGTGCAGACCGGAATCCCCGGTCGTGAATTGGCCGGCGTAGATGGCACTGGAGGCATTGAACTTCAACGGCACATCGGCCAGTTGCCTGCCGTTCAGGCTGATCAGGGCATGGACCTCGAATTCCCTGGCCTGCCAGACGCCATCGGCCGTGATCGGACAACCACAGAGCATGGTCACATCCGCGAACAGATTCAGCTTGCCGCCTGGCAACAACTGGGTCCAGCCATCGACGACCAGTCCCGGCATGTTCAGCACCACCCCGTCGCCACCGGTAATATCCTTGCCCGGCACCACCCAGGTGGTCACCGTGGCCTCCTGCAGGGCCTGGCGCCGGCCATAGGGAGCCAGCACGCGGATCCGGACCAGGGTCGGCTCGTCGATGTCTATGCTGGCGAGATAACCGCCATCCTGTTCACGCGCCAGCCTCTGGCCCCGTTCATGCGGCGTCTGCATCAGCAGTCTGGTATCCCCGGTGCTGCCGCCGATATGGCCCTCGTCCAGGATCCGGCCGGACTCGGCATCCTCGATGATCACCCGGCCCCCACCGATATGGTTGGCGATGAATTTGGCATCCACGGAGCGGGCCCGTACCTGGATATGGGTAGGCTGCGCCAGTACGGTCGAGACCGATCCCGGCAGCAGCAACAAGGATGTCAGGAACAGGGATAATGCACGCATGTCGGAACCTCTATGGGGATGGATATCCCGATCATGGCGCTGGCGGTTCGTCGTGCCAGCACCGGTGGTCATGAGTTCATGTCTTCGCTGCCAGCAGGTCTCAGGCGATCCGTGCGGCCGCCTGTTTTGCCCTGTCCCGCAGATGTTCTTCGATGCGCTCCCGCATGGCATCCGAGGTCAGTCCGGCATCCCGGAGCATATCCTCCGGCGCGCCATGCTCCAGCAGACGGTCGGGCAGGCCGATGTTGAGAATATCATGGGCGATACCCTGGGCATGAAGAAATTCATTCACACCGCTGCCGGCGCCGCCTTCGACGACATTCTCCTCCAGGGTCACCAGCAGCTCATGGCCGGCCGCCAGCTTCAGGATCATATCCTCGTCCAGCGGCTTGACGAAACGCATGTTGACCACGGTCGCACCCAGAGCCTCGCCGATCTCCAGGGCCGGGGCCAGCATGCTGCCGAAGGCGAGCAGGGCCACGGCCTTGCCCTCACGGCGCAACTCGGCCTTGCCGATCGGCAGGGCGGTCATCTCCTTGCTGGCGGCCACACCCGGGCCGCTGCCGCGCGGATAACGCACCGCGGCCGGCTGATCGAGCTGGAAGCCGGTATAGAGCATCTGCCGGCATTCGTTCTCGTCCGCCGGCGCCATGATCACGATGCCCGGCAGGCAGCGCATGTAGCTGAGGTCATAGGCGCCGTTATGGGTCGCGCCGTCGGCGCCCACGCAACCGGCGCGGTCGATGGCGAACAACACCGGCAGGCCCTGCACCACGACGTCATGGATGAGCTGATCATAGCCGCGCTGGAGGAAGGTCGAGTAGATCGCCACCACGGGTTTCAGGCCATCGCAGGCCATGCCGGCGGCAACCGTGACACTGTGCTGCTCGGCGATGCCGACATCGAAATAGCGCTCCGGGTATTCCTGCTCGAAGCGCACCAGGCCGGAACCCTCGCGCATCGCCGGGGTGATGGCGACCAGGCGTTCATCCCTGGCCGCCATGTCGCAAACCCAGTCACTGAAGATATGGCTGTAGGTGGGCCTGGAGACCTTGCCCGATGGGATGATCCCGGCATCCGGATCGAATGGGGATACCCCGTGATACTTGACCGGATCGGCCTCGGCCCGATCATAGCCCTTGCCCTTCTGAGTGATGACGTGCAGGAACTGTGGTCCCTTCAGCCGGCGTACATTCTGCAGGGTGCTGACCAGGGTCGGCAGGTCATGACCGTCTACCGGGCCGATATAGTTGAAACCCAGTTCCTCGAACAGGGTGCCCGGCGTGACCATGCCCTTGACATGCTCCTCGGCCCTGAGCGCCAGTTCCCAGGCATGGGGGACGCTGGACAGGACCTTCTTGCCACCCTCCTTGACACGGGTATAGAACTTTCCGGACAGCAGCTTGGCGAAGCGGTTGGACAGGGCGCCGACATTCGGACTGATGGCCATGTTGTTGTCGTTCAGGATCACCAGCAGATCGGCGCCCAGGGCGCCGGCATGGTTCATGGCCTCGAAGGGCTGACCCGCGGTCATGCCGCCATCGCCGATGATGGCCACGCAACTGCGCTCCACACCGGCCTGTCTGGCGGCGATGGACATGCCCAGCGCGGCGCTGATGGAGGTGCTGGAATGCCCCACGCCAAAGGCGTCGTAGGGGCTTTCCTCCCGTTTCGGAAAGGGCGCCAGCCCCCCCCATTGACGTATGGTATGCAGGCTGTCCCGTCGTCCGGTCAGGATCTTGTGCGGATAGGCCTGATGACCGACATCCCAGACCAGGCGGTCATCCGGGGTATTGAAGACGTAATGCAGGGCGATGGTCAGTTCCACCGTGCCCAGACCGGCGGCGAAATGCCCGCCGCTGCCACTCACCGATGCCAGCAGGAAGGCCCGTAATTCAATCGCCAGGCGCTCCAGATCACGCTCGGGCAGCTCTCTCAAATCCGCCGGCAGGTCTATCGTATCCAGCAGGGGGTATTTATTTTCGTCGCTCATCGATCCAGTATTCCCGTTACAAGACCGTCATTATGGGGAGCCACCGGCTGGCTTGCAAGACGGAGTCTCCACCCGGCCGCGGTGTCTCGCCCAGGCCGGTGATGAGCATTGCTCCGTGCCGGTCCCCTCTATAGTGGCGCTGTACTTTTGGTTCCGCATAAAGTATCTTTACCGCCATTTTGTTCATTGCATCTGCTTGAAAAGCAAGCATAATTACACACAGACTACGGGGTTTTCCTATGAGTGTGCCTCTGATACAGCAATACCGGGTCGGCCGCTACATCATCGAGCAGAAACTGCGTGGCAATAAACGCTACCCCCTCGTTCTGATGCTGGAACCCCTGTTCCGCTGCAACCTCACCTGCCACGGTTGCGGCAAGATCGACTACCCCGACGAGATCCTGGACCGGCACCTGAGCTACGAGGATTGCATGCAGGCCATCGATGAATGCGGCGCGCCCATCGTCTCCATCGCCGGAGGCGAACCCCTGATCCACAAGCAGATGCCCGAGATCGTCCGTGGCTTCATCGAACGCCGGAAATTCGTCTACCTGTGCACCAACGCCCTGCTGCTGGAAAGGCGCATGCAGGACTATCGGCCATCGCCCTATCTGACCTTTTCCATCCACCTCGACGGCCTGGAGGAAAAACACGATGCCTCGGTCTGCCGCGAGGGGGTGTTCCAGAAGTGCGTCAAGGTCATCGAGCAGGCCATAGCGCGCGGCTTCCGGGTTACCGTGAACTGCACCCTGTTCCAGGGCGAGACCGCCGAGGAAGTGGCGGAATTCATGGATACCGTGATGGCCCTGGGTATCGAGGGCACCACCATCTCCCCCGGCTACAGCTATCAGCATGCCGCCAGCCAGGATGTCTTCCTCAAGCGCCAGAACAGCAAGCAATTGTTTCGCGATGTATTCAAGCTGGGTCGTGGGCGCAAGTGGCGCTTCAATCAATCCACCCTGTACCTGGATTTCCTGGCCGGCAACCAGACCTATGAATGCACCCCCTGGGGCAACCCGACCCGCAATGTATTCGGCTGGCAGAAACCCTGTTACCTGCTCGTCGACGAAGGCTACGCTCCCAGCTTCAGGGCCTTGATCGAGGACACCGAATGGGAGCGCTACGGTACCGGTCGTCATCCCAAGTGCGCCGACTGCATGGTTCACTGCGGTTACGAACCCACCGCGGTCAACGATACCGTCAGCCACCCGCTGAAGGCCCTGGGCGTCTTCCTGAAGGGCCCGCGCACCGAAGGCCCGATGGCGCCGGAACTGCCCATCCTCTACGATGAAGACATCCCCGCGGCCACGGCCCCGCAGACCCTGAGCGCCGCCAGCGGCTGCGCCAGCAAGCAGGTCGCCTGATCCGGGGTGATCGCCGCCCTCTGCCCCTGGCTGGTAGTGCCCGGGCTCCTCATCTGGCTGTCGGTCCTGCTGCTGCCCTGGCAACCCTGGCGCACGCGTGAACGCCTCGATGCCCAGCCGGGCCGTGGCATGGATCCCGAATGCGTCACGGTACTGATCCCGGCCCGCGACGAGGCCGCGCACATCAGCACCACCCTGCGCGCGCTCAGGCACCAGCATGAGAGGATCCAGGTCATACTCATCGATGACCAGTCCAGTGACGGCACCTCCGGGGTCGCGCGTGCGGCCGGACTGGCCGAACTGCGCATCCTCAACGGTGCCCCGCTGCCGCGCGGCTGGAGCGGCAAGCTCTGGGCCCTGGAACAGGGCCTGGCGCTGGTCACAACGCCGCTGGTACTGCTGCTGGATGCCGATATCGAACTGCGCCCGGGAACACTCGCCGCGCTGATCGACAAACTGGAGCGGGACCAGCGGGACCTGGTCTCACTGATGGCCCGGCTGAGGATGGATGGCCTGTGGGAACGGCTGCTGATGCCGGCCTTTGTCTATTTCTTCAAACTGCTCTATCCCTTCGCCCTGTCCAATTCCGGCAACCGTCTGATCGCCGCCGCGGCCGGGGGCTGTATTCTGGTGAGGACCGCCTGCCTGCGGCGGCTGGGGGGCTTCGCGGCCTACCGCGATGCCCTGATCGATGATTGCAGCCTGGCGCGGCGGGTCAAGGACAGTGGCGGTCGCACCTGGATCGGCCTGACCCACTCGGCAATCAGTCTGCGCCGTTATCCGGATCTCGCCTCGATCTGGGATATGGTGGCGCGCACGGCCTTTACCCAGTTGCACCATTCCATCCCTCTGTTGCTGCTCTGCAGCCTGCTGATGACCGTAGCCTTCGTCCTGCCCGTGGCGGCGCTGTTGCTCACGACCGCGACGTACCGCCTGCTGACCGTCCTGACCCTGGTGCTGATGGCGGCAAGCTATCTTCCGACCTTGCGGTTTTATCGGCTGCCGGCCTGGTGGTGCCTGGGTCTGCCGTTGACCGGTCTGCTCTATCTGCTGATGACCTGGACCTCCGCGCTGCGTTGCTGGCGGGGAGAACAATCCCGCTGGAAAGGTCGCAGCTACGCGCGTGACCGGAATAACGCAGGCGCCTGACTCCGAAACACCCACGCCCCGGGCCGATGTCAGCCCCGGATCCATCATGCCGGCACCTGGGCCTGGCCAGCGGTGATATGCGGGATGACGGGGCTTCCATAGGCATGGACTATCGATCCTATATACACATTTCATTAGACTTGTCCCTCCGCCGGGCCTAGCCTTTCCCTACACCCGACCCTCGGGCCGGTCATCCCGATATTGACGATACGATGGAGGTCATCATGGAATTGAAAGGCTCACAGACAGAACAGAACCTGAAAGATGCATTCGCCGGGGAATCCCAGGCCAACCGGCGTTATCTGTACTTCGCCGCCAAGGCCGATGTCGAGGGGCAAAATGACGTCTCCGCGGTCTTCCGTTCCACCGCCGAGGGCGAGACCGGCCACGCCCACGGCCACCTGGAATACCTGGAGAGCTGCGGGGATCCGGCCACCGGCCTGCCCTTTGGCGACACCGAGGCCAATCTCAAGACCGCCATTGCCGGCGAGACCCACGAATACACCGACATGTATCCGGGCATGGCCAAGGCGGCCCGTGAAGAAGGCTTCGATGAGATCGCCGACTGGTTCGAGACCCTGGCCAAGGCCGAGCGCTCACACGCCAACCGCTTCCAGAAGGCCCTGGACAATCTCTCCTGAGGGACTTGCTCCCCGTCCGCCGCATCCCGGCGGGCGGGAGCCGCTGTCCGCATCGCCGTCATGAACGACACCAGCACAAGGCCCACCGAAGGCAACCTCCAGGCACCCACCCGCCACCCGGTGGACTGGCGGAACCCCGATTTCCATGACCCGGAGAAGCTTTACGCCGAACTGGAGCGGGTCTTCGACCACTGTCACGGCTGTCGCCGCTGCGTCAGCCTGTGCAACGCCTTCCCGACCCTGTTCGATCTGGTGGACGCATCCGCCACCCTGGAGGTGGACGGGGTCGCCAAAGAGGACTACTGGAAGGTGGTCGATCACTGTTACCTGTGTGATCTCTGCTACATGACCAAGTGTCCCTATACCCCCCCGCACGAATGGAATATCGATTTCCCGCACCTGATGCTCAGGGCCAAGTCGGTGCGTTTCCGGCAGGGCAAGGTCGGCCTGCGCGACCGCCTGCTGACCAGCACCGACGCCATGGGCCGTTTCTGTGGTATCCCGGTGGTGGCGCAGGCCATCAATACGGTCAATCGCATCAAACCGGCCCGGCAACTGCTCGACAAGGCCGCTGGCATAGCCGCCGGGGCCCGACTGCCTGAATTCCATAGCCACAAGCTGCGCTCGCGCCTGGCAAAGCGGCGCGGCCTCGACCGACAGGGCCAGGCCGATACCCGTACCCGTGGCCGGGTCGCACTGTTCGCCACCTGCTACGGCAATGTCAACGAACCGGTGATCGGCGAGGACCTGGTAGCCGTGTTCGAACACAATGGCCTCCCGGTCTGTATCGCGGAAAAGGAGCGATGCTGCGGCATGCCGAAGATGGAACTGGGCGATCTGGAGTCGGTGGCCGCGGCCAGGGATGCCAATATCCCGGTGCTCACCGCCCTGGTGGACAAGGGCTGGGACATCGTCGCCCCGGTACCCTCCTGCGTGCTGATGTTCCGCAAGGAACTGCCGCTGCTGTTCCCGGACGATGCCGAGGTGAAAAAGGTCAGCGAGGCCATCTTCGACCCCTTTGAATACCTGTACCTGCGTCACCAGGCGGGACTGCTGAACACCGATTTCAGACAGCCCCTGGGTACGGTCGCCTACCACGCGGCCTGCCATCAGCGGGTGCAGAACGTCGGCCGCAAGACCCGCGACGTGCTGGCCCTGATCCCGGATACCCGCATCGACACCATCGAGCGCTGCTCCGGTCATGACGGGACCTATGCCGTGAAGAGCGAATTCCACCGGATCGCCGTCAGGATAGGCCGCCCCATCGTCAAACATATCGAGCGGCAACAGCCGGATCACTATGGCAGCGACTGTCCGATGGCCGGACATCACATAGAGAGCGGGCTGGCGGGCAAGCAGCCGACAGAGCACCCGATGTCACTGTTGCGCAAGGCCTACGGGATATGAACGCATGACCCCGCTGACCCGGGAAGACCTCTACAGCCTGGAGCAGTACGCGCAGGCACGCCCCGGCTTTCGTGAGCGGGTGATGGCGCACCGCCGCAAACGGCGCGTTGCCGTCGGCCCCAATGCGAGCCTCTGTTTCGAGGATCGTCTCACCATCCAGTATCAGATCCAGGAGATGCTGAGGGTGGAACGGATCTTCGAGGCCGACGCGATCCAGGAGGAGCTGGATACCTATAATCCGCTGATCCCGGATGGCACGAACTGGAAGGCGACCTTCATGCTGGAATTTCCCGATGCACAACAGCGCCGCACCGCGCTGGGACAGCTGAGCGGTATCGAAGAACAGGTCTGGGTGCGGATTGGTGAACACGAAAAGGTCTATGCCATCGCCAATGAGGATCTGGAAAGGAGCACCGGGGAGAAGACCTCGGCGGTCCATTTCCTGCGCTTTGAACTGAGCATGGAGATGATCGGGGCCGCTCGCCAGGGTGCGGACATCGCCATGGGCATAGACCATCCCCGCTACAACCACGGCAGTACCGGGATCTCCCTGGTCGTTCGCAAGGCCTTGCTGGATGACCTCGACTAGCGCCGGGGCCAGGGCCCGGGCAGTCATGCGGGAACCTGGCGCTGTACCGGCAGTCACCGCCATAAGGCTCTGAATCTGATATGAAGTCGGTCTTTCTTCCACATTGAATCCGGCTGTGCTAGTCTTCGCTGAGCCTGACCAAGACCGATCGCACAAGGGACGCATCATCGACATGCAGCAACGACTCGCATTATCTCTGCTGAGCGCAGTCCTCCTGAGCCTGAATCTCCTCCTCACCCCCGTCTCCGCCAAGGCCGCGGCGGAACCGCGAGATACCGTCGAGACCCTGCACCGGACCCTGATCGAGGTCATGCGGGATGCGAAGAAGCTGGGTTTCCAGGGTCGTTATCACCGTCTGGAACCCGTCATCCGCGCCAGTTTCGACTTCCCCCGTATCGCCAGTATCGTCGTCGGCCGCCACTGGCGAAAGCTGGACCCCGCCACCCGGGAGGAGTTCCTGAGGGTCTTCTCCCGCCTGAGTATCGACACCTATGCACAGCGCTTCGATGACTACGACGGGGAGCGATTCCAGTACGAGAGTACCCGCGACAGCAAACGGGGACGCAAGGTCGTGCGCACAAAGCTGGTCAAGAGTGATGGGGAGGCGGTACAATTCGACTACCTGTTACAGAACAAGGACGGCAACTGGCTGATTCTTAACGTAATTGCGGATGGTGTCAGCGACCTGTCGCTGAAGCGGGCCGAGTACACGCATATCATCAAGGATAAAGGTTTCGACACTTTGCTCGATAAACTCAGGGAGAAGCTGGTGCTGCTGGAGAAACCGGGGGGATCCTAGGGGGTTCCCGTACACAAGGACGATATCCGGGGACGGCGCTGCGCCCGCATCTTCATGCCATGCCATCGAAGGTGAAGGAACCGGGGAGGCTCGTGCCCCGGGCCAGCCATGAAAAATGAAAAACACCCGTCTCGAGACGGACAGAGGGAGACCATGAAGATAATCATTCCGTTCAGAATACTGTTCCTGTTGCTGGCCATGCTCCTGCTTGGCGGATGCGCGACCACGGCCAACCAGGGCGACCCGCTGATAGGCCTCAACCGTGTCTTCTATGACATCAACCAGGGCCTGGACAGGCACCTGATCAAGCCCATTGCGGAAGGCTATTCCCGTGTCACGCCCAAGCCGGTGCGTACCGGGATCACCAACTTCTTCGACAACATCAGCTACATCAACGTCATCTTCAACGATGTGCTGCAGGGCAAGATCAATCAGGGCCTGGCCGACTCGGGCCGGTTCCTCATCAACAGCACCATTGGTATCGGCGGCCTGTTCGATCCGGCCTCGGGCATGGGCCTGAACAAACACAATGAAGACCTGGGGCAGAGCTTCGGCGTCTGGGGCGCCGGCGAGGGCGCCTACCTGGATCTGCCGCTCCTGGGCCCCAGCTCGGTGCGCGACGCGCCGGATCTGGCTACCAGCACCTATCTGAACCCCTTGTTCTATGTCACCACAACCGTAACCCTGCCGCTGGGCGCGCTGAACGTGATCAACAAGCGCGCCAATCTGCTCGAGGTCACCCGGGTCCGTGACGAGGCCGCGCTGGATCCCTATATCTTCACCCGCGAGGCCTACCGGCAGAAACGCATATTCGATATCTACGATGGCAATCCTCCGGAACAGGACCTGCTGGATGAGTCCTTCGACGGCGAGGATGAGGGCGTCCTGACCATCGACTGAACCCGGGAATAGGGAGACAATTCCGCCAGGCCCCGTCCCCGGGGCCTGCGCCTCCTCCTCCCGGCACGCCGGGCTCTCCTTGCCCTCGTGTCCGCATCACCGGTACGCCCCGGAGCATGACCCCGCCTGGATCGCACACCACGGAACAAGGGTTCCCAGGGCGCCGCCAGCCGTCGCGTCACGACCTGAAAACCATCAACCGTGCCGCATCTCCATGCCGGTGCAGACCCTGCCCATGTCTCGTCGGCATCCACATCCCGGCGGACGCATGTCTGCCATCAGCGGGATTGAAAAAGAGCGATCCCGGTCAC
>CAZDOC010000010.1:55259-68459 GCA_964506945.1 uncultured Gammaproteobacteria bacterium
CCCGGCGGACGCATGTCTGCCATCAGCGGGATTGAAAAAGAGCGATCCCGGTCACATATAATGAAACGAACTTATGCCAGCATTGGGCATCATACTGGACAGCATGGCTGTTTGACGCCAGGCAGTCTTTTCATGGCCTTGGAGGAACTTCAAAATGAAGTGGAAAATGTTCGCCGTCGTCATCACCAGCACGGCACTACTGCTGGGCGGATGCAACAAACAGGATATCGGTGGTCTTAGCGGTGCCGCGCTCGGGGGACTGGCGGGCGCGCAGATTGGCAAGGGCAAGGGCAGCCTGGCGATGGCCGCGGCCGGGGCCCTTGGAGGCTACCTGCTGGGCGGGGCCATAGGCAAGAGCATGGACGACACGGATCGCCTGAAGGCCAACCAGGCCCTGGAGACCGCTCCGACCGGAAACCGAGTGGCCTGGCGCAACCCCGATACCGGTGACAGTTATGCGGTAACCCCCACCAACACCTACGAGACCGCCTCCGGTCCGTGCCGCGAATACACCACCGAAGCCACCATCGACGGCCGCCAGGAAACGATCTATGGCACCGCCTGCCGCCAGCCGGATGGCACCTGGCAGTCGGTGAAGTAAACCCGCTGCGGCCCGCGGCGCCCGCCGCGGGTCAGCTTCCGTCCAGCCGCAGCAATTCCACCCAATGGCGCACCGGTACGGTGGCCTCGGTCGCCAGATGCTCCAGACAACCGATATTCGCCGTGGCGATCAGCGCCGGTTCCCCGGCACACAGACAGCGGAGCTTGTTGTCGCGCAGCCGTTTCGAAATATCCGGCTGCGTCAAGGAATAGCTACCCGCGGAACCACAGCATAGATGGGCGTCGGCAACCGGGGTCAACTCGAATCCCGCCTGCGTCAGCAAGGACTCCACCACGCCGTTCAGACCCAGTCCATGCTGCAGGGTACAGGGTGACTGGAAGGCTATCCTGCGCGGGACATCTCTCCGTGGTCGCAGTCTCCCATCGGCCTCGGTGGCGACGACCTCGGCCAGGTCGCGCAGCCGTTCCGCCACCCAGGCGGCCTTTTGCGCATAGACGGGGTCATCCCGCAACATCCAGCCATATTCGCGGATCTCCAGCCCGCAGCCGCTGGCGGTGGCGACGACGGCCTCGGCTCCGGCCTGCAACAAGGGCCACCAGGCATCGATATTGCGCCGCATCAAAACCATCGCCCGTTGATGCTGGTCCAGGTGATGGCTGACGGCGCCGCAACAGCCCGCCCCGGGCGCATCCAGAAGTTCTATGCCCAGCCCGCCGAGGAGTTCCCGCGCCCGGGCGTTGATCGCGGGCGCCAGGGCCGGCTGCACGCACCCCGATAACAGCAGCATCCGCCGCGCCCCCGGCTGTGCCGGGATCCGTCTCACCTCCCGGTCCTTGCGACCGTTCACCCGTGGCGGAATGCGGCGCCGCAAGGCTGCCGGCAACAGCGGGCGCAGGCCCTGACCGATACGCAGCAAGACCGTGAACAGGCCCTCACGGGGCAGGACCCAGGCCAGGGCTTGACGCTGCAGCCGTTCCGGCCAGGCCCGACCACCGCCTCGCTGGTCGATCCGCTGACGGCCGATATCGAGCAGGTGGGCGTATTCCACCCCGGAGGGGCAGGTCGTCTCACAGGCGCGGCAAGTCAGACAACGATCCAGATGCAGACGCGTGCTGGCGCCGGCCTCCCCGCCTTCGAGCAGCTGCTTGACAAGGTAGATGCGCCCCCGCGGTCCGTCCAGTTCATCGCCCAGCAACTGATAGGTGGGACAGGTGGCATTACAAAAGCCACAGTGTACGCAGCTGCGCAGGATACGCTCGGCCTCGCGTCCCTCCGCACTGGCAAGCTCACTGGCACTCAGATTCGTCTGCATCGACAGGTGCTCACAATTCTCTGTACATCCGCCCTGGATTCAGGATCCCGGATGGGTCGAAGGCCTGTTTCAGACGCCGCTGCAGGGCCAGCATCGCCGGAGCGAGTGGCGTAAAGACCTCGGACCTGCGATCACCGCCCCGGAAAAGCTGCGCATGGCCACCCAGGGCCGCGGCTGCGGCACGGATCGTCCCGCTGGATGCATCACTGATCAGCCAGCGTTGCGCACCGCCCCAGTCGAGCAGCCAGTCGCCATCGATGACGGGCATCGGCGCCGCCGGCGGCAGACACAGGCGCCAGAGCGGACGCTCCCTGGAGAAAAAAGCCAGGCGCTGCTCCTTCAGCTCCGACCAGAATACCCCCCCCTCCGGCAAGTGCTCGCCACCGAGTTCCTCCGCGCCCGCGCGAACCGCGGGTTCAGCCCCGGACAGGCGCAGATACAGACGGCCCCGCCAATGCGCCATGGCCGTGACCGGCAGTGCCCGGGAAGAGACATCTAGCATCCATCTCAGGGCCTGTTGCCGATCACATTCCCGTACCAGGGTCTGCTCGGCCTCGTCCACGGGCAGGACCTTGAGCGAGACCTCCAGCAGCACCGCCAGGGTCCCCAGGGATCCGGCCAGCAGCCGTGACAGGTCGAAACCGGCCACATTCTTCATTACCTGGCCGCCGAAACCGAGCACCTGGCCTCTGCCATTGATGCAGCGGACCCCCAGGACGTAGTCCCTCAAGGCGCCCGCGAAGGGCCTGCCGGGGCCGGAGAGTCCACAGCCGATGCTCCCGCCCAGGGTCGCGGTGGGGGAGAAATGCGGCGGCTCGAAGGCCAGTCGCTGACCCTGGCCGGCGAGGATATGCTCCAGCTCCCGCAGGGGGGTGCCGGCGCCGGCGGTGACCACGAGTTCACTGGGCTCATAGCTGAGGATGCCGCGCAGCTCAGCCGTGGACAGTGGCTCGCCGGATACCTCGCGGCCATAGAAACCACGCGAGTTCGTCCCCTGGACCGCCAGTGGCCGTCCCTCTCGCGCCGCATCCCGGATCCGTTCGGACAGGGTCTGGACCCCTGGCTCATGGCTCATGAATGATCCCCCCTCCGATCTCCTCAATCCTCTATCCAGCGCCAGGCGATCACCAGGGCCAGCAGGCTGACGGCCGCGGCCAGGCTGTAGGTCATGCCCGCACCCAGCCCGTCCCAGGCATAACCGCTCAACAGGGTTCCCACGGCGCCGCCGGCGCCGAAACTGAGACTGCTGTAGAGCGCCTGTCCCCGGCCCTGCAGGCGACCGCTGAAATAGCGGTGGATCAACTGGATGGCCGCGGCGTGAAAGACCCCGAAGCTGGCGGCGTGCAGGATCTGGGCAAATATCAGCAGGGCCAGCTTATCGACATACCAGCCGATCAACAACCAGCGCACAACCGACAGGCCCAGGCTCCAGAGCAGCAGCCGGCGCACCCCCACACGCGGCAGGATGCGGTGCATGCCCATGAACAGCACCACCTCGGCCAGCACCCCCAGGGCCCAGAGCTGGCCGATCAGGGTGCGGGAATAGGCATGCGCCTCGAGGTAGATGGAATAAAAGGTATAGTAGGGTCCATGGCTGGCCTGGATGAGAAAGCAGCAGGCCAGCAGCGCCAGGACTGGGGGGCGGCCGACGATCTCCAGCAGTGGGCGTTGCTCCAGGCGCAGATGCCCGGCGGCATCCTCCGGCACCAGCTCGCTGCTGACCCAGATCCCCAGCAACATCAGCAGCAGCAGCGCTGGCAGGGTACTCACCCCGTAATCCTGCAGCACCACGCCCAGCAGCGACACGCTGATGATGAAACCCACCGAACCCCAGACCCGGATGCGGGTATAGGCGGTGACGCTGTCTCCCAGGTGGTTCAGGGTGGTGGCCTCGAACTGTGGCAGTGAGGCATTCCAGAAGAAGCCGAAGACCAGCATCACCAGGGCGATGAGCAGATAACCGTGGCCGAGAAAGATACCGGTGAAACTCAGCGCCGAGATCAGCGAGGCCAGGCGCACGATATGCATGCGCCGGCCATGATGATCGGCGATCCAGCCCCACAGATACGGGGCCACGATCTTGGTGCCGACGAGGATGGCGATCAATTCGCCGATGGCGGCGGCGTCGAATCCCAGCGATTGCAGATACAGGCCCCAGTAGGGCAGCAAGGCGCCGACGGTAGCGAAATAGAAGAAATAGAACCCGGACAAGCGCCAATAGGGCAGCCCGGGAAGGCTCCTGCTCATGACCGGTACGGCGGAGTCACTCCGCCGCGGCGGGGATCACCGGGGTGCGCGAGCGGACATCACCATTCTGCGCCCGCTGGCGCAGCAGGTGGTCCATCAGCACCAGGGCCAGCATGGCCTCCGCGATCGGTGTCGCGCGGATACCCACGCAGGGATCGTGGCGACCGGTGGTGATCACCTCCCGAGGCTGCCCGTCCAGGTCCACCGTATGCCCCGGCAGGCGCAGGCTGGAGGTGGGTTTGAGCGCGATGCCGACGAGGATATCCTGCCCCGAGGAGATCCCGCCGAGGATGCCGCCGGCGTTGTTGCCGATGAAGCCCCGCGGGGTCATCTCGTCGCGATGCTCGGTGCCCTTCTGCGCCACGCTGGCGAAACCGGCGCCGATCTCCACACCCTTGACCGCGTTGATGCTCATCATCGCATGGGCGATATCCGCATCCAGGCGATCGAAGATGGGTTCTCCCAGCCCCGGCGGCATGCCCGTGGCCACGACATTGATGCGCGCGCCGATGGAATCCCCCGCCTTGCGCAGCGCGTCCATGTATTCCTCCAGCTCCGCAATGCGATCCGGATCGGGGCAGAAAAAGGGATTTTCATGGACACAGTCCCACTGCCTGAAACCGATCTCGATGGGCCCGAGCTGGGCCAGGTAACCGCGCACCTCGATACCGCCGTGCTGGCGCAGGTATTTCTTGGCGATCGCGCCCGCGGCCACGCGCATGCAGGTCTCGCGCGCCGAGGAGCGGCCACCGCCCCGATAATCGCGGATGCCGTATTTCTGCTGATAGGTATAGTCCGCGTGACCGGGACGGAAACGGTCCATGATCTTCGAATAATCCCTGGAGCGCTGGTCGGTGTTCTCGATCACCAGGCCGATGGGCGTGCCGGTAGTGCGGCCCTCGAAGACCCCGCCGGTGATGCGCACCTGGTCGGCCTCGCGCCGCTGGGTGGTATGCCGGGAGGTGCCCGGCTTGCGCCGGTCCAGATCGCCCTGGATATCGGCCTCCGACAGTTCCAGCCCCGGCGGACAGCCATCGACGATGCCGAGATAGGCCGGACCGTGGCTCTCGCCGGCGGTGGTCAGGGTGAAGATCTTGCCAAATGTGTTTCCGGACATGGGCCGGTATTGTACCCGAATGTCGGTATCAATGGAGTAGCCGCGGACGACGGGGGAGCAAGCCGGCAGATGACCTGGAAAGGCTCACGCACCCCTGGGCAGGAAGATGAAATCCTTCACGTAACCCGGCTGGTCCGGGATGTGATCCCGTGCCGGTTCGAAGGCCGCCAGGGTCTTCAGCATACCGCCTTGCAGAAACAGGCCCTGGTAGCCCAGCACCTCTATGGACCGGATCAGTTCGCCGATACTGCGTCCGGTATGGCGTTCCTCCAGCTCGATCTGGATCACCGGGCGCTCGCGGGCCAGGGTCCCGGCAGCGCCGGCCAGCACCTGTTCCTCGAAGCCCTCGACATCGATCTTGATGAAACCCAGGTCGTTCAGGTTCAGCGCATCCAGGCGCTCGCTGCGAACGCTGAACTTCTCGGTGTCGGCCACGGCCTTGTCGCTGCGCAAGGACCCCCCGACATGCCCCAGGCGACCCTTGCTGGTGCGCGGCACCGCCAGGGTGGCCTCGCCGGCCCGGTCCGAGAGCGCCAGGTGGTGCAGGCGGACATTGGCCGGGATGCCCCTTTGCAGCCGCGCCACCATCAGCGGATTCGGCTCGAAGGCATGGACCTCCCGCGCCAGTGCCGACAGGGCCAGAGTATAGATCCCCTTGTTGGCGCCGACATCGATGGCGATACGGCCAGGAGGCACCAGGAAGGGCAGCAGGCGCAGTTCCGGTTCGCCTCGGGCGATATGGCGCAGGGCCTTGGAGCGCAGATAACGGGGGGCGATCAGGGGATGGTATTTGATGCCGTCCTCGATGGAACGGACCAGGTCGCGCAGGCGCATTGAGGGTCTTCCCGGACTGTGACTTAGGAGCCGGCAGGCTACTCGCGGCGCGTGCCGGGATCAAGCGGCAAGACCCATGACCGCCGCCGATATACCTGCCTGTGTCATGGGGCTATGATTGCGGTATCGCCGCCGTCCCTGCGGGAACGCGGGCAGCTTTCCGCGGGGATACTGAGTCTGGGACATGCACTCCATGATGAAATCGATAGCGATCCGAAACAGCGCCCAGGGCTATGGCCTGGTTGCGATCGGGCTGCACTGGATGATGGCCGTACTGATCATCGGCCTGTTCCTGCTCGGCGAATGGATGGTCGGCCTGAACTACTATCACCCCTGGTATCTGAAGGCGCCGGACCTGCACCGCGGCCTGGGCGTGATCACGGCGATACTGCTGTGCCTGCGCCTGTTCTGGCGCCTGGGCAACCCTCATCCCCGGATCCTTGGCGGGGCCTGGGAACAGGGTCTCGCCACCTGGGTACACTGGAGCTTCTATGTCCTGACCGCAGCCATCACCATCAGCGGCTATTTGATCACCACCGCCGACGGTCAGGCGGTGGCGGTCTTCGACTGGTTCGAGATCCCCGCCAGCCTGCATGGACTCGCCAGGCAGGAGGATATCGCCGGTGAAGTACACTCCTGGCTGGCGACAGGGATCATGGTACTGACCGTGGTTCACATCCTGGCGGCGTTGAAACATCATTATATGGACCGTGACGCCACCCTGCTGCGCATGCTCTGGCCGCCCGCCGGCGGGGAGGATGTCGCCACCCTGACCTCAAAGGAGTCATGCACATGAACAGACCTATTCTTTGTTCACTGGCCTTGCTGCTGGCGATGCTCGCCCCCCAGGCCCAGGCCGTCGAGCATTACCTCATCGATACCAAGGGTATGCACGCCTTTATCACCTTCAAGATCAAACACCTGGGCTACAGCTGGCTGCACGGCCGCTTCGATCGCTTCACTGGCGACTTCGACTATGACGATGCCAACCCGAATAATAACCGCGTGCGAGTGGATATCGATGTCGCCAGCCTCGACAGCAACCATGCCGAGCGCGACAAGCATCTGCGCAGTCCACGCTTCTTCGACACCGACAAGTATCCCCGCGCCAGCTTCGTCAGCAGCGCCTGGGAAGACCACGGCGATGGCACCGCCACCCTCAAAGGGCGATTCACCCTGCGTGGCGTGAGCAAGGAAATCGCCATCGAGGTCCACCAGATCGGCGCCGGCAAGGACCCCTGGGGCGGATTTCGACGGGGCTTCGAAGGCATGACCACCCTGCATCTTTCCGACTACAGGATGAAGGAGGCCCATATACTCGGCGCGGTGGCCGAGGACATCCACCTGTGGTTGTCCATCGAAGGTGTTCGCCAGTAATCTCCACGCTATGCCCCGGGCAGATCACCGGCGCCGATCAGGAGCACACCTTCCCCCCCGTTGGCGAACTCCAGCCAGGTGAGCGGAAGCTGCGGGTATGTCGCCTCCACCAACGACTGGCTCTCGCCGACCTCCACGATCAGCAGACCGTCGTCCGTGAGGTACTCGCGGGCCTCGGCCAGGATGCGATCGACCAGGGCCAGCCCATCGTCACCGGCGCGCAGCCCCAGTGACGGTTCATGCCGGTACTCCTCGGGCAGTGTCCGCATCGAGGTCTCCGGGACATAGGGTGGATTGCAGATAATCAGGTCGTAACGGGCATCGCCCAGGGCGTCGAACAGGTCCGACTCATGCAAGGCCACCCGTCCCGCGAGCCCATGCTTGTCGACATTGATCCGCGCCACCGCCAGGGCCTCGCTGGACAGATCGGCGGCATCGACCCGGGCCTCCGGAAACCGGTGCGCCGTGGCGATGCCGATACAGCCACTGCCGGTACACAGGTCCAGGATCCGCCCCGGAGACCGCGTCAGCCAGGGCGCGAAGCCCGTGGCGATCAGTTCGGCTATGGGTGAGCGCGGGATCAGCACCCGCTCATCGACGTAGAATGGCAGGCCGGCGAACCAGGCCTCGTTGAGCAGATAGGCCACCGGCCTGCGTGTCTCGATACGAGCCTGGATCAGGGACTGCAGATGCAGGCATTGGTCGGCACCCAGGGTCTCGTCGAGACGGGCCTCGGCGACATCGAAGGGCAGGTCCAGGGCGCGAAAGACCAGGTACACGGCCTCGTCGTGGGGATTGTCCGTGCCATGGCCGTAATACAGGCCGGCGGCCTCGAAACGACTGGCGGCAGCGAGCACGAACTCCCTGACGCTGGCGGGTGAGTGGGGCATGGGCTGCTGTGCCGCCGGACTCAGGCCGGCTTGTAGCCGGGTATGGCATCGATATCGATATCATCGATCTGCTCCGGAGCCAGGTACTCGCGTGCGTAATCGAGATAGACCTGCTCGCGGATGAAGGTGTGAAACAGATCCGGATCGATGTGCCGTTCGACGCACATGCGGCCGAGGATGCGGAGAGCCTGGGACAGTGGCATGGCGTCCTTGTAGGGCCGATCCCGGGCGGTCAGGGCCTCGAAGATGTCGGCTATCGCCATCATGCGCGCGGGGATGGACATCTGCTCGCGGGTCAGGTGCTGGGGATAACCGGTGCCATCGATGCGCTCGTGGTGTCCCCCGGCATACTCCGGCACCCGCCGCAGGTGCCTGGGATAGGGCAGGGACTCCAGCATCTTGATGGTCACGGAGACGTGATTGTTGATGATCTGGCGTTCCGCATCGGTCAGCGTGCCGCGTCCGATCAAGAGGTTGCGTACCTCGTCATCATCCAGGAACTGCCTGACGGTCTCCCCCTGGCAACGGTACTGGCGACCGGCAACCGCGATGATGTGCTCACGATCCGCCTCGGAGAGGAATTCGCCGCCGATATTGACACGATGGATGAAGGCTCGGTCTTCCTCCAGCTCCGCGATGGCCTGCTGAAAGTCGGCATCTTCCGTCAGCGCGGCATCGGAGAACTCCGGGTCGCAGGCCTGCAGGCGCCGTTTCAGCACGGCGATCTCGGCATCGCGCCTGAGGACCTCGAAGCGGGTATCCACCATCTCTACCCGGTCGAAGATGGTCTCCAGCTTGGTGGACTTGTCGACCACGTATTCCGGCGTGGTGATCTTGCCGCAGTCATGCAGCCAGGCGGCGACGTTGAGTTCGTACTTCTCTTCCTCGGTCATGCTGAACGTGGCCAGCGGCCCGACCCGGGTACGGCAGGCGGCATCGGCCAGCATGTCGGTCAGCACCGGCACCCGCCGGCAATGACCCGCGGTATAGGGGGACTTCTCGTCGATGGCATTGGCGATCAGCTGGATGAAGGAGTCGAACAGTTTTTGCTGCGCCTCGATCAGATTGTGATTACTGATGCTGACCGCCGCCTGCGAGGCCAGAGATTCCACCAGTTGCTGCTCCAGGGCGGTAAACGGGCGCACCTCGCCGGTTTCCGGGTCCTGGGCGTTGATCAGTTGCAGCACACCGATGATCTCGTTCTCGTGATTCACCATCGGCACGGTCAGGAAGGACTGCGAACGATAGCCTGTGCGGCGATCGAATTTGCGCGTACCGGAGAAATCGAAGGCCTGTTCACTATAGGCATCCGGGATATTGATGGTCTCGCCGGTAAGAGCGGCGCAGGCGGCGACCATGTGCTTGTTGGCCTCGCCCCTGGCGTCATGCAGGGGCAGGGGGTCAAAGGGTACGGGCCTGCCGCTGGTGCCCCCCATATGCATGTCCAGGCTGCGGGAAAACAGGATCTCGAACTTCAGCCTGTCATCCTCGGTACGGCTGTAGAGGGTGCCGCCATCGGCCTGCGTGAATTCGCAACCCTGCATCAGGATGAATTCCAGCAGGCGATCGTGATCCTTCTCCGCCGACAGGGCAATGCCGATCTCATTGAGTTTGCGCAACAGCGCGGGCAGGTCGTCCTTCAGCGCATTCATGGGACTATTGTTAGCCTTCTCCCGCAGCTATACAAGACCGCCGGGGGATTGCCCCGGGCCATGGATCCCGCGGTGCGCGCAAGCGCCGGCCGGCAGGGATGGACGCAGGAGTGGATCGGTCGCTGCTATTCCCGCGCCCCGCCCTCCTCGCTGATGCTCAGGAACATCGCATTCAGACGTTGCACGAAGCCCGCCGGGTCCTCCAGCTGCCCGCCCTCACTGAGCAGCGACTGATCGAACAGGATCCGGGCCCAGTCCTGGAAGCGTGTCTCGTCCCGCTCCTGCTCCAGATGCAGCAGCAAGGGGTGCTCCGGGTTGATCTCCAGGATCGGCTTGCTGGTCTCCACCGGCTGGCCCGAGGCCCGCAGCAAGCGTTCCATGTGCGCGCCCATGGCCTGCGCATCGGCGACCAGGCAGGCCGGGGAATCGGTCAGACGATGACTGATCCGTACCTCCTTGACCCGGTCTTTCAGGACATCGCCGATCCTCTGCAGTAATTGGCGGTGCTGCTTGTGTGCCTTTTTGGCCTGCTTCTTTTCCTCGTCCGCCTCCAGCTCGCCCAGGTCCAGGTCCCCCTTGCTGACCGACTTCAGGGCCTTGCCCTCGAACTCGCCCAGGTGGGTGACCAGCCAGTCGTCGATGGGATCGGTCAGCAGCAGCACCTCGATGCCCTTCTTGTGGAAGATCTCCAGGTGCGGGCTGCGACGGGCCATGGCGATGTTATCGGCAATCACATAATAGATCGCCTCTTGCCCCGGCTGCATGCGGGACACGTAGTCAGCCAGGGAAACATCCTGTTCATCACCGGCGCCGTGCGTACTGGCGAAGCGCAGCAGACCGGCCAGGGTCTCGCGGTTGGCCGCATCGTCGATGATGCCCTCCTTCAGGGTACGACCGAATTCGTTCCAGAATCGACCATAGTCGTCGCCCTTGGCCAGGCCTTCGATCAGGCCCAGGACCTTCTTGGTCGCGGCGGCGCGTATCTGATCGATGACCTTGTTGTGCTGCAGGATCTCGCGCGAGACGTTCAGGGGCAGGTCGTTGCTGTCGACGATGCCGCGCACGAAGCGCAGGTAGGGCGGTAACAGGTGCTGGGCGTCATCCATGATGAACACGCGCTGCACGTACAGGCGCACGCCGTGGCGCTGGTCACGTTCCCACAGGTCGAAGGGCGCTTTCGAGGGGATGTACAGCAGCAGGGTGTATTCCAGCTTGCCCTCGACCTTGCTGTGCAGGTGGCAGAGAGGGGCCTCGAAGTCGTGGGTGATGTACTTGTAGAAATCGTCGTACTCGTCCGCGCTGATCTCCTGCTTGGCCAGGGTCCACAGGGCGGTGGCCTTGTTGACGGTCTCCAGACCCGGCTTGTCCTTGTCCTCGGACGGCAGGCGAATCGGCAGGCTGATATGGTCGGAATAGCGCCGGATGATCTCGCGCAGACGGTAGGATTTCAGAAACTCATCCTCACCCTCGCGCAGGTGCAGGACGATCTCGGTACCCCGCCGCGGACAGGCGACGCTCTCGATACTGTATTCACCCTTGCCCTCGGAGGTCCAGCGCACCCCCTCCTCCGCCGGCAGGCCTGCCTTGCGGGTGGTCAATGTCACCCGATCGGCGACGATGAAGGCGGAGTAGAAGCCGACCCCGAACTGGCCGATCAGGCTGGCATCCTTCTGCTTGTCCCCGGTCAGGGATTGAAAGAACTCCGCGGTGCCGGACTTGGCGATGGTGCCAATGTGATCGATGACCTCCTGCCGGCTCATGCCGATACCATTGTCGCGGATCCGCAGCGTGCGTTGCTTCTCGTCGACCTCGATGTCCACCGCCAGCTCGGCATCGTCTTCATAGAGGCTGTCGTCCGACAATGCCTGGAACCTGAGCCTGTCGGCGGCATCCGCGGCATTGGAGATCAGTTCGCGCAGGAAGATCTCCTTGTTGCTGTAGAGCGAATGGATCATCAGATCCAGCAGTTGCGATATCTCGGTCTGAAAACCGTGGGTTTCAACGCTTGCGGTGGTCATGCCTTACTCCTCGGACTGAATGGATCCCCCAGGCCGGATCCCGGGCAGCCGCGATCATGGGGTTGCGGCGATGACTTTTCAAGTGCCGGGTGGGGGCAGGTGCGCAGCGCATGGTCCGTATCTGCGGCTTGCGCTACACTCACGCCGATGTCGGCCAGCACCCCACAAACCCAGCATACCCCGATGATGCACAGGTGTAACACTGCTGATTATTAATGGTTTTTTGCGATACAGGTATGAAAGCTACATTTTAGGTTGCACTTTTTTTGGATTTTGATGCCTTTCTGCACGGAAACTGCACTCTAAATTTGTTAAGTACAGCGCCCCCTGATTCGCAACACTCCCGACCATCGTCTCTGAAGATATTGTATATCTATCAGATATACAATATAATACATATCATCAAGTTTCTGGAGATACCAGGATGACACGGTCAGCAACCCGCACGGCTCCCATCAACTTGCGAGCATTGGATTCACAACGCAGCCTGATTGACAGGGCCGCCACCCTTTTAGGCAAAAACCGTTCAGATTTCATGCTGGAGACCGCCTGTCGCGAAGCCGAAAATATTCTGCTTGATCAGCGGCTTTTCAATCTCAATGAAGCGGATTTCGATGCCTTCATGTCGGCGCTCGATGCCCCCGTCAAAGACAATCCTGCGCTGCGCAATCTCATGGCACGCAAGGCGCCATGGGAATAAATGCCCCTTGCCCCATTGCTGGCACACATCATGTTGCCTCCTTTGATTGTGGCGACACCACACTGAATGACTGGCTGCAGCGTCGCGCAATAAAGAATGAAAACAGCGGGGCCTCACGTACCTTTGTCGTCTGTGAAGACAATACCGTTATTGGCTATTACTCATTAGCGGTGGGTGCAATCGCCAGGGAAGAAACCTCCGGAAAAGTCCGTCGGAATATGCCTGATCCCATTCCTGTCATGGTACTGGCGCGACTGGCCGTGGATGCCAATTGGCAGGGTAAACAAATCGGGACCGGGATGCTGAAGGATGCCATTCAGCGCACCCTTATTGTTGCCGAACAAGCGGGGATCCGCGCCCTGCTTGTCCATGCGTTATCAGATAAAGCCAGAGGTTTTTATCGGCACTGGGGCTTTCACGAGTCCCCGACGAATGATATGACCTTGATGATAACGCTCGATGAATCCAGAAATGCGATGACTGAGTAAGAG
>CAZDOC010000011.1:0-65647 GCA_964506945.1 uncultured Gammaproteobacteria bacterium
ATCGCCACCATCAAGGTCGGCAAGTTCCCCTGGGGGGTGGCGATCGACGATTGAGTATCTCGTGCCGGATTACGCTGAGCCAATCCGGCACGACATCCGTCTAGAAAGTCAGGCGCACCCCCACCCAGCCACCGATCGGGGCGCCGGCGCCGAGGAACCGCGGGTCGGTCATCACCGGCGACTGCCCCGGGGTGCTGCCATCGAAGACCTCACCCGGCGCGCCGATGATGCCGAAGGTCTCGTAGTCGGTATCGAACAGGTTCTGCACCTTGGCGAATACACTCACCATCCGATTGAAGCGATATTCACCATGCAGGTTGACGATGGCATAGGCATCGGTGGTATCGAGCAGGTTGGCCTCGTCGCCACGCAGGTACTGGCCGGAGTTGGCGACCAGGTCCGCCCCCAGGGAGAAGGCGTCGGTGAAACGATAATCCGCGCCCATCTTGAAGGTGTGCTCCGGGATCCCCGGGATACGATCACCGGCGCTGACCCGGATCTGGCCATTGGCGTCGGCCAGTGGATGATTCGGGCTGCTGGTGACAAAGGCGCTGTCGAAGGTGGCGCGCACATAGCTGTAATTCACTGACCAGCGTATATGTCCATAATCCCCATTCAGGCCCAGTTCGACACCCATGCGCTTGGTATCGCCGATATTGCTGAAGAAGCCCTGGTTGCCGGTGACGCCACCGGTGCTCTGGAAGATGATGTCATCGACATTGATGGTGCGGAACAGTCCCAGGCTCCAGTCCACCCGATCGGCATAGTTGCCGCGCAGGCCACCCTCCCAGCTCTTGGCCACCACCTGCTGCAGGGGCGGATCGGCGAGGAAGGCATTCGGCAGGGTACAGGGCGCGTTGGCGTCGGCGCAGGACAGTTCCACCGCCGTCGGCGCGCGCGCGGACTCGCTGTAACTGCCATAGACGTTAAGATAGTCGCGCGCCTGCCAGGTCAGGCCCACGGAGGGATTGAAGCGCTCGTAGTCGTGTTCGCCGTTCAGTTCCGGCGTCAGACCGGACTTGTCGAAGACCTTGATCTTGGTGGCGTTGTATCGACCGGACAGGGTCAGGGAAAGGGTCTCGGTCAGGGCATGGGTATCGGTGAAATACAAGGACCAGGTGCGGGTGCTGGTGGTCATGTGGGTGGCGTCGACGGGCACGAAGACCCCCGTCAGGGTGGTGCCCCGGTTCGCGGTCAGCGATGCCGTCTCGACCTGGGAGCCGAACCCGGTCACGCCCTTGGTATAGGCCATCCCCGCGATCAACTGATTCTCGTGCCCGAACAGGTCCTGGAGGAAGGTGCCCTGGAGGCTGCCGCCATAGCTCTTCTGGCCACGCTGGCTCAGGTTGTTGATGGCGTTCTGGCTGTCGGCGATGGTATTGCCGTTCTGGTCGGTGATCGGGGTGGCGCCGGCATGATCCGCGGCCACATCGCATTCCGCCGGATCGCCACCGGCGGTGGGATCGACATCGTCCTCCTGGAACAGCAGACCGACATCGCTACAACCGACGTAGGGTGTGCCGTCACCATTGAAGGAGTCGGTGTTGTTCCAGCGGTAATACAGGTTCCCGGAAAGCTGGGTATCCTGGTTCAGCCAATGTGTGCCTTCCAGATCCACCATGTTCATCAGATTGCTGGTGATGTCGGGATAGGTGAAGACCGCGGCCCTGTCGATGGCCAGCAGTTCTACTGGCGCGGGACCGTTACCCCTGAGGCTGGTGTCGCCATGGGCCAGGTTCAGATCCAGGGTGGTATCGAGGGTATGCCAGCTCAGGGTGCCGAACAGGTTCAGGGCATCGGAACTGGAAAAATCGCGCCAGCCATCCTCCTCGAAATAACTGGCGGTGAAGAAATAGCCCAGGCTGCCATTATTGGCGCCGCTGCTGATCGAAGACTGCAGCCGACCGAAGGATCCATAGGAAGCCTCGGCGGTATTGCCTTCATCGGTAAAACCGTTCTTGGTCTGCACCGACAGCGCCCCACCCAGGGTATTCAGGCCGAACAGGGGATTGGCGCCACCGATCAGGTTGATGCTGCTGATGGCCGATTGCGGGATCAGATCCCAGTTGACGGTATCGCCGAAGGCCTCGTTGATGCGTACACCGTTCTGGTACACCGCCAGACCCTGCGGCAGACCGAGCAGGGGCGAGGCGGTGAATCCGCGATACTGCACGTCCGGCTGCAGGGGATTGTTCTGCGCGGCATTGAGATTCACGCTGCCGAGATTGCGATTCATGAAGTCGGTCAGGTCCAGACTCTGGCTGCGTTTCAGATCCGCGGCGCTGGCGCTCTGCACATTGGCCGGGATCTTCTCCCTGGGCAGGCCGATGCCGTGTGTCGGGGTGACGCCGATGACCTCTATCGCCTGCATGGCCTCGGCAGAGGCGCCGGCCTCTTCCGCCGCCAGTATCCGGCTGCTGTTCATCAGCAGGCCGAGCCCCATCATGACCCGCAGCAACAATCGGTATTCGTAAGCCTGTTTCATCATCGTTCTCGCATCTCTGGTTGGTTCGTTGTTATGGCAACAATCATGCCGCATCATCTCCATGATGGCGCGACAGACATGGCAGGCATTCTAGCGATAAGTGACAGGGATGTGTTCCCGAGGATTTGGGAAAATTTCCCGGCGGGGCTCGGGGCGAGTCTCAGGCATCCAGCAGGCCGTGGCGTATGGCCAGCCGGGCCAGTTCCGCCACCGTGGTCACATCCAGCTTGTTCCTGACCTGGGTGCTGTAGTTGGCTACGGTCTTGTAGCTCAGCGACAGGCGCGCGGCGATCTCGTTGATATCCAGGCCCTCGGCCAGCAGGCAGAAGATCTCGAACTCGCGCGTGGACAGACTGGTGAAGGGCGTGGCCTTGCCACGGGTCTTCTGGAAGGCCAGGCGCTGGGCCAGATCGCCATCCAGGTGAACCTCGCCCCTGGCGATGGCCTTGACCGCGTCGACCAGCACCTCGGGGGCGCTGCTCTTGGTGATATAACCCCGGGCGCCGGCCTGCAGTGCCTGTTCGACGAAGACGGTATCCTCGTGCATGCTGAATACCAGCACCCGGGCATCGGCGCTGCGGGAGAGGATCCGGCGGATGGCCTCGAGACCGCTCATGCCCGGCAGGGACAGATCCATGATCACTACATCGGGCGCCAGATCGGCGAACAGCCGGCAGGCCGACTCGCCGCAGTCGGCCTCACCAACGATGGCGATCTCGCTGGAGATCTCCAGCAGCACCTTGTAGCCGGCGCGCACCACGGCATGGTCGTCGACCAGCAAAACGCGTATCACCTGGTTTATTTCATTCATGTGCCGGTTCCCTGGCAACCAGCGGTATGCAGGCGCGCAGGCGCAGGCCCTGGCCCGGCCGGGTAGCCAGTTCCAGCTCCCCATTCAGGGCCTGTACCCGTTCCTGCATGCCCAGCAGGCCCAGACCCCGGGGAAAGGCCTGGCGATCGAAACCCCGGCCGTTATCACTGATCTTCAGTTCCACCATTGCCTCTCCGAAATCACCCGCCTGATGCAGTTCGAGTTCCAGGACCACCTCGCTGGCCCCGGCATGCTTGACGATATTGGTCAGGGCCTCCTGCACGATGCGATAGACAGTGATATCGATATCGTCTCCCAGGCCGGCCAGCTCGCCGCGGGTCACCAGCCGGCAGAACAGCTCCTGGTGATGGGTGTTCCAGTCATCCACCATCTCCTGCAGGGCCATGACCAGACCGAGTTCATCCAGGATCACCGGGCGCAGCCGGCGCATCATGCCGCGCACGACATCATAGACATGGCTGGAGATCTCGGCAATCGTGTCCGCACTCTCGCGTACCGCGGTATCGGCGAGCTTCGGGTGCTGGGCGATCGAAACCGCCACGGCCTTGATCGCGCTGATCGACTGACCGAGTTCATCGTGCAATTCATGCGCCAGATGCCGGCGTTCCTGCTCCTGGATCCGAAGGGAACGCTGCGCCAGACGCCGGTTCTCATCATGGATCCGCTCCAGGACCTCGGCCATCTGGTTGAAACGGGTCGCGATCAGCTGCAATTCCGGCAGTTCGACCGGTGACAGACGCGGCCGGTAATCCCCCTGCTGGATCCCCTCCAGGGCGGCGGTGATCGCCGTCACCGGCCGCAACCAGCGACGCAGGGTAAAGGCCACCATGGCATTGGCGAGCAGGGAGAACAGGAACAGCAGTCCCAGCAGTGAGCGGCTGTCGTCCCAGGCCTCGCTGATCTCGTCGGTGGGATCGGCGTGGATCACGATCTCGCGGAAGGGGGCATCGGGGACCACCAGCTCCCGGCGCAGGGGGATGGTCTCGGGTTCCACCACATGGATGAACCAGGCCGGGGCATCGGCCGGGCGAGGACTCGTGACCGCGCCGGTACTCAGGCTGCTGCCATCCTCGCGCAACAGTTCGATACGCAGGTGCCGGGTGCGTTCCAGATGACGCAGCTGCTCCATCAGGCGCATCGACATCTGCTCCTGCCGTTGCGGACCTCCGATGCTGGTGAAGGCCAGCTCCAGCAGCGACAGGGTCAGGTTGGCGGTGGAATTCGTCTCCTCGTTCACCGCACGGCGGGCATTATTGACCACCAGCAGGGTGCCGAGCATGAACACCAGCACAAACAGCGAGGTGATCAACAGATTGAGTCGCAGACTCAGGCTCATGCGCAGTCAGCCCCTCCCGGGCGACGACCCTCAATGCCCGGCGACAAGCCGCCAGCCGGCATGTGACCTGCATGGCCTGTCTTGTCTCGTACTGGAAAAACACATAACATCTTGCGGGCCTTTCCCCCTGCAGGCATCCAATTTCAAGGAACTCACGATACCATGATGGCTCAGATATACCGCATGTCCATTTGGCGAAAAATATCCCGCCCCCTGTTCGGCATCTCGACCCTGATGCTGCTCATGGGCGCGGGCGCACAGGCCGCCGACCCCCTGAACAGCGCCATCAAGACCCGTATCCAGGGCCAGCAAGAGAGTATCAGCTCACAGCGGAAGATAGATACCCTGGCTGACCAGACCACCACCATGCTGGAGGAATACCGACAACTGATCCAGCAAACCCAGAGCCTGCGTTCCTATAACGACCAGTTACAACGCCTGGTCGATAATCAGGAAGAACAACTGCAATCCTTCGAGCGCCAGTTCATCTCCATCCGCGTCACCCAGCGCAAGATCGTGCCGTTTATGCTGCGCATGATCGATGTACTGGAGGATTTCGTGAAACTGGACCTGCCCTTTCTCCCCGATGAACGCATCGGCAGGCTGGCGGAACTGCACCGGCTGATGGACGATCCTGAACTGGGCCTGCCGGAGAAGTATCGCCGCATCAACGAGGCCTACCAGATCGAGATGGACTACGGCCGCACCATCGAGGCCTATAGCGGCGAACTGGTCAGCCAGGGTGAAAGGCGCACCGTGGACTTCCTGCGCCTGGGTCGCGTCGCCCTGTACTACAATACCTTCGATGGCCAGGAAAGCGGCTACTGGGACAGCAAGACCCACAGCTGGAAAAAACTGCCGTCCCTGTTCAACAAGGCCGTGCATCGGGGCCTGCAGATCGCACGCAAGGAGATCCCGCCGGATCTGATGACCCTGCCCCTGCCCCTGGCGGAGGTGGTCAAATGAGGATGTCGATCCTGCTCATGGGCGCCCTGCTCGCCTTCACGCCGGTCGTCCAGGCGGCGCCCGGATCGCTGACCGAACTGCTGCAGCAGGTGCGCAAACAGCGCGACCTGGAAAAAAAGGAGAACGCTGAGCGGATCAAGCGTTTCGTGTCGGCCCGCGATCGACAGCAGGAGCTGCTGGACAAGGCCCGCGCGGAACTGGCCGGTGAGGAAAAACGCGGTGACACCCTCAAGTCGCGCTACCAGCAAAATGCCAAGGACCTGGAAGAACACGAGAAACTCCTGCGCAGCAATATGGGGCAACTGGGGGAACTTCAGGGCGTCGTCCGCCAGAATGCCTCCGATCTGAAGGGCATACTCGGCGCATCCATCGTCTCAGCGCAGTTTCCCGGACGAGACAAGAAGACCGCCGCCCTGGCGGGCCAGCAGGAGCTCCCGACCATAGACGAGCTGCAGAACCTGTGGCAGATGCAGCTTCAGGAGATGGTCGAATCCGGCCGCATCGTGCGTTTCCCGGCCACGGTGATCACCGCCGCCGGTGATGAGCGCAAGCAACAGGTTACCCGTATCGGCGTCTTCACCGCGGTCAGTAATGGCAAATACCTGCGCTTCCTGCCCGATACGGGCCGCCTGGTCGAGCCCCGCCGTCAACCCTCACTGCGTTATCAGCGTATCGCGCGGAATTTTGAACAGGCTCGCCAGGGACCCGCGGAGATGGCCGTGGACCCCACCCGCGGGGCGATGCTGGCCCTGCTGGTGCAATCCCCGAATCTGCGCGAGCGTCTGCGGCAGGGGGGCGTGATCGGCTATATCATCCTGGCCCTGGGAGGGATCGGGCTGCTGATCGCCCTGGAGCGCTTCCTGTCCCTGGGTCTGCTGGGTCGCAAGGTCCGGCGCCAGATGAAGACCCCGGAGGCCAATCCCCGCAATCCCCTGGGGCGGATACTGCGCGTGTACGAGGACAACCCGAACGTCGATGCCGAGACCCTGGGTCTGAAGCTGGACGATGCCATCCTGCGGGAACTGCCACGCATACAGCGTGGCCTGGGCACCCTGGCGGTACTGGCGGCGATAGCCCCGCTACTGGGTCTGCTGGGCACGGTGACCGGCATCATAGAGACCTTTCAGTCCATCACCCTGTTCGGAACCGGGGATCCCAGGGTCATGTCCGGGGGTATCTCCCAGGCGCTGGTCACCACCGTCGAGGGTCTGGTGGTGGCTATCCCCATCGTCCTTCTCCACAGCTTTCTCAGTGGTCGCAGCAGCGCCATCGTGCAGGTCCTGGATGAACAGAGTGCCGCGATGGTGGCGAGGCTGGCCGAGATGCGCGGCGCCCAGGGAAGGGGCTAGGGCTCATGGAATGGCTGCGCGACCTGGTGGAGGCCATCTACGGGCTGATGGAGAACGGCGGCCCGGTGATCGTGGCCATTGGCCTGCTATCCATACTCATGTGGACCTTGATCATAGAACGTTACTGGTTTTTGCTGTTCGTCCACCCCCGGCGGCTGCAGCGGGTGATCCATGACTGGAACGCCCGTCGCGATCACCTCAGCTGGTATGCCCGACGCATCCGCGAGGGCTTGATCTCCGAGATCTCGACCGCCCTGAGGCGTTACCTGCTGCCGATCCAGGCCCTCACCGCGATCCTGCCACTGCTGGGCCTGCTGGGAACCGTGACCGGCATGATCTCCACCTTCGAGGTCATGACCGTATTCGGCACCGGCAACGCCAGGGGCCTGGCCGCGGGGATCTCCACCGCGCTGCTGACCACCACCGCCGGCCTGGTCACCTCGCTTTCCGGCCTTTATTTCAGCGCCAATCTGAAACAGCGCGCGGAACTGGAGACCCACAAGGCCGCCGACCAACTCTCCTGAGGTTAGCCCATGCGACGCTCACACATAGAACAGGAATCCGCGGTCTCCGCGGTCAACCTGACCCCCTTGATCGACATGGTCTTCATCCTGCTGATCTTCTTTGTCGTGACCTCATCCTTCGTCAAGGAATCGGGTATCGAGGTCAACCGGCCGTCCGCCGAGACCGCGGTGCGCAAGGAACAGGGCAACATCATCATCGCGGTCAGCAAGGATGGAGAGATATGGATGGACAAGCACCGCATCGACCTGCGCGCGGTGCGCCCCGAGGTCGAACGCCTGCATGCCGAGAATCCCGAGGGCGCGGTCGTGATCGTGGCCGATGAAATGTCCCGCAGCGGCCTGATGGTCCAGGTCATGGACCAGGTGCGCCTGGCCGGGATCCTGAATGTCTCCATCGCCGCGGCCACGGAGAATGCCGGTCCGTGACGGGGATCCGCCTGCCTGTCAGCATCCTGCTCGCGCTCAGCCTGAATCTGCTGCTGTTCTATTTCATCCATGTCATCGTCACCGCCGAGCACGGCGACAGGAAACGGATCCAGGACATCCAGCTGATCAACTTCATCCGCCTGCAACGAGAGGAACGGGTCCCGGAACCCAGACTCAAGGAGGAACCGCCGCCGGAACCGCCGCCGCCGGAAGAGCCGCCACCGCCACCGGAGGTCGAGGCGATCAAACCGGACAAACCGGTGCTCGAGACCTTGGAACTGCCTGCGCCCAAGATAGACCTGCCCTTGAATATCAGCGGTGGGCCTTACCTGGGCAAGTTCAAGGCCGCCGCGCCGATCGTCAAACAGAAGGTCGTCAGACCCGCCAAGCTCAGTGACGCCGTGATCCCGACCTACAAGGTGCCGCCGGTGTATCCGCCACGGGCGATGCGCGCCGGGATCGAGGGGGTGGTGACGGTGGAATTCACCATCACCGCCGCCGGCAAGGTCGCGGATCCAAGGATCATCAAGGCCGACCCGCCGAAGATGTTCGATCGCGCGGTACTGCGCGCGATCAAAAAATGGAAATTCCAGCCCCGGGTCGTCGATGGCAAAGCCGTTCCCCGGCGCGCGACCCAGGACATCCGTTTCCGGCTGAACAAACGATGACTGCCCGCGCCCTGCCCACCCTGCTGCTGCCCCTGGCCCTGATCCTCAGCCTCGCCGCCCAGGGCGCAGAGGACCGCTACCTGATGCGAGAACGGACCTACAAGGTCCTCGCCACGATCCAGGAGCTGATCGGCAAGGACCAGCATGAACAGGCCCTGAAACGCCTGCGCCGGCTCATCCCGGATCTGGCGGGCAAGCCCTATGAACAGGCCGTCGCCTACCAGACCCTGGGCTATGTCCAGAGTGAACGCGGCAAGCACAAGCTTGCCGCCGGGGCCTTCATGAAGGCCCTGCGGCTCAAGGCCCTGCCTGAGGATGTCGCCCACAACCTGCGCTACAACACCGCCCAGTTGCTGATCTACACCAATGACTACAAACAGGGCATGGAGCAGCTGCGCCGCTGGCTTGCGAAGGAACCCAGGCCCGGGATCGAGGCCCTGCAGCTGGCCGCTACCGCCAGTTACTATCTGAAAAAATACCGGCAGGCCGCCGGCTACATCGGCAAGGCCATCAAACAGAGCAAGAAACCGCGGGAAAGCTGGTACCAGCTACAGCTGGCCTGTTACTACGCCCTCAAGCACTATAAATCCGCCACCCGGGTGCTGGAAAAGCTGGTCAGGCTGCGCCCCGGCAACAAGGACTACTGGTTGCAGCTGACCGCGATGTATCAGCAGCGCAAACTGGACCGGCGCACCCTGGCCACCATGGAGCTGATGCAGGCCCGCAAGCTGCTGAATGGCGAGGAACTGGTGCGTCTGGCGCGCCTGTACCTGTACCTGGACATGCCCTACAAGGCCGGCAGATTGCTCGCCGACAGCATCGACAGGGGGATCCTGAAGCCGGATCTGGAACTGTGGACCCTGCTGGGCGATGCCTGGATCCTGGCCCAGGAGAAGGAACGCGCGGCCAGGGCCCTGGCCAGGGCCGCACCCCTTGCCCCGGATGGCAATCTCTATGCCCGCCTGGGCCAGACCCTGGCCGATCTGGAACAATGGAAGCCGGCGCATAACGCCCTCAGCGAAGCCCTGAAGAAGGACAAGCTGGACAAGCCCGCGCTGACCCGGCTGCTGTTCGGGATCGCCAGCTTCCACATAGGCAAGCGGGACGAATCCTGGCGCGCCTTCCAGGCGGTCAGGAACGACAAGTCGCTGCGCAGCCAGGCGGAATGGTGGATCCGCTATCTGGAAGATACCGCTGCAGAGAAAGACTCAGCCGGCCAGGGAACCGGGGCTTTCAGAAAAACACGCGCCGCCCCGGAATGAAGCGGAGCGGACGTGAATACGCTTCACCGCTTCAGTCATCATCAGCAACACGAATCCTGGCAGCAGCAGAAGCCAGCTGGCCGGTTCCGGGATGGCCCCGCCAAGCGGTGCGGTGGAGGCAACAAATATACCTCCCCCGCCATAGTAGTTGCCAAAGGGGTTGGTAAAAGTGGCGGAGAAAGCCAGCTGACCCGAATCATTGAAACCACTACGGCGGCCATCTTCATTACCCGAACCATCGATGCTGAACCCGAGGGAGGCAATGGTTTTCCAGTCCCCGGGGGCGACCTCGAGCGGATCACCCTTGCGTATGATGGGCTCAAGCATATCGTCCATGGGATTCGCCACCCATATTCCAAAGCTGTTGCTGTTATCGATGCCACTACCCGTCAGATCGGCCACGAAGGCGATCTGTCCCGCGGCATTGATAGTAGGCTCACGGAATATTCCACTAAAGAACGCACCACCGGTTCCAGGTGCGATATCACCTTCACGGACAACCAGCGATAACCGTCGATCAGCGCCGTATCTCCATATGCCCATGTCATTGGAAGCATCGACCCCGGTCCCTGAAAGCTTGCCGAGGAATGCAAGCTCACCATGAGCATTCAGCAAGGGTTTCCAGAACAGTTCCGCAAAGTCGGCTCCACCCGTTCCAGGAGCCGTGTCACCAACCCGGGTCACCAGGGAAAGACCGCTACTATCATCGAACCAGATCCCTGCTCCATTGGTCGTGGGATCCAAGTCCGCCCTGAAGGCTATCTGGCCATTATTGTTGATGGAAGGCCACATATTGTAGGCATGGAAGTTCGAGCTGGTCCCGGGCGCCACGTCCTCCCCAGTGACCACCTTGGACAGGCCTCCAGGGGAACCTCGCCAGAGTCCTCCACTCGAGCCACGTGTGGGGGAAATGAATGTGCCCGAAAAGATCGTTTCTCCCCGATCATTGATGGCCCCCTCTTGCCGGTTCAAGGATATTCCTTGGAGGTTTTGTCCCGTCCCCGGGGCGGGGTCTCCAGACTGGGCCAGCAGGGAAATATTGATGGCGGGATCACCGGTCCAGGCACCGGCCGACAAGCTGGCGCCATCAAGCAGCCCTGCGCTGAAGGCCACCTGTCCGGCTGCGTTCAAAAGTGGATCGCCAAGTGTCGAACTCCTGTAGGTGGCATGGGTTCCCGGTGCAGGAGAACCTTCTGTGGCGACGTTGCGCAGATCTCCCGGAAGTCCGGACAGGATACTTGCCCGGCTGGACGAATCCCAGGAACGGAAGGCAAGCTGCCCGCTATCGGACAATAGTGGAGCCCCCATGGACTTGATCCCCGGACCACTGCGTACAAGCTTTGCGAGGCTGCCTGCGTGACCCGCCCAGATGCCCCTGTCATTACTGCTATCTGCTCCGGGGTGTCGCAGGGTTCCTTGAAAGGCGACATCCCCGACTTCGTTGATCACGGGTGTAAAGAATTTATAGAAAGGGATGCCGGTACCGGCGGCAATATCACCGGTCTGTACCACGGTAGTGACAGGAACCGCCCACAATGTCCCGGTAATGGCCAGCAAGAGCAATCCGGTCATCCACCTTGCGTAGTTCAGAGCGTGGCGCTTGCGTACACCATGCGACATGGACAACCCGCAGGCTGCCGTCGTCCCCATTGGTTCCGATCGGTACTGTTTCATGTGCTTCGCTCCCCTCTTCCTGGCCTCATCCATTGTTCTGACTCATGAACTTCTCATGGACCCTTCCTGCAGCATCCGTTCCAGAAATGTTCAGGCTGACGGATTCTGACCTGTCGAACCGATGTCCGGTTACGGAAACCTCACGCCACCCCGTCGGAACAGATCCATAGCATGCTGATTACAAGAGAGAATATATTGTTGATGGTCGCCATGTTGACGATCGGTTGAGCTGGCTTTGAAGTGCAGGACGATGGTCGGATGATCAGCATGGATGCGCTGGTGTAAAGAATCTTGACAACTTTTCTCTATGGGTTCTTGATCCAGATCAATTCCCGGAGATTCAGTCGTTGCTGTTCTTCAGTAGTTACAACATGTTGTCAAATCAAATGACCAATCCTTGGGGTGTAAGATTTATTGACGGCCCGGCGTCTGAATCCTTCGAATGCGGCATGTGACAGGAAATTCCCTGAAAGGACAAACCAGGGCAGACTCATTCATCCGCTTTTGGATCCTGCCGGCGATATTCGTTTTTCAATCCCTCCGCACGCCGCCGGGTCTCATCATCCATGTCCCGCTCCAGGGCATCGATATTCTCCCGTGCCGGCCGGTAACCCTGTTCCGCCGCCAGCTCGAACCAGGCCATGGCCTCGGCCGGATCCTTGTCCACGCCCAGCCCCTGGTAATAGAGCAGACCGAGGTTGAACTGGGCATCGGCCAGGCCCTGCAGGGCGGCCTTGCGGAACCAGTCACCGGCCTGGGCATAGTCCCGCGCCACACCCTTGCCCTGGGCATAGAGGACGCCGAGATTGAGCTGCGCGCGGGCCATGCCCCGATCGGCGGCCTTGCGGAACCAGTCGGCGGCCCGTGACGGCTCCGGGGCCACGCCCCGGCCCTCCAGATACAGCGCGCCCAGGTTGAACTCGGCCTTGGCATCGCCCCGGGCGGCGGCCTTCAGGAACCATTCCCGGGCCTGTCCGGGATCGGCGTCGACGCCGACCCCCTCCAGGTACATCAGACCCAGGTTGTATTGCGCCCCGGTGTGTCCCGCCTCGGCCGCGCGGCGGAACCAGTTCAGGGCCTGGAAGTCGTTCTGGGCCACGCCCTCGCCATGGTAATAGCGCAGGGCCAGGTAGAACTGCGCCCGCGCATGACCTTGTACCGCGGCCCGGCGGAACCAGTCCGCGGCCCGGGTATAGTCCCGGGCCACTGCGTCACCGCGCAGGGACATCAGGCCGAGGTTGTACTGCGCCCCCCGAAGACCCTGCTTCGCCGCCTTCAGGAACCACTCCCTGGCCGCGGCCTTCTGCTGGGGCACGCCCAGACCCTTGTACATCAGGGTGGCGAGATTGTTCTGCGCCACCGCATTGCCGCCCTCCGCCAGTTGACGAAAGACCCTGGCGGCCTCGATATACTGCTGCCGCGCCAGCAGCTCATTGCCCTGCCGGATATCGGGCCTGGCCGCGGCGGGCATGACCCAGACCAGCGCCAGCAACAGGATCAGGGGATACAATGCGGCCTATTCCGGCATGAATACCAGTGAGAAGCTCACCGGCACACTGGTGGCGATCGCGCTCAGTCCGGCCAGCTCCTTCAGCTTCCCTATACCGCTGCCCAGAGCATAGTCCAGGGCATTCAGGATCACCGGTACCGTGGTCTCCACGCGCAGGGCGCCGTCCTTCAGGCCAATGACCCGCAACTGGGTTGCGATCCTGCCCTTCACGCCATGCAGTTCGAGCTGTCCGGAGACCGCGATCCGGCGTTCCTCTCCGGCGCCCAGTCCTGCCACCTGGGCGGGGTCGATCCGGGTGCTAAAGATCGCCGTGGGGAAGCGCCCCGTCTCGAACAGATACTGGCGCATGCGCTGGTTGCGGATCGGGATATGGCTGTCGACCGTATTCAGGGCGATCGCCAGGCGTGCATGGCCGCTGTCGTCGATAACGCCCCGCAGGCTGGTAAAGGTATTGCCCGCCTCCATCACATGGCCCTTCTTGGTGGAAATATAGTTGAGTGCGGAACGGCTGTTGTCCAGCACCCAGGCCGCCTGCAGGGCCTGCGAGGCCAGCAGCAGCATGAAAGGAATCAGGTATCGCATCGGCGTATCTCCCACTTTCCGTCATTGGAGATTACATGCATAGCACATAACGGACCGATGCGTAAATGCTGCATTGCCCCGGAAAGAACTCACCACCAAGGACACGAAGGGTTCGGGAAAGGGCGCCAGTTGCGGATGCCCTGGCATGTCGAGATATCAGAATATCTCTGACAAGGGTCTTTGTTGTTACAGGTTCAAGCGGTATCGCGACCCGTCTTTATTTATTCTATTCTTCGTGCCCTTCGTGTTCTTCGTGGTGAATCGATCCACCACCCCAGGCATCAATCGACATCGGCGTCCTTGCCGAAATGGCCGTAACTGAGCATCACCGCCGGCATGATGAGCAGATTGAGGATGGTCGATGAGGCCAGGCCACCGATGATGATGGCGGCCATCGGCCCCATGATCTCACGCCCGGGGTTATCGCTGTCGAAGGCAATCGGCATCATCGCCAGGGCGGTGACCAGCGCGGTCATGAGGATGGACGGCAGGCGTTCCTGGGCCCCGCGTATGGCGGTACGCAGGTTCCACTCATGGCCGTCGTCCTCGACCAGGTGGCGGTAATGGGAGATCAGCATGATGGAGTTGCGCACGGTAATGCCGAACAGGGTCACGAAACCCACCATGGAGCCCACCGACAACGTGGCCCCGCTGAGGACCACCGCCAGCACACCGCCGAGCAGCGAAAAGGGCAGGTTCAGCAACACCAGCAAGGTATTGCGAAAACTGCCGATGGCGATATAGATCAGGATCATCACCCCCAGTCCGGCCAATACCGAGTGCAGGATGAGATCGCGCCGGGCGCTGGCCTGCTCGACGGCAGCACCGGTGAATTCCGGATACACGCCCTGACCGAAGTCGATTCCGCCCAGGACCCGCCGGCGCAATTCCCGCATGAAGGAATCCAGATCCCGGCCACTGACGTTACAGGTCACGGTCTGCAGGCGCTGGGCGCCCTGATGCAGGATGTTATAGCGCCCGCCGACCTCGGCGATATCGGCGACCTGCCCCAGTTCCAGCATCCTTCCATCACGGGTGCGCAGTGGCAAGCGCCTGACCGTGGCCGGATCACGCCGGTATTCCGGCGCCAGCACCACGGCGATGTCATACACCCGGTTGCCCCGGTATTGCCGGCCCACGGTCTTGCCTTCATAGGCCACCTCGACGGCATCCATGACCTCGACCGGACGCAGGCCCCAGTAAGCCAGCCGGTCCAGGCGCAGGCGGATCTGCAGCACCGGGGTGCCGGGAGGGGAGCGCAATTGTACGTCCTCGGCGCCGCGCAGTCCGCGCATCACGGCCGCGACCTGTTGCGCCTTGCGGTCCAGCACGTCCAGGTCGTTGCCATAGATATTCACCACCACCGGTGCGGTATAACCGGAGATGGTCTCGTCGACACGTTCGGTCAGAAAGGTATTGGCTTCATAGAGTATCCCCGGGAAGCGCTTGAGTATGGCGCGTAACGCATCCAGCACGCGTTGCTGCTCCGACCCGGACAAGGGGTCCAGATCGATCTCGTATTCGCTGTAATGGCTGCCGAAGGTATCGGCGCCTCGTTCGGCGCGGCCGGCCCATTGCGATACCGATCGCACCCCCGGGATCTCCAGGAACTGCTCCGTCAGGGCAGCGCCGATGCGCAGGGATTCCCGTAGCGAGGTCCCCGAGGCGCTGGAGGTATGGACGATGTAATGCCCCTCACGCAACTCCGGCAGGAACTTCCCCCCCAACCAGGGCAGGACCATGACACCCAGCAGACACAGTCCCAGGGTGGCAAGCAGGAGCAGCAGCGGGATGCGTGCGATCACGCGCAGGCACAGACCATAGACCGGCCGCAACCAGCGGATCAGGGGCGGATCACGCAAATCCAGTTTGCTGTGCCCCAGCAGCAGGTAGCACAGCGCCGGGGTTACCGTCAGGGCCACGCCCAGGGACATCAGGATGGCGAGGATGTAGGAAAAGCCCAGCGGCGAGAACATGCGGCCGGCCACGCCACCCAGGGTCAGCAGCGGCACGAACACCAGGGCCACGATGAAACTCGCGTACACCACCGAACCACGCACCTCCATGGAGGCCTCGAAGACGACCTGGTCCAACGGCCTCGGCGTCGCCAGGGCGCGGTTCTCGCGCAGGCGACGAAAGATGTTCTCGGTATCGATGATGGCGTCATCGACCACCTCGCCCAGGGCGATGGCCAGTCCGCCAAGCACCATGATATTGAGGTTCACACCCAGATCCAGCAGCACGATCACCGCGCTCATCAGCGACAGCGGGATGGCCAGCGCTGAGATCACCGCGGTACGGATATTGAACAGGAACAGGAACAGCACCACGACCACGAACACACCCCCGATCAACAGGTGGCCGGAGATATTCCTTACCGAGGTCTCGATATAGTTGGCGGGGCGGAACAGGTCCGGGTAAAAATCGATGCCCTGACGCTGCATCACCTGGCGGTACTCGGCCAGGACCGCCTCGACGCTGCGCGATACGGTCAGGGTATTGGCGCCATACTGGGCGATCACCATCATCAGCACCCCCGGATGACCGTTGATGGCCGCCGCGCCAATCGCCGGTTGCGCCGCCATGCGGATGCGCGCAACATCCCCGAACAGCACGTTCCCGCTGGAGGTATGTTTCAATACCACCCGGCTCAAGGCCTCGGCATCACGCGGCTGGCCGGTGATCTGCAAGGTGATGCGCTGGGCATCGTTCTCGACGAAGCCACTGCCCTTGACACCCGAGGCCTGGCGCGCGGCCTCGGTGACCTCGGCGATGGACAGGCCATAGCGCCGCAGACGCCCGGGCAACAACTGCACTTGCAATTGTTGCACCTCGCCGCCAAACACGTTGACATCCGCGACCCCCGGCACGCTGAGGATGCGCGGCACCAGCGACCAGTCCACCAGGCTACGCAGATCCATCAGGCTGTGACTGTCGGAACTGACGCCGATGGTCAGTACCGTGGCCGATGAGGATGACAGCGGCACCGGCAGGGGCGGTCCCACCCCGGCGGGCAGCTTGCTGCCCAGGGTCGCCAGGCGCTCCGCCACCAGCTGCCGGTTCCTGTAGATGGCCGTATCCTCATCGAAGGTCAGGGTGACGATGGACAGGCCCTGTATGGACTCGGAACGTACCCGCCGCAGACCGATCAGACCCCCGACGCTGTTCTCGATGGGCTGGGAGACCAGGATCTCCACCTGTTGCGCCGACAGTCCCGGCGACTCGGTCTGGATCACGACCTGCTTGGGTGAAAACTCCGGGAAGATGTCCAGTCCGGCCTGAGACAGGTCGAGGGCGCCATAGGCCAGCAACAGGGCCGCAAGCATGACGACGACGCCGCGGAATCGGACCGCGAAACGAACGATGGCAGCCAGCATCTCAGCCTTCCCCCGGCCTGTGGCGGCTTGCGCGGTAGGGCATCAATCATCATCCTCGTTCGGGATCTGCCAGCGGAACTCCTCCGACAGCAACATCTGCGCACCCTGGGTGACGACCTCGGCACCGGCCCGCAGACCCGCACGGACGAACCAGCCATCCCCGAGTTCACGGCCATCGCCGATGGCCTGTCGCACGAAGGTCTCGGGGCTACTGCGCACATAGACCCAGGGCTGTCCGGCATACCAGATCGCGGCCCGCGCGGGCACCCGCACGCCGGTCTCCGCCTGACTGCGTCGTGGTCCCCAGGCGCTCAGACGCATGCCGATACGCAATCTGGCGGCGGCGGTGTGGAAGAACCAGCTCTCGCCCTGCAGCCAGGTGTCGGTTCGTGGCGCAGGCGAGATCCTGTGCGCCGGCGCGGACTGCTCCCGCTCACCGTCCGGGCTGACCGAGATCCGCTCTGCCGAGTCCGGCATCCTGGCGCCGGCGGGCATGACCACCCGCAGCAGAACCTCCCGTCCCTGGCGCAGTGCCTGACCCCAGGCAAGGTCATCATCCAGGATGGCGGCGATCAGGACGCGTCCCCAATGCTGCTCCGCCGCGGCCCTGAGTCCCTGGCGGCGGATCCGCGCCGCCGCGACACGCAGTTGATCGGCGCGGGCCTGCGCCTCGGCCTGCTGCAGGGTCTTGACAGAGACATTGGCATCCGCCTGCTGCAGCAGGCGGATACGCTTGAGTTCCCTGCTCGAAAGACGCAGCGCCGATTGCAGCAGGGCGAGATCGGCCCGGCCTGCGAGCCAGTCGTTGCGCAGCCGGATCAGCGGCGCCGGATCCAGCACCTCGGCATAGGCCGAGAATTCCGGCAGATACCGCATCGCCCTCAGGACCTGGGTCTGCAGACCGCTGATGCGCTGTAAATCCGGCGGCATGCGTACCGTCCCGGGACGAACCTGGGCGACCTCCTCCGGCACCGGGCCATGCCCGTCGGCAGCCGGGGATCCCGCGCCAGGGGCATCATCATCCTCACCCTCCGTCACCGCAGCGTTCCGGCGCGCCAGCACCCAGCCATGCAGGTCCTGCTCCAGTTCCCGCCAGCCATCGACGATATAATCCCGCACAGGAACCCCGGCCAGGGCCAGACCAAACCAGACCAGGGCCAGTACCAGCAGGAGCAGCGACAATCGACGCATCCGTTTCACCTTCAGGGCTCCAGTCTGGCAGGGGGGATGGCCACGATGCCGCTCAGGGTCTGTTGCAATGCGTCCTCGAGTCGAACCAGGGCGGCCACGCTCTGCCGATGCAGGCTGGCAAGGGAAACCCGGGCCTCGACAAGCTCCAGCTCGCCACGCAGGACGGCCAGATGGTCCGTGTAGCCCAGATCGTACTGACGCACGATCTGGGCTTGACGGGCCCCGGTATCGGCAAGCAGACGGGCGGCGGAGCGTTCCTCAGACAAGGCCAGCTGATAGGACTCACGGGCGCGATCGATGGCCTGAATGACCTCGACCTGCAAGGCATTGAATTCCGCCGCGCGTTGTTCGCGCCGGGCCTCGGCCTCCAGGATCTCGCCCCGATGCCGGTTCAACACCGGCAGCACCAGGGAACCGGCCAGGGCCCAGATATTGTCATTCTGGTCGAAGACATATCCCGGCGACAGCACCAGGTCCGGGTATTGCTGTTTCAGGGCCTCCTGCAATCGCGCCTCGGCGATCGCGTAGGCCTGCAGACCGGCGCGGATATCCACCCGCCGGTGCAGGGCCGCGCCACGGACAGCCGCGCCACGCGCCGGGTCCAGGACCGGCAGATCGGTGTAGTCGGACCCGGCGAGGGAGATCCGTTCCAGCTGCGCGCCGGGCACACCGATGGCGGCGGCCAGGTCCTGCAGCGCCATGCGCGTGGCGGAACGACTGCGCAAGCCATCCAGTCTGGCGCGCTGCAAGCGCAGACGACTGCTGCTGACCTCGAAGGTGCTGACCTCACCGGCCCGCCGGCGTCGCTCCAGCAGGTCCACGATCCCCTCCAGCAGTTCGGTACGCGACCGCAACAGATGTTCGGACTCACGCGCACCCAGATAACGGGCATGGGCCTCAAGCACCCCTCGGCGTATGCGCCAGGCCTCGGCCTCCAGGCGCAGACGGGCCGCCCCGACCTCGGCGCGTGCGCGCCGCTGGCGCGCCTCGCGCTTGCCCGGGTATTCCAGCACCAGGTCCAGGATACCACCCAGCAGCCAATGCGAGATCCCTCCCGGGGCATCGCTGTGATGCTCGCTCTGCAGGTTCAGACCCGGATTGGGCACTTGCCCCGCGCGCACCACTCCAGCCTCGGCGATGCGCAGCTCCGCCTCGCGCACGGCAAGCCCGGGGTGCAGGGCCAGCGCCGCCAGGGCCAGTGATTCCCGGTCCCAGCGGGACAGGGGCCAGTGCGAGGGAGGCCGGCCATGGGCCTGCATGTATTCCCGCACCCGTTCCGCATCCAGCGAGCGGGCCAGATAGCCGGCAATACCCTGCTCCACCTGTAGTGGACGGGCCTGATAGCGCTGCATGCCACAGGCGCCCAGCAGGACCAGACCGCCCATCAGCAATGCACGCTTGCAATCGTTGAGACTCATAGGTTCGGGATACTTGCAGACAAACGCGAAATTCTATCCTGCCTGCGATGGGGATGATAGGGGTGGCGGGCATCGTCTGTGCTGCCTGTCCCGGGGAGCGACAGGGGACGCCTGGGCGGGGCCCCCGTATCGACGCCGGGGCTTGCACCCCATCCCCGGCAACACGGTGGTGGGTGTTTCAGCCGGCCATTCGGGTATCATGAGTCCATCATGCATGCGCGCGCCCCCCTGCTCATACTCCTTGGCCTGCTGCCGGGCATGCTGCTGGCCGGCCTCGCGGCCGGCGAGGATGTCTGCGAGGCCTATATCCCGGCACACCCGATCGATGCCGGGGCCCTGCTGCGGGAAAGCACCGGACCCACGGGACTGCTCTGGCGTATCGATGGCCAGACGGCCAAGGCCAGTCATATCTTCGGCACCATCCACCTGGACAACCCCCGGGTCACCGCCATCGACCCCCGGGTACGCCTGATCCTGGTGCGCAGTCGCAAGCTGATGATAGAGGTGTTGCTGGACGAAAAGGCCAACCAGGCCTATCAGCGAGCGATCTACCAGCCCGCCGGCAATGAGGATCATGCCTCCCTGCGGACACTGCTGGGAACGGTGCTGTACCCGCGTTACCTGGACCTGGCCACACGCGAGTATGGCCTCCCGCCAGCCGCCGCGGCACGACTGAAGCCGTGGGCGGCCTTCAACCTGCTGGCCCGCCCGCGGCCACGTTCGGGCGTGGTGCTGGACGAAGTCCTGTCGGGACTCGCCGCCCGGGCCGGCCGGCCGGTGGAGGGCATCGAGACCATGGACGACTTGCTGGCGACGCTGGAGGCGATCCCGCTGGACGATCAACTGGAGATCCTGCGCGATACGCTCTGCAATCACCGGCTGCTGATGCAACAGGTCGGGACCCTGCTGCGTATCTACCTGGCCCGGGATCTGGATGCATTGCAAGGCTTCAACGAACAGCCACATCATGACGAGGCGGTCTTCGCGCGCTTTCAGCAGCGCATCCTCTACCGGCGCAACGAACTCATGTTGCAGCGCGTGCTTCCCGAGATCGAGCAGGGCGAGGTCTTCATCGCCGTGGGCGCCCTGCATCTGAGCGGCCCCCGGGGGCTGCTGCAGCGCCTGCGCGAGGCCGGTTACCGCGTCACCGCTGAGTACTGACGGACTTCAGTCCTCCCCCGCCGCGGCGCGCTGTCGCTGCCGCTCCTCGTAGGCCTGCATCTGCTCGGCTGTCGCCTCGGGCTGGTGCTTGCGTTTCCACTCGGCATAGGGCTCGCCATAGATCCGTTCCCGGGCCTGCTCATAGTCGAGCGTGACACCGCGTTCTGCCGCGGCGCTGCGGTACCACTTGGACAGGCAGTTGCGGCAGAAACCGGCCAGGATCATCAGGTCGATATTCTGCACCTCCTTGTGGGCGTCCAGGTGTTCCAGCAGGCGCCGGAACACCGCCGCCTCGATCGCCTCGCGGTCATTGTCGTCCATATTCATCCTCCTGCGCCGGCAAAACGGCGAAACCCGATGGCCTATCATATCATCAACAGTTTGGCGCCATGCTGCCGATATGCTCTATGCCATCGAGCGGACCGCGAACTCCGCTCCAGCTGGCGTATAATACCCGGCGGTTTCAAGACAATGGAGAAAAACGGCATGAGCGAATCAGGGCTCCACAAGATCGTCATCGTCGGTGGTGGCGCCGGGGGACTGGAACTGGCCACCCGCCTGGGAGACACCCTGGGCAAACGCAAGCAGGCGGAGATCACCTTGATCGACGCCAGCATGGTGCACATCTGGAAGCCCCTGCTGCACGAGGTCGCCGCCGGCACCCTGGATTCCCACGAGGACGATCTGGAATACCTGGCCCAGGGACACTGGCATCATTTCAAGTTCCGGCTCGGACGCATGGATGGGCTGGATCGGCAAAAGCGGATCGTCAGCCTGGCCCCGACCCAGGACAAGGAGGGGCATGAATTCATTCCCCGCCGTGAATTCCACTACGATACCCTGGTGATCGCCGTGGGCAGCGTCACCAATGATTTCGGCATCAAGGGCGTCAAGGAACACTGTCTGTTCCTGGATTCGCTGGACCAGGCCCTGGATTTTCACCAGTTGCTGCTGAAAAGCTGCTATACGGCGCACACGCAGAAGGAACCGCTCCGCGAAGGCCAGCTCCACGTCGCCATCGCCGGGGCCGGCGCCACCGGCGTGGAGCTGGCGGCGGAGCTGCACAACTCGACCCGACAGCTGGTGGCCTATGGACTGGACCGGATCGAGCCCGACAAGGATATCCAGTTCAGCATTATCGAGGCCGCCGACAGCATCCTCCCGGCGCTGCCGCCCCGCCTGTCACAGGCCACCGTGGATGCCCTGCACAATCTCGGTGTCGACGTGCGTACCGGTGAACGCATCATCGAGGCCACCGCCGACGGTTTTCATACCGACAAGGGCCATTTCATACCCTCTGCCATCAAGGTCTGGGCCGCCGGCATCAAGGCCCCGGACTTTCTCAGGGATATCGCCGGCCTGGAGACCAACCCGATCAACCAGCTGGTGGTGAAAGACACCCTGCAAACTACCCGCGACGAGGATATCTTCGCCTTCGGTGACTGCGCGGCCTGCCCCATGCCGGATACGGACCAGACGGTGCCCCCCCGCGCTCAGGCCGCGCATCAACAGGCCTCGATGCTCTACAAGAGTCTGAAGAAAAGGCTCAAGGGCCGATCCGAACTGCCGCGCTACCGCTACGTGGACTACGGCTCGCTGGTCAACCTGAGCCGCTACAGCACGGTGGGCAACATGATGGGCAACCTGATGGGGCGCTGGACCGGCAATGTGATGATCGAAGGCCTGATCGCCCGCTTCGTGTATATGTCCCTCTACAAGATGCATCTGATCGCCCTGCATGGCTACCTGCAGGTGGCGCTGCGCACCCTGTCCAACCTGCTGACTCATCACGCACGGCCACGCATGAAGCTGCATTGATCCCGCACGGGAATGCCTTCGCCACGAAGGACACGAAGTTTTCGGGAATACGCCAGCCGCAAGATCGGGTGATTTCCGCTTGCCGGCGCAAGCCGGTTTGAGCGGTGATACAGTCTGCAATCGTTCCCTTTCCCCACGGACCCCTCAGCACCACCAGCCCATGCGCGTGGACCGCGCCCACCCCTGGTGCTCGTGGATGCAGTTCGATCTCTACTGCTTCGTGAGCTTCGTGGTGGGCTTCCCGGACCGACCCTGTCAAAGATCGTATTTCTTCATCCGGTAACGCATGGCCATGCGCGTGACACCGAGCAGGCGGGCTGCCTCGGATACGTTGCCGCCCGTGCGTTCCAGCGCATTCTGGATCAGGAACTGTTCGGCGCCATCCAGGGTCATGCCCTCCAGGCTGACCCCGGCGGATCCGGTCCTGGGTTCCACCCCGGGCAGCATCAGGCTGTCTGGCTCCAGTACGCCATCACCACACAGCAGCACCGCGCGTTCGATCAGATGCTTCATCTCGCGCACGTTGCCGGGCCAGTTATAACGCTTCATGGCCGTGACGGCATCGTTGCCCAGTTGCGGGGCCTGTACGCCGTAGCGGGCCGCGGTCTGGGCGATAAAATGACGCGCCAGGAGTTCGATATCATCGCCCCGCTCGCGTAGGGGTGGCATGTTCAGGGTCAGGACATTGAGTCTGAAATAGAGATCGGAACGAAACTCTCCGGCCCGGGACATGGCCTCCAGGTCACGGTTGGTCGCCGCGATCAACCATGCCCTGAGCGGACGTTCCCGGGTGGAACCGATGCGCCTGACCGTGCGCCGTTCCAGGGTGGCCAGGAGCTTGGCTTGCAGTTCCAGTGGCAACTCACCGACCTCGTCCAGAAACAGGGCTCCGTCCTCGGCGGCCTCGAACAGCCCGGTTCGCGCCGTATGGGCGTTGGTGAACGCGCCTTTTTCATGGCCGAAGAGTTCCGCCTCGATGAGTTCCTTCGGCAAGGATGCGCAATCCACCTGGACAAACGGCCTGTCATGGCGCGCGCTCTCGGCATGCAGCAGACGCGCGGCCACATCCTTGCCGGTGCCGGTCTCGCCGAGGATCAGTACCGTTGGGGGTATCGTATCGGCCCCTGCCACCAACGTGCCTATGCGTCTGATCTGTTCGCGCAGGGACTGCACGCGGGCATCGTCGCCCAGCAATTGCGCCCCTTCCACCGTATGCCGTTCCCGCTCACGGGAATACTGCAACTTGCGGTCCAGTGCCTGCTTGTCGAGGACCTTGGCCACATGGATCAGGATCTCGTCCAGGTCCACCGGTTTCTTCAGATAGTCCGAGGCGCGCAGCTTCATGGCCGTCACGGCATCCTCCAGTTCACCGTAGGCGGACATGATCAAAACCGGCACCTCGGAGCCCTGCTGCTCTCGCAACCAGGTAAGGAAATCCAGCCCCGAACCATCGGGCAGACGCATGTCGAGCAGCACCATATCCGGAGCGAAGTCGGCCTGACTCCCCCTGGCCTGCTCCAGGTTACCGGCGATATCGCAGCGATAACCCTCTTTTTGCAGGCGCTTGGCGACCGCCTTGGCGAACAAGGCCTCGTCCTCGACTATCAGGATCTTTGCTTCAGTCTGTGCCACTGCCACCCCCCGCTAACCATTGTATGACGATGTGTCGATGCAGGCATCCCGGCCGAACCCCGACTCAGGCATCCGCGAGGGACCCGGCAACCCGTCCGGTCTGCCGCGGGATACGAATGGTGACCCGTGTCCCGGCCCCGGGCAAGGCCTCGAAACTCAGCGCCCAGCCATGCACCGCGCAGACCTTGAAGGCCACCGGGATCCCCAGGCCGGTGCCGAACCGCTTGGTGGTCAGTCCCGGTTCCAGATCCCCCGCGACCGGCTCGAAGGGTATCCCCGGCCCCTGATCATCGAGGGTGAGACGGTATTCATCCACCCGCTGCTCCAGCCCGATCTTCAGACTGGAGCCCATGGGCGAGGCATCGATGGCGTTTGAGAGCAGGCCGTAGACGGCCTGCTCCATCAAATCCGCATCCACGTTGACCGAAACATCCTCCGACCTGTCCGGCTTGATGACGGACATGTTTTTTTCACTGAGACGATTCTGCAACAGGCGCAGAGCCGCCTCCGGGATGGCCAGCAAACCCTGTTCGATGGGATGCGGCTTGAGTGGGTGCAGGTAGGATACCAGGGCACTGACCCAGCGCTCCAGACGATCCACGGTCTCGATCACCGCGGCCTTCACATCCTCGATATCCTCCTGGTCATCGATGACATCGAGCAATTGCGCGCTGGCGCGGATACTGGCCAGCGGATTGCGTATATTATGCGCGATCACCGGCACCAGCGACCCCAGGGCGGCCTGCCGTTCCGTTTCCACCAGCGCCGTCTGGATCTTTGCCAGCTCGGCCGCCATACGGTTCAGCACCTCGGCCAGGTGCATGAGTTCGCGGGTCCCCTGGATCGAGATACGATGGTCCAGGCGGCCCGTGCTGATCTCCCTGGCGCCTGCGATCAGTTCCGCCATCGGCCTGACGAATCCCCGCTGCAGGCTTCGGCGCGACATCAGTAACAATCCAAAGCCCAGCAGCAACACCAGGGGGATCAACCATGAGGCCAATTGTGTCCATTGTTGCATCTGCCGGCGCAGAAGTTCGTCCCCCGCCTTCAGGTGATCCTCGAAGTTCCTGAAGGCCAGTTCGAATTCCCCCACCACGGACTGCTGATAACGGATATCGAGAATACGCATGCGTACCGCGCGGTTCATCATGTAGGGACTGCTGAAGATCTTGTTCATATCCTGCTGTATCACGCGGTAGGCGTGTTGCATATCCTGTATGCTGAGTTCCTCTTCCTGGCTGGCCGTGGCCTGCCGCAGGCGGTTGAAGTTGTCGTCTATGGAGCGGGAATACTGACTATAGAGACTGGTTGCCCTGGGGTCTTCCATGATCCTGGCGACGGTAACATCCTTGATCTGGCGGAACAGATCCGTGCGTATGTTATGGGCGGTAAAGGCCATCTGACTGAGTCGCAGCGATTCCTGAGAGGTCTGTTGCCAGAAGTAGGCCCACAGCCCACCGAGCACACCGGTGACGATCACCAGCAGCAACAGGGCCAGTTCATGCATCAACAACAGGGATTTCAGGGATCGTGATCTGTTGGCCGATGTCTGCACGCTCGAATACCTGATATGGCGCTGATTCACCGACCGACCCCGTCTGGCTCGGGGAGCCCCCTGCGCGGTCGACTGACGACCGCGATCGGGATCCCGTCGCCAACGCAGTGGGCTTGCACCACCAGCAATGGTCGAATTAAACCATCACCTCTGGTCCATATCAACCATTACGGATACGGGCCGGACCAGGCGATGTGGCTGTAACAATGCCTGTTCACCTGTATTATCAACAAGTTGAATGATTATTCAGCGATCTGGCATGGTATCTGCAATATACCAGGCAAGTGCAGTCCACTGGCTGCATACCGTAAGCCGACAAACTACTGAATGATTCGAGGTGAATATCATGGCTTGGGAAACTCCTTCTTACAACGACATCCGTTTCGGTTTTGAAGTCACCATGTACATCAACAACCGTTAAACGGCCTTTTCAAGCACGTCACAGCAATCAACGAGGATAGACAAATGACCTGGGAAACTCCTTCTTACAATGACATCCGTTTCGGTTTTGAAGTCACCATGTACATCAACAACCGTTAACCGGCACGTCAAGCCGTTATGACCAGGGGACCTAGAAGGTCCCCTTGTTTTTTGTCTCCATGTCGCCCCCCGCCACTGATCCACCAGCCGCCATCGCCTGCCATGCGCTGTGCAAAAAATATGCAGACATCACGGCGGTCGACGCGCTCGACCTGAATATCCCCCAGGGTCAGTTCTTTGGCCTCCTGGGGCGGAACGGTTCCGGCAAGACCACCACCTTGCACATGATCTCCAGCCTGATCCGGCCCACGGGCGGCAAGCTGCTGGTAAATGGCCTGGACGTGACCCGAAAGGCCGCGCGCGTGCGCAGACTGACGGGACTGGTATTCCAGGATTCGGCCCTGGACCGCAATCTCAGCGTGTCGGAAAACCTGCATTTCTCCGGTGCCCTGTATGGCTTGAAAAAGGTCGATATTCAGCGGCGCATCGCACACCTGCTGGAAATATTCGAACTGGGAGACAAACGGGACATGCCGGTCGCCGCGCTCTCGGGCGGGATGCGGCGCGCGGTGGATATCGCCCGCGGGGTACTGCATGAACCCCGGCTGCTGCTGCTGGACGAACCCACCACGGGTCTGGATGTGATCAATCGCCGCGCCATCTGGCGCTACCTGCATCGACTGCGCGGTGAGACCGGCATGACCGTGATCCTGACCACGCATTACCTGGAGGAGGCCGTTGACTGCGATCAGGTCGTGTTCATGCGCCAGGGGCGGGTCATCGGCAGTGGCGAGCCGCCACGGCTGATCCGCGAACTGGGCCACCACATTCTCGAGGTTCACAGCAGCACCCCTGACATCTGCGGTCGTTTGCTGAACACGGATCTGGGCCCGCCCTGGAGCGAGGGGGAGCGGCTGTTGTACCGCATCCGGGACCCGGACTTCAACCTGGGAGATATCGAATCACGCCTGCGGGGACATGTCGATTCGCTGCTCCTGAGACACCCCGATCTGAACGATGTCTATGTCTGGATGAACCGACCCGCCGACGAGGCCGGCACATGATCCGGGCACTGTCGGCCATCATCCTGCGGGAACTGGTGCGCATGTTCAGACAACGTGGCCGTCTGGTCAGCGCCATGGTCCGCCCGCTGATCTGGCTGCTGGTCATCGGCACCGGATTTCAGTCGCTGGTCGGGGAGGCCATGGGTGAAGACTATCACCAGTTCCTGGTGCCCGGCCTGCTGGCCATGGTCCTGCTGTTTGGCGCCATGCTGGCCTCCTTGTCGCTGGTCTATGACAAGGAATCCGGCGTCATGCGCATGCTGGTGATGGCCCCCTTTCCCCATTACTGGATCGTTTTGTCGCGGACCCTCAGCGCCGCCATCGCCGGTCTGATCCAGGCCTTGTTGCTGCTGCTCATCCTCTTGCCGATGGGTTATGTCCCGCAACTACCGGATATCCCGCTGATGATCACGGCCCTGGTCCTGGCGGCGTTCACCTGCGCCAGCCTGGGCATGTTGATCGCCGTCTTCAGCCGCACCCTGGACAATTTCGCCGTGATCATGAATTTCGTCATCTTCCCGGTGTTTTTCCTCAGCGGGGCGCTGTACCCCTTGCGGAAACTGCCCATGGAATTCGTCTGGCTGGCCCAGGCCAATCCCTTCACCTACGCGGTGGACCTGCTGAAACATGCGATGCTGGGTCAGCCGCTGGGTGTGATGGGCGCCGATCTCGGCACCGTGGTGGATATCTCCGTGATGCTGGGCTTCAACCTGGTGGCCCTGACCATCGCCGCCTTGAGGTTTTCACACACCCCGGTGATCGAATCCCTGGCGCGGGTGCTGAGCCAGGGCGGTCGCCGCTAGGGGCCTGCCGGATCCGGTCGATGGTAGCGAGGGGAAGCCTCCAGAGCCGGATTATTGGGTCATCTGATCCAGTTCAGCCGGGGCCGGTAGCCGGGTAACGGCAATGAGCGGGAAATCGGGCCAACGGGACTTTTCCGCACTAGAACAGTCCCGAGTCCGGCAGACGCCTAGGACGGCGGAGGGCTGCCGGGACCCTGGGAACCACCGCGCAACCCGGGCCACATGCGCTGGAACACCCCGTCCTTGAATACCAGCAGGTGGGACAGGGCCGCCAGCACATGCACGATGATCAGGCCCAGCAGGACAATCGAGCAGATGACGTGCAATTCGGTGAAGAGTTCATTGAGGACCGGGTCCTTCCAGCCCCATTGAGGCAGGGGAATGCCAAAATAACGGGTCTTGTAGCCACTGAAGGAGGAAGAGACATACCCACTCACCGGCTGCAGGAACATCATCGCATAGAGCAGGCCGTGCGTGAATTCCGCCAGGATCCATTTCCACCGGGGCATGCCGCGTGGCCGGCCCGGCAGGGAGGAAACCTGGCGCCAGAAGAGCCGGAACAGGGCCAGCATGGCCACGGTCAGGCCGATGGATTTATGCGTGGTGAAGAACAGGTGGCGCGCGTCACCCTTGGGCAGATCGACCATGTACCAGCCCAGGCCGTACATGACGACGATCAGGATCACCATCAGCCAGTGAAGACCGATGGCCATGCGGTCGTAGCGCTGGATCGCGGCGCTGATGCTCACCGGCCGGCCAGCCCGGTCACCGCCATCGACACCGGCATGAACCGCATTTCTGGCATGTCGTGGTGAGTCGGTCTAGAATACTCTCTGTTCGGGATCATGTTTGACATCAATTTGAATTGGCAAGCCCTTGTAAAAACTGCCTTGCAGCTTAACACGAATCAGGACCCTTCCGGGTCGGAACACGGTACTTCGCGGCTATCGTAGGGGAACGATATCACTATGGCCTGGCGTTATACAACCTATGTTCTCTGCGCCTTGCTGACGGGGCTGCAACCGCTCTCCAGCCTGGCCCGGAGCGCCGGGCAATCCTATGTCATCGAGGTATTGAAATCGCGCAAGATCCTGATGGTGAAGCAAGGCGGCAAGGTCGTGCGCAGCTATCGCACGGCGGTCGGCAAGGGTGGCAAGGGAGACAAGCAGCGCAGCGGTGATCACAAGACCCCGGTTGGCACCTACCGGGTCGTGGGTTTCAATGACAACAGCCGCTTCTTCCTCTTCATGCAGCTGAATTACCCCAATATCAAGGATGCCTTTTACGGTCTGAAAAAGCACCTCATCGGCAGGCGCCAGTTCGATCGCATCGTCCGCGCCCTGAAGATGGGCAAGACGCCACCCCAGGACACCCCCCTGGGTGGCGCCATCGGCATCCATGGACTCGGCGCCGAAAGCAAGAAGCGGCTGCTGATCCATGAGAACTACAACTGGACCGAGGGCTGTATCGCCCTGACCAACGAGGAGATCATGGACCTGAAGAAATATGTACGCATCGGGACCAAGGTCGTGATCAACGAATAACCCGGACGGTTTCGGATCCCTGCCCATTCGACATGCCCGGAGACCCGGAAACCATGCATCCCCACGCTCGAGCACCAACATGACAGCAGCAGAGGCCACCGTGAGCAAATCGGCAAGACATCACCCGGGACGACTCGTGATCGGCCTGCTTGGACTGTTCACCGGGGCCGCTCTGGTCTACAGCCCACCAGGTCACACGGATACCCGCCTGATCCGTAGTGAGATGGTACGGCTGCGCGCCACCACCAGCAAACCCTACCAGGATGTCGTCGAGGAACTGGACTTCGCCATCACCGAGCGCAATTTCCGTCTTACGGGCCGTAACGTGGTCGGCAAGGCCATTCGCAAGCGTGGCTATCCCGACTTTCCCGATGTCGAGGTCATCCATTTCTGCAACCTGGAGAATGCCCGCGAGGTCCTGACCATCGATCCGGAATATGTGGCGCAGATGCCCTGCCGGGTCATGGTAAACACCTCCGGCGATCAGACCGTCATCAATATGATCCTGCTGCCGGAACACAATGGGGATGAACGTATCGACCGCTTTGCCCGGCGTCTGAATCAGGATCTCAGGGATATCGTGGATTTTGTCCTCGAGGAAGATGCCAAGTAGGCTTGACTGGAAGCCCCGGGTTTCCGATAGTAGGCATGTTCCCGCAGAGGTCTTGACGGAGACACAGGGATGCCATGACGGCATGAACGCGATCAGACAGGAACCGCATGCCGCGCGTCCTGGCGGGAGAGCCATTCATTGCGGGCGACAGCCGACGCATCTTTCGCCTTGCCGTGGTGGCACGGACGCGGTGAATCACGGAGGGTTCTGATCCATTCATCCTGAATCGAACACCGTTTCCCCTACCCGGGAAGCGCCTGATTCCTTCAGACCCTGCCGCGGCGCCGGGAGGCGGAGCCCAGATCCGTCTACCGGAGGACGGATTATGTGAGCCCGTGGAAACCACGTTTTCGACGGCTATCCGCAAATCAGGCAATGGCTGGATACATCAGAGTTACCCCAAGGAATCCCGGATGGCGAATATGAGTATAAAAGACATCGATGCCCACCTCCTGCTGATCTGGCTGATCTTCATCGGCGCCGTTCTCTTCGGCCTGATCGTGGCCTGGAACGAAGGTTTCATGTACCTGTTGTTCACCGGTGACCGCAGCCATATCTCCGTGGCCATCGCCCTGATATTCGTCCTTGCCTGCGTGCATGGAGCGAGCCGGATCATGCAGCTGTCGCGCCAGATCGGTCTGGCCGATCACATCGCGGCACTGCTGGCGACAGCCACCTCCATCGGTCTGGTCGAGGATCGCATCGTCATCGATGCCAGGAACCCTTTGCCTGAATCCGATGTCAGCCGGTACGTACATGACCTGCTGTTGACCCGGCGTGGTGAGCAATCCAGTGAAGAGGTCGTCGCCTCCCGCTCCGATCTGCTGGACGTCTTCGCCAACAAGGCGCGCAGTCCTCACGAGGTAGGCTGGTTCGTCGTCGACATGCTCATCAAGCTGGGCCTGCTCGGCACCATCATCGGTTTCATCATGATGCTGGCCTCCGTGGGTCAGACCACCTCCGTGGATGTCGGCAGCATGCAGAAGGTCCTGACACAGATGAGCAATGGCATGGGCACGGCGCTTTACACGACCTTCGCCGGCCTCACCGGCAGTATTCTCCTGGCGGCGCAATACCATCTGCTCGATCACGGTGTCGACACCCTGGTGGAAAAAACCGTCACCCTGACCGAGGTGCATATCATTCCCGCACTGGCGGACAAGACATGAACGGCCGGTGCGCCATGAGCACCGCTCCAGGCGGGCACTGAGAGATGGCGCTCAAGGGCCTGGGGACGCATCGGCGCCTGACCTCGGATCCCTTTACCGATCTGCTGTTCAACGCCTTGCTGGGATTCACCTTCCTGTTTCTGGTCGCGATCATGTTCATGAATCCGGTGGCCAAATCAGGCATCATCGACCCCAAGGCCGAATACATCCTGACCGTGACCTGGCCAGACAACGATCCCGACGATATCGATACCTATATCGAGGATCCCAAGGGCAATCTGATCTATTTCAAGGTGCCGGCCGCCGGCCTGATCCATCTCGACCGTGACGATCGCGGCAACCTCAACGACACCATCACCTTCGAGGGCAAGGTGGTGCAAAACCCGCTGAACCAGGAGGTCATGACCATTCGTGGCGTGGTCAAGGGAGAATACGTGGTCAACCTGCACTATTACGCCACCAAGACCGGTGAGCCGGTCAAGGTCAAGGTGCGTCTGGCCAAGGTCAATCCTGTGCTCAAGGTGGTCTTCTACGATACCTATACCCTGGAAAAACAGGGCGCGGAGATCACCGCCCTGCGTTTCACCATAGGCAACGACGGCGAGGTCAGGGACATCAGTCGCCTGCAAAAAAAGCTCGTGCCATTCTGACATCACAAGGTACCGGCCTGAAAGGGTCATCATCAGGAGAACAAGAGACGATGTACAACCTCGGAGCCAGCGGCCTGATCGCCGCCTATGTCATCATCGCGCTGTTATTGCTCAGCCTCACGCTCTATTCCAGATGGTCCTGGCGGGTCAAGGCCACCGCCATCCTCATCACTTCGGCGTTCTATGTCGTCAGCTATTTTTCCTTCCCGCCACTGATGGGATGGCCCTCGGCCTCGCGCCTGCCGGAGCGCTTCCGGGTCCTGTCGGTGTATGTTGTCGAACCCAACAAACACCTGGGCACGGAAGGCGATATCTACCTGTGGGTCACCAACATGGAGGACGATCCCAATCTGGCCAAGCCACGCGCCTACCGGATCGCCTATACCAACAAGCTGCATGAGCAGCTTATCAAGGTCACCAAGAAGCTGCGCAAGGGCCTGCCGCAACTGGGCGAGGCCAAGGAGAAGAACAAGCGCGTGGATGTCAAGGTGGAAGACACCACGCGTCTGGGCCAGAAGAGCCTGGACCTGAAATTCTATGACCTGCCGGATCCGCTGTTCCCGGAGAAATAGCACGACCCATGCATACACCCGTCCCCCGCGCAGAACGCTGCCAGCCAGGCGGCACGACCACGGCGCCGTCACCACCGCCCGGCGCCGTGTTCCGGGCAGCATGGGAGCCGCCTGAGCGCACCCCCTGGTCCGGTCCCGGACTCCAGGATTGAATGGCCCGGGGCACGGCGTATGGACATGATCTGGCTGTTGCCGCTCATCCTCGTCGCGGGCACGGTCCTGCTGCTCTGGTGGCACCGGCGGCGGCCTGAAGCCAGCGCCCGAATCGTGCAAACGCCCCCACCAACCAGACAGGATCCCCCCTATGGTCACCTCCTCAGGCAAGGGGAGAACTCCGAGCGCCATGCGATCATGGCCATTCCCTGGCGCATAGGCCGCAGCAGCAAGAATCACCTGTGCCTCGATGATCCATCCATATCCCGGCGGCATGCCGAGATCCGCCGCCGCGAGGATGGCGGTATCGAGATCGTCGATCTGGAATCACTGAACGGGATCTATATCAACAACGAGAAGATCGGCAGACGGCAGCTACGGGAGGGCGACCGGATCGAGATTGGAGACATCGTGTTCCATTTTCACATCACCGATACCGAAACGGAGGGCCACGGGAGTGACTGAAACCGCTACGCCTGGAACGGCAAAGGAACGGGGATACAGAGACCCCGGCGGAAGCGCCGGGGCCGTCCGCTTCAGCCCAGCCGTTCCAGCTCGGAGGCGCTGAAACCCGCCTGCAGCCGGGCCTGCCGGTTCAGGCTTCCCGGCCGGGGCAACAGGCCTTCGCGGTTCAGCAGCGCGTGGAAATACGGCTCCGGATCATGGCCTCGCCGGGCGCACAGGTAACGAAACCAGCGATCACCCGTGGCCACATGGCCGATCTCGTCATGCAGGATGACGCTCAGGATTTCCGCGCCCGCCCCATCACCGGCTTCACGAAGGCGCCGTATCATCCCCGGGCTTGCATCGAGTCCTCGCGCCTCCAGCAGGCGCGGCACCAGGGCCATGCGCAAGAGCACGTCCCCGGCGGTCTTCAGCGCCATCTCCCAGAGCCCATCATGGGCTTCGAAATCACCGTAGCAATAACCCAGGCCCCGCAGGTGCTCATGGATGAGGTGGAAATGGCGCCCCTCCTCCACCGCCACGCCGGCCCAGTCGAGGTAGTATTGGCGCGGCAGGCCACGAAAACGCTGTACCGCGTCCCAGGCCAGATCGATGGCATTGAACTCGATATGCGCCACCGCGTGGATCAGCGCCGCATGCCCCTGCGCGCTACCCAGACTGCGGCGAGGCAGGTCGCGTGGGGCCACCAGCCGGGGGCGAGGCGGACGTCCCGGGGTGGTCACGGTCGCGACCGGAACGCCTTCATCCAGCAACAGCATGGGATCGCCAAGCATGTCCCCGGCCGCGGCGGTCAGTTCCAGTTTCTCCGCGACACTGTCCGCCCGCAGGCAGGCCTGGGCATGGACAAACAGTTCAGGCATCATCGGCATCCTTGTCCCGTTCCGCCAGCGGATGCCAGTCCAGCAGCCAGCCCGCCTCATCGGCGGCCGCGGCAAAGTCCGCGCACACCCAGCGATCGGCAACCGCTGCCAGTTCGTCGTCGACATACACCAGCGGCAGGCGATCCCGCTCCCAGGGCGGGATCCCGGCCTCCTGCAGGAGCTTCTTCAATGCCCGGGTCCCCGCTCTGCCCGGCAGCCTCAGCCGCTCGCCGCCCCGCCGGAAGCGGACACTGATCCGGCCTCCATCACAGGCCCTGCATGACAGGCCCTGTCCCTGCGCGGGACTGGCCTCCAGGGCGCCATGGGCCAGCATCAAAACCCCGGGGAAACTCCAGGAATGGGAGCGGCCCGGATCATGGGCAACGGACGGCGCCAGGATCCAGACCTCGTCGCGATAGCGCCTGAGATCGAATTCCGGCCAGTGCAGATGCGCGGCACTGGCCGCGGAGGCGCCCAGCACATCCCGTTCGAATTGTCGTAACTGACGCCAGGACGGCGATCGGAAACCGGCCTGCCGGATCCAGTAGCGCAACAGGTTCCGGCAGCGCCGGCGACCCAGGCCGCGCAGGGCGGTGATGGACAGACGGGGCCCACCGCCGCGGGTCGCAACCTGCATGTCCGCGGCGGCCAATTCATCCAGCAGGGCGGCATTGTCAGCCTGAATGGCGGCCGCCCGGGACAGTGATCGGCGACCCGCCGGCCAGCGCCGGAGCAGGACCGGCATGACTTCGTGGCGAAGGAAATTACGATCGAAACGGGTATCGAGATTACTCTCGTCGTCCACCCAGCGCAGGGCGTGACCTTCGGCATAGGCCCGCAACTGCTCCCTGCTGAATTCCAGCAAGGGCCTGGCCAGTCGCCCCGGCGGCAAGGTGCGCAGCCTCGCCATGGCCGCCAGCCCCCTGGCGCCGGCCCCACGCAACAGACGCAGCATCAGGGTCTCGGCCTGATCGTCCTGGTGATGCGCGGTGAGGAGGATGTCCCCGCGCCCCAGGCGCTCACTGATGGCCCCATAGCGCTGCCGGCGGGCCCAGTCCTCGGCGCTCCTGCCCGCGGGAGGACGGGCATCCACCCGCAGCTGCAACAGGGGGATGTCCAGGTCCTCGCAGACCTGGCCACAGAAGCCGGCCCAGTCATCGGCCCGCCCGGAAAGACCGTGATGGACATGCACCGCGCCGATCCGGATCGGCGCGAGTTCCTGCCTCAACCGGGACAGCGCGTGCAGGAGCACCATGGAATCCAGACCGCCACTGAGGGCGACCAGATACCGCTCCGGAGTGGGCAGACCCCGCAACACCTGCAACAGGGCCGAACAGGTGAAGCTCCGCCTGGACATCATCGACGACACCAACCCGCACGGTGGCCATGGCGCAGAGCCGGGCCGACGGCATCAGACCTCCCGATAATGACCAAAGCCCAGATGTCGCTGGTAGCGGGCCTGCAGCAATTGCTCGCCGGACAGCGCTGACAGGGCGTCGAGTTCCTCGATCAGCACCGTCCTGATCCGTGCGGCCATATCGTCCACATGGCGATGCGCCCCACCCAGGGGCTCGTCCAGCACCCGGTCGACGAGACCGAGTTCCAGCAGGCGCTCGGAGGTGATCCCCATGGCCTTGGCCGCCTGCTCGGATTTGTCCGCGCTCTTCCAGAGAATGGAAGCGCAACCCTCGGGCGAGATCACCGCGTAGGTACTGTACTGCAACATCAGCAGACGGTCGCCAACGCCTATGGCCAGGGCCCCGCCGGACCCCCCCTCACCGATCACGGTACACAGGATCGGCGTACTCAGCCGGGACATCTCGAACAGGTTGCGGGCAATCGCCTCGCTCTGTCCGCGCTCCTCGGCACCGATCCCGGGATAGGCGCCGGGGGTGTCGATGAAGGTCAGCAGAGGCAGGGCGAAGCGCTCGGCCATTTTCATGATGCGCAACGCCTTGCGATAACCCTCGGGCCTGGGCATGCCGAAATTACGCTGCAGATTTTCGCTGGTATTGCGCCCTTTCTGATGACCAATCACCGCAACCGGACGCCCATCGATGCGCCCGAGACCGGCAACGATGGCGGGATCGTCGGCATAGCTGCGGTCACCATGCAGCTCCTCCCAGTCATCGATGATGCGTTCGACATAATCCAGGGTATAGGGCCGTTGCGGATGCCGGGCCAGGCGGGAGATCTGCCAGGCGGACAGGTTGGAGAAGATCGAGGAGGTCAATTCGTTGCAGCGTTCCTTCAGCCGGTTGATCTCCTCGCCGATATTGACATCCGTATCGCCACCGACATAACGCAGTTCTTCGATCTTCGCCTCGAGTTCGGCGATGGGCTGTTCAAAATCAAGAAAATTCAGATTCATGCGTGTCTCATTCCGCGGGCATGGCAATCGGTCTATTGTAGCTCAAATATCCTCATTCACCACGAAGCTCACGAAGGGAAAGCCGATCGAGGCCAAGTGGCTGACGTGGACAGGTTTGTGTTTCAGTACGCATTGGTGATCCTTCAGCCTTTGGGAAAGTGCCGAATCAGGCGCTTACATGTTTGCTTCACGGGCGACACATCCAATCCACAGGGATATGGGAAAGTCACCCCTTCGACAGACAAGGGCGGGCTGGTGCCGTAAAGGCACTGAATATATCAGTACGTTCATGGAGACTTCGTGTCCTTCGCGAGCTTCGTGGTGGGTATGGTGTCATGACGGTTCCAGCAATGGCGCCATGGGCAAACCCGAACGGGTGCATGCCCCTGGATTTGGACCCCGTCCGCCTTCAGAAGATCACCCGGCAGTGGTCGCTGCCCAGGCGTTCACGCAGCTGTTCCAGCAGCGTATCGGGAAGATTGATGCGCCAGTCATCGCCCAGGGAAAGCCGTGCCGTGGCCCTGTTGCCGGTGTATTCGATGCTTACCGGGCAGGGCCCCGGCCGGCAGGACCCCAGCAGTTCCCGCAGCTCATCGATAAAGCCATTGGCGATCAGGTCCGCCGGAATGGACAGGCACAGTTCACGGGCATATTCGCCACGGGCCTGGTCCAGACTCAGTACCCGTTCCCCGGTCAGGGCCAGTTGACCGGTGAAATCATCCATGAAACAGCTCCCCTCGATCACCAGGATATGGTCCTTGACCAGGAGTTCCTGATAGCGCGCCAGCACCTCGGCATACAGGGTCACCTCGACACGGGTGCTGCGATCATCCAGGGTCAGGGTGGCCATCTTGCCGCGCCGGCTGTTACGCATGCGCATCTCCAGCAGCAGGCCCGCTACGCGTAGCTGGCGCTTGCGATCCGCTTTCAGCTCGCTCAGCCGGCAACTGGCCAGCTGGCGCAGTTCCTGTTCATAACGATTGATGGGGTGACCGGTGAGATAGAGCCCCAGGGTCTCCTTCTCGCCGGTCAGGCGCTGCGCCTCACTCCACGGAGGCACCCGCTCCAGGCGGAGTTCAGGCGCCGGCCCGTCGGCGCCCTGCTTGTCCGTGGCCAGTCCGAACAGGTCATCCTGTCCCGCCTGGCTGTCCTTGCGGGCCTGTTCCGCAAGCTGTATGGCGCGGTCCAGGCTGGCGATCATGGCCGCCCTGTCGCCACCCAGGCTGTCCATCGCACCGGCCCGGATCAGCGCTTCGAGGACCCGGCGATTGGCCTTGCGGGTATCCACCCGCCGGCACAGATCGAACAGGCTGGTGAATTCACCGGCACGGGTGCGTTCATCGATGATGCCCTCTATGGCCGCCTCGCCCACGCCCTTGACCGCCCCCAGGCCATAGCGAATGCTCTGGGCATCGGTAACCGTGAACTTGTAGCCAGAGGCGTTCAGGTCCGGTGGCCGCACGGTCAGGCCCATGCTGCGACACTCATCGATCAGGCCCACGACCTTGTCGGTATTGTCCATGTCCGAGGACAATACCGCGGCCATGAAGGCGGCGGGATAATGCGCCTTCAGCCAGGCGGTCTGGTAGGCCACCAGGGCATAGGCGGCGGAGTGGGACTTGTTGAAACCGTAACCGGCGAACTTTTCCATCAGGTCGAAGATCCCCGCGGCCACCCCGGCATCGACGCCACGGGCGGCGGCGCCCTCGATGAAGGCCTGCCTCTGCCTGGCCATCTCCTCCGCCTTCTTCTTGCCCATGGCCCGGCGCAGCATATCGGCCCCGCCCAGGGTGTATCCAGCCAGTACCTGGGCGATCTGCATGACCTGTTCCTGGTAGAGGATGACCCCGTAGGTCGGCTTCAGGATCGGTTCCAGCTCGGGATGGGGGTAGATCACCCGCGCGCGGCCATGCTTGCGGTCGATATAATCGTCGACCATGCCGGACTGCAGCGGCCCCGGCCGAAACAGGGCCACCAGGGCGATGAGGTCCGAAAAACGATCCGGTTGCAGACGCTTGATCAGCTCCTTCATGCCGCGCGATTCGAGCTGGAAGATGGCGGTGGTGTCGGCACGCATGATCAGGGCGTAGCTTTCCGGATCATCCAGCGGGATCTGCGTGATATCCAGCGGGGGTTCTCCGCCGTCCTCCCGGAAGCGGTTGATGTCATTGACCGCCCAGTCGATGATGGTCAGGGTGCGCAGGCCCAGGAAGTCGAACTTGACCAGGCCGATGGCCTCGATGTCGGTCATGTCCATCTGCGTGACCGGCGTGGACGCGCCCTGCTCGCAGTACAGGGCCGTGAATTCGGTCAGGGGCGCCGGCGCGATCACCACGCCGCCGGCATGGCGACCGGCATTGCGGGTCAAACCCTCCAGCTTGCGCGCCAGATCGATCAGATCCCGCACATCCTCCTCGTCCTGGTAGCGTTGCCGCAGTGTCTCCTCTTCCTGCAGGGCGCGCTCCAGGGTCATCTTCAGATCGAAGGGGATCAGTTTGGCGATCTGATCGACGAAACCATAGGGATGACCCAGCACCCGGCCCACATCCCGTACCACCGCCTTGGCCGCCATGCTGCCATAGGTGATGATCTGGGAGACATGGTCACGCCCATAGCGATCCGCGACATACTCGATCACCTCGTCACGGCGATCCATGCAGAAATCGATATCGAAATCCGGCATCGACACGCGCTCCGGATTCAGGAAGCGTTCGAACAGCAGGTCATAGTCCAGCGGGTCGAGATCCGTGATCCCCAGGGCATAGGCGACCAGTGAACCGGCCCCGGAACCGCGTCCGGGGCCCACCGGAATGCCATTATCCCTGGCCCAGCGGATGAAATCGGCGACGATCAGAAAATACCCGGGGAAACCCATCTTGCTGATCACCCCGAGTTCCGTTTCGAGTCGCGCGTCATAGACCTGGCGTCGCGTGGCGAAATCCGGGGCGTCCGTGTCGAGGATCACCTGCAGGCGCCGCTCCAGGCCCTCGCGCGCGAGGCGGGCGAAATAGGCGTTCATGTCCTCATCGTCCGGAACCGGATAGTTCGGCAGGTAATAGGTACCCAGGGTCAGTTCCAGATTACAGCGCCTTGCGATCAGGAAACTGTTCTCGATGGCCTCGGGGATATCCTCGAACAGCGCCGCCATCTCCTCGCCGCTGCGCAGATACTGCTGTTCAGAATAGTTCCGGGGACGACGGGGATCGGTCAGGGTGCGACCCTCGTGGATACAGACCCGGGCCTCGTGCGCCTCGAAATCCTCCCTCTGGAGGAAACGCACATCATTGCTGGCCACCACGGGGGTCGCGGTATCGGCGGCCAGTTCCACCGCGGCGTCGATATAGGCCTCCTCACCGTCACGCCCGGTGCGCTGCAATTCCAGGTAGAAGCGCCCGGGAAACAGTTCTCTCCAGGCCATGAGCCGTGTCCGGGCGCTGTCCCGGTCTCCCGCCATCAGGGCCTGACCGATATCGCCCTGGCGCCCGCAGGAGAGTCCGATGAGACCATCGGTCTGTCCCCGCAGCCAGTCCTCGTGGATGCAGGCCTGGCCCCCGCTCTGCCCCTCGATATAACTGCGGGTGAGCAGACGGGTCAGGTTGTGATAGCCCTCCAGGTCCTGACACAGCAACAGCAGACCCGCCGGCGCCAGCGTCCCCGCGCCGGCGAGGACCCTCAGTTCGGCACCGATGATCGGCTTGATCCCCGAGCGCAGCGCCTCGCGATAGAACTTGACCATGCCGAAGAGATTACCCTGATCGGTAATGGCCATGGCCGGCATGCCCAGGGCCACGGCCTGTTGCAACAGCGGCTTGACGCGCACCAGCCCATCGACGATGGAATACTCGCTGTGCAGATGCAGGTGGACGAAACGGCTGTTCATCGGCCCCCCAGCAGGCGCGCCACCGGGGCGAAACTGCGCCGGTGCATGGGGGTCACACCCAGCGCCTCCAGGGCATCGAGGTGCAGGCGGGTGGGATAGCCCTTGTGTGCGGCGAAGCCATAACCGGGATAATCGACATCCAGTGCCTGCATCTCCGCATCACGCGCCACCTTGGCCAGGATCGAGGCCGCGCTGATCTCGGCCACGCGGGCATCCCCCCGAATCACCGCATGGGCCTGACAGGCCAGCCGGGGACAGTGATTGCCGTCCACCAGGGCCATGGCCGGGGCCACCGCGAGGCCGGCCACCGCCCGCTGCATCGCCAGCAGGCTGGCCTGGAGTATGTTCAGGCTATCGATCTCCTCGACCTCGGCCCGACCCAGCGACCAGGCCAGGGCCTGCTCCCTGATACGCGCGGCCAGATGCTCCCGGCGCCTGGGTGAGAGTTTCTTCGAATCCGCCAGGCCGCTGAGCGGCCGCCGAGGATCGAGGATCACGGCGCCGGCGACCACCGGCCCGGCCAGTGGCCCGCGGCCGACCTCATCGACCCCTGCAAGGGGATGACGAAGGACGTATTCCGGCTGGAACGGCGCCCCCATGCTCATCCGCCGGCAAGCTCCAGTATGGCCTCTGCCGCCGCGGCCCCGGCGCCCCGGCGCAGGCGCCGGTGGATTTGCGTGAAGGCCAGACGCATCTCCTCGACGCGGCGATGCTCCGTCAGCAAGGCCAGCAAGGCGGGTCCCAGGCGTTCAGCCGTGACCTGATCCTGCATGAATTCCGGCACCAGGGGCGAACCCCAGAGCAGGTTGGGCAAAGAGAAGTTATCCAGTTCTATCAATGGCCTGACTACGTGATAGGTCAAGGTGGAGAGCCGGTATGCGACCACCATGGGCCGCTTCAGCAGCAGGGCCTCCAGACTGGCCGTGCCGGAACACATCAATACCGCATCCGCGGCCGCCATGGCCTCGTGGGCCTTGCCATCGACGAGATGGACCCTGAGACCGGCGCCCCAGTCACGCAGGCCCTGCTCGATCACCCTCCGGGCCGCGGCCGAGACCAGCGGTATGACGTATTCTAGATCGGCATGACGCCCGGCGCACCATCGCGCCGTCTCCAGGAAGGGTCGCAGCAGATATCGCCATTCCCCCGCCCGGCTTCCCGGTAACAGGGCCACCAGCGGCGCCGAAACCGGCAGCCCCAGGGCCTGGCGGGCGGTGTCGCTATGGCTTTCCATGGGCAGGAGATCCGCCAGCGGGTGACCGACGCATTTCACCGGGATCCCCTGCTCCCGGTAGATCGCCGTCTCGAAGGGAAACAGGGTCAGCATCAGATCGACACTGCGGCGGATGCGGCGTATCCGGTAACGCCGCCAGGCCCATACCGAGGGGCTGACATAATGGACCGTGGGGATACCAGACCGGCGCAAGTCCTGTTCCAGGCCCAGATTGAAATCCGGGGCATCGATGCCGATAAAGACATCGGGGGGATGGGCGCGGAAATGGGCCAGCAATCCCCGGCGCATGCGCAACAGGCCGGGCAGGTGACCCAGAACCTCGAACACCCCCATCACCGCCAGTCGCTCCAGCGGATACAGGGTCCGGGCGCCGGCAGCCAGCATCCGCGGCCCGGCCACGCCCTCGAAGACCGCATCCGGGCGACGTTCCCGGATCGCCTGGATCAGCGCGGCGCCGAGTTGATCCCCGGAGGCCTCGCCGGCGATGATGCCTATGCGCATCTGGGCGACATGCGGATCAGCGCACGATACCCCGCCCCGGCTGGGCGATGAATTCAGCCATCCTGGCGACAGCGGCGCACTCCAGGGCCGGGGTCCGGAGCTCCGCGGCGGCCTGTTCCAGGGTCAGGCCCTGGCGATAGATGACGCGGTAGGCCTGGCGCAGGGCATTCAGTTCCTCACGGCTGAAACCCCGGCGTTTGAGTCCCTCGCGATTGAGACCATGCGCCTTGGCGGGATTGCCAGAGACCATCACGAAGGGCGGGACATCCTTGAGAATGAGGCTGGATGCGGCGGTGAAGCTGTGCGCGCCCAGACGACAGAATTGATGCACCCCGGTGAAGCCACCAAGGATCACATGGTCCTCGATCACGGCATGGCCGGCCAGTGAGGCGTTATTGGCGAAGATGGTGTGGTCGCCGACCTGGCAATCGTGGGCGATATGGGCATAGGCCATGATCCAGTTGCCGCTGCCCACCCGGGTGATACCACCACCCAGCGCGGTCCCCCGGTTGATGGTGCAATACTCGCGAATGGTGTTGCCGTCACCGATCTCCAGCACCGATTCGACATCCTCGGCGTATTTCTTGTCCTGGGGGTCATCGCCAATACTGGCGAAGGAATAGATATGGTTGTTGCTGCCGATCCGGGTGGGACCGTTGATCACCACATGGGCGTCGATGCGGCAACCCGGCCCGATCTCGACATTCGGACCGATCAGGGTCCACGGCCCGACACGGACATCCTGCGCCAGTCGCGCCGCGGGGTCGATGATGGCGGCTGGATGGATCAAGCTGGCAGATCCGGCTTGGTGGTCATCAACTCGGCGCTGGCGACCATCTTGCCATCCACGCTGGCCCTGGCCTTGAAGAAATAGATGCCCCGGCGGTGACGCAGCAGATCCACCTCCAGCAACAACTGGTCGCCGGGTTCCACCGGTTGTTTGAAACGGGCCTTGTCGATGCCTACCAGGTAGAAGACATCGTTGCTGACCGGGGCATAATCGACCGCGCGGAAGGCCAGCAGCCCGGTGGCCTGGGCCAGGGCCTCGATGACCAGTACCCCCGGCATCACCGGGCGATGGGGGAAATGCCCCTGAAAAAAAGGCTCATTGCAGGAGACATTCTTGATCGCGCGTATGGATTCCCCCGACTTGAACTCCAGTACCCGATCGACCAGCAGGAACGGAAAGCGGTGAGGCAACATCTTCAGGATCTCGTGAATGTTCATGGTGGTCATAGGCATGCCCCGACTGGTATGTTTTTTCAAGGAACCTCTGCATCACTTCATCCATGAAACCGCACAGGACGAAAAGCAGAGCATGGTTGTTTTTTCTTGCAATTCCATCGCTTGCGGCAATCGGCCGTGGTGACGCCCGCCTGCGCGGGGAGGACGCCTGCATCGCCCGGGCATCCCTGGACGACAGGCTCCCGATGACGTCGCCGAAGGCTGGAAACTATCAGCTGCGGGCCGGGGGCACCATGCTCTGGTGTGGTATTCATGTCCGCCGTACAGACCTGTACCCATGGCCTGGCGAACGGGGCCAGGTCACGAACCGCAGCACCGGCATGGCCACATACGGGGCGAACGCGACCACACTCGACAGCTCGCAACATTTCCCCGAGAGGGGGGATCCTATGTAGATGACGGCGGAATGACAAGTACCTGGACGGGGTATTTCATGGGCGGAACCGTGATCCCCGGGCGGCATTCGGCTCCACGGGCCGGCAAGGGCGGGTACCGGTCTGGCCAGAAAACCTCAAGAGAGGGTGCTGTCGATAGACGTCCTTATCGCTTCGCCGCTGTCCCATTGACCATTGACACCTACAGGATGCATGCCGTTATCGATGCGATTATTTTTGGAACTGCCCCTGATTATGGGCATGAAAGACAGAAACCGTCGTCCCTTCACAGCCCACGGGGGGACGACTCCAGGGACGCAGCTGGTGGAATGACGCTGGTGGCCTGAATCGAGAAACTCAGGATGAGGGGACCTGAAAGAATCAAGGCATTGGCCATCCCGATCCCCTCAACCCAACCCGCTCCCGAAGGGAAAGGGAGTTCATGGGATATGGCTTATACCCCAGGGCGACGAATGGCGCCGGGACATGAGGCTCATACCGTATCCGACACCGGCCACTGCCGCAGCCAGGCATCGACACGCTGAATCTCCACCTCGATCCTGGCCAGTTGTTGATCACGATCCCGCAATTCCCCGGCCTTGGCCTGGGCCTCCAGGTCCGCGCACAGGTCCATCAAGCGGCTGGCGCCGATATTGCCGCTGCTGCCCTTCAGGGAATGGCTCGCCAGGACCACCGCATTCAGATCGCTGCCCTCCAGCGCCCTGCGCAGACCCTCATAGAGGCAGACCGCCTGCTCCCGCCACTGCGTCAGGACCACCTCGAAGCCATCGCCCAGGAGTCCCTGCAATTCCTCCAGCCTGGCCGGATCCAGTCCCGCTCCATCATCCACCGCATCCTTGCCGGTACGCGCTTGCGGCCCGTCGCCGGCCCCGCCCCCCGGCAACCACTGCGCCAGGACAGCCCTTAACATCGACTTGCTGTAGGGCTTTGACAGATGGTCATTCATGCCGGCATCGGCGCAGCGCTGGCGGTCCTCGGACATGGCATTGGCGGTGAGGGCGATGATCGGCAGTGGCGTCATCCCCGCCCGCCGCTCCCGCTGCCGCCAGCGGCGGGTAGTCTCGTAGCCATCCAGGCCCGGCATCTGGATATCCATCAACACCAGGTCCAGTCCCCCGGCCGGCAAGCGTTCCAGGGCGGCCTCTCCCGAGTCGACCAGTTCCACGCTCAGACCCAGGCCGGAGAGCATGGCGCGGGCCACCGTCTGGTTGACGGGATTGTCCTCCACCACCAGCACCCGGCCCTGCAGGGGCTGGCGGGATCCCGCGGCCACGGCGGGAACGCTACGCGTGCGCGTGCGCTCGCCACCCGCCATGGCCGCGACGATCAGATCATGGAGCCGTGACTGCCGTATGGGCTTGCTCAGGCAACCATCGAAGAGGCGGGTATCGGCGGGACATTCCTGTGAGGTCAGCAGGAACAGATAACAATCCAGGGGCGGGGAGGCCGTCGCGATGCGATGCGCCAGGCTGATGCCATCCATGCCCGGCATCTGCATGTCGAGCAGCACCATGTCGAACGGCCGGCCATCCACAGCGGCCTGACGCAGGGTTTTCAGCGCCGCCTCGCCTTCCGTCTCCTCCATGCAGTCGACGCCCCAGTGGCCGAGATACTGTCGCAGGATGGCGCGATTGGTGACATTGTCATCGACGATGAGGGCGCGGAGATCCGCCAGACCCTGGTGTGGATCGAGGCGGCTTTCCTCGACCGGCTCCAGGCCGATGTCGAAGGAAAACCTGGAACCCTCTCCGAGGGTGCTTTCCACCCTGATGTCCCCCCCCATCATCCGCACCAGGTCACGGCAGATGGCCAGGCCCAGACCGGTCCCCCCGAATCGGCGGGTGATGGAGGTGTCGGCCTGGGAGAAGGACTCGAACAGATGCTCACGTACTTGCGCATCGATGCCGATGCCGGTGTCCTCGACCGTGAGGCGCAAGCGGCAGGCGGGAGCGGCCTGGGCCAGGGATTCCACCCGCAGGGTGACCTCTCCCTCGGTGGTGAACTTCAGGGCATTCCCCAGCAGATTGGTCACGACCTGCCGCAGGCGGGTGGGATCGCCCCGCAGCATGGCGGGGAGGTCCGGGTCGATATAACAGTTCAGTTCCAGGCCCTTGGCATGGGCCTGTTCCGCCAGCAGCAGACAGGTTTCCTCCATCTCCTGGCGCAGATCGAAAGGGATCGATTCCAGCACCAGCTTGCCGGCCTCAATCTTGCTGAAATCCAGGATATCGTTGATGATCACCAGCAGGTTTTCAGCGGCATGGGTCGCCGTCTGGGTCAGTTCCCTCTGCTCTCGATCCAGGGCCGTATCCTGAAGCAGTTCCAGCATGCCCAGGACCCCGTTCATCGGCGTACGGATCTCATGGCTCATATTGGCGAGAAAATCGGATTTCATCCGGCTGGTCTGTTCCGCTGCCTTGCGCGCCTCCTCGCGCTCGCGCTGCAGACGGTCATCGGCCAGCCCCAGGGCGAGAAGCTCTCCCAGCAATTGCATGGTATGGACCACCTCCGGGTCATGCTCCGGATGGGGATCGGTGTACAGGAACAGCACGCCGAGCAGTTCGCCTTGATGCTTCAGCGGCACGATGTAGTGACCATGGTCCTCCATATCGGTGAAACGGTGATCGTGACGGGCATCGCAGTCACTGCTGTCCGAGATCAGGATCCGCCCCTCGACCGCGGCCCGGCCGCAAAGGCAGGAGCCGAACGGCACCCGCTGCTCCTGCTCGATGAACTCATCACTGAACTCGCCGTGCAACAGATAGAGCTCCAGTTCGGTACTCCCCGGGGCATGCACGAACAGACCGCTGCGTTCCTGAACCTTGAACGTCTCCACCTCGGGCAGGTAGGCGAGTACCTCGCCGACCCGCTGTTTCAGGTCGCGTGAGGTGTCCTGCATGATCCGCGCTATCCGCGCGCGGGCCTCGGTGGCCTGACGCGCCAGCTCCCGCCGCCGCCGGGTCTCGCGCTCGGTGGTGATATCGCGGAGAATGGCGACATAGCCCTGCGGCTCGCCATTCTCCGCATAGATCGGCGCGATGGTCTCCTGTGCCCAGTAGCAGTCCGGCGTTTCCACCCGCCCGTCCTCCCGCAGCTCGCTGCGGGCGCCGCGCCGCCGGTTGCAGACCTCGCCTTGCCAGACCGCCCCCGAGGTCAGGGTCGCCCACATCTCCCGGTACAGGCCTTCCTGCGTGTGGCCGCTCTTGAACACCCGGGGATTCTGGCCGAGGATATCCTTCTCAGACCAGCCACTGAGCTCGCAAAAGGCCGGGTTGACGTAAACGATACCGCCCCCGGTATCGGTGATCAGGATGGCGTCGGGACTGGCCTCGACGGCGCGGGCCGTCTGCTGCAGCTCCATTTGCGTGCGGCTCAGTTTCTGTATGTTGCGGATCAGGGCGAGATTGACCTCATCGGTACGCTGTTTGCTCTTGTCCAGGGCATCCAGCAGGACCTCGCGCTCCACTCGCAGACGGATGCTTCTGTACAACATCTCGCCATCACGATACGCCACCGGGAACTGTGTCAGGATGAAGAAGGAGGCCATCAGGGCCATGTAGTTGGCGATCGGATCGGACAACAGCAACAGGCGGATGATCAAGGGCAGAAACACCAGCGTGGCATAGCCCACGTACAGCCTCGGCATCACCCCCAGGATGCCGACCGCGCCGGCGGCCAGACCACCGAGGGCCAGGACCAGCAAGGCCTGATGTGTCGCCGATGCCGCCGGAAACAGCATCACCGACACCGAGCCCCAGCCCAGCGCGGTGGCAATCACCGATACCGAATAGACCTGCAGCCAGGAACGGATGGATTGCGGGCCGGGCTGCCATTTGTGAAACAGGGCGATCAGCACGAGGCGCACCGACACCAGCACGGTCATCAAGGCCAGCCAGACCAGCGCCATGGGGTGATCGACCTCGTCCCACAGGATGACGACCAGGATGGCCGCCAGCCCCAGGGTCACCCCCTGCCCACCGAGGCCATGCCCACACAGCAGGCGCACCCGCTCCAGCAGGATGCGCGGGTCATCCGCGGCCAGGGTATTCGCGGGCGAGGGCTCCGTCGTGGTCTCCGCCCTGTCCACCGGGGCGCTCACCTCCCGCTTTCCGGATCGCCGGCGCGCCGCTCGGACAGGTACTTGCCGGCGAAGTCTTCCGCTGGCACCGGGCGCCCACAATGGAAACCCTGCAATTCGTGACAACCCAGCTCACTCAGCATCTCGACCTGCGCCCCGGTCTCCACGCCCTCGGCCACCACCCATAGCTCCAGTGCGCTGGCCAGGGCAATGATGGCCTTCACCAGCGCGCCGTCCCGGCTCCGCGGTGACATTTCACGGATGAAGCTCTGGTCGATCTTCAGGCAGTCCACCGGCAGTCGCTGCAGATAACTCAGGGAAGAATGGCCGGTGCCGAAATCATCGATGGCCAGGGTCAGTCCCAGTTCCCTCAAGCGCCGCAGCACGATGATATGCTGCTCCGGATCGGTCATCACGCAGGATTCGGTGATCTCGAGTTCCAGCAGGCCGGGGTCCACGCCGGTATCCTCCAGCACCGACTCCAGACTGGCCAGCAATTGGGGGTCGCCCAGCTGCCGTGGTGACAGGTTGACGGCGATGCGCGGACAGTCGCGTCCCTCATCGAGCCAGCGTGATATCTGTTCACAGACACAGCGGAAGACCCAGCGTCCCAGAGGCAGGATCAGGCCACTCTCCTCCGCCAGGGGGATGAACTCCGCGGGAGACACCATCCCACGTTGTGGATGACGCCAGCGCAACAGGGCCTCCGCGCCACTCAGGCCACGACTGCCGGTGTTGAACTTGGGCTGAAAGTACAGCAGCAGTTCTTCCCCTTCCAGTGCCGAGCGCAGTGCATTCTCGAGCTCGAAGCGGTCCCGGGCCTGCTGATCCAGCCCTTCCTGGAAAAAGCTGATCCCGCCGCCGCCCTTCATCTTGGCCCGGTACATGGCGGTTCCGGCGTTACGCAGCAGGGTGGCGGCATCGCCACCCCCTTCGGTACCGGCCACCACGCCGATGCTGGCGCTGAACGTGACCTCCTGCCCGGCGAGCCGATGCGGACGCGACAGCTCCATGAGGATATTCTGGGCCAGTTGGAAGATCTTTTCATGCTGGCAGGCATCCTCCAGCAGCACGACGAATTCATCGCCACTGAAGCGGAACACGGTATCCTCTTCCGGAGAGACCCGACACAGCCGCTCCGCGACCTCCTGCAGCAGACGATCTCCGGCGTCATAACCCAGGCTGTCATTGAGACGCTTGAAGCGGTCCATGGCCACGAACAGCACCGTCACCGGGCCGCCGGACCTTTGCCCGCGGCGGTAACTGTCCTCCAGCCGGCGTTCCAGCCACTGCCGGTTCGGCAGCCCGGTCAGTGAATCATGCCAGGTCTGGTAATCCAGCCGCGCCTCGGCCTCGCGTTGCTCGGTGACATCCTGGAATATCCCGACCAGGCGCTCGGCCTGTTCGCCCTTGCCGGCCAGGACATCGCCCTGCAGTGAGACATGACGCACGGCGTCATCGGAGCGGATGATGCGGAATTCGATATGGAAGGACTGGCAGCGCTCGACGGCGACATCCAGGGCACGACTGAACAGCTCCCTGTCCTGGGGCAGCACCTGCTCCATCAAGCGGTCCAGACAAGGCCTGACGCTATGGTGCTCGATACCGAAGATCTGGCAGATCCCGGCCGAGCAGCGCATCTCGTCCTGTTTCAGATCCCAGTCCCAGTTCCCCAGCAGGGCGACCTCCTGGGCCCGTTGCAGCTGCAGCTGGCTGCTGCGCAGTTCCAGATCGACGACCCGGGCATGCAGGGCGCTGCGGATGCGCTGGCGCAGCAAGGACCAGTTGATCGGCTTGGTGAGGAAATCCGTGGCCCCCTGATGGAAGGCCTGCTCGATGGAATCGACATCATCCAGGCTGGTGAGCATGAGAATGGGGATATCCGCGCCCCGTTCCCGTTGTCGCAGTTGCCGGCAGACCTCAAAGCCATCCATGCCGGGCATCATGGCATCCAGCAATACCAGGTGTGGCTGGACCCTGGCAAATTCGGACAGGGCCGCCGGCCCGTCGCCGGCCTCGGCGACCCGATAACCATCCTTGACCAGGATGCCGCGCAACAGCAACCGGGTGGAGGGATCGTCATCCACGATCAGGATCTGGGACTCTTTGACCATAGCCTATAGCATCGGCGCTGGTATCCGTTTCTTGAATCCCTGGGCGGGACCCTGCGCAATGCCTGCCGGCCCCGCCAGGGCCGGAAACAGGCGGAGACCTACCGGGCCCGACCCAGGCGCCGGAAACGCGCCAGCTTCTTGCGCCAGCCCAGGCTCTCCTCCGCCGGCCATGAGGAGGAATAGATCCCGGCCTTGGGGATGGATTTCGTCACCAGCGACATACCGGTGATGGTGACATCGTCGGCGATCTCCAGGTGACCGGCGATGCCGACCCCACCGGCGATCATGCAGCGACGGCCGATCACCGTGCTGCCGGAGATCCCGGCGCAACCGGCGATGGCGGTATGCTCGCCGATGCGCACGTTGTGTCCGATCTGGATCAGGTTGTCCAGTTTCACGCCGTTACCGATCACGGTGTCCTTGAGGGCGCCTCGGTCTATGGTGGTATTGGCGCCTATCTCGACATCATCGCCCAGTTGTACCGCACCCAGTTGTGGCACCTTGAGCCAGGCGTCCCCGTCCCGCGCCAGGCCGAAGCCATCCGCGCCGATCACCGCGCCGGGATGGATCACGCCACGACTGCCCAGGCTGCATGCATGACAGACCGTGACATTGGCCAGCAGGCGGGTATAGGGACCGATACGAGCGGCCCGGCCTATCACGCAGCCGGGGCCGACGACGACATGCTCGGCGATCCTCGCCCCGGCCTCGACCACGACATGCGGGCCGATACTGGCGCTGGCATCGATCACCGCGGACGAATCGATGCAGGCGCTCGGATGTATCCCCGCCTCCGCCGCGACCGCATGGGGATCCAGCAGGCTGGCGGCGCGGGCATAACCCAGATAGGGGTTGGCCATGACCAGGGTACTGACCGGACAGGCGGCGGCATCCTCGGGTCCGAGGATCACCGCCGAGGCGTGGGTGACCTCGAGGAACTTGCGGTATTTGCGGTTGAACAGAAAGGTGACCGCACCCTCACCGGCATGGTCCAGGGTATCGACCCGGCTGACGATAGTGTCGGGATCGCCCTTCAGCTCCGCTCCGATCTGCTCCGCCAGCCGCGCCAGCGTAAGAGAGATGGGCATATCGCTACCGGCAATAAATGACCGACACGGGAGCTGACCCGGTCTATTTCTTCTTCAGGCGCTCGATGATCTTCTTGGTCAGGTTGATGCGGTCACTGGCATAGATCACGCCCTCGCCGACCACCAGGTCATATTTCTCTTCCTTGGCGATATCCTGGATGGCCTTGACGATCTGGCGCTGGATCTTGCTGAATTCCTCGTTGCGGCGGAAATTCAGATCATCGCGAAACTCCTCCTGGCGCCGTTTCAGCTCACGCCGCTGGCTGACGATCTTGCGCTCCAGCTTCTTGCGATTGGTCTCGCTCATGATGGCCGAATCCTTGTTGAGCTTGTCCTGCAGCTTCTTCAGCTCCTTCTGCGCAGCGACCAGCTCCCGGTCCTTGGGGGCGAACTCCTTTTCCAGGGCCTTGCGCGCGGCCTCGGCCTGGGGCGCGGCCTCGAGGATCTTGGCGGCGTTGACCACGCCGATGCGATAATCCGCGGCCTGGGCGGCGCCCAGTATCAGGAATGCGCCGGCAAGCAACGCGCAGGTCTTGGTGATCATGGTATTTTTCAATTCTCTGCTCCAGGTATTAGAAGGAGGTGCCAAAGGTAAACTGGAAGGACTGGGTACGATCCTGACTCTGATTATTAAACGGCAAGGCGAAGCTCGCCGTCAAGACGCCGAAGGGGGAAAGCCACAGACCGGATATGCCGGTGGACATGCGCAAGGTGCCGATATCGAAGCTGTCGTTCCTGCCGTAGATATTGCCCATATCGATGAAACCGGTCAGGCGCACCGATTTCAGCTCGCTGACGAAGGGCACCGGCAGGATCACCTCGGCATTGGCCACCACCTTCAGATCGCCGCCGATGGCGCGGTTGGTGGAATCCCGCGGACCCAGGGTGTTTTCCTTATAGCCACGGACGGTGCGTGGACCGCCGGCATAGAAGTTCTCGAAGAATGGCAACTGGGAGGTACTGCCGTAGCTGTCGCCGTAACCGAGGTTCCCCTTCAGCAACAGGGTGAACTGATCATTCAGGGGGTAGAACCACTGTGCCCGGTAATCGAGCTTGTAATAGCGCAGGTTGCCTCCCGGGATGGCAATCTGGGCGGCGATCCGGTGCAGGGTGCCGGAGGTGGGCAGCAAGGCCTTGTTGCGGGTGTCATAGGTAAAGGAGGTGCCGGCCGTGAGGACATCATACTGGTCACCATTCTCATTGATGAACTTGGTGACCTCGCTGGCGACGATGGTGCCGGTATCGAGTTTGGTGCGTTGATAGTCGAAACTCAGGCGCAGGAAATTGAACTCGGACACCGGAATACCGAAATTGACCCCGCCACTGGCGACCTTGGAATTGAAACGGGTGATGTTGGCGCTGCCGGCATTGGTCTCCTCGTAGGAGACCCGGAATCCACGACTGACCCCATCGATGGTCCAGTACGGGTTCATGTAACCCAGCACGAAACGACGATTGAAATCACTGTTGTTGAAGGCAAAGCTGACCTGCTTGCCGCTGCCGAGGAAGTTGTCCTGGGTGACGCTGGAATTGAAGATCAGACCGGATGACTGGGAAAAGCCCAGGCCCAGGGAGAGATTGCCAGAGGGATTCTCCTCGACGGTGAAATTGACGTCCACCTGATCGGCGCTGCCCGGCACCGCCGGGGTCTCGACATTGACGTCCTTGAAGTAACCCAGCCGTTGCAGACGCACCTTGGAGCGCTCGACCTTCTTGGTCGATATCCAGCTCCCCTCCAGCTGCCGCATCTCGCGGCGCAATACCTCGTCACGGGTCTTGGTATTGCCGTCGAAGTTGATCCGCCGCACATACACGCGCTTGCCCGGATCGACGAAATAGGTCAGCGAGACCGTCTTGTTCTGCTTGTCGATATCGGGGATGGAATTGACGTTGGCGAAGGCGTAACCGTCCTCGCCAAGGCGCTCGGTGATGTTCTTGCTGCTCTTGGTCACCGCCTTGCGTGAGAAGATCATGCCCTTCTTGATGGTTACCAGCTTGAACAGTTCCTGTGGCGAGACCCGCAGATCCCCGGCCAGCTTGACCTCGGAGATGCGATACTGATCCCCTTCGGTGACATTGATGGTGATATAGACATCGCTCTTGTCCGGACTCACGGATACCTGGGTGGAATCGATATTGAAATTGATGTAGCCGTGGTCCAGGTACCAGGAACGCAGGGTCTCCAGATCCGCGCCCAGCTTCTGCTTGGAATACTGATCGGACTTGGTGAGGAAGGAGAACATCGTCGGTGTGTTGAGCTTGAATTTCTTCAGCAGCTGCTTGTCGCTGAAGGCCTTGTTGCCGACGATGTTGATCTGCTTGATCTTGGCCGCCTTGCCTTCGTTGATATCGATATTGATATCCACGCGATTGTTGTCCAGCTCCTTGGCCTCGGTCTTGATCTTGACCCCGTACTTGCCGTCGGAGTAATACTGGCGGCGAAGTTCCTGGCCCACCTTGTCCAGCAGGGCCTGCTTGAAGACCTGGCCCTTGGCGAGACCGGTCTTGCCCAGACCCTCCAGCAGCTTGTCGGTACTGATATCGGAATTGCCGGTAATGCTGATCTCGGAGACCACCGGCCTTTCCTTGACCACGACCACCAGGACGTCGCCATCCCGGCGCAACTTGACGTCCTTGAAGAACCCGGTCTTGAACAGCGCGCGCACGGCCTCGGCGGATCGTGATTCGTCGAAGGTATCACCGGCCTTGACCGGGAGATAGTTGAAGATGGTGCCGGCACTGACGTGTTCGATCCCCTCCGCACGGATATCCTTGACCACGAAGCTTTCCATGGCGGGAACCTGACTTGACAGACCGAGCAGCAGGGCTAGAATATAAAGTACTTTCTCAAGGTTTATACGCATCTGATTATTTTTTCTTGTCTCATTATGTAACTTGCATCACTGAACGGCATCACTGAATGATGCGCATGATGTCGTTATAGACCGCCACAAACATCAGACCCAGCAAGGCCACCAGGCCCACCTGCTGCGCCATCATCTGTACGGATTCTGAAAGCGGCCTGCGCACGATCAGCTCTATAAGGTAATACATTAAGTGTCCGCCATCCAGTACCGGGACCGGCAACAGGTTCAAGACCCCCAGACTGACGCTGACGATACCGAGAAAGGCCAGAAATGCCGCCAGACCGACATGCACCGACTGGCCCGCATACTGGGCGATACTGATTGGGCCACTGAGGTTTTTCACCGAGGCCTGCCCAGTCAGCATCTTGCCCAGCACCTTGAGGGTCAGGGTGGACATGTCCCAGGTGCGCGCCAGGGCCTTGCCGAAGGACCTCGCCGGACCATAGCGTTCCAGGGCGAAAAGGCGCCGCAGCCGTTCCGGATTGGCGACCACGGCGCCGATCCGGCCGATGACGCCATCATCGGTTTCCAGCCGGTCCGGGGTCAGTTGCACATGCAGCCGGCGGCCATCGCGTTCCAGTTCGACATCCAGGGTCTGACCGGGATGAGCCTGTACGAACGCCACCCATGCCCCCCAGTCCGCAATCGCGGTCCCGTCCGCGGAGACGATACGATCACCGGGCCGCAGGCCGTCCCGCCGGGCGGCGCCTCCGGGGATCAGCTTGCCTATGATCGGGGGGATCTCGGGCTGGAATCGCGTGATCCCGATCTGCTCGAAGAACTGGCCCTGACCGACGTCATCCAGTTTCAGTCCGCTGAGGTCGAGTTCCACGTCCTGGACCTGGTCATGGCCCTGACTTACCGTCAGCCTGGCCGAGCCGCGATCGAGAATATCGCGCAGGATGGCCTGCACCACCGTCTCCCAGGTCGGGGTCTCACGCCCATCGACGCGCAGGATTTCCTGGGCTTGTTGCAGTCCGGCGCGCGCGGCGATGGAACCCGGCTGGACCTCGCCGACTATGGGCCGCATGCCGCTGACACCGACCATGAACATCAACCAGTAGGCCAGGATGGCGAAGAGAAAGTTGAAACCCGGGCCGGCCAGCACCACGGCGAAACGCGATGCCAGTGGCTGGCGGTTGAAGGCCCGTCCCAGTTCCTCCTCGGGCACCTCGCCTTCGCGCTCGTCCAGCATCTTGACATAACCGCCCAGGGGGATGGCGGCGATCACGAACTCGGAACGGTCCCTGCCGAAATGCCGGCAATACAGCGGCTTGCCGAAACCGATGGAAAAACGCAGGATCTTGATCCCCAGGCGGCGGGCCACCCAGAAGTGGCCGAACTCGTGTACCGTCACCAGCAGGCCCAGGGCCAGGATGAAGGCCAGCGCGGACTGCAGGAAATCAAGCATCAACGCCGACCCCGAGCTGCTCGCCGGCATGGTGCCGGGCGGCGGCATCATCGGCCAGGACCGCCTCCAGGCTGCCGGCGTCGTGGTGCGGCACCGAGGCCAGTGTGGACTCTATCAGCGCCGGGATGCCGGTGAAGGGCAGCCTGCCATCGAGGAAACCCTGCACCGCGATCTCGTTGGCCGCGTTGAGGATGGCGCTGGCCGTACCGCCGGTCTCCATGGCCTCCCGCGCCAGGCGCAGGCAGGGGAAACGCTCGAGATCCGGGGCCTCGAAGTCCAGCCGCGCCACCGCGAACAGGTCCAGGCTCTCGACCCCGGATTCCATGCGTTGGGGCCAGGCCAGGGCATGGGCGATCGGGGTGCGCATGTCCGGATTCCCCATCTGCGCCAGCACCGAGCCATCGACGTACTCGACCATGGAGTGGATCACGCTCTGCGGGTGCAGCACGACCTGGATATGCCCCGGATCGGTATTGAACAGCCAGCAGGCCTCGATCAGCTCCAGGCCCTTGTTCATCATGGTCGCGGAATCGACCGAGATCTTGCGGCCCATGACCCAGTTCGGGTGTGCGCAGGCCTGCTCCGGCGTGACCCCCTGAAGCTGGTCCAGGGTCCAGCCACGAAAGGGCCCTCCCGAGGCGGTCAGCAATATGCGCCGCACACCCACCCCGGCCAGGCCACGGGCGTAATCGGGCGGCATGCACTGGAAGATGGCGTTATGCTCGCTGTCGATGGGCAGCAGTTGCGCGCCATGCTCATGGATGGCGTCCATGAACAGCCGCCCGGACATGACCAGGGCCTCCTTGTTGGCCAGCAGCACCCGCTTGCCGGCGCGGGCCGCGGCCAGGGTGGGCAACAGGCCGGCGCCCCCCACGATACCCGCCATCACGGCCTCGGTGTCCGGCATCGAGGCCACGTGCTCCAGGCCCTGGACACCGGCATGCACCTCGATGTCCAGGGCCTCCGCGCGCAGGCGCTGTTGCAGGCGCGTGGCCGCGTCGCTGTCGGCCAGCACCGCATGCCGGGGTCGCCACTGCCGGCACTGCTCGAACAACAGCGTGTCATTGGTGTTGGCGGTCAGGGCGATGAGCTCGAAGGACCCGGGATGCCGCTGGAGCACGTCCAGGGTGTTGATGCCTATGGTGCCGGTGGAGCCGAGTATGCAGATCCCCGTCATTGCAATGACTCCAGCAGCTTTAGACCCACGGCGAAGACCGGTGCCGCTGCGGTGAGGCTGTCGATACGGTCGAGCACCCCGCCATGACCTGGCAACAGGTCGCCGCTGTCTTTCATATTGGCCATGCGTTTGAACATGCTCTCCACCAGGTCGCCGATCACGGAACAGACGACCGTAATCAAACCCAGCAGCGAAAACAAGAGCAGATGCACCGGTTCATAGTCCAGCAGCAGGCCCGCCACCAGCATGCCGGCCACACAGACCACCAGGGCGCCATAGACCCCTTCCCGGCTCTTGCCCGGACTGATGGACGGGGCCAGCCGTACCCGCCCCCAGCGATGCCCGGAAAAATAGGCGGCGATATCGGCCGCCCAGATGAGCAGCAACAACAACAGGGTCCAGTAGGGGGAACGTGAATAGAGCAGCATGACCCCGGTCCAGGCCGGCACCAGCAACAACAGTCCGGCCAGCATGCGGAACGGCATGGACGGCCGGAAGCGGCCGCCATCACGACTGTAGCGATACAGGCAGAGACAGGCATAGACCCACCAGAGCAGTCCCAGCGACAGCAGGACCTGGGCCGCCAAGGGACTGAAATAGGCCAGCAGCAACAGGCCCAGCAGCAATGACAGGTAGGCAAGCCGCGGCAGGGGCCGGCGGCAGCCGATGATGCCCAGCCACTCATGGGCGGCGAGGACGATGAACAGGGCCAGCAGACCGGCGACATATGGACGCGGCAGATACAGCAGGACCAGCAACAACGGCAGGGCCACCAGCAGCGCGGTAATGACCCGGTTCCTAAGCATCTTGGGCCCGTTCCAGTTGCTCCCCGGTACGACCGAAACGCCGTTCGCGGGTGGCATACCAGTTCAGGGCCTCGCTGAACGCGGCCTCATCGAAGGCCGGCCAGAGCAGATCGGTGAAATAGAGTTCGGTGTAGGCCAGCTGCCAGAGCAGAAAATTGCTGATCCGCTGCTCGCCCCCGGTGCGTATGAACAGATCCGGTTCGGGCTGGTCGGCCATGCACAGCGCCGCCTGGATCCGTTCGGGGGTGATCTGATCGACTGGCAGATGCCCGTCCTGTACCTCCCCGGCCAGTTTTCTGGCTGCCTGGGTGATATCCCAGCGCCCCCCGTAATTGGCCGCCACATTCAGTTTCAGCCCGGTATTGCCGGCGGTCAGGTCCCTGACCCGCCGGATACAGTCATTCAGCCGGGGATTGAAGGCCCCGAGGTCACCGATGACCTGTACCCGGACCTGGCTGGCGTGCAGGCGGTCGGCCTCCTGTTCCAGGGAGCGCAGGAACAGGTCCATCAGCATGCCCACCTCACGGCGCGGGCGGCGCCAGTTCTCGCTGCTGAAGGCAAACAGCGTCAGGACTTCTATGCGGTGTTCGATGCAGGAATTGATGACGGTGCGCACCGAGTCCACCCCGGCGCGATGCCCGGCGACCCGTGGCAGCGAACGCTGCCGGGCCCAGCGGCCGTTACCGTCCATGATGATGGCGATGTGACGCGGGAGGTTCTGTTTGTCCGTCACTGGCGGCTTCCTGTCAGCTGGTTACCGGCAGGGTGCCGGTTCAGATCTCCAGCAGCTCCTGTTCCTTCTCATGCAGAACCTCGTCGATCATGGCGATGCGACTGTTGGTGATCTTCTGGATACGATCCTCGCCCTTGCGCAGTTCATCCTCGGTGATCTCCTTCTCCTTCTCCAGCTCCTTGAGGGTGTGATTGGCATCCCGGCGGATATTGCGCACGGCCACACGGGCGTTCTCCGCCTCCGACTTGACGATCTTGATCAACTCCCGGCGACGTTCCTCGGTCAGGGGCGGCAGGGGAATGCGGATGACCTCTCCCGCCGTCACCGGATTCAGGCCGAGGTCGGAATTCATGATCGCCTTCTCGATATCGGGGACGAGATGTTTCTCCCACGGGGTGATGCTGAGGGTCCTGGAGTCCAGCGTATTGATCGAGGCCATCTGGCTCAGGGGGGTGTCGTTGCCATAATAGGACACCGTGACATGATCGAGCAGACTCGGATGGGCGCGCCCGGTACGTACCTTGGCCATGTCGGTCTTCAAGGCCTCGATGGTCTTGCTCATGCGCTTGTCGGCATCGCCGATGACTTCATTGATCATGACTGTGCTCCAGATTCACCCTTGACCGTCGTCAGCGGGGCCTCACTGATGACCAGCGTACCCTCGTCCTCGCCCCTGACCACGTTCAGCAACACCCCGGGCTTGTTCATGTTGACCACCCGCAAGGGCATGTGATTATCGCGACAGAGTACCACGGCCGTGGCATCCATGACCCCGAGCTTGTCCTCCAGGACCTGATCATAACTCAGCACTTCGTAACGCCGGGCCTGCGGATCGGATTCCGGATCGGCGGTATAGACGCCGTCGACCTTGGTGGCCTTGATCATCACGTCGGCGCCCACCTCGATGGCGCGCAGGCTGGCGGCGGAATCGGTGGTGAAAAAAGGATTGCCGGTACCGGCGGCGAAGATCACCACCCGCCCTTTCTCCAGATGGCGTATGGCGCGGCGGCGGATATAGTCCTCACAGACCTCATTGATGGTGATGGCGGACATCACCCGGGCAAAGGCCCCATTGCGCTCCAGCGCATCCTGCAGGGCCAGGGCATTGATGACCGTGGCCAGCATGCCCATGTGATCCGCGGTCACCCGGTCCATGCCAGCCGCGGCCAGGCCGGCGCCGCGAAAGATATTGCCGCCGCCAATGACGATGGCCACCTCGATCCCGAGCTGACTCAGCTCCCCCACCTCCTCGGCAACGCGGGAGATCACCGGCGGGTCTATGCCGTAATCGGCATCGCCCATCAGCGCCTCGCCACTGAGCTTGATGAGGATGCGGGAGTAGGCCTGGGGCTTGTGCTCGGACTGCTGCAAGACTTAGCCCTTGGCCTGCGCCATCACTTCCTCGGCGAAGTTTTCTTCCTTCTTCTCGATGCCCTCGCCCACCTCGAAACGGACAAAGCCGGTGACGCTGGCATTGGCCTCGTCGAGCAGTTTGCCGACCTTCGTGTCCGGGTCCTTGATGAAGGGCTGTCCCAGCAAGGTGATTTCATTGATGAACTTCTGGATGCGCCCGCTGATCATCTTCTCGACGATCTCGGGCGGCTTGCCGCTATCCGCGGCCTGGGCGGCGAAGATCTCCTTCTCCTTGTCGATGATCTCCACCGGCACGTCCTGCTCGGAAACGCATACCGGCTTGCTCGCGGCGACATGCATGGCGACATCCCGGGCCAGGCTCTCGTCGCCATTGGCCAGATCGACCACCACGCCGATACGGCCACCATGCAGGTAGACACCCAGCCTGCCGGTTTCCGTGCCGATCACGCTGAAACGGCGGACATTGATGTTTTCACCGATCTTGGCCACCAGGTTCTGACGGCATTCCTCGACGGTTTCAGTGCCACCCGCTTCCAGCGGGGTGGCCTTGAGGGCCTCCAGGTCTTCCGGATCGTTACGCAGCACACAGTCGGCCACGGCGGTGGCGAATTGCTGGAAATCGTCGCCCTTGGTGACGAAATCGGTCTCGCAATTGACCTCCACAATGGCCACGCGTTCGGCATCCTCGGCCTTTTCGATGATTATCACGCCCTCCGCGGCAATGCGTCCGGCCTTCTTGGCCGCCTTGGCGAGGCCGGATTTGCGCATGTTCTCGATAGCGGTCTCGATATCGCCACCGGCCTCCTGCAGGGCCTTCTTGCACTCCATCATCCCGGCGCCGGTACGGTCGCGCAATTCCTTAACACTGGCAGCTGTAATCTGCATGATTCGATTTACCTCTTCAAACTTGAATTCCATGACGGACACGTCCCGGGGGTGGCCCCGGGACGATGGATACTCGTGAATTACTCGCCCTGGCCAGCCGTGTCCCCCGCCTCGGGGCCTGCTTCGGCCGGGGTCTCCTCCGCCGCCGCGGTCGCTTCCGGCCCGGCTTCGGCGGCAGCGACCTTCTTCTTGGCCACCGTCTTCTTGCTCACCTTCTTTTTGGCGACCTTTTTCTTGGCGACCTTCTTCTTGGCCACCTTCTTCTTGCTTGCGGGCCTGGCCTCGCCTTCGCTGTCGGCCCTGGCCGGGATCAGCTCGCCACTATCGTCCAGTTCCACGAATTCATCATCACTGGCGATCACGGCCTCGGTGATGCTCTGGCGTCCGTTCAACACCGCATCCGCCGCGGCGCGGGCGTAGAGCTGGATCGAACGGATGGCGTCATCATTGCCGGGAATGACGTAATCGACGCCTTCCGGGGAATTGTTGCTGTCGACCACGGCGACCACCGGTATACCCAGCTTGCGGGCCTCGGAGATGGCGATATTCTCATATCCGACATCGATCACGAACAGCGCATCCGGCAGCCCCCCCATGTCCTTGATGCCGCCGATGGAGCGGGTGAGTTTATCCATCTCCCGCTTGAGCATCAGCCCTTCCTTCTTGCTGAGCCGTTCCAGACTGCCGTCCTCCATCATCTCCTCCAGCTCCTTGAGCCGCTTGATGGACTGCTTGACGGTCTTGTAGTTGGTCAGCATGCCGCCCAGCCAGCGCCGGTTGACATAGGGCATGCCACAGCGTATCGCCTCGCTGGCGATGGCCTCCTGGGCGGAGCGCTTGGTGCCCACGAACAGGATGCGGCCCTTCTTGGCGGCCAGGCGGCCGAGAAAATTCATGGCCTCGTTGAACAGCGGCAGGGTCTGTTCCAGGTTGATGATATGGATCTTGTTGCGTTCGCCGAAGATGTAGCGCCCCATCTTGGGGTGCCAGTAACGGGTCTGGTGGCCGAAATGCACACCGGCCTCCAGCATTTCACGCATGGTGACGTCAGACATTGTATTCTCCTGTATCAGGGTTGAGCCTCCACGCCTCCCGCACACCAACCCGAAACCATAAGCCTGGAACCGGGCACCCTAATGTGCGTTGCGGAGCGTGTGAGAGATGATTGCCAATATACCCGGCAACGCCCCTGTCCGGGACCTTGCATGGGCAGCCCCTGGCGACAAACCGGGTCGACCCTCCTCCCCTGGAGGCGTGGACCGGGTTTGCGCAATGGGCCGGCGCTTTATACCATAGTCGGCTGGATTCAACAATTGCACCCCGGTAACCCGCCATGGCCGTCACCATCAAGACCCCTGAAGAGATAGAGAAAATGCGTGTTGCCGGCCGCCTCGCCGCGGAGGTGCTGGAGATGGTCGCGGCCGAGGTGCGCCCGGGCGTGACCACCGGCGAACTGGACCGGATCTGCCATGACTACACCGTCGACGTCCAGCACGCCATCCCCGCCCCACTGAATTATCACGGCTTCCCGAAATCCATCTGCACCTCGGTCAATCACGTGGTCTGCCATGGCATTCCGGATGATCGCAGGCTCAAGGACGGCGACATCATCAATATCGACATCACCGACATCAAGGACGGCTATCACGGCGACACCAGCCAGATGTTCTTCGTTGGCGAACCCTCCATACGCGCCCGGCGCCTGGTCGAGGTCAGCCGTGAATGCCTGCTGGTCGGGATCCGTCTGGTCAGGCCCGGCGCCCGGCTGGGTGATATCGGCCATGCGATACAGCGCCATGCCGAGACCAGGGGTTTTTCCATCGTGCGCGAATATTGCGGTCATGGCATCGGCCGCGATTTTCATGAGGATCCCCAGGTCCTGCACTATGGCGAACCCGGCACCGGCATGGTCCTGGAGCCTGGCATGGTCTTTACCATCGAGCCCATGCTCAATGCCGGCAAGCGCCAGATCAAGGTACTGCCGGACAAATGGACCGTGGTCACCAAGGACCGCAGCCTGTCGGCGCAATGGGAACACACCATCCTGGTCACCGAGGACGGCTACGAAGTGCTGACCCTGCGCCAGGGCGAGGTCATCTGAGGCCATGGCCCTGTCCCAGGTTCAGGCAGACCCCTATCTGTTCGATTCCGAGGACTTCGAGCGGGCCCTGGCCGCCAGCACCCGGCCATTGCAGGTCTACAAGGACGTCCTCAGAAAGGGGGATGAATACCTGCAACAGCGTTTCAGCATGGGCGCGGCCCCGCACACCTTGGTTCATCTGCGCGCCTGGCTGCTGGACCAGGTGCTGATGCGTGCCTGGTATGAAAATGGCCTGGATGATCGGGATCTGACCCTGATCGCGGTGGGGGGGTACGGCCGTGGCGAACTCCTTCCAGGCTCCGATATCGATATCGCCATCATCGCCACTCAAATGCCCGACACGGATACCTGCCAGGCGCTGGAAACCTTTCTGACCTTCCTCTGGGATATCGGCCTGGAGGTGGGCCATAGCGTCCGCACCCTGGATGAATGCGTCAGCGAGGCCAGCACGGACATCACCATCGCCACCAGTCTGATGGAGGCCAGATGGCTGGCCGGGGACCAGGCCGTGTGCCGGAAGATGCTGGAGATGACCGGCCCGGACCGCATCTGGCCCAACCGTGAATTCTTCGAGACCAAGCTGGCGGAACAGGCGCAACGCCACCACAAGTTCGACGATACCGCCTACAATCTCGAGCCCAATATCAAGGAGGGACCCGGCGGTCTGCGTGACATCCAGATGGTCGGCTGGGTGGCCAAACGCTATTTCGGCGCCACCACGCTGCGGGAACTGGTGGAACACGGTTTCCTCACCGAGGATGAATTCCTGACCCTGGACGCCGGCCAGAACTTCCTCTGGCGCATCCGCTTCGCACTGCACAGCACCACGGGCAGGCGGGAAGACCGGTTGTTGTTCGAGCATCAGCGCCGCCTGGCGATGATGTTCGGCTACAGTGACGAGGACGAGCAGCAGCAACTGGGCGTGGAACGCTTCATGAAGGCCTATTACCTGACGGTGATGGAACTCACGCGCCTGAACGAGATGCTGCTGCAGCTCTTCCAGGAGGCCATACTCTATGCCGATGTCGGCAGCATCAAGCCCCTGAACAAGCGTTTCCAGGTACGTATCGGTTTCATCGAGGTCACCCACGACGGCATCTTCGAACGCTATCCCTTTGCCCTGCTGGAGATCTTCCTGCTGCTGCAGCAACATCCGGAGATCCGGGGGGTGCGCGCCAGCACCATCCGCCTGATCCGCGACCACCGGCACCTGATTGACGAGGACTTCCGCCGGGACCTGCGCAACCGCAGCCTGTTCATGGAAATCATCCGCCAGCCGCGGCGCCTGGGACATGAACTCGAGCGCATGCACCTCTATGGGGTGCTGGAATGCTATCTGCCCCAGTTCGCCGCCGTCACCGGCCTGATGCAGTTCGATCTCTTCCATGTCTATACCGTGGACGAACATACCCTGAGGGTAGTGCATAACATGCGCCGGCTGTCCGCTCCCGAACACGCCGACAAGCACCCCTATTCCGCGCGCATCATGCAACAGTTGCCGAAACCGGAACTGCTCTACCTGGCCGGTCTGTTTCATGACATCGGCAAGGGCCGGGGTGGCAATCACGAACGCGAGGGGGCGGCGGAGGCATTGCGCTTCTGTCGCCGGCACAGCCTCAGCCTCTATGATTCCAGGCTGGTCTCCTGGCTGGTCAAGAACCATCTGATCATGTCCCGGGTATCGCAACGCGAGGATATCGCCGATCCCGAGGTGATCAACCGCTTCGCCCGGGCCGTCGGCGACCGTACCCATCTGGACTATCTCTATCTGCTGACCCTTTGCGATATCCGCGGCACCAATCCGGAACTGTGGAACAGCTGGAAGGACTCCCTGCTGACCGAGCTCCACCGCAACACCTACCGGGCGCTCAGACGGGGACTGGAAAACCCGATAGATGCCCGCGAACTGATCGACGAGACCAAGGGCGAGGCCCTGGCCATGCTCTGTACCAAGCCCCTGGGAAAACAGGATATCCTGAGCTTGTGGCGACAGTTCGGTGACGAGTATTTCCTCCGCCATCAGGCCGATGAGATCGCCTGGCAGACCGAGGCCATCGTCTCCGCCGGCGAGGCGGATCTGCCCTTGGTGCTGATGCGTCCCATCAGCCAGCGGGGCAGCAGCGAGATATTCACCTACAGCCGCGACCTGGATTATCTCTTCGCCGCCACCGCCATCAGCCTGGACCAGCTGGGACTGACCATACTCGATGCCCGCATCATCACCACCGGGGATGAACACGCCCTGAGCACCTACATGGTCCTGGACGCCAACACCAACAAACCGATCGAGGACAGCGAACGGCTCGAAGACATCGTTTCCCGCCTGCGCAGGCAGATCTTCTCCCAGGATACCCTGGCCATGTCCATCAGCCGTGCGCCATCGCGCAAGCTCAAGCATTTTTCCATTCCCCCGGCGGTCAGCTTCGCCACCGACGAGGCCAACAACCGTACCATGATGGAGGTCACCAGCATGGACCAGCCCGGCTTCCTGGCCATGGTGGGCCTGGCCATGCACGCCTGCGAGGTACGTGTACAGAACGCCCGGATCGCAACCATCGGCGAACGCGCCGACGACATCTTCTATATCACCGATCTGGACGATCAGGCCGTCCGCGACGCGCACAAGCTGGACTGCCTGCGCGAGGCGATCATCGATGCCCTGAAGCCGGATGCCGAAGCCTGAACCGGAATGCCATCTGCGCCGGCCAGCGAGAACGAATTGATGCAGCGAGCCCTGGCCCTGGCCGGCAGATCCCTGGGGTCCGTGGCCGAGGAGTTCGGCGCCAGACTCCCACCCGACCAGCGCCGCGCCAAGGGCAGGGTCGGGGAACTGCTCGAACGGGCCCTGGGCGCCAGCGCCGGCTCCCTGCCGGAACCCGACTTCCAGGACATCGGGGTGGAGCTGAAGACCCTCCCCGTGGACGCCAGGGGCCGGCCTCGCGAATCCACCTATGTCTGCACCGTACCCCTGCTGGGGCATACCGGGGAGACCTGGGAGCGCAGTCTGGTCAGGCGCAAACTGGCACGGGTCCTCTGGGTGCCGATCGAGGCCGATGCCGGTATCTGCCTGGAATCCCGGCGTATCGGCACCCCGTTGCTGTGGAGCCCAACGGCCGAACAGGCGCTGATACTGCGGCAGGACTGGGAGGAACTGATGCGCATGGTGTGCCTGGGAGAACTGGACCGGATCAGCGCCCGGCATGGCGAATACCTGCAGATCCGGCCCAAGGCCGCCACCGGCAGCAGCC
>CAZDOC010000012.1:0-3751 GCA_964506945.1 uncultured Gammaproteobacteria bacterium
CCAGCACGGTCATGATATCATGCCACGTTTTGACGTGATCCGGGGCCGTCCACGCGGCCCGGGAATGCGGTGGTGGGAGGGCCGTGATGCGATGACACCCTGGCAGCGTTATCAGCAGGACCTGAAGCGGGTGGGATTCAGCCGCGATCCGGCGCAAGAGGAGGCCGTGGCCTGTCTGGAAGCGCTCTATCATGAACTCATGAAGCGCCCCCCACGACCACGCGGAAGCTGGCTGGGAGGCCTGCTTGGCAAGGACCGCGCGACGCCGCGGAAGCCCGTGCGGGGTCTGTATCTCTGGGGTGGCGTGGGTCGCGGCAAGACCTACCTGATAGACGCCTTCTATTCCACCCTGCCGCTGCGGGAAAAGTTGCGCATGCACTTTCACCGCTTCATGCAGCATGTCCATCGCGAACTCTCCACCCTGAAAGACGAAATCGATCCCTTGTCGATCGTGGCCGATCGCCTTGCCGCCAGGGCCAGGGTCATCTGCTTCGACGAGTTTCATGTCGCCGATATCACCGATGCGATGTTGCTGGGAGGACTGTTGCAGGCCCTGTTCGAACGCGGTGTCACCCTGGTGGCGACCTCCAATCAGCATCCGGACATCCTCTACGCCGATGGCCTGCAGCGACAGCGCTTCCTGCCGGCCATCGAACTGATCAAGGCGCATACCCGGGTGGTGAATGTCGACAGCGGGGTGGACTATCGCCTGCGGAACCTGGAGCAGGCGGAGATCTACCACCATCCACTCGACGACAGCGCCCATGCCAGCCTGGAGGCCAGTTTCGCCAGGCTGGCGCCGGAGTCCGGCGTGGCCGGCCGGCCCATCGAGGTCGAGGGTCGGCTGATCCCCGCGCTGCGGCTGGCCGATGGCGTGGTCTGGTTCGAATTCGAGGCCATCTGTGGTGGTCCGCGCGGGCCGGCCGACTATATCGAGATCGCCCGTTGTTTCCAGACCGTGCTGATCAGTGACGTGCCGGTGATGCGGGCCGCGGATGACGACAAGGCGCGGCGGCTGATGACCCTGATCGACGAGTTCTATGATCACAACGTCAAGCTGATCGTCTCCGCCGCGGCCGAACCCGATGCCCTCTATGCCGGACAGCGTCTGCGGGAGCCCTTCATGCGCACCATTTCGCGCCTGCAGGAGATGCGAAGCCAGGAATACCTGGCGCGGCCGCACTTGCCTTGAACACATAAATCAGCAACATTTCATATAGTTGCATAATATTCTTGATTTAATGGATAAATTTTACTAGATTTCATATGAAGGCCATGAATCTACTTCCGGGGGTGCCAGACAGCGCTTGACGAAACGGACACGGGTGGGAGGGAAAAACCGGTATCCGCCACATCAACACACCGATCCGACCTCCTCCGGCGATCGCGATGTGGCGGATATCCAAATGGGGCTGTGAGGCGGGCAGCCCCTTTTTTTGTCGGCGACACGGATTCAAATTCCAAAACACTATATAGATAGAAAAACTAAGTCCTTTTCCGAATAAGCCGCTTCTGCTATCTTCCGCGCCATTATCACCAGGGTTCGCCCTGGTGGGCGTACTGGAGATGGACGATGTATCAATATGATCGATATGACCAGCAGGCGGTCGATGAGCGCGTGGCACAGTTCCGCGATCAGACCCGGCGCTATCTCGCCGGGGAACTGGGCGAGGAGGAATTCCTGGCCCTGCGCCTGATGAACGGTCTTTATATCCAGACCCATGCACCGATGCTGCGCGTGGCCATTCCCTATGGCCTGTTTTCTTCCCGCCAGCTGCGCATGTTCGCGCATATCGCCCGTACCTATGACAAGGGCTATGCGCACTTCAGCACCCGTACCAATCTGCAGTACAACTGGCCGAAACTGGAACAGGTGCCGGATATCCTGGCGGAGCTGGCCACGGTGCAGATGCACGCCATTCAGACCAGCGGCAACGATATCCGCAACACCACCAGTGATCCTCTGGCCGGCGTCGCGGTGGATGAACTGGAGGACCCGAGGCCCTACTGCGAGATCATCCGCCAGTGGTCCACCTTCCATCCCGAGTTCGCCTATCTGCCGCGCAAGTTCAAGATCGCCGTTTGCGGCGCGGCCGAGGACCGGGCCGCGGTCAAGGTCCATGACATCGGCATCTACATCGTCCGCAACCAGGCCGGCGAGACCGGCTTCCGCATCCTCGCCGGCGGCGGCCTGGGCCGTACCCCGGTGATCGGCAAGGTGGTGCGAGAGTTCCTGGAGAAGCAACACCTGCTCTCCTACCTGGAGGCGATCCTGCGCGTGTACAACCTGCACGGCCGGCGCGACAATAAGTTCAAGGCGCGAATCAAGATCCTGGTCAACGCCATGGGCGTGGAGGAATTCACCCGCCAGGTCGAGGCCGAGTGGGCGCGCATCAAGGATACGGTCCTGCTGCTGGATGAGAAGGAGATTGCGCGGGTCAAGGGTTTCTTCAGCAGTCCGGACTATGACGCCGATGCCGCCACGGACGACAGCCACGAACAGTATCTGCAGCAGCATCCGGACTTCGCCCGCTGGGTGGGGCAGAACGTGGTGGCGCACAAGGTACCGGGTTACCGGGTGGTGTACGTGCCGCTGAAGGCGCCCACCGAGCCCCCCGGTGATATCACCTCCGGGCAGATGGATGCGCTGGCCGATCTGGCCGATCGGTACAGCTTTGGCGAGCTGCGCGCCACCCACGACCAGAACCTGGTGCTGGCCGATGTCCGCCAGGGGGATCTGTTCCCCTTGTGGCAGGCGCTGGAAGCGCAGCAACTGGCCACCCCCAATCTGGGTCTGCTGACCGACATGATCTGCTGCCCGGGACTGGATTTCTGCGCCCTGGCCAACGCCAGCTCGATCCCGATTGCGCGCGAGATCAATGAACGCTTCAGCGATCTCGATTACCTGCATGACCTGGGTGAACTGCGGATCAAGATGTCCGGCTGCATGAATGCCTGCGGTCACCATCATCTGGGACACATCGGCATCCTCGGCGTGGACAAGAAGGGCGTGGAGTTCTACCAGCTGACCCTGGGTGGCGATGCCGGCAACGAGGCGACCCTGGGCGATCGCCTGGGTCCGGCTCTGGCCAGGGACGAGGTCGCCGATGCCATCGTCCGTATCGTCGATGTCTATGTCGAACAGCGCCACGGGGGGGAACGCTTCCTGGATACCTATCGGCGCATCGGTATCGAACCGTTCAAGCAGCGCGTCTACGCGCGGGATGAGGATCAGCAGCAGAAGGTGGCGGCCAGTGCGGGTCATTAAAGACAGACGGGTCATGGAGGACACCTGGCAGCGCCTGGCCGATGATCAGCCGCTGGTCGATGGCGATGTGATCATCTCCTACCGCCGCTGGAAGGAGCAGGGCGGCGACCTCGCCGCGCACCAGGGCGGACTGGCGATCTGCATCGATGGCGACGACGATATCGAAGCGGTGGCGGCCGTCGCCGATCGCTTCCCGATGATCGCCGTGGATTTTCCCAGCTTCAGGGATGGGCGCTGCTATTCCCAGGCGCGCCTGCTGCGGGAACGCCATGGCTACCAGGGCGAGATCCGCGCCGTCGGCGACGTGCTGCGCGACCAGTTGCTGTACATGTCCCGCTGCGGCATCGACGCCTTCGCCGTGCGCGAGGACCGCGACGCCGGGGACGCCCTCAAGGCCTTCGACGAACTCAAGGTGCGCTACCAGGCCGGCGCCGATGGCGAGGGGCCGATCTACCGTTACCGGTAGCGTAAGGGGCGTCGACT
>CAZDOC010000012.1:3851-64195 GCA_964506945.1 uncultured Gammaproteobacteria bacterium
CGTTTATCCCACCGGGGGAGCCATGAAGAAACTGAAGAATGAAACCGAACTGGTCAAGAAGGCGATCGTCGCCGGGGTGGCCTATGGTGAGGGCCGCGGCGTGGTCGAGTTCGAGGCCACCGATTCGGCGCATGAGAAGATCGAATACATCTACCGCCTGCTGGTCCACGACAAGGTGATCCAGCCGATCCCGGAGGACCAGGTATCGCAGAAGTCCATGCGCCACAAGCTGGCCATCTGGGCCTCGAAGCTGGAATAACACCTCAGACGCGGTGGCGGGCCGTGCCCGTCCCGTCCGTCCACCATGAACGATATCACACGCCGGCCCCTGTTCCCGCGCATGCCGTCGACCCCGGGATGAGCCAGTCCACCCTGCTTCGCCAGCGGCGTTTCCTGCCCCTGTTCCTGACCCAGTTCCTGGGCGCCTTCAACGACAACGTGTTCAAGAACGCCCTGGTGGTGTATATCGCCTTCGCGGTCGCGGAGCGTACCGGCCGCGACAGCAGCCTGCTGGTGATCCTCGCCGCGGGCATCTTCATCCTGCCCTTCTTCCTGTTTTCCGCCACCGCCGGACAACTGGCGGACAAGTACGAGAAGTCCCTGCTGATCCGGCGCATCAAGCTGGCCGAGATCCTGATCATGCTGCTGGGGGCGCTGGGTTTTTATTACCGGAATGAATGGGCCTTGATGGGCGTGCTGTTCCTGATGGGGGCGCAATCGACCCTGTTCGGGCCGATCAAGTACGGCATCCTGCCGCAGCATCTGGACACCGATTCCCTGCTGGGGGGCAACGGCCTGATCCAGATGGGCACCTTCCTGGCCATCCTGCTCGGCACCATCGTCGGCGGCGCGGTGGTGGCGATCGAATCCCTGGGCACCGAACTGGTGGGCCTGATCACCGTCAGCGTGGCCCTCGCCGGCTGGCTCAGCAGCCGCTTCATCCCCGCGGCCGCGGCGGCGGATGCCGGTCACCGGATGCGCTGGAACCCGGTCCGCCAGACCCTGAAGATCATGGCCTATGCGCGCCGGGACCACAGTGTCTTCGTCGCCATCCTGGCGATCTCCTGGTTCTGGTTCGTGGGCGCGACCTTTTTGTCGCTGGTGCCCTCATACGCCAAGAATGTGCTGCACGGGAACGAATACGTCGTGACCCTGCTGCTGGCGGCCTTCTCGGTGGGCATCGGCTGCGGTTCACTGCTCTGCGAGAGACTGTCGCGGGGCCGCATCGAACCGGGACTGGTGCCCGTGGGGGCCCTGGGGATCACCCTGTTCGGCATCGACCTGTTCCTGGCCGGCAGCCCGGTGCCGGCGTCGGCCTATGCGCAGGGTCTGGCCACGGCCGGGAGCTTCCTGCGGCACACGGGCAACTGGCGCGTACTGGCCGATCTGACCCTGCTGGGGGCCTTCGGCGGGCTGTTCATCGTGCCGCTCTATGCCCTGGTGCAGCAGCGCAGCGCCCTGGCCTGTCGTTCCCGAATCATCGCCGCGAACAATGTCTTCAATGCCCTGTTCATGGTGTTCTCGGCCCTGCTGACCATGGCCCTGTTCGCGCTGGGGCTCAGTATCCCCGGGATCTTCCTGCTGGTGGCGCTGCTGAATATCGTCGCTGCCCTGGCGGTATTCCGGGCGGTGCCGGAGTTCCACCGTCGCGCTCGCCGCTGGCTGGGTCTGCGGGGCGGGGACGACTGAACCCCGGCGCGATGCCCGCCGGGCTATCGTTTTGTCTGCCCGCAGGCATATACTTTGTCCCGATACTATTTCTCATGGCCAAGGGAAGCCCATGTTCTCCATCCTCAGTCGTCTGTTGCTGTTGTTGCTGCCCGTTGCCGTGCTGGCGGCGGTCGATGTCGGCAAGCAGCCATCGGGCACGGTCTATCGCCAGTGGATCGCGCAGATGAAACAGGCCCCGCGCGGGCCCTTCTCACGCATACGCTGGTTCTGCAAGGATGGCGAGGTGTTGCCACCGAGGCCCTATGCCTGCCGTGAACATGGCGGTGGCAGCCAGCACGGGGAGTGGAATGAACGCGCGCGCGAGCTGCGCCGGCAGGGCTATTTGATCGCCAATGTGCTGTCCGATCTGCCGGAAGCCTATCTCCGCCAGCAGCCGGAGGATTCCGATCGCCTCAACCAGATCCTGATCGAACAGTTCCTGATCGCTACCGACAATGGCTGGATATTGCGCAAGGCCCGTTATTACCGCGGCGCGCTGCAGGCCGAAGGCGAGCTGCGCGGCGCGCGCCGGTTGCTGATTGCCCTGCTTGGGGACAGACGCTGGCGGACACGCGGTTACACGCCGATCCGGCTGGCCGCGCGGCTGTTGCCCCATGGGCGCGAGAACCGCTCGGTCACCGAGATCCGGGAACTCTCGGCCGATCTGTCCCGGCGTGACCCGTCCTTCATGCCCCTGCGCAACAAGATCCATGTACGCCCGCAGGCCGCGGACGCGGAAATGGTCAGTGACTATCTGGAGCAGGTGCATGACCCCCGCTTGCGGGCGGATTATGAACGCCTGGTCGCGCTGATCGACGAGGTCTACCGGCCGGCCGACCTGAGCCAGGAACTGCGCCACCTGGCCTCCCGGCGCGCGGTGCCCCCGCGCCTTGCCCGCGCACTGGAGGCGGCGGCGGAGAAACTGGGTACGGATACCGATGCCGGGACGCGATTCAGCCTGACCGCCAGCCTGATGGCGGCCATCCGCGATGACCTGCCGGGTTTCGGCGGGCCGGTCTACAGCCTGGACGCGCTGGACCTGTCCCTGGCCCTGGAGAAGGAACACTATGTCGCCGCAAGTACGCTGCGCGGCCGGCTGGCCGTGGCCAGCCGGCGCCAGCGCCTGGCCTGGCTCAGGTCCGCGACCGAGGCGATCTATGGAGCCGGGCTGATCTCGGCCAGGGAGCGCGCGGCCCTGCGCCAGGGTTTTGCGCGGCTGGATCCCGCCCAGGTGTCGGTGGCCGACTACAAGCAGGTCCTCGACGACCTGGCCCGGGCCCCGGGCTGGGGCAGCCAGCAGCTGCGTTTCCACTTCTTCCGCTCGATGCGGAAGCTGGCGGAGCTGGAGCCGCGCGCGGCCCTGTTCATACAGGACCAGCTGCGCGGCAGCCCGCTGTTCTTCTACAGTGAACTGCTCGATGGCCTGCTGCGTGACGCCAACCGGCTCAGTGGCGTGCGCAACACCCTGTTCGGCGAGGATGTCGGCGCCGGCCTGCGGGCCCTGAATCCTGGCCTGGCCAGCGGTGTGCTGCGGCTGCCGGCGGTCATCGGGAAGCGCTCCGGTTTCGATGCCGGTGGCATCTACCTGTTGCCGGAGACGGTCTCCGACCTGCCGCCGGTGGCCGGCATATTGACCGCCGGGGCCGGCAACCCGCTCTCGCATATCCAGCTGCTGGCGCGCAATCTGGGGATCCCCAACGTGGCCGTGGACGAGTCCCTGATCCCGCGCCTGCGCCCACACCAGGGTGAGCGCGTGATACTCGCGGTCAGCCCGGCGGGCATGGTGCAGCTGAAGGCCGATGACGGCAGCCTGGCGCAACAGCCTGAGCCCGAGCACGCCGAACAGGTCCTGATCCGGCCGGATCTCGACAAGCTCGACCTCACGCGCAAGGCCCTGTTGCCCCTGAGCGAACTGCGCGCCAGCGATTCCGGCCGCACGGTCGGTCCCAAGGCGGCCAAGCTGGGTGAACTCTACCACCACTTCCCGGAGGCGGTGGCCCCGGGTCTGGCGATCCCCTTCGGCCGTTTCCGCGAACTGCTGGAACAGCCGCATGCCGCCGGTGGCCAGAGCGTCTATGCCTGGATGCTGGAGAATTACGCCCGCCTGGCCGCGATGACGGCCGGGACGGATCCCCGCAGGCAGGCCACCGAGGCCTTCCGCAAACAGTTGCAGGACTGGATCCTGCACGCCGATCCCGGCCAGACCTTCCGCGATGAACTGCGCGCGGCGATGGCCGATGCCTTCGGCGAGGATGGCAGTTACGGGGTGTTCGTGCGCAGCGACACCAATGTCGAGGACCTGCCGGGCTTCACCGGCGCCGGCCTCAACCTGACGGTCCCGAACGTGGTCGGTTTCGACCAGGTCATGGCGGCCATCGCCCGGGTCTGGGCCTCGCCCTTCAGCGCCCGCGCCTTTGCCTGGCGCCAGTCACGCATGGAGCAGCCCCAGCACGTCTATCCGGCGGTGCTGCTGTTGCGCAGCGTGGCCTCGGAGAAATCCGGGGTCATGGTGACCCAGGACATCGACACGGGCGATCGCCACTGGGTCTCGGTGGCGGTCAACCAGGGGGTGGGCGGGGCCGTGGACGGCCAGGCGGCCGAATCCCTGCGCATCAATCTGGACAGCGGCGAGGTGCGCCTGCTGGCCCAGGCCACGGCGCCGCTGAAGCGGGTGCTGGATCCACGTGGCGGGCTGGACAAGGTGCCGGTCGGAGATGGCGATACGGTCCTTGGACCCGGCGAGATCAAGCGTCTGATCCGCTTTGCCCGCGAGTTGCCGCAGCGTTTCCCGCCGATCGTCGATGCCGCCGGACAGCCGGCGCCGGCCGATGTCGAATTCGGTTTCGTCGGCGGCGAGCTGCGGCTGTTCCAGTTGCGGCCCTTCCTGGAGAGCCGCGCGGCCCGCGGCAATGCCTATCTGCAGGCCATGGACGCCGGCATGCGCTCGCGGCAACAGCAGGGACAGGTGGACCTGGAACAGACCCCGGAGGTGGGCCAATGATGCGACTTGCCCTTGTTATCGCGGTTCTGTTGCAGGGCCTGTGCCCGGCCCTGCTGCCGGCCTATCCCCTGGATGGCTATCGTGATACCGGCATCCGCCGGCTGCAGGGGGCGGAACTGATCCAGCGCGGCGAGCTGCGCGGCCGCAAGCAGCCCGCGGGCGCGACCCTGCCGACCGCGGCGGTGGACCTGCGCCTGCTGGACCGGCCGGACATGGACATCCCGCCCATCGATACGGCGTTTACCCGCGAGATCGTGGCCCTGCTGGGCGAGGAGGCCCCACGTTACAGTATCTCGGTGCTGGATCTCAGCGACCCGGACCATCCGGTCTATGCCGAGCATGAGGGCCATGTGAAGCGCAACCCCGGCAGTGTCGGCAAGCTGGTGGTCGGCACCGGCCTGTTCCAGGCCCTGGCCGATGCATACCCGGACGACCTGGCCGCGCGCCGGCGGGTGCTGCACGATACCCGCGTGATCGCCGATGACTTCATCATCCACGACCACCACAAGGTCCGTTTCTGGAACCCGGCCACGCGCAAGCTGACGCGCCGGCCGTTGCGCCAGGGCGATGACGGCAGCCTGTGGGAATACCTGGACTGGATGCTGTCGGCCAGTTCCAATGCCGCCGCCAGCACCATGATCGAACAGGCCATGCTGCTGCGCCGTTTCCAGCGGGAATACCCCTTGCCCCCGGACGCGAAGGCGGAATTCTTCCGGGATACCGGCAAGCGCGAACTGGGCAAGCTGCTGGTCGCAACGCTGCAGGCGCCCCTGACCCGCAACGGCATCGACCTGAAGGAGCTGCGCCAGGGCAGCTTCTTCACCGCCATGGGCAAGCGCAAGGTCCCGGGAACGACCAGCTACGCCACCACCCGCGAGCTGATGCGCTGGGTCCTGCGCCTGGAGCAGGGCCGCATCGTCGATGTCTTCTCCAGCCGCGAGCTGAAGCGCCTGCTGTACATGACCGAACGCCGGATCCGCTACGCCTCGTCACCGGCGCTGCGCAATGCCGCCGTCTATTTCAAGTCGGGATCGCTGTACAAGTGCAGGAAGGAGCCGGGCTTCAAGTGCTACAAATACCACGGCAACGTCAGGAACCTGATGAACTCGGTGGCCATCGTCGAGGCCCCGGCGGGCCAGCGGCACCTGTACTACATCGTCACCCTGACCTCGAACGTGCTGCGCAAGAATTCCGCCGTGGCCCACCAGACCCTGGCCACGCGCATCCACCGCCTGCTGGAGCGCCGGCATGGGCTGGGGAGAAAGGATTAGTCCCTGGCTCCCAATGGTCGGTCAGGGCTCTGCTACCTGGCGAGGGCGATCCGGCGGGGCGGGATGATGAGATCGTCCAGCGGGCTGATCAGGTCGGCCAGCCACTGACCGCCACGGCGGTCCTCGGCCAGGGCCACGAGGATGTAGCGGTGGCCGTCGCGCTCGACGATGGCGCTGTCGGCATGCCACTGGTGCCAGGTCCCGGATTTGCGGTAGATACGCGATCCCGGTTTGTTGTCCAGGCCCTTGACGAACTTGTGGTGGATCCCGGAATGGGACAGGATCTTCTTCATCTCCCGGCACCAGCGCGGCGCCAGCAGCTGTTCGGTCTCCAGCAGGTAGTAGAAGCGGGCCACCTGCATGGCCGTGGCCCCGTGTGACAGGTGGTGCAGCGGGTCGCGTTTCCAGGCCGCGGCCTTGCCGTAGTCCTTGCCCACCCACAGGCCGCCGTTGACCAGCGGGTCATACAGGCGGAATCGTTCGGATTGCAGGATCTCGGCCAGGCGGGGCTTGCCGATGCGGTTGAGCATGGTGGTGGCGTCGCGGTTGGATGAGTGGCGCACCATGCGGGTCAGCGAGGCGCGGGTCTGGTCATCCAGTTGCATCCTGCCGCGTTCTATCTCGACGAAGGCGCCCAGCAGGATGGCGATCTTGGGCAGGCTGGCGGCGTAGATCATCTCGTCGCCGTTGACGCTGGCGACGCGCGGGTCTTCCAGATCGGTGATGTCCACCAGGGTCACGGCCAGTTTGCCGCGGGCGACCGCGCGGGCCAGGTGCAGGTGTTTCAGGGTCTTTTGAAGGCCGCTCTGCAGGCCGGGATCGTGGCTTTCGCGCAGGCTGGGATAGGCATCAAGGGCGTCCGCCAGGGCCGACCCCATCAGCGCCTGGAAACAGAACAGCGTTATTATGATACGCTTCAACATAGATTAGCGAGGGATTCTAAGGCCGTTTGTGAAGAGATTGCAACTGTTTGTAGGACAAGGAGAGGCAAGCAGATGAGGGCAAGGATTTCAGGGACGCGGGCGCTGTTCTCCCGGGCCGGGGTCCTGTTCACGAATTTTTTTCTGATCATCCTTGCCTATTACCACATCAAGCCGGCCAGCCGCTCCTTGTTCATCGAGGAGCTTGGCACCCAGCGCCTGCCGTATGTCTGGATAGCCACGGCCCTGGTGCTGGGTGCGATCATCGGCTTCTATCATCGCCTGGTGGCGCGTTATCAGCGCCTGCACGTGGTCCTGGGCAGTTGCCTGCTGAGCGTCGTCCTGCTGGTGCTGTTCCGGCAGTTGTTACAGCACAATAGCCCGTTGATCGCGACCGGCTTCTATGTCTTCGTGGATATCTTCAGCGTGGTGCTGGTGGAGCAGTTCTGGAGCCTGACCAATACCCTCTATACCACCGAGGACGGCAAGCGCTGGTATGGCCTGGTGGGGACCGGCGGTCTGCTCGGCGGGGTCCTGGGCGGGGTCATCGCCGGCAATCTGCTCCGGCATACGGGGCTGCAATCCCATGACCTGCTACTGGTTGCGGCCGCCATCCTGCTGCTGATCGTGGTCCTGAACCTGCTGATGGGGCGTGCGGGACTGTACCGGGAGGTCCACGACGAGCGCCCTCCGGCGATCGCCGCCGGTGACTGGCGTGGGCTGATGGCCAGCCGCTACATCGTCTGCATCGCCACGATCCTGTTGTTCGCGCAGCTGGCGCAGCCGCTGGTGGAATACAAGTTCATCTCCATGGTCGCCGCCAGCTATCCCGGGGTCGATGCCCGCACCGCCTATCTGTCGCTGTTCTTCAGCGTCATGGGCGGGGTCTCGATTGGGGTCAATCTGTTGCTGACACCACTGGTGCAGCGCCACCTGGGGGTCATGGCCGGCCTGCTGGCACAGCCCGTGCTTCTGTTCGCCAGCACCCTGGGTTTCTACCTGCAGCCCATGCTGCTCAGTGCCGCGGTGATGAAGGTCAGTGATCGCGGCCTGTCCTACTCCATCAACCGGGCCTCCAAGGAATTGCTGTACATCCCCCTGGACCCGCTGCAGACCTACCAGGTCAAGGCCTGGATCGACATGTTCGGCTACCGTCTGTTCAAGGTGCTCGGATCGGTGCTGATCCTGCTGCTGACTCAGTGGTTGCCCACACCCTTCAGCGCGGTGCAGCTGAGCTGGCTGACCCTGCTGGTCTGCCTGCTGTGGATCCTGACCATCGCCTGGCTGGCGCGGGAGTACCGCGTGGTGATGGCGGAGACGGTGCAGGTGGCATGACGCCCCGCTGGAGACTGGACCGTGGGATCTGGATATCCCTGGTGTTGCTCGCGGGAGCCGGCCTGTTGCTGTATTTTTCCAATGATCTGCTGCGCGGGGTGTTGACGCGCGCGCGCGCCGGGGGCGCCAGCGCGGTCGATGTCGCGGCCCTGATCCAGCTGCGCTACTGGCTGTGGGGTCTGGCGGGTGTGCTGGTGCTGCTGGCCGGTTATTTGATGTTCCAGTGTCTGATCCTAACGCGCCTGCGCTCGCAGGTCAGCGAGGCGCGGCAACTGGGGCAGTACACGCTGAAACGCAAGATCGGCGAGGGTGGCATGGGCAAGGTCTATCTGGCGCGTCATGCGTTGCTGCGGCGGCCAACCGCGGTCAAGGTGCTGAGACCGGAATACAGCCATGGCGACAGCCTGCGGCGGTTCCAGCGGGAGGTGGCCTATACCAGTCGTCTCAGCCATCCCAACACCATTGCCATCTATGACTATGGACATACTCCGGACGGTCGTTTCTTCTATGCCATGGAATACCTGCAGGGCGTCACCCTGAGCCGTTGTATCGGCGATACCGGACCGCAGCCACCGGCGCGGGTGGTCTATATCATGCAGCAGGTCTGCGGCGCCATCGGCGAGGCCCATGATACCGGGCTGATTCACCGCGACATCAAGCCCGGCAATATCATGCTCTGTGAACGCGGCGGGGTGTTCGACTTCGTCAAGGTGCTGGATTTCGGCCTGGTGCGCAAACAGTCCGCCGATGAGACGCAGGGCATCACCAATATACAGACCCTGACCGGTACGCCGCTGTACCTGGCGCCGGAGTCCATCCGCGATCCGGAGCGGGTGGATCGCCGCAGTGACGTCTATCAGCTGGGCCTGCTGGCCTATTTCATGCTCACCGGCACGCATCTGTTCGCCGGCAACAATATCTACGAGGTCTGCGCCCAGCACCTGGACAGTCCGCCGGAACCTCCGTCCAGACGTCTCGGCCGGGCGGTTCCCGACGAGCTGGAGGACTTGCTGCTGCAATGCCTGGAGAAGGACATGGACGCCCGCCCCGCCGACGCACTGGCCCTGCTGTATCGATACGAAGGCCTCGCCACGAATCAATTCACGGGTCTCTGGGGGCAGCAGGAGGCCCGCAACTGGTGGCGGGTATGGTTGCAGGAGCATGAGGATTTCCATGCTGACGAGGACCTGGTGGGCACCAGCCTGTCGCTGACGGCGCCGGCCACGTTCACCGGCGAGGGCCTGGCGAATGATGCCAGGTGAATCGATACCGTCCGCTCATGGCGCAGCCATGGCCTGTATTTCACGGGCGGCGGCGGGGTCGATGGTGGAATTCGGGTGCCGGCGCATTCCGCTTGCGCCGGGGGTGATGGCATGTCCCTGAAACCCCACCTGCGCCTGGCCTGGAACGCCGCGGATTGCTGTTGCGACCTGGCCGGTGTCCATGTCGTCGTGGCGCCCCGGGAATTGCCGCCATTCGTGGTCGCCGCCGAGGTCATCGAGCAGGATACGGCCCGTGTCCTCGACGACGGATTGCCACTGCTGGAACCCGACGAAAGTATCGGTCATCTGGTTCGTGAGATGGCCACCGAGCCCTTCCTGAGTCCCGGCACGGTGCTGGCATCAGGCAGGCAACCGCTCCGGATCCAGGCCATCCTGCATGAGCTTGAGCAGGACCCCAGCTGGCGGCGGGCATGGATCCGCAAGGCCTGGCTGGGTATCGTCGCCTGCTGCGAGGAACATGACGTGGACAGTCTCGCTCTGCCGCTGCTGGGCACCCGCCTGCGGAGCATGGATCGACGGGATTCGGTCCGCCTGTTGCGGGAGCTTGTCCTTGAGGCGCACCCCGCCTGCCTGCGGCGGATCTGGTTGTGTTGCCCGTCGGGCGCACAGCAGCCTGTGCTGGACCTGCTGCGGTCCTGAACATGATCCCGGATTCCACGGCATCGCATGACCCCGACAATTATGGGCGCCGGGACGATAGCGGGTAGACTGTAGTCATGGACTGGCTCAGATCCTGCCGCAGCGACCGTGCCGCAACCCGCTTCGCACTGTTCACCGCCACCGCGATGATCGCCCACCAGGTGGGTGGCAAGGCCACCCGCGACGCCCTGTTCCTGTCCAGTTTCTCGGTCACCGATCTGCCCAAGGTGGTGATGGCGTCCGGTCTGCTGTCGATCCTGGCGGTGGGTCTGGTCTCGGTGTTGCTGGCGCGCATGGGGCCAGCGCGCCTGATCCCGAGGATGTTCGCGCTGAGCGCATCGATGTTCGTCGCGGAATGGCAGTTGTTGCATTATCATCCCCTGCCGGCGGCGGTATTGATATACCTGCATATGTCGGTGTTCGGACTGATCCTGATCAGCGGATTCTGGTCTGTGGTCAATGAACGTTTCGACCCGCATACGGCCAAGCGCAGCATCGCCCGGATCGCCGCCGCGGCGACCCTGGGCGGGGTCATCGGGGGTGTGGGTGCGGAGCGGGTGACCGCGATCCTGGACCTGCCCAGCATGCTGCTGGTACTGAGCTCATTGCATGTCCTGTGCATGTTCGGGGTGCTCGGGATCGGCGAACCGCAACGCACGGCCGGATCAGAACCGGCGGTGGACCTGCTGCAGGGGGGACGTATTCTCAAGCGGCAATCCTACTTGCGCATGATGATGGCGCTGGTGATCGCTGCGGCGATGGCCGCGGCCCTGCTGGATTACGTGTTCAAGGCCGAGGTCAAGGCCAACTACCCCAGTGGCGAGGAACTGGTTCGTTTCTTCGCCGTCTTCTATGCCTTCGTCGGGGTCCTGAGCTTCACCTTGCAGTCGACACTGGGACATCGCCTGCTCAAACGTCTGGGCCTGGGCGGGACCCTGGCGCTGATGCCCCTGGGGGTGCTCTTCGGTGGCGTGATGGGGGCAGCGGTAATGCACCTGTGGACCGCGGTGATACTGCGTGGCGCCCAGGTGGTGCTGACCAATTCGGTCTTCCGCGCCGGATTCGAGCTGTTGTATACGCCGGTTCCCGCGGAGCAGAAAAGACCCACCAAGACCCTTATCGACGTGGGCGCCGAGCGGCTGGGCGATATTCTCGGCGGGGGTCTGATCCTGATGTTGCTGGGGCTGGTCACGGAGCTGCCGGATTCCATCCTGGTCTTGCTGGCGGCCCTGCTGGCGGCCGTGGTGCTGGGGTTGGTCGTGCTGCTCAAACGGGGTTATGTACGCCAGCTGGGGGACAACCTGCGCAGCGGCGCGGTGATCCTGGCGGAGGATGAGGTTGTCGATGCCACTACCGAGGCCACCCTGGCGGGAACCAACATGGCCATCGATCGGCGGGACCTGCTGGATCGCATCGCACGCATGCAACGGCAGCAGGATGGTCTCGGCATGGCCGAAGCAAAGGCCCCAGCCCGCGTGGAGGCCGATGATCGGCTGGCCGGTAAGGATGATGGTGGCCGGCTGCTGCGGGAAATGCGGGATTTGTGCTCGGGACAACCGGGTCTGATCAGGCAGATCCTCGGGCAGGAGCATCTGGACCCGCGTCTGGTTGCCCGCGTGATCGAATTGCTGGGTGAGGCCGGGGTGGAGCATGACGCGATCCAGGCCCTGCGGCATATCGGTGATCCGATCAGCGGACAATTGGTCGATGCCCTGGTATGGCCGGAACAGTCACCCCTGGTGCGCAGGAGACTGCCCCTGGTGCTGGAGGTCTGTCATAGTGAGCGGGCGGCGAATGGCCTGTTGCTGGGCATGGACGACGGGCTGTTCGAGGTCCGTTATCGTTGTGGCCAGGCCCTGAGGCAGATCATGACGCGACAGCCCGGCCTGACCCTGGAGCGGGAAAGGCTGTTCGTCCTGGCGGAGACCGAGGCCGCCGCCCAGTCCGCGCAGTGGCGTCACAATGGATTGATCGAAGCGGGCGGCTCGCCGCGGATCGATCGGGGCCTGCGTCACGTATTCACCCTGCTGGGCCTGGCCGAAGACATGGAATTGCTCGAGCTGACGCTACGCGCGCTGTTCAGCCAGGACCAGGCCCTGCGTGGTACGGCCCTGGAGTATCTGGAGTCGATACTGCCGGAGGGATTGCGGGGCCTGCTGTGGGAGCATCTGGAACCCGGTGGGGGTGGCGGCGGCCGGCGCCGGCCGCACGAGGAACTGATCGAGGCCCTGAGGCGTTCCGCCAGGGACGGGGCCGGTCCGGCCCAGGGTGCCTGAGTCAGCCTCCGTCCACTCAGCTCATCAGGTATCTTTCGATCTGTTCACGCTGGGATCTCCCGACCACGCGCAGGGCCGAGGCGAGTTTGGTATCACGTTCCAGGATCTTGCGAAACAGGGCCTTGGGGATCTTGATCAGGGTAGATTTGCCATCGCTACGGACGTTGGCGTTGCGCTTGCCGCTGCCATCGGGCATCAAGGCCTGCTCACCGAAATAATTGCCGCGCTCGAGTTGATGCAGGACGATGACGCGGCCATCGTCATCGACGATGAAGACCTCCACCCGGCCGGAGAGGATTACGTACAGATAATCGCCGGGTTCATTCTCGCGGATGATGATCTCACCAGGCTCATAATCGACGCTCTCGGCCCATTCGTGCAAGTGATCATAGTCGCGCTGCTGCAGGCACTGGAACAGGCGCAGGCCCTTGAGGGTGTTTTCCACCTGCTGATCGATGCTGCCGCTGGAGACCTTGGCGGCGAATTCCGGGTCACGGCTGAGGGCGAAGAGGATGTCGTCCTTGCGGATCTGTAACACGGTGGCGCCATGCAGGGCCTGGGCGGTGGCGTTGCGGGTATTGGAATTGCCCGGCAGCAGGGCCTGTTCACCGAAGTAATCGCCCTGTTTCAGGGTCGCGACGGTGACGTCCCGGCCCTCGATGCCGCGAACGATGATCTCGATATTGCCCTCCAGGATGATATACATGCAGACACCGATATCGCCCTGCCGGCAGATGATCTCGCGTGGACCATAGATGGCGATTTCGTTCTCCGGGTTGTGCAGGATCTGCAGCACCTCGTCATCGGACAGCGACAGGAACAGGGGGATGTTCCTGAGCAACTCGGGTTGATTACGAATATCTTCCATGGTTTTGCTATGCTGTTTTCACGTACTCATCATGAATGGGCGCAGTATAAGGGACAAAGCATGTCCGTGTGTAATCGAAACAAAGCCGCCGGAGGGGGGCATGGCCGGGTCTTCCCCGCATGCGTCTTGCTGGCCGCTCTGTTACTGGTCCTGGCGCCGGGCATGTCACCGGCGGACAGCGGTGTCGATCTCTCCTGGATCCGGCTGCCGGCGGGTTTCCGGATCAATATCTATGCGCAGGTGCCCAATGCCCGTGAGATGGCCGTGGATCCGGAGTCCGGCCGGGTCTTCATCACCACCCGCGGTCAGGGCCTGTATACCCTCCTGGACCGGGACGGTGACGGTCTGGCCGACGAGAACCGCCGGCTGCTGCCCGTCTTGAAGGGGGCTGCCGGAGTGGCCCTGTCGGGGAAGCTGCTGTTTGTTTCAGAGCAGGACCGCATCAGCCGTTACGACATCGGGGAACTGTTGCGAAAGGGCGCCACGCCCGCGCCCAGGGTGATCTTCGATGGCCTGCCGGATGAACGCTGGCATGGCAGCCGCTATGCCCGCATGGGACCGGACGGCTGGCTCTATGTCGCCAACGGCAGCCCCTGTAATATCTGCTGGCCCAGGGGGCTGGAAGACAGCATCATCCGCCTGCGAGCCGATGGGTCGGGGCTGGAGGTCTACGCCCGGGGGATCCGCAATTCCGTGGGTATGGATTTTCATCCACGCACTGGCGAGTTGTTCTTCGATGACAATAACGTGGACAACATGGGCGATGACATTCCCCCCGGGGAACTCAACCGTGTCAGCCGGCCGGGCCAGCACTTCGGGTTTCCCTACTATGCCGGCGGGCACGTCCGGCATCCGGACTTCGAGCTGGCCGAGCCGCCGGCAGTGGTCTTTCCGGTACTGGAATACCAGGCCCATACGGCGCCGCTGGGACTCGGTTTCTACCACGGGGATCAGTTCCCGGCGGACTACCGGAACGATCTTTTCGTCGCCCAGCATGGATCATGGAACCGTACGATCCCCGTGGGCTACCGGGTCATGCGCATCCATTTCGATGCCGCGGGCCTGCCGGTGGGCAAGAGCGTGTTTGCCTCGGGCTGGCTGCAGGCCGATGGCCGGGTTCTCGGCCGTCCCGCGGATGTTCAGACCCTGCCGGATGGCAGCCTGCTGGTGACAGATGACCATGCCGGACGGGTCTATCGTATCCACTATGCCGGCACGGGGAGGTGAACGGGTGGGCCGGGCAGCCGGAAGGGTGGCTCAGACCTTGAAGCGCTGCACCACGGCCTCGAGTTCGGAGGCGAAACGGGTCAGTTCCTCGCTTGCGGCCGCAATCTGCTCGGAGCCGCTGACGTTGGCGTGGGCGATGTCCGCGACCACGCTGACATTGCGGTTGATCTCCTCGGATACGACCGTCTGCTCCTCCGAGGCGCTGGCCACCTGGGTGGTCATGTCCTGGATGTTGTCAACGGCCTGCATGATGCTGGAGAGCGAGTTGTTGGCCTCGCCGGCCTGGGTCGCCAGTTCCTCGGCATAGTGTTTGTCGCGCTCCATCACGGCGACCGCGTTGCCGGTTTGTTCCAGCAGGGTCTCCATCATTTTCTGTATCTCCTCGGTCGAGTCCTGGGTGCGTCCCGCCAGGGTGCGCACCTCGTCGGCGACCACCGCGAATCCGCGTCCCTGCTCACCCGCCCTGGCCGCCTCTATGGCGGCGTTCAGGGCCAGCAGATTGGTCTGCTCGGCGATCCCTTGAATGACCTCCACCACCCCGCTGATATTGGCGGAGCTGGCCTCCAGTTCATGGATGACCTCGGCGGCCTTGCCGACCTCGTCCGAGAGGTGATTGATGGCATCGATGGTCTCGCGGATGACCGTACCTCCCGATTCCGCCTCCTGGTTCGCGTTGCGGGCATTCTCCGACGCGGCTTCGGCGCTGGCGGCGATCTCCTGGACCGTGGTCGACATCTCGTTCATGGCCGTGGCGATCTGTTCCGTCTGGCACTGCTGTTCCGTGGCGCCGTCGCGGGCCTGCTCCGTTGTTGCCGAGAGTTCCGTCGAGGCAGTGGCCAGCTGGCCGGAATGCGATGCCAGTTGCGCGATGATGGAACGGAAGCGGGTCACCATGTCGTTCAGCGCCGTGGCGATACTGCTGATCTCGTCCCGGCTTCTGCTCTCTATCCTGACGGTCAGATCCCCGGCGGCGATGCGGCTGACCTTCTCGTCCAGCAGGCGGACGGCATCCGTCACGGAATAGTAGAAGCCCCCGAAAAGATACAGCGCCAGACCCACACAGAAAAGCACGAGCGCCAGAACCACGTTGCGTTCGTTGATGAGCTGGGACTTGCGTTGCTGCAGTAACTCATCGACCGTGGGCATGAGGGCGTCATAGAGCCGGTAGTTGGCCTTGATGGCGGCGGTGCCGCTGTTGAAGATATCCGCGGCATCGGCGCCGATGCTGCCGGACAACAGCAATTCGGATTTCAATTTGTCGATGAATCCGGTGGTGCTGGCGGTACTGAGCTGGTAGATCTTGCCGATACGGCGCTCCAGACTGGGGTTCTGCCCGAAGCTGATGCGCATGCTCTCTTCGATAGATGTCCGGTTGGCGGTGATGTTGGCCAGTATCGTTCCCAGCCTGGCCCGCTGGTCCAGGCTGATGTCGCCGCTTGCCGCCACCCCGGAACCCAGGCCCCGCGCCTGTCCCAGGTTCTCCGTGACCAGTGGCAGTCGATAGACCAGGGCATCGATGAGCAGGGCCGTATTGAGTTCCGGATCCAGCAGCAGACCGGATTGATTGGAGACCCTGGAGAAAAGTCTGTAGATGCGGCCGATGAGTTGGGTGTGAGCGGCAAAGATCCGATCGGCCCGGCCGTCGAAGGCGCGTTGCTCCAGTCGCCGCCAGTCGTCCTTGATGGATTTCCAGGAGGATCGCGTGCCGAATTCCCCGCCGTAGCGACGGTCCACCGCATCGATGGCCCGGATGTCCTCGCGGATCCTGTCCCGGGTGGCCATGATCTTGTCCCGGAAGGCCGCCGCGCCGTTCAGATAGGCATGGGTCATGCCCCGGTGCTGGGGCAGGTGCTGGTAGAGTTGCCGGACGGTGCGGATATATTCCAGGCCGCGCTGTTCCTTCGCGGTGAGTGCTATCCCGGTATTCAGTTCCTGCAGCAACAGGTAGGAGACCGCCAACAGCGGGAGCATGAAGAAGAGCGTGACGATGGCCATTTTCGGGCGATATTTCAGCCGGTTCATCAGCTGCGTCGCGGGCGACATTATCGTGTGCATGGTGATGGCCTCGATATGGCGGCAGGCTACGTGCATGCCGTCTCCGGATCGGTTAGCGACCGTCGCCGGGCCAACTTTAGCAGGCTAGACCCCTGGAGGGGGTGGCGCCGCCGTCGGGGAAGGCCCGGGTGATTCGGAGCTGGCCGTGTTCCGGCCATGCCGCTCAGGCCTCGATGACGACCTCCCCACGCATCAGGGTCCGGGCGGTGCGGGTCAGGCTGGCCTTGCTGGCTCGCCAGCCGCCGCCCGTCTCGCTGACCTCGGCGGTGCAATCGATGATCCCGGCGCTGTGGCCGATGCGCAGTCCGGTGGTCGTGGCGGCCCCGCGACAATACCCGGCGACGATGCTGCCGGGGATGGCGGCGGCGACCGCGGTGGCGATGGCCCCGGTGCCGGTATAGGCGTGGTGCAGGCGGCCCATGGAGAAGATCCGGGCACAGAGGTCCATGCCTGAGGCCGGCAGGGCCTCGCCCTGGGTGGTGAGGTAGTCCTGCGCGGGACCGACAAAGGCCAGCTTGGGGGTGGCCTGCCGGGCCGCGGCCTCGCTGCGGGAGCGGGTCATGCCCATGACCAGAGAGGCCTGGCGGCGGATGGCCTCGACCCTCGCCAGCAGATCCTCCCGGGCATCCACTTGCGCCGGCAGTTCACAGCCGCGCAGCCCGAGTGTGGCGGCATCGATGAAGACCGTGGCATTGCCGGCCCGGACCAGGCTGCATTCGATCCTGCCGACACCCGCAACATCGAGGGTGTCGCGGACATGACCGGTGGGCAGGACGGCGCCGTCCGGCGCGCCTCCGGGTTGCAGGAAGTCGATGCGGATCGGCGCGCCGCTGCCTGGGACCCCCGCCATGCGGTAATCCCCCCGGACTCGCACACGGCCCTCGTCATCGGTGGGGACATGCACCACGATCCGCTGGCCCAGGTTGGCCTGCCAGATCCTCACCGGGGTGGTGGCCTGGGCGCTGGCCCGCAGCAGGCCCTGTTCGATGGCGAAAACACCGGCGGCGCAGCTCAGGTTGCCGCAGTTGCCGGACCAGTCGATCAAGGCCTCGCGGATCGCCACATGCCCGAACAGATAGTCGGCGTCGCAGTCCGGGCGCGCCGATGGCGCCATCACGACGACCTTGCTGGTGCTGGACGTGGCCCCGCCGAGGCCGTCTATCTGCCTGCCGTAGGGGTCCGGACTGCCGATCGCGGCCAGTAGCAGGCGGTCGCGAAGACGACCGGCCGGCGGCAGATCGGCGGCGTGGAAGAACAGGCCCTTGCTGGTGCCGCCACGCATGTACACGGCGGGGATGGTCGTCTGGGGCATGATATCGATCTAAAGCGGCCGGACACATGTCCGGCCACATCATAGCAAGGACGGGGGCTTGAGCCGAAGTCCCCTTGCCGGGACGCGATCCCGGTGGGGCCAGGGTGTCCAAGATGGCGATATGTTCCCGGCTCAGCGGTGGACTTCCGCCCGCGCGTGCCGCGGTCACGCCGTATCGGGCATGACCGGGCTCAGGCCCGCAGCAGGGTCCAGATGCCGATGGCGATGAAGCCGCCACCGGCGATGAAATTCAGCTGGCGTTCGTCGATCACATGCGCGAACAGACTGCCGGCGAGGACGCCGATGGCGGAGGTGGTTACCAGCGCCAGCGAGGCGCCGAGGAATACCGTCAGCTTGCTGACCTCGCGATCGGCGGCGAAGAGCAGGGTCGCGAGCTGGGTCTTGTCGCCCAGTTCGGCGATGAAGACCACACTGAAGATGGTGGCGAGCAATTTCAGGTCCACAGGCCTTGTCTCCCGGATGGTGTTTGCTGGACAGGTGATGCGGGCGGATGTTAGCACAGCCCATTTCGGGTAAAGTAGCTCGCCTTTTCACGTGGGGGGAGAAAGACATGGCTGAAGCGCGGCAGGCAGGTACGGATTTCGTCCATGCCATGAAGGAACTCGGTGCCTCATGGCGCCAGCGTGACGGGGCGGGAGACGGGCAGGCGTCGAGCGACCGGCGGGAGCGGATCGACGCCCATATCAGTCAGCAGATGCTGTTCGAGAAATGGCTCAAGCTGGACCAGTGGCGGTTGCGGGATGAGGCCATCCCCCTGTTGCTGGGTATCGACCCCGAGGACTGGGACGGATCCCGGGGGGGCGCGGATGGACGGGCGGCCGCGGCCGAGCCCTGGTCCCGGTTACAGGATTGCGTGCGACAGGGTGGCGGACCACGGCTCAGCAATGGCGATGCCCCGGCGGAGGAATGGCGTGTCAGTCCCCGGGATCTGCATGGCTGGGCGACCTCGGTGCGGCTGCCGGTCCCGGCGGCCTTCGATCTGTTGATGAGCTTCATACGCAAGAGTGTACTGGCCGATGATGCCCCCCCCGATACCGCCACGCCGTTCGATTTCGGTCAGGCCCGGGAGCCGGCGGAGGAGACCGCCAGCGCCACGGCGCGGGAACAGATCCTCGGCGCCGCGCTGACCATGCTGGCGAATTTCCCCGGGGACTGCCGGGACGAGAACGGCTTTGTCGAGGGACATCGGATCGCCAGTCTGATCCTGAGGCGTCGGGCGGTGCTGTTCGAACACGGCATGCCGGAGATGCCGCAGGCGGAGATCGGCGGCTTGCTCGATCGCTGGATACGGGCGCTGGAGTAAATCCGCAGCCGTCAGCCACCCGCCACGGCGCCGCTGGCGATCACCCCCAGGGCTATCATGATCCACAGGAAGGCCCCGAGCAGGCTGACCATCGCGCTGGCCACATGGGGCAGATAGGCATGCGACAGGATCATGGCCAGGCCGGTGATGGCGATGAAAATGGCCGCCAGGCCGTAGCTGAACAGCGAGACCCCGGCTTCCCCCAGTTGTCCGAACAGGCCCAGCGCCACCCACAGGATCGACAGGGGACCACTGAGGATCATCAGGCCGCAGGGCATGCACTGGTAGGTATAGGCATAGCCGATCGCGGTGAAGACGATCAACGCCAGCGAGGCCTGCGTGACCCGGGTCAGGCGGGGGGGCAACAGGCGCATCAGCGTTGCTGACCCAGTTGCCAGACGGCATCCGCAAACGGACGTTGCGGATGTTCGCGGCAGCTGTCGATGAGGGCCATCTTCAGGCTGTCGGTATCCATATCGACCTGGGCGCCGGCATCGGCCTGGTGGTTGCGGCCGCTGAGCATGCCCTGGGCCCAGCTGATATAACCGTGGAACCGCAGTGCCCCCAGGGGACTGTGGAAGTTGCCGTTGACGACCTGGTTGAAGGCCGCGCAGTCGAGTCTGCCCTGGCCAAGGATGATGGCATCGGCGTTGGCATTCATGGAAAGGGACAGCAGGAAAAGGCTGATCGGTGTCTTCATCATGTTTGCTTTTACGGCGGAGATATCCGGTATCCGGGCGCGGAGCCTAACACGAGGCATGGCCGGCTGGCCAGATTCAATAGCTGTAACGCAAACCGATATAGACGTTGCCGTCGTCCGCGAACTGGCCGAAGAAGGTATGCCGGCGGGCGCCGAGGAAGAGATTGGCGCCGATCTCGGAACTCCAATGGTCGTCGATCTTGTAATGCAGCTTGGGGCGCAGGTAGGCATCCTGATCCGAGGGTGAATAATAGCTGAACAGGGACCAGCGCAGGTTCTGCCGGTGGCTGAGCCAGGTCAGCCTGGCGGTCAGCAACTGGCGGTTGCGGTCGCGGGCCGGCTGGCCCGGTGGCAGGCTGGCGAGATAGGCGTCGTGATCGCGCATGTGTTCCAGATAATACTGCAGGCCCAGGGTCAGGTCCGGGAGCAGCTCGCGCTCGAAACCCAGCAGCAGTCGCAGTTCGTCGTTGTTGACGAAGGGATTGCGGCCGCCGTTGCTGTCATGGGAATCGTAGTAGCCGAGCTCCACGTTGCCGATGCCCCCGGCCAGGGGGGCGCGCAGGCTGCCGCCATACACGGACAGGCGTGGAAAGGTGGCCAGGCCGGTGGCCGGATCGAAGCCGCCGGGGCTCTTCCAGTAACCGCTGTACGCATATACGGCCAGTTCGTAGCCACGCAGCTGGCGGTACAGGCGCAGGGCCCATTCATCATCACGGAAGGCCTCATCGGGTCGCCGCACACGGACGACGGCATCGCGCCCGCTGCGGCGGCCCAGTCGTGGGTTGAAGAAGGAGATACGGCGGCCATCGATAAAGCGGTCGGCATCGAAGCGCGGGCTGTAGACGAGGTCGAGATTGGCCCAGTCACTGAACAGGGCAAACCTGATCGCATCCGACGGTGCCTTCAGGTACTCCTCGTCCCGGCCGATGAAGAAGGCCTTCCAGTCCTTCGGGAACAGGTCGTTGATGAACAGCAGGTCACCCGTACCCCAGGTCAGGATCTGGCGGCCGGCCCTGACATCCAGCCAGGCCAGCGGAGAGAAGACCAGATTGGCCTGGCGCAGGTCCAGGATGCCGCGGCCGTGCTCCAGGTCGAGGCCGTGCCCATCGGCGACCTGATCATAGATCACATCGGCTCCCAGGCGCAGCGTGGCCCAGGACGAGGCCTGTTCCAGCATCAGCTTGACCCGGGTCTCGGCCAGGGAGGTATCGCGTTCATGCGGGTCGTTCCCGGTGCGGGTGCCGACACGGGCCTCCCAGAAGCCACTGAGTTCCGTTCCGCTCGTCCCGTCCGTGTCCGCCGCTGCGGGTATCGGACCGCCCGCGGCCGGTCCTGCTTCCCTGGTGGCTTCCCGCCCGGCCGGCAGTGTCGGGGCGCGCTCGTCGCCTGACGGTCCCGCAGGCAGGTCCGTACCGCCACCGTCCAGGCCCCGCGGCAGGGCCGGGGTCTCAGCTTCGGAGGAGAGCCCCTCCGGCAGGGCCGGGAGCGGTGCCTGGCTGCTACTGTCCAGCCCTTCCGGCAGGGCCGGTTCGCCGGCCTGAACGAGCAACGGCAGGGCCATGCACAAGATCCCCGCCAGCAGTGTGCGGCGCGGTCGCCCGGGGTTGTTGTCGGCAGCGGGCATGGTCGGGATCAGCGCAGGTATTTGCGCGGCGCCTTGCGCAGGTAGCGTTCGGTGAAGAGGGACTCGGGCAGACCCAGGTCATATTTGACGCCCTGATAATCCATCACGGTCTTGCTGCCGCTGCGCAGGTTTTCCATGCTCGCGCGGGTTACGGTCGGATGTCCCTGTATGGTCTCGACCTTGAGGGCCTTGCCGATACGGTATTTGTCCCCCTTGTCGTTGTAGTACTCGACCTGGATGGGCAGGAAGGTGCCCTTGTGGATATACATCAGGTAGTAGGCGAACTCCACCGAGGACGGGTCCCTGGGCGTATTCTTGATCACATAGTAGTTGTCGGTGATCTTTTGCAGTTCATGCCGGTCCTCGTCGATGTCACGGCCGGAGACGTCTTCATAGAAGAAGTCCGAGCCAACGAAGCTGGTGCGCTTGTCGCTGGCGGCGATACGCTTGACCAGGTCCAGTGCCGGCAGGTAGAGCCAGCGGTCATCGTCGCCAGCGAGCTTTTTCCAGACCATGAAGACCATCTTGTTCACATCCGCCGGGCGGGTGAAATAGACATAGAATTTCTGATCGCTGCGATAGGCTCCGCCGGCGACCTCGTCGGTATCCGCGGCGTCACGCCTGAGGATGATCATGCGCCGTTCACGGCTGCGGCCCTGGGCATCGGTGATGGTCATGTGCACCCGGGCGCGACCGTCCTTGCCTTCATAGTAGGAAACTCTGTTGGCGTGATTGACGATCTCTTCCACCGTGGGCGTGGCGGCCTGGAGTTCGGGATTCAGACCCGACAGGGTCAGGAGTATCAGCGGAATGGTCAGTGTGGCTCGTCGCATTATCGTGCTCCTTTGGGGAATAGGGAGGGTTCCAGCAGCCTGATCAGGGCCGGCAGGATCAGCAGCGTGACCACGCCGGCGGAGAAGATGATCGCGGCGATGAAGACCCCGACGGTCTGGTAGGGGATCAGGGGCGCCAGCAACAGCGGCAGGAAACCGGCGCCGAGGATGATCACATTGCGGGTGATCGCGCGCGCCGGTTCACCGAACATGGCCGGCACCGATCGGGTCCAGTCACCCATGCTGGCATGGGTGGCGCGGCTGCGCTCCAGGAAGTGGATGGCGTAGTCCACCGCCAGGCCCAGGCTGAGGGCGCTGAGCACCGCAACGGGCATGTCGTAGTCCTTGCCGATCAGACCGATGACACCATAGATCAGGCCCACGGTAACGGTCAGCGGGATCATCGCCAGCAGTCCCCAGAGCAGCGAACGGAACAGGAATACCATCATCAGCAGGACCACCAGGAAGCTGCCGAGGAAGGATTCCAGCATGCCCGAGACCATCTTCTGCTGCCAGACGACATTGATATAGGTCAGACCGAACCAGTGTTTCTGCAGCCCTGCCGGGGGTGGATGCTTGTCGAAGAAGTCATCCACCGCGGCGATGACCTTTTCCATGTCCTGGTTGTCGCCACTGGTCAGTTGCAGCCACATGACCGATTTTCGGTAGTCCGGGGTGACGAAGTGCCACAGGTCCTGGGGGCGGTGACTGTTCTGGTAGGTCAGCAGGGTCTGGGCCACGGCGCCGGCGCTGTCCGGGATGCGGAACTCCCTGTCACTGCCCAGCAGCAGTTCACGGTGTACGGTTCTGACCACATCGGCCAGGGAGTTGACCTTGCCGACCACCGGCAGGTCCAGCAGATAGGATTGCAGGCGCGCCATGTATCTCAGGACCTCGGGTGACTTGAACACCTCCGCCCGCTGGCGTTCGGCGTCCAGGGCCAGTTGTACCGCGTCCCAGGCATCGTATTCGGCATCACTGGCATTATCCAGGGCCTCGGCGACCCTGTCATTGAGCGCGACCATCAGGGCCTTGCCATCAGCCGATCGTGAGGCCAGGCTGGACGCCAGCTCCATTACCCGGGCGAAGACCGGCCGGGCATGTGCGATATGCTCCGCCTCGGCCTGTCGCGCGGCCTGCTGCAGGTGCTGGCGCAGGCCGGCGGCGAAACGGGACAGCGCCTGGGCCTGCTGCGCCGGGGCCAGCTCCAGATAGGCCATGTAGGTGCCGCCGAAGTGCTGGTTGAGGATACGGTCGGCGATCCGGATTGGGTGGGTGGGGGTGAACCACTTGATGGGGTTGTCATTGATGTTGATGCGCGAGATGCCATAGCCGGCGATGCCGGTCGCCGCCAGGGTGGCGATCAGGATCGCGGCGGTATGACGCTGGGTCCAGCCCCCCAGGCCGATCAGCCCCCGGCCCAGGGCCGAGCCGTCCTCCTCATCCCCGGCGGCATGGCCATAACCGGCCAGACTGTTTTCGGGTATGAACATGATGAAGGCGGGGATGAACAGTATGGTCAGGATCCAGGCCAGGAACACACCGATGGCGATGAAAATGCCGAACACCTGCACCGGTGGGATCGGTGTCAGCGCCAGCGAGGCAAAGCCGGCGATGGTGGTCAGGCTGGTGAACAGCATCGGCCGGAACAGGGTCTGCATCACGGTGCTGATGGTCTTGCGGCGGTCCCGGAATTCCGGGTAGCGATCGAAGAACTCCGAGAGGATGTGTACCGCATCCAGGACCGCGATGGGCATCACGAAGATCGGGATCATCGAACTCATGATATGGATGGTATTGCCGCTGATGATCAGCAGGGCCATGGTGGCCAGCGAGCAGACCATGGCGATGATCATCGGCGAGATGATCAGCACCAGTTTCTTGAAGAACCACCACAGCAGCAGGAAGATCACCAGCATCGCCAGCGGCGCTGAGATCGCCATCTGTATGAACATTTCCACGCCGAAGGTATCCTCGGCCACCGGCAGGCCGGTGATCAGGGCCTGGTCGCCCGTACCCTTCCAGTCGGCGGTCTGCTCCAGCAGCGCCTTGCGCACGCGGTAGGAGACATCCTTGCTCGTCAATGGCAGGTACAGGGCGATGGCCTTGCCGTCGCCACTGACCAGGGTATCGTTCAGGAACGGGATACGCTGGGCGCGCTGACGGATCTTCAAGGCCTCGCCGTCGGTCTTTGGCGGGGAGGCCATCAACCAGTTGAAATCGACCACGCCCAGGCCGGCCTGTTCGATATTGTCCACCGTGGAGGGGGCGATCACGTCGACCTCGACCACCCCCTCTTGCTTGCCGGGGCGCCTGGGATCCGGCCATTGCAGGCGACGGGCAAACTGGGTCAGGTGGTAGATCCGGGTCAGCGACTCCTGGTTGAAGACCCCTTGCGGGTGGCGCTCGTTGACGATCCCCACGACCAGGATATCGTGCAGCGAGAATTCCTTCTTGGCCTGGTCGTGCAGGATCCGCACCGGTTCGCTTGCGGACAGCATGTTCTCTGGGTCGGTGTCCACGCGAACGGGATTGAGACCGGGGAAACTCTGTGGCCAGAGGCTGGGTAGCAGCGCCAGCAGGATCAGCAGCAGCGTCGACAGCAGCATCGTCCAGGTGATGGTGCGGGGATGCTCGATGGCGAAGTCGATGGTCCGGGTGGCAAGCGGGCTGGACATGTCTGCTCCTGTGATCGTCGGCGCCCCGGTTTTGCAAGGGCGTGCAAGTGTTGACATAATATTATTTGTCGCTAATATTAGGATAATCTAATATGGAACTCAAGGAAATGCAAGCCAATGCCGAGGTAGCCAGCCAGTTGCTGAAGTCGATGGCAAACCCTAAGCGCTTGATGTTGCTGTGCCACCTGGTGCAGGGCGAGTATTCCGTCGGTGAGCTGGAGTCCAGGATAGGCCTGAGCCAGTCGGCGCTGTCGCAGCACCTGTCCCGCCTGAGGAGGGAAGGCATCGTGCAGTGCCGGCGAGAGGCGCAGAACATCTACTACTCTCTCAAGGGAGAGCAGGCCAGGGAACTGCTGCAGGCGCTGTACGGGATCTTCTGCAGTAGTGAGACTCCGGCTCCGTCCGGCGACAAACTTACGAAGTAAACGGCGAGAGGTGGGGAAACCATGGCGAGGATAGTGATTCTGGGTGGCGGCATCGGCGGGGTGTCGATGGCCTATGAGATGCGCGAGACGCTGGGGACAGAACATGAGGTCTTTCTGTTATCGGACAGTGAGACCTTTCACTTCGTACCCTCCAATCCCTGGGTGGCGGTCAAGTGGCGCGAACCCGGGCAGATCAAGGTCGAACTCGGGCCGGTGATGAAGAAGAAGGGTATCGGCTTCAGTGCCGTGGGCGCGAAGCGCCTGCATGCCGGGCAGAACCGGATCGAACTCAATGACGGCGGGGAACTGGAATACGACTATCTGGCCATCTCCACCGGACCGAGGCTGGCCTTCGAGGAAGTAGAGGGCCTGGGGCCGGAAGGCCATACCCACTCCATCTGCCATGTGGATCACGCCCGGCGCGCCGCGGCCGACTGGGACGCGTTCGTCGAGGACCCCGGGCCGATGGTGGTCGGTGCGGTACAGGGCGCCTCCTGCTTCGGTCCGGCCTACGAATATGCCTTCATCGCCGAGACCGACCTGCGCAGGCGCAAGATCCGTGACCAGGTGCCGATCACCTTCGTTACCTCGGAACCCTACATAGGCCATCTGGGCCTGGGCGGGGTCGGAGATTCCAGGGGCATGATCGAGTCGCTGTTGCGCGAGCGTTCGATCAACTGGATCACCAATGCCAGGGTGGAGAAGGTCGAGGACGGGATCATGCACGTCGTCGAGGTCGATGACCATGGCCAGGAAAAGAAGCGCCATGAACTGCCCTTCAAGTACTCGATGATGCTGCCGGCCTTTACCGGCATCGATGCGCTGAGGGATATCGAGGGTCTGGTCAACCCGCGTGGTTTCGTGAACATAGATGAATACCAGAGAAACCCGAACTATCCGAACATATTCGCCGTGGGGGTCTGCGTCGCCATTCCGCCACTGGAGCAGACCCCGGTACCCACCGGCGTACCCAAGACCGGTTACATGATCGAATCCATGGTCTCCGCGACCGCGCGCAATATCTGCCGCCTGCTGCGGGGAGAGCAACCCGATACCAAGGCGACATGGAATGCGATCTGTCTGGCCGACCTGGGAGACAACGGCGTGGCCTTCGTCGCCATACCCCAGATCCCGCCGCGCAACGTGACCTGGACGAGGGCCGGAAAATGGGTGCACATGGCCAAGATCGGTTTCGAGAAATATTTTCTGCGCAAGGTCAGGAAGGGTTCCACCGATCCCTTCTACGAACGATCCGTGCTCAAGGCTCTGGGCATAGAAAAGCTTAAATAAACCATCAGGAGGACGTCACCATGAATATCGACCGGATGGTCCTGGCCTTTGCCGGGGCGATGATATTGATCAGTCTGCTGCTGTCACAGATCCATTCCGTATACTGGCTGTGGTTTACCGCATTCATCGGCGCCAATCTGTTGCAGGCCGCGTTCACCCGTTTCTGTCCCCTGGCACTGATGCTCAAGGCCCTGGGGAGGAAGCCGGGATCGGCCTTCGATTAAGCATCCCTCCTTGTCTTCCCTGTGGGAAGACTTGCTCTCGTAGCAACCTGGGCCAGCCCTGCTGGCCTCTTTTTTTTCGGTCACCGCCGGGACCGGGTGGATGCCGCATCAGGGCTGTAACATTCCTGCGCAGCGGATATGGCCAGTGTGCCCGGCAAGGGCGAGGCCCCGCCGTCGGCCAGGATCATGGTTTCCTGGGAGCCTTGCCGGATTCAGGCGATTGCAGCGAGGGGAAGCCACAAGAACCGGATCCTTTGGCGATTTGATACCGGGATCAATCGGTACGTGTAGGGAGAGCGGAATATCTGGCCGAAAGGGCGTTCCCGCGGTAAATCAGTCCCAAGCCCGACAGACGCCTAGAAGGGCACGTCATCATCGAAATCATCCGTCGGGCCGGCACTGGCGGGAGCGGTCGTGGCGGCCTGTGGCTGGGCCGCGGCCGGGGCGGGCGCGGATTCATAGCCCCCGCCGCCCTCGCCACGGCGGCCCAGCATCTGCATCTCGTTGGCGATGATCTCGGTGGTGTAGCGGTCCTGGCCATTCTTGTCCTGCCATTTGCGGGTCTGCAGGCGGCCCTCGACATAGACCTGAGAGCCCTTGTGCAGGTACTGGGCGGCGATTTCTGCCAGCTTGCCGTAGAAGGTCACGCGATGCCATTCGGTGCGTTCCTGCTGTTCGCCCGTGGTCTTGTCGCGCCAGCTGTCGGAGGTGGCGATGCTGATATTGGTCACCGCGCTGCCACTGGGCATGTAACGGCTCTCGGGTTCGTTGCCGAGGTTGCCGATGATCATTACCTTGTTGAGTCCCCTGCTGGCCATGGTATTGCCTCCTGATCTGATTCCGGGTTTCTGGATGCGGATGCTGGATGATAGGCCACGGGTCAGGCAAGATCCATAGCGTGGATTCCCTGCCAGGCGGGGAAGTCTATTCCCGGCGGGAAAAATCCTGCAGCCGCTGCGGGTCCAGCTGATCGGGATCGAATTGCAGATAGGCGATCCCGTCCTCGGGAATGACCACGGCCTCGGCCACGCCCGGGACCTCCCGCAGATCGCCGGCCATCGCCATCGCCTGTTCGCGAGTCAGGTCTCCGACCCGCAGCATGGTGCTGCGCAGGTTGCGGAGCTGCGGCATGGTCAGCGAGATCAGGAACCAGATCAGCACCAGCGAGGCGCTGAACAGGAAGACTCCGGTGGCGCCCCAGTGGCTGTTGACCCAGCCACCACAGAGTCCGCCCACGAAGGTGCCGGTGAATTGCGAGGTCGAATATACGCCCATCGCGGTGCCGCGACGGTCCAGCGGCGCGGTGCGGCTGATCAGCGAGGGCAGGCTGGCCTCGAGGAAGTTGAAGGCGGCGAAATACAGCAGCAGGCCGGTGGCCAGGTGCCAGATGGTCTCATGGGCGAAGGCCATGGCCAGCTGGGCGATGGCGAGGATGGCCACGGCGCAGGAGAAGAACAGTTTCATGCGTCCGCCGCGTTCGGCCATGCCCAGAAACGGCCCCATCAGCAGGATGGACAGGATCAGTACCGGCACATAGACCTCCCAGTGCTGGGCGATGGGCAGGCCCAGGGTGTCGCGCAGCAGGCCCGGCACGACCAGGAAACTGGAGGTGATGGTCAGGTGCAGAATGAAGATGCCGGCGTCCAGCTTGAGCAGCCTGCCCTCCTGCAGCACGCTGAGGATCTGTGAGGGTACGGATTCACATTCGCGGTGGAAACCACTGTGTACCGGTTGCGGCACCAGCAGGTAGAGTACCGCGATGGCGGCCAGGGCCATGGCCATGGCCAGCCAGAACAATCCTGGCACCCCCAGCCAGATGTTGAGTATGGGGCCGAGCAGGAAGGCCAGGGTGAAGGAGAAACCGATGCTGATGCCGATGATGGCCATGACCTTGCTGCGGTGTTCCTCGCGGGTCAGATCGGCGGCCAGGGCCATCACCGCCGCGGCCACGGCCCCGGCGCCTTGCAGGGTGCGCCCGAGGATGACCCCGGTGATGGTGTCGGACATCGCCGCCACCACGCTGCCAACGGCGAAGATCAGGAAACCGATGGCGATTATCGGTTTGCGGCCGTAGCGATCAGAGAGATTGCCGAACGGGATCTGCATCAGCGCCTGGGTCAGGCCATAGGCGCCCAGGGCCAGACCGACCAGGGTCGGGGTTGCGCCCGGCAGGTCACCGGCATAGAGCGCCAATACGGGCAGGATCATGAACAGACCCGACATGCGCAGGAAGAAGATCAGGGACAGGCTGCCGGCCGAACGGAGTTCCGCTCGGCTCATGCGGGTATCGTTTTCCTGGGGTTCCATAAGGTTTCCTTTTGTTGTGCTGTCATGCCCGGGCAAACCCCGAACCACTCGGCGTTTCCCCTGTGCCGGATCGGCATCTCTCACTCTCACCGGGTGACGGACAGGCCGCCGGAATCGATCGCGAGCCGCCGTGGTTTCGCGCTATCCGGGTTCGCATGCAGTGTGTGCCGCTGAATCCGGAATGGACCGGTTCAAGGTCTCCTTAGTCCGGTGGACGGCGCCTGGGTTCCCGGTCCGGCTCAATCACCGTCGAGGAGCCGGCCGATGCCCCCCAGCACGGAACCCTCGCCCTTGTCGCTGCCGCCCGCGGAGGGGGCATTCTGCAGGATGCGATCGGCCATGCGCGAGAAGGGCAGGCTTTGCAGCCAGACCCTGCCGGTGCCACGCAGGGTGGCCAGGAACAGGCCCTCGCCACCGAAGACCATGGACTTGAGCTTGCCGGCCCGTTCGATGTCATAGTCGATGCCATCGGTGAAGGCCACCAGGCAGCCGGTGTCCACACGCAGGGTTTCACCCTGCAGGCGTTTCTCGACGATGGTGCCGCCGGCCTGTATGAAGGCCATGCCATCGCCCTCCAGACGTTGCAGGATGAAGCCCTCACCACCGAACAGCCCGGCGCCCAGTTTGCGGTTGAAGGCGATCGACACGGCCGTGCCCAGGGCGGCACAGAGGAAGGCGTCCTTCTGACAGGTGATGCGTTCGCCGTGCTCGGCCAGGTCCAGGGCCACGATATTGCCGGGATAGGGCGCGGCGAAGGCGACCCGGCGCTTGTCCCGGCCCTGGTTGGTGAAGTGGGTGGTAAAGAGGGATTCCCCCGTGAGCAGGCGCTTGCCGGCACTGAAAAGATTGTCCAGCAGACCGGCATTGGGGACGGAGCCATCACCCATGCGCGCCTCGAAGTCGATATCCGCTTCCATATAGGCCATCGCGCCGGCCTCGGCGATGACCGTTTCACCCGGGTCCAGTTCGACCTCGACCAGTTGCATCTCATGGCCGATGATCTCGTAGTCGACTTCGTGACAGCGCATGGTCTCCTCCTGCTAAGGTCTCGTTTGTTGCGCCGCATTATAGCACCCCGGGACGGGTGGGCCAGGTGCCCCTGGAAGCCATCAGGCACATGTATCCGGGACGTTGTCGCATGAATGCCGGGCCGGAACGGGGGGCATGGTACATGCAGGGAGAATCATCCGGAGGCCCTGTTCACATCCCTGATCCAGGCATCGGGCAGGCGGTGCGTGACTGAAAGCGGGTGTTCCATCCCAGGACGGCCGGGAGCCGGCTTTCGTGCACGAGGCCGTCGTGTGTACTGCCCTTGGGATTGCTGTTATCTTTGTCCGTTGACCTTGTTGAGCATGACCTGATTCGATGGATACCATCCATATCCGCGGTGCGCGGACCCATAATCTGAAGGATATCGATCTCGATCTGCCTCGCGACCGCCTGATCGTGATCACGGGTCTGTCCGGGTCCGGCAAGTCCTCGCTGGCCTTCGACACCATCTATGCCGAGGGGCAGCGGCGCTATGTGGAGTCCCTGTCGGCCTACGCGCGCCAGTTCCTGTCGATGATGGAGAAGCCGGACGTGGACCACATCGAGGGCCTGTCGCCGGCGATCTCCATAGAACAGAAATCCACATCGCACAATCCCCGTTCCACGGTCGGCACCATCACCGAGATCTATGACTATCTGCGCCTGCTGTATGCCCGCGTCGGCGAGCCCCGCTGCCCGTTGCACGGGGAGGTGCTGAGGGCGCAGACGGTCAGCCAGATGGTCGACCATGTGCTGTCCCAGCCCGAGGGCCGTCGCTATCTGTTGCTGGCGCCGGTGGTGCAGGGGCGCAAGGGAGAACACCTGGAGGTGCTCGATGGCCTGCGCCGCCAGGGTTTCCTGCGGGCCCGCGTCGATGGCCGGGTGGTGGAGCTGGAGCAGGCCCCGGCCCTGGAACTGCGGCGCAAGCACGATATCGAGGTAGTGGTGGATCGTTTCAAGGTGCGCGCGGATCTGCAACAGCGCCTGGCCGAATCCTTCGAGACCGCGCTGGCCCTGGCCGACGGAATCGCCCGCGTGGCGCCAATGGCTCCGGATGAGGGCGAGGAGATGGTCTTCTCCGCCCGTTTCGCCTGTCCTCGCTGCGGCTATTCCCTGGCCGAGCTGGAACCGCGGCTGTTTTCCTTCAACAATCCCGCCGGCGCCTGTCCGGAGTGCGACGGTCTGGGTGTGATCCAGTTCTTCGACCCCGCACGGGTGGTCCAGCACCCCGAACTCAGTCTGCCCGGGGGCGCAATCCGTGGCTGGGACCGGCGCAATGCCTATTACTATCAGATGATCCAGGCCCTGGCCTCGCATTATGGCTTCGACATCGACACGCCCTTCCAGGACCTGCCGGCCCGGCTCAGGTCTGTGGTCCTGCACGGCAGTGGCAAGGAGGCCATCGAGTTCTCCTATTTCGACGGCCGCGGCCGGGGGCGGCGACGCAAACACCCCTTCGAGGGCGTGTTGCCCAACCTGGAGCGCCGCTACCACGAGACCGATTCCAACATGGTGCGCGATGACCTGGCGCGTTTCATCGGCAGCAAGCCCTGCCCCTCCTGTGCCGGCGAACGCCTCAACGAGGCCGCCCGGCATGTATTCGTGGGTGAGCACAGCCTGCCCTCGGTGACCGACATGCCGGTGGGGCGGGCGCTGGAATTCTTCTCCGGCCTGGAACTGCGGGGCAGCCGCGCGACCATAGCGGAGAAGATCTTCAAGGAGGTGATCGAGCGCCTGCGCTTCCTGGTCAATGTCGGGCTGGACTATCTCAACCTCTCGCGCAGCGCCGAGACCCTGTCCGGTGGCGAGGCCCAGCGCATCCGCCTGGCCAGCCAGATCGGCGCCGGCCTGGTGGGGGTGATGTATATTCTCGACGAGCCCTCCATCGGCCTGCACCAGCGCGACAATACCCGCCTGCTCAAGACCCTGACCCACCTGCGCGACATGGGCAATACCGTGATCGTGGTCGAACACGACGAGGAGGCCATCATGGCGGCCGATCATGTGGTCGATATCGGTCCCGGCGCCGGCGTGCATGGCGGCCGCATCGTGGCCCAGGGCCGGCCCGAGGAGATCGCCGCGCACCCGGATTCCTGCACCGGGCAGTTCCTTTCCGGTCGCCGCGCCATCGGCCTGCCCTTGATGCGCACACCCCCGGACCCGCAACGCATGCTAAGTTTGCGCGGGGCCTCGGGCAACAATCTCAAGGCCGTCGATGTGGACATTCCGCTGGGACTGATGACCTGTATCACCGGGGTCTCCGGTTCCGGCAAGTCCACCCTGGTCAATGACACCCTGTACCGCATCGTCGCCCGCGAACTCAATGGCGCCAATGTCGAACCGGCGCCCCATGCCGGTATCGAGGGCCTGGCGCAACTGGACAAGGTGGTGGCCATCGATCAGTCGCCGATAGGCCGCACCCCGCGCTCGAACCCGGCCACCTACACCGGTCTGTTCACGCCCATCAGAGAGCTGTTCGCGGTCACCCACGAGGCGCGCTCACGCGGTTACAAGCCGGGGCGTTTCAGCTTCAACGTCAAGGGCGGGCGCTGCGAGGCCTGCCAGGGCGATGGCGTGATCAAGGTGGAGATGCACTTCCTGCCGGACATCTACGTGCCCTGCGATGTCTGCGGGGGCAAGCGCTACAACCGCGAGACCCTGGACATCACCTACAAGGGCAAGACCATCAGCGAGGTACTGGAGATGCCGGTGGAGGAGGCGCGGCGCTTCTTCGATGCCGTGCCGGCGGTGGCGGGCAAGCTGCAGACCCTGATCGATGTCGGCCTGGGTTATATCCGCCTGGGCCAGAACGCCACCACCTTGTCCGGCGGCGAGGCCCAGCGGGTCAAGCTCTCGCGCGAGCTGTCCAAGCGCGATACCGGCAAGACCCTCTACATCCTCGATGAGCCGACCACCGGTCTGCATTTCCACGATATCGAGCAATTGCTGGTGGTGCTGCAGCGCTTGCGGGATCATGGCAACACCATCGTCGTCATCGAGCATAACCTGGACGTGATCAAGACCGCCGACTGGATCATCGACCTGGGCCCCGAGGGTGGCGACGGCGGTGGCGAGATCATCGCCCGCGGCAGCCCGGAGGCCGTGGCCGGGTGCGCGCGCTCGTTTACCGGGCAATACCTGCGACCCTTGCTGGAACGGCAACAGCAGCGGCGCGAGTCGGCCTGAATGCACCGTTTGATGACAACACCTCAAGGAAACGAATATGTCTGCACTGATCTGTGGCTCCTTTGCCTTCGATAACATCATGGTTTTTCCCGATCGCTTCCGGGAACACATCCTGCCGGACAAGATCCATATGCTGAATGTGTCCTTCCTGGTCCCCGAGATGCGGCGTGAGTTCGGTGGCTGCGCCGGCAATATCGCCTACAATCTGAAGCTGCTGCGTGGCCGGCCGCTGCCGATGGGCACGGTGGGCAAGGATTTCGGCCCCTATGCCGAGTGGATGGATCGGCATGGCATCCCGCGCCGCCATGTGACCCGGGTCGATGGCAATTTCACCGCCCAGGCCTTCATCACCACCGATCTGGATGACAACCAGATCACCGCCTTCCACCCGGGGGCGATGAATTTCGCCCACGAAAACAAGGTCTCGGATGCCGAGGGCGTCAGCATCGGCATCATCTCGCCGGATGGCCGTGACGGCATGATCGAGCATGCCGCGCAGTTCGTCGAGGCCGGGATCCCGTTCATCTTCGATCCGGGCCAGGGCATGCCGATGTTCGATGGCGGGGACCTCAGGCGTTTCATCGACCAGGCGAACTGGGTCACGGTCAACGACTATGAATGGTCGCTGATGTCGGAGCGCAGTGGTTATGGCGAGGCGGATGTGTGCTCACGGGTCGAGGCCCTGATCATCACCAAGGGGGGAGATGGCGCCGAGATCCATACCCGGGAAGGCCTGATCGCCATTCCCGCCGCGCCCGTGGGCGAGGTCCTCGATCCCACGGGTTGTGGCGATGCCTTCCGCGCCGGTCTGCTCTACGGACTGATGAACCAGTTCGACTGGGAAACCAGCGGACGGATCGCTTCCCTGTTGGGGGCGATCAAGATCGAGTGCCACGGCACCCAGAATCACGCGTTCCAGCTGAGTGAATTCGAGGCCCGTTATCAGCGTAGTTTCGGGCAGCCATTGAAACTGATAAGCAACTGAAAAAGAAGGCTTACTAAAGTCCACCCAGAGGCTGCCGATACACTGCATTACCCTGGCACACCGCCCCGTTGCGGCCCCTAACGGACCCAGATCAGCATGGCAGAGCGCAGCAACTTGAGAAAACCGGGATCCGGCCGGTCCACGAACGGCGCGTTACGGCAGAGCGGATTCTCCACCTATGCCGTGCTGATGTTCCTGTTCGCCTCGGTATCGCTGGTGTTGTGGTTGAGCATGGCGCAGATATTCAGTACCTATACCGGCTGGGTCTATGATCTGCTGACCCGCCACAGCATCGCCCCGCCCGCGCCACCGGCCCGGGTGTTGCTGGTGGAGATCCCGGAGCGACGGGATGAAGCGACGGAATGGCTGCAGGTACTGGAGCGCTGCCGGGCCCTGGGCGCGGCGCAGATCGTGTTCGGTTTCGTGCCCGAGAGCGGCAGCCCGGCGCTGGCCGCGGCACTGGCCGCGGGCGATGACGTGGTGATGGCGCGCCTGCCCGGACATGATCTGCGCAGTGGCGTGATCGACCGCATCCTGCCCTGGCCGGACTGGCTGCGGGGGCAGGACCTGGCCTCGGGGGTGCGGGTCTATCCCGATGATGAACTGGGGATGCATCGTCGCCATCCCATGCGTGTCGATCTGGGTGGAAAGCCCGCCCGAACCCTGATGGCCACGGCCGCGGCGCTGCGTGGGGTGTCGTTGCCGGAGGGCGGGGAGGTCCTGGTCAATTTCCTCGGTGGCGCGCGGCATATCCCCATCATCTCCCTGCGGCGGGTGCTGTCCGGGGATCTGATCCGGCCGCTGGTCGCCGGGCGCACGGTGATCCTGGGATATGCCAAGGACGTGCGCGAGGCCGGCCTGCACACGCCGTTGACGGGCGCTGTGCGCAGCATCTCCCTGCTGCGTTTCCAGGGGCAGACGCTCAACACCCTGTTGCAGGGCAGCGCCATCCGGACCCTGGGGATGCCGGCGCAAGTGGTTCTGTTCCTGGCGCTCATCCTCCTGGCCCTGTACCTGTATCAGGCGATCTCGGTGCGGATCGCCACCCTGCTGACCCCAGTCCTGATCCTGCTCTATCTGCTGGCCGCGTGGCTGTTGCTGTCCTACCAGGCCATATGGATCCCGGTGACGGCCCTGACCATGCTGCAACTGCTGGCCTATGGCCTGGTCTTCGTGCGCAAGGCCGATCAGGAGGAACAGGTCATCCGCCGCACCCTGCTGGAGACCTCCGCCAGCCTGCGCGACCGGGTCATCCCGGTCAGCTTCTACGCCAGCGAGGAACCCTGGAAGTATGTCGCCAATCTTCTCAACCAGACCCTGGAACTCCAGCGTCTGATCTTCCTGGAGAAGGTCGAGGGTGATCACCGCGTGCGGGAGGTGCATGCCCTGAACTGTGGCCTGGACGAGATCAGCGAGATGCGTCGTGATTACCAGCGCACTCCATACAGTACCGCGATTGCCCGCAATGCCCCCCTGAGACTGGAGCGCGCCTATCTTCGGGATGATGGCAGCGGCGAGATACAGTACCTGGTGCCGCTGTCGTTCGCCGGTGAGATCCTGGGCTTCTGGGCCTTCGGGGTATTGCCCGCCAGCATCACCGATAGCGCCAATTTCGAATCCCTGGTCGATGATTACGCCGGCCAGATCGCGGAGATGCTCTATCACCGCAAACGCTGGCTGGAGGCCCAGGGGCGAAGGAGGAATCCCTTCGGTCGTTATCTGCGCCTGGAGGGCTGGGACGAGACCCACCGCGCCCTGCATGAATCCCTGCGCCTGCTGGAACGGCGCCTGCTCGGTTTCGAGCGGGTCTTCGATGGCATGGGCACCGCGGCCATCCTCTATGACCTGTTCGGGCGCGTGCTGAATGTCAATCAGCAGATGGCGGCCTTGATGAAGAAGCTGCACCTGAGTTTCTTCGACATGACCGCCATCGACATGATCTGCGCCATCTCGGGCAAGGACCAGGGCACGGTGCGCCAGTATCTCTATTATGTGGTCATGGAGCGTACCGTGATCTCCTTGCCGGCACCGGCCCTGGATGATGAACTGCGCAGTCACCTGCTGGTGGTGCGGCCGCTGGTACAGGAAGACCGGCCGATGGGTGTGGAGGAGACCGAGACCCTGGCCACGCCCTTCCATCTCGGCGGCATCCTGATCGAGATCAGTGATATCACCATGTTCAAGGCCATGAGCGAGTTGCAGGGCAAGCTGGTGGAGCGTCTCAACATGAAGCTGCGCAATGACCTCGAGGCGCTGATGCTGGCGGTGGACCTGATCGCCGATCCGGAACAGGAGCCGGGCTGGGTGGCGGAGGTGATGGAAGACCGCATCGACAACGCCGTGGCGGCCTTCGCGGAGGTACAGAAATATCTGCATTTCACCCTCGAGGTGGAGAGCCTGGAGCGTTACCCGGTGGACGCCTTGTTGCCGGTGGACAAGGCCGTGGCGGAACTGCGGCCCGAGGCCGACAAGCTGGGGGTGGCACTGCTGACGGACATGCCCGAGCTGATGTCGCTGGTATTGGCGACCCCCGATGGCTTGCAGGAGATCTTCAGCACCATCCTGCGCATCCTGATCCAGGACGCCAGCGAGGGCAGCGAGGTCGATATCATCATCAGCACCAGTACGCACTCGGTGGAATATCTGTTCAGCAATTCGGGCTTTGGCCTGCCTCAGGAGCGCCTGGACGATTATCTCCATGGTGATGTCGAGGTATCCGTGGATGAGTTCCGCAAACTGCGCCTGGCGGTCAAACAGATCCACAGCTGGGAAGGGGAGTTCGAGGCCCACAGCACCATGGGGGAAGGCATGCGATTCCGTATCTGTCTGCGAGGGTTTATCTGAACATGAAGAACAAGGAACATGGCCGGCGCGTGCTGCTGGTGGACGATGATCCCTTTACCCGGCGCCTGCTCTCGGTGCACCTGCAGAAGGCCGGGTATGTGGTGCTGCAGGCGGAACATGGCCTGGCGGGTCTGGAGGTCCTGGAACAGCAGGAGGTGGACCTGATCGTTCTCGACTTGATGATGCCGGTGATGGATGGCCTGCGTTTCCTGCGCGAGTTGCGCGAGGTGCGGCACAGCGAGCTGCCGGTTCTGGTGTTGACCGCCACCGCCGCCCGCAGTGGCAATGGCTCGGAACAGGACATCCTCGCCAGCGGTGCCACACGGGTGGCCTACAAGCCCATCAAGGCACAGGAGCTGCTGGCGCTGCTGGACAGCATCTAGGCATGGAGCTGCTGCCGTTACAGATATTCCCGCCCGGGGGACTGTCCGATTCGGTCATCACCTGCGTCTGGGTGGGGGTCACGGTGGTGGCCTTCTTCAATCTGCGTCTCGGCTGGGTGCTGTCGGGGCTGGTGATCCCGGGTTATGTCGTGCCCCTGTTGCTGCTCAAGCCCTGGGCCGCGCTGGCGATCTTCATCGAGGGCTCGGTCACCTATTTGCTGGTGTGGCTGTTCTCGGATTACCTCTCCCGCCTGGGCCTGTGGAGCAAGTTGTTTGGCCGGGATCGTTTTTTCGCCCTGATAGTGGCCAGCATCGGTGTGCGCCTGTTGTTCGACGGCCTGCTGTTTCCCTGGCTGGGTGAGTTCGTCAGCAGCCGCTACGGTTTCAGCTTCGACTACATCAACAACCTGCACAGCTTCGGCCTGATCATCGTCGCCCTGCTGGCGAACAATTTCTGGAAGCCGGGTTATCTGCGCGGCACCTTCACGGTCCTGGTCACGGTGGGTATCAGCTATTTCATCATCCGTTACGGGTTGATGGAGTGGACCAATTTCAACATCGGCGCCATCCAGTATGCCTATGAGGACCTGGCCAGCTCCATCCTCGCCAGCCCCAAGGCCTATATCATCCTGGTCAGTACCGCCTTCATCGCCTCGCGCATGAACCTCTATTACGGCTGGGAATACAACGGCATCCTGATCCCCTCGCTGCTGGCCTTGCAGTGGTATGAACCGATGAAGATCCTGACCTCCTTCGGCGAGGCCTTCATCATCCTCGGGATCTCGACCCTGTTGCTGCGCCTGCCCCTGTTCGCACGCGCCAATATCGAGGGCGCGCGCAAGCTGCTGCTGTTCTTCAATGTCGGGTTCTTCTACAAATGGGGTCTGAGCCTGGTGCTGGCGACCTGGTGGCCGGAGATCAAGATCTCCGATGCCTTTGCCTTCGGCTATCTGCTCTCCAGCCTGATGGCGATCAAGATGCATGACAAGGAGGTGGTCGGTCTGCTCACCCGCGCGACCCTGCAGACCTCGCTGGTCGCGGTATTGCTGGCCACCCTGGCGGGTTTTGCCCTGACCTGGCTGCCGCTGCCGCAACTGGGCGTCAGCGGCGCCGCGGAGGCCACGCGGGGCATACGGGTGGAGGCTTCCGGGTCCGGTCTGATCGAACAGCTGCGCAGGGAGAAGGTGGCGATCTACCAGCGTCATGGCGAGGCGGGTCTGCCGCTGGCGACGCCGCTGGAGATGGACGCCTTCGAGCAGGGCATGCGTCTGCTCAGGCGTTATCTGGCCAGCCGGGATGACGCCCTGCTGCGGCGTGCGGCCGCGGCCCTGGTGCGGGCGAAATATGCCATTCGCCGGGTCGATGGCCATTACCTCTATGTGCGTGAATTGCAGCCGGGGCTGGGTCGGGGGGTCTATGTGCTGGATACGCAGGCCCGGGGGCGCCTGTTGATCGAGATCCCGGCCCCCGCCGAGGAGCGCGGCAGCCTGGATGCCGGGGGCTGGCTGTTCCGGTTGTGGCAGGGCCGGGCGCTGGCGTTGGCCGGCGCCCGCCGTGACAGCAATCCGGACCTGAGTGCCGATGTGCTGCAGTCGCGCGACAGCTATTTCCAGATCTTCCACCGTCTCTTCGATCAGCACGACACACTGCAGGTCCGCGGTTACACACGCGCCAATCTGCGCCGCCTGTACCGGGCCTCGGCGGGGGCCCTGGGGGGTGTTTCCATGGCGGCGCCAAGCTCCCTGTGGGTCAGCGGGATGCTCCCGCCCGGGCTGCAATTGCAGCGTCTTCAAGGGGTTACCGGGGGTATCGATATACTCTGGCGCGATAGTGGCGGCAGTAACCGCCAGCGGGATGCCAGCGGCCGGGGTTTTGCCGAACTCTATCTGAACGAAGCGGATCGACGCCTGTTGCTGGCCCGTTCCCTGACCTCGGGCGAGGTCCTCAGGGCCGAGGAGCATGGCCAGCGCATCGACGGCTACCTGCAGGACTGGCTGCTGGGAGGCAAGTCTCGTCTGGCGCGCAAGGGTACCGATGCCTACCGCCCGCCCCGGCTGGAGGAGTTGCTGTACCTGGACCAGGAGGTGTTGACGCCACTGGCGCGACTGCTGGCGAAAGCCTCCGGACCTGTCGACGATCAGGCCCTGGATCGGGTCGCAGCCGCCGCCGCGGTTCTGGACTACCGCCTGATCCGTTACCGTCACCGCCGTAGCGGCAATCAATACCTGATCCTGGAGGAACGCCAGGACCTGGCCCGGCCGCGTTTCTGGGGCACGGTGGTGTTCCGTCTGGGTCCGGCGCAGGACTATATCGTACAGGTGCCCAGGCCCCTGTACGAGGTCAACAGTTTTGAATACGGGGTGTCCCTGTTCGAGCGCCTGAAGGCGCGCATGCTGGTGCTGGCCGGGGCCCATCCGCTGAGCAACCTCGATGGCAGCGCCGATCTGGTGCGCATGGAGAATATCGGCAGTCTCTTCAACCTGGCCTCGCAGGTGATGCTGCGCGAGGCCGCCGATGAACGTCCGATGCTGGTGATCCACAGTCGCGCCTTCGGCCTTCGACCGGAGAACGCCGGCCTGCACGATGATGTCATCCTCGCGTTCAGTGATGGTATCACCCGCATCGAGGACATGCCGGCACTGGGCCGGCGCATCGTCGGGGTGCTGCAACGCGACGGTTTCGAGTTTCGCCTCGTCGATGGCAGCCCCGCGACCGCCGGCTATGAAGTCGGTTCCCTGCCCCAGGCGATCTACGCCAGCAAGCTCGACAAGAAATATTTCTGCATCCTCTGGTTGTCGCCGCTGGCGCGTCAGAGCTATCGCCTGCAGACCGAGAACTGGGCCCAGCAAAAGTTGCTGCGGGCGCTGCGGATAGCGGATACCGAGGCCGATCTCGCCAGCTATCTGCAGGCCCTGCCCCGGCGCCCCGGCGCCAGGGTCTTGCGGGGTGGCATGCGCGATCTCCTGACGGCGTTCATGCACAGCCACGACAGTGTCGTCCTGCGCGCCTTTCAGGAACGCTGGCCCGATATCGGTCTGCAACGGGTGATCGATCAGGACTCGCGCCAGTCCTACCTGTTGCTGAGCGATGCCGGCGGGGTGCTGTTCGCGGTGGCGAATATCAACCCCCGCCAGGCGCAGAGACAGGTCGTGATCGATCCCGCTGACGACCTCGGGGCCAGGGTCCGGCACTATATCGACAGTCGTGCGGGCTGGCTGATCTTTGGAACGGGACGATGAGGATACTGGGACGGCTGTTGCTGCTGGGTCTGCTGCTTGCCGCGGCCGGATGGCTGGCGCACCAGGACTGGTCCCTGCCCCGGATGGTGGGCCGGGGTGCACGGATGGATGCGCGTCTGGCCCAGGCGCGACCGGTCATCGTCTACGCCCTGTCGGCCAGCAACTGGCTGGAGTTCAAACTGCGCCCGGACGCGGCGGGGCGGGTGCGGGTGATCAGCAATGCCGAATTGTCTCCCGCCAGCGTCAAGGCCATGGAGGGGGCGGCCGCCGGGGAACCGCCCTTGTGGCGATACAGCTTCAGCTACCAGTTGCTGGATGCGGACGGCCGGGTGCTGCGGGAACAGGTCTATCATCATCGTACCCGGCTCAGTCGTTTTCGGGACCCCGCGCAAGCAGGGCGGGAATTCACCCGGGCGTTTTTCCTTGCCCGTGACACCCTGCCGGCCGATGGTCGCATCATGCTGATCAATACCGCTGGCCTGGCGGGTGCGGCACGCCTGCGCCTGCGCCTGAATCAGCGGGATCCCGGTGTGGGCACGCTCTGGTTGCGGGTGGCTCAGCGCGAGTTGTTGCCGCGGCGCAAACTGGCCCATCAATGGCAGCGGCTCGGCGAGATCGAACGCCAGCGCCGGGTGCGCGGCAACGTCTATGGCCCGGAGCTGATCACCGAGGCCGAGCGTCTCAAATTGCTGCGTTATCGCTGGGAACCCCTCGCGCCCCTGGGGGTGGTGGGCCGGGATTATGTCGATACCACGCTGTATGTATTGCATGACGAGGACAGCGAGCGGATCGAGGACCCGGTGGCCCCGGATGGTCTGCTCATACGCGCCGGACTCCGGGGCATGCTGGCCCTGCCTCCGGGGGGCGGCAGCCTGAGGCTGAAATTCCTGGACCTGGAGGGGGGGCCCGGAAGCGGCGAGGTAGTGGCGAACTGGTACGGTGAGGAACGGCGCCAGCGCAGCCAGCGACACCTGCGCCTGTCGGCAACAGGGGAGACGGAGACACTGGTATATGACGAAGCCGGCCTGCTGGAGCTGAGCAGCGTCCAGCCACTGGTGGTCAGGGCCCGGCTGGAGCACGCGGGGGAGCGCCGCGACATCACCCCGGATCCGCTCTCGAACCTGATCGGCAGTTATCGCCTGGAAGCGGGGCAGGGACTGGATTACCCCATCGCGCATGTCGGCAGGCTGGCCACGCCGCTGCGCATCGATGTGCGTCTGGCGGTCGATTCCCGCAGCGTCGCCCAGGCCGGGCCGACGGTCCAGCCCCGCTTGCGTTATCAGTTGCTCGATGGGCATGGCGGCGTATCCGGGGAGGGCCTGTGCGAGGGCCTGGTGGCGCTGTCCGATTACGACGCGATACTCGGTGATTATCAGGGCCTGCAGCGGCTCAGCGAACCCCTGCGTTGCTATCTGAGCCTGTCGGCGCGGGTCCGCGGGATCCGCTTCAGCAGCGACGAAGCGGTGTTGCTGACGGCCTATACCCGTCCCCCCGACCTGGTCCTCGAGACCCGGGTGCCGGAGGACTATCTGAGTTATGATCCTCAGCACCAGCGCCTGCCTGGCTGGTTCGTTCTGACCCCGCCGGAGGCGGGTCGCTTGCGGCGCCAGGGACGCCTGCAACTGTTGCGCCTGCAACGCAGGCCGCCACGGGATGACCCCGAGGTGAGCCAGGGGCGCTACCAGTGGGAGGATTACCATCCCCAGGGGCGCTGGGCCGGTCGCTATCTGTTCACCCCGCGCGACAGCCGCCTGCCTCTGCGGCTGCAGGCCCTGGCCTCGGTGTATACGCCGATCGTCGCCGGGCGGGAACAGAGCCGCCGTTTCCAGGCCCCGCCGGGGATCGGCCGGATCACCCCGCGGCTGATCTTCCTGCGCGAGGAGGAGGGAGGCATGGCGGTGGAGGTGCGCGTGGATGGCCAACGGGTCCTTGCCCGGCCGGTACGCGGGCGCCGTGGCGAGCTGGTGTTGCCGGCGATGGTGCCTGGCAGGCACCGTTTCGAGGTCCGCGCCAATGCCCGCGCACGCTGGTTCATCAATCATCTGATGCAGGAAGGTCCCAGCTATGTACGTCGCCTGGCCAACCGGGTGGGCAAGCGGCCACTGGTCTTCGATTACCGGAAGAGGCAGGCCGAGGAGGTGCTGACTGGGCAATTGCAGATGCCCTGGGGGGATGATCGCCGGCATGTCCTGCGGGTCAGTATCCACGGGCGGAAGGCGGATCGCGCCCATGCCGCCACCGCCTGGACCTTTGCCGAGCGTCGTTTTCTGATCCTTCCCGATCAGCGACGGCGGGTGCCGGTTTTGAATACCCGTACCGCGGTGGTGGACTTGGGGCGGCGCTTTTTTGTACCTTTGCTGTCCGACCTGCCCAGCGGTGATTATCGTGTCAGTATCTGGCTGGAAGACGGCAGTCAGGGCTATCTCAGTCTCTACCGTCTGACCCCGGGCCTGCACGATACCCGGCAGATCTTCAGGGAGCAGTCCATGACCACGGTACAGCCATGAGTTCAGCATATCACCAGGCCCCCGGCTACTGGCAGGCCATCTGTATGCTGTGCCTGTGGTTGCCGGCCTGCAGTGGCGATGCCGGTGCCGCGGAGCTGGACCGTCTGTGGCGGCAGGCGCGCCAGCAGGCCCCCTACGTCCAGCCCTCGGCTGCGGAGCTGCGGACCGCGCAGCGCCTGTTCACACGACAGATGCAGGAACCGGACGCCCGGGGACTGGCACGCGCATGGACCGATCTGCGCATGCGCCGTGTCGGCCTGCATCTGGGTGGACGCGCCTGTCAGCTCGTCATGGAAGCCCCTGATGCGCGTCGGGGACGAGGCCTGTATCTGTTCTGCCCGCACGCCCCGCGCGCCATCGCCCTGCAGCTTCCGCATGGCTTCAAGGATGAGCACACCGGCCGTATCGGTTTGCAGCTGGCCAGCAGCGGGGAGTTCGCGCTGGTGGCCTGGAATACCGTCCCGCGCAGTTATCGTCGCCAGGGACAGACGGTCGATGCGGATCTGGCCCACCTGCCGGAGTCCTATTTCACGGCCCTGACCCGGGCCGTTGCCGCCAGCGGCGGTCTGCGCCTGGTGGTGCAGCTGCATGGTTTCAGCCAGGCCAAGCGCAGAAGCGCGGCTGGGCGGACGGCGGATTTCATCCTCAGTTCCGCCCGCCGCGAGGCGGGTCCGTCGGCCCTGGCCCTGGCCGCCTGCCTGCGCCAGCAGGGCGAGGGGCGGGTGCGTATCTATCCCCGGGAGGTACGGGAACTGGGAGCGCTGAGCAATCGCCAGGCAGCCGTATTGCGCGAGACCGTCGGCACGGCCTTCCTGCATGTCGAGATGAGCGCCGAGATACGCAAACGGCTGGTCCGACGGGCCGCGAACCGCCGCAGCTTGCTGGCCTGCCTGCCGCGGTGATGGCGCGTTTCCTCCTCTTGCCGCTGCTGTTGCTCCTGCCCCTGTGGGTGGCGGGGCAGGGCGACCCGCGTGAACTGGACCTGCAGGCCGACTATCCTCCGACCCTGCGCTGGGACAATGTCGAGGACGACTGGCCCTGGCTGGACGGGGTGGCGCCGGGCTACCGGCGCACACCGGGGTGGCATGTCTTCCACCTGCAGGCGGGACAGCAGACACACCTGCAACTGCCGGCCCGCGCCTGGCTCAGGCTGTTGTCCCCGGGCGGGGAGGATGCCAGCATCACGGCCCTGGAGGTGATGGTGGCGAACGGTTCCGGACTGTACGTTCGGCAAGTGCTGCAGCGGCATGCGCCGGGGGACTGGCTGCTGGCGCCGGGACGGGACGAGGTGCTGGATGTCCTGCTGCGCAACCCCGCCGGTGCCAGCCGGCCCACGGACCTGGTCCTGTTCGTCTCCCGCTGGGTGCGGCCCCCGTTACTGGCGCCCTATCGACATCCGCTGCGTTTCGAGGCCCCGGCACTGAGGCTGCGCCTGCGTGGCCAGCTCGCCACCGAGACGGTCTGGTCCCTGCGGCGCGGTCAGGCCCTGGACACCGAGGTCACGGGGCCGGCGCGCTATCGCATCGAGACCCGGCTGGACTATCGCCAGGCGGGTGTGGCGCCGTTGCAGGATTATCGCCTGAAGCTACGGCTGGACGCCCGGCCGTTACGAACCCTGGCCTTGGACAGCGCCCCCGAGGTGCGTCATGTGGTGTTGCTGGATGGCCAGCCGCTGCCAGCCGGACAGCTGCAACAGGACTTCATCGATATCCCCGCCGGGCGCCACCATCTGAGTCTGAGCAGCTCCGCGCCGCTGCTGTTGCGGCTGCTGCGCTCGGCGCAACCGGATTATCTGCTGCCGGACCTGAATCAGCCGCGTGGCCTGCGGGCATGGCGACCCCGGCCGGCCGTGGCCGGCTGGGAGCTGAAGCGGGATGAACTGGAGCATCTCCTGGTGGCCGGTGACGGTATCGAGGCCATCGAGGCCGCCGCCAGGGGCGTCGCGGGCGACAACCGCCATGGCGATGGCGGTCTGCTGGCGGCCATGGCCCTGGGCGCGTTGGCCCGGGCCCACCCGGAGCATCCCGTTCTGGCTGCCCTGGCCCGCAAGACCCTGTTGCGTAACACGTATTACCAGGATCTCATGCCCGATCGCGCGGTGGAGGGCATGCCCCTGGAGTTCTTCTCCCGCAGGCTGCGTGAACCACGGGACCAGCGCGACCATTATATCGCCGACCCCCGCCAGCTCGTGGCCCGGCGGGGGGGGCATCAGCAGGGCTATTTCGTCACCCTGAAATCCGCCGGGGATCTGAAGTATGCCCTGCCCCCGCGCCACACCCCCAGCCTGTTGCGCATCGCGGTCGCCGGCGCCACGGCGGAGGCGCAGGGTCTGAGCCTGATCCTCGATGACGGAACCCCGCATCGATTGAGCCTGAGGCTCCCGGAGCAGGACCGTCGGCGGCTGCGGCTGGATGCGGCCCAGGCCTGGGCCGGCCTGCATCCCGGCGCCAGGGCGGTCGAGGCCGGGGTGTGGGAGTTTCCCCTGCCGTCCACGGTACGCCGGATCCGGATCCAGCGCACAGCGACCCAGGGTCCGCCGCTGCGGCTGGCCCTGCAGTATCGGCGCGCCCGGCCCTGGCGTATGGCCGATGCGGACTATCTTCAGGCCATGCACGGCCCATCGGCCGGCCGCCTGTTCCAGGATGCCCTGCTCGGTATCGATGACTTGCTCGATTCCGGAGGCGAAGTTTTGTCGCGGCTGGCGGCGGCTTCCGGGGTGGAGCGACAGCAGGCATGGGCGTTGCTGAATCACTGGACCCCCCTGTTGCGCTGGTTGCGCCGGCAGCGGGACCAGTACGCGGCCAGTATCGGCGCGGGGGATTTTCAGGCCCCGGCAAGGCCATTGCCGGAGGCGGACCAGCGGCGCCTGCGGGACAGGGCGCGCGCCGATGTCGCCGCGGGCCAGTGGCTGTCGGCGCTGGAGACCTGGCGCCTGCTGGTCAACAGCGCGGATCGGAAGCGTGCGCGCGAGGCGCGACTGGGCATGGCCGTTGCCCTGCTGCATCAGGGGGAGCCCGGTCTGGCGGAACGTTTGTTGCGCAGCAGCTTTCTCCACGCCAGCGACGAGACCCTGCGGGAGGCGGCCCAGGCCCGCTTGCGGGCTTTCTATACCGAGCAGGGCGATGCGGCAGGCCTGGCGGGACTGACGATCACCGCCCTGTTGCGGGGACCCAATCCGCGGGATCTGGCGCGCTTGCCCCGGATCCTGCGCGACAACGGCCTGCTGGATATGGCCCTGGACATGGCCTTGCTGTCGCCTGGACAGACGCCGGAGCGGCGGCGGGGCGGCGCTCCGGCCCGGTCGCAGGATGATGAACTGAAACTGGAGCTGGCGCTGGCCGGCAGGCGTTGGGTGGTCTTCGAGGCATGCTTGCGGCACCTGCCCGCGGCGCGGGCGGAACTCTGGCGGGGCTATCGTGCCCAGGCCGAGGGCGAACTGGAGGTCGCGCGAGGACACTGGGATCGGGCCGGCGCGGCGGGCCGGGCGTTGATCGGGGTCCTGGAGCAGGGGCGGCGCATCGCGGCTGCGGGGCCTTTCCCGCCCCGCAGCCCCTGGTTGACGGCCTGGGCCCGATGGCTGCAGGCTCTGCCCGGCAGCCATGTCTGGCGGCGGGCGCCGGAAATGGTCCGGGGTCATGCCGGCCTGGCGCGGATCCATTCCCCCAGCCTGGACTTGCAGATGAACCTCTATCGCGTGGATGCGCAGCAGCCACTGCGCTTGCATGTCAATGGTCCGGTGCGCCTGCGTTTCGATATTCGTCCCGTGCATGACGCCGCCGAGGCGGAGGGCGTGCCGCTTCAGGGTTGGGTGCGCCTGCGCGATGCGGAGGAGGAATGGGTCGCGCCGATCAGCAACAACCTCCCCAATCCCGACCTGCAATGGCCGGCGGGCGCGGGTCTGCGGGCCGGCAGGCGGGTGCAGGCCGAAGTGCGCCTGGGTCCGGGACCGCACGATCTGCGCATGGACGGGGGCGGCATGGGACTGCTGGTACAGGTCTATGCCGAGCAACCCCTGTTGCCGTTGGCGGTGTTGCCGGAGGGTCTGCCCCGGCGGCCGCCGGCCCTGGTCGCGGCCGGTGTCACCGCGGCGGTCGGCTGCCTGCCCGTGGCCGGAACGCGTCTGCGGGAGTGTCGCTACGCAGCCGGCGGGGACGGTTCGGCGGCCGCGGCGCCCAGGGTCCAGGACCGGGATGCGGCCACCGAACCGCCCTCGACGGCTGCCGCGGCCCGGCCGGCAAGCCGGCCCGCGCCACTGCCGCCCCTGGTGCGACTGGGCACGAGGGAAGGAGGCGCGTCCTCACGGGAGGATCGGGGCTGGCGGACCTATCGCCGCATGGTGGTCTTGCTGTGGGATCTGGAGCGCCGCGATGCCGATACCGAGGCCTATATGGATCGCCTGCTGGCGCTGTCTGGCCAAGGTCCGCTGCGGGTGCTGGAGCAGCGCCTGTTGGCCCGCGCGTTGCGTTATTCGGGCTGGTCCCTGATCGCTTATGTGCCGGAGAGCGCCGGGGTGCGTTATGTTCGCCGTCCGGCGCGACCCGCTTCCCCCTCGCTGCGCGCCCGCCTGGCCCTGATGGGCGGCAGCTGTGCCGGGGACCGGCTGCTGAGTGGTGATGACGAGTTGGTCTACGCGATGTTCAATACCCGCCCGGTGACACTGCGCCTGCAGTTACGGCGCTGTGAACCGGCCTATGTGCGGCCCGGGGACCTGAGGGTGGAGCTGGACGATGGCAGCGGCGCGGCGCCACGCAGCCTGTACCTGAAGGGCGCCCGGGATCGGCTCACGCAGGAGCTCAGGGTCCCGGCCGGCAATCGACGTATCCGCCTGCGCCTCGTCGATCCGGTGGTCAATCAGTATCTGGCGCTCAGGATCATCGATCCGGGACAGGGCGGGGAGGCGGGTTTCAACGAGCAGGCCTTCCAGGTCGCCAGGCGTGGCGAACCGGTGCGTTTCGATATCCGGGGGCCGGCCTGGCTGCGGATCGACGAGCTGCGTGACGGACGCCTGCACAGCCAGTACCTGCCCGTGGCCGCTGGCTGGCGACGGGTGGTGCTGAAGCCGGCGCCCGGTCAGCGGGAATCGCTCTACCGGATCTGGCGGCGTGTTCCCAGACAGGTCTCGGCGCCGGCCCGGCTGCGCAGTTCCCAGGTACTGATGCACGCGGTGCCCGGACCCTTGTTCCGACTCGCGGATGCCGCTCCGGGGGGCGAGGCCGTGTTGCCCCGGAACGATGACTATCCCCTCGGCGGACAGGAGGACGGCAGCCTGAGCCTCGCGGTGGTCCTCAACAGCCGCACGCGTGTGGATGACGAGGCCGGCGCCAGCGGAAGCCTGCGTGAGAATTTCACCGAGTTCCGCGCCGAATACCGTTATTTCGATCCCCTGCGGCGGCGTTACTGGCGCGGCGAGGCCCGGGTCCGGGGGCGCGAATTCGGCGGTCCGACCCTGGGGCTGGGGGGGCATGTCTATATGACGCCCTGGGCGGATCGGCCCTGGCTGCACACCAGCGCGCATCTGAGCGCCCTGGTCCAGCATCCGGGTGACAGCCTGCCGGGCGCCGATGGCCGCAGTGAATGGATCGTCAATGGCAGCCTGCGCGTGCTGGCGCACCAGGCCCTGGGACCGCGGGCCTGGCACGAACCGGCGCTGACCCTGTTTGGCCGCCTGATGAGCCTGCAGCGGAATACGCGTTATCCCGGCAAGGCCCTGGATCGTGACGTCTTCAGTCGCTACAAGGCCCAGCACCAGCGTGGACTGCGGCTCGCCGACACCCTGACCTGGCGTCCCTGGCGGGACACCGAATGGTTCCTGCGCGCCGGATTGTCCAGCAATGAGGACTTCAATCCGTTCCGTCCCGACAATGTCTCCGGCCGCATCGGCTGGCGACAGCTGTTCGGCCCGGTGGATGTCGAGGCGCGTCTGCGGGTCCAGCGTTTCCTTGCCGACAGCGACCGCCGCAAGGTCTCGACGCGGAGGGACCTCGATCTGCAGATGAACTGGATGGACTGGCCGTGGATGCAGCGGCGTCTGGCCCTGGGACTGCGTTTCAGCCACAATCTCAATCGCGCCGACAACAGCTTCCTGTTGACGCTGTCCTGGCAGGGCGGCAATGGCCGTGGCTATCGGGATTTCCGTCATGGCGAGATCCCCTTCTACGAGCTGCGTCGCCGCGATGTTCCCGAGCGTGGCAATCGTCCATCCGGGCAGGGCGCACGGCCGTGAGCCATCTGCAAGAGATCCTGCGCCATGGCATCAGTCCACTGCGTCAGCAACTGGAGACGCGCCGGCTGCGGCAGCTGGAGCATGGTTTCCAGGTCTGGTTCCAGAACTGGGATCGGTACGAGGAGGGCCATGAGGATACCCTCAGTCCCTTGCTGACCTATCTGATCCATGAGATCGATGAGACCCTCGAGACCATAGAGCATCGCCGCGGCCAGCGGGTGGAATTCGACAATCGTTATGCCCATGCGGTTACCGAGCGGGAACGCCAGACCCATGTGCTGGATTTCGCCCGCCGGCTGGGCGCGGGCCGGGTCCGGCTGGCACGGGATCGCCGCGCCTTCGCGCGCTGGTTTGGCCGCGATGCGGTACTGGATCGCTATCATCGCCAGCATGGGGAACTGGAGCAGCGCCTGAGCTTCATCCTCGATCGTCTGGGCTGGCTGAGCGAGCTGGCGGTCAGCGCGGCCGGGGAGGGCGCCGCGGCGGGCAGGCGTTTCCGGGCCCTGCAGCTGGACAAGGTCATCGAGCCCATGCTGGCCTATGCGGGTGACCATCGTGTTCCCATCGAGGCCTTCGCCTGCCTCTCCCGGGCCCTGCAGGGCCTGCCCCGCGAAGAACGCGAGACCAGTGTCAAGTCGAATATCCTGCGTTATATCTATCGCGCCGCCCTGGACCATCATCTGCACCTGTGGATCCAGTGCGAGGCCCTGCACCTGTTGCAGCATCTGTCCCTGGATTCCTTCGTTACGGCCGTCACCCGGCGCCTGAGCGAGCCGGCCGACGGCGACGATATCTTCCTGCGCCGGCGCGCGGTGTTGCTGGTGGGCGCGAACCTGGAGGAACGCCCCCGGTTACAGGCCTTGCTGGAGCAGGTCTGTGACGACCCTTCACCGTGGGTACGCCAGGCGCTGCCCGAGGCCCTTGCCGGTCTGCCCGAGGCCGCGGCCTGCGTCCTCATGGAGCGGCTGGTGATCAGGGATCCCAGTCCCCAGGTGCGGGCCGCGGCGCTGCAACGGCTGCCGGCCTTGCTGGGGCGGCCGGGACGACAGCGACCGCTGCTGGAGATCCTGCTCAAGGCCCTGCAGGACGAGCGGGACGATTTCGTACTGCGCACCGCGCTCGAGAGCGGCATCGAGGGGCACCGTTCCCTGCTGGAGCAGGGCGCGCGGGAGATGGCCAAGAGCTGGCAGGGACGACTGTTGCCGCGGCTGGAGCGCCTGCACCGGGCGGCGTCCTCGCTGGCGGTCAGGCGCTGGGCGGCACGGGTGCGCGAGCATCTCTGGTGCCAGTCCGAAAGCCGGCGTCTGCGACTGCGAGAGGAATTGCAGGACCTGTCCCGGCGCACCCGGCCCGGTCGCAGCCGGCGGGCCGGTGGCGAGGTGCGTCGCCAGTTGCGCGCGGACCGGCACAGCCTTGGACGCATCCTGGCCCTGGTCTCGGAGCATGATCATGGTCACAGCCTGGCCGGTAACGGCCTCACCGGAGCGCGTCTGCACCGGGGTGATCGCTTCGGTTTTCGACTCTGGCGCCTGCTCCATGAATTGCTTCATCCGGCCACCGACAAGCGCCAGGCCTTCACCCATACCCGCGGGCGTATCGCCCATGGCCGCCTGCGCGCGCCCCCGGCCTATCTGGCCGAACTGACCCCGACCCGGGTCCCTGGCGAGCCCCTGTACATCGCCGAGGAGGATGGCTGGCGACCCTATCTGCCCCTGGTAGACGAGGTGATCTCCTGTCTCGATGAGGGCTTGAGGGCCGCCACGGTCGATTTCTACACCAGCGAGGGGGTGACCCGACTGCAGGCGCCACGGGGACTGGCCGCGCGTCTGCGCGCCCGCACCATCCTGAGCCTGCGCTTTGCCAGTTATGCGCGGCTGCGCAACTGGCAGCCCGGAACCCCGGCGAATGCCTACCTGAAGGCCCTGCAGTCCCTGGGTTTCCGCATTGAATTGCTGCCGCACGCAAACGAAGCCGATCTCGACTGGAAGCCCGATCCCCAGGTGGCGCGTTTCTTCCCGTTGGCGCTGCCCGGCATCCCCCCGGACTTCCTCGGCGAACTCAAGGACTATTTCTTCTCGGTGTATGAAAACACCCTCTACGAACTGGTGGTGTTCCTGGCCCTGGTCGCGGGCCTGTTCCTGGGGCGGCATATCCTGGTCAACCGGCGCATACGCCGGGCCCGCCGGAGTCTGTCGCTGGTGATAGGCGGCTGGGGTACGCGCGGCAAATCCGGGACCGAACGCATCAAGGCGGCACTGTTCAATGCCCTGGGCTACAGCGTGATCAGCAAGACCACCGGCACCGAGGCCATGTTCCTGCAGGGGCACAGGTTCGGGTCCCTGGGCGAGATGTTCCTGTTTCGTCCCTACGACAAGGCCACCATCTGGGAGCAGGCCAATGTCCTGCGCCTGGCCGAGGCCATGCATACCGATGTGTTCCTGTGGGAGTGCATGGGACTGACCCCCTCCTATGTCAACGTGCTGCAACAGGACTGGATGCGGGATGACATCGTCACCCTTACCAATGCCTACCCGGATCACGAGGATCTGCAGGGCCCCGCCGGGATCAACATCCCCGAGGTCATGACCAATTTCATCCCGCCCGATGCCACCCTGATCAGCTCCGAGGAACACATGTTGCCGATCCTGCGCGAGGCCGCGGAACGCCGGGGTACCCGCGTGATACCGGTCAATTGGCTGGATGCGGGCTTGTTGCCCGAGGATGTGCTGGCGAGATTTCCCTATGACGAGCATCCAAACAATATCGCCCTGGTGCTGGCCATGGCGGATGAACTGGGCGTGGCGCGCGACTATGCCCTCAAGGAAATGGCCGATCGCGTGCTGCCCGATCTCGGGGTGCTGAAGGCCTATCCGGTGGCGCCGATGGGGGGGCGCAGGCTTGAGTTCATCAATGGCATGGCCGCCAACGAACGTTATGGCTTCCTGGGCAACTGGGAGCGCATGGGCTTTGCCGACCAGGACCCCGAGGCGCAACCCGGCCTGTGGCTGAGTACGGTCATCAACAACCGCGAGGACCGCGTGCCGCGTTCGCAGGTGTTTGCCGAGATCCTGGTGCGCGATGCGCGCGCGGACCGGCATTTCCTGATTGGCGGCAACCTGTCCGGTTTTCTCAGTTATGTCCGTGAGGCCTGGGAGCGTTTCGCCGGGGAGTACCGGCTCTGGTCCGATACCGACGGCGACGACGAGGCGGCGCGCGGGAAATTCCTGGCCGATGCCCGGGACATGCGCATCGCGGTCACCCAGGCCCAGGTCCAGGCGCGTTCGCGGGCCATGCTCGAGGGCCTGGGGATCCCCGCGCCCGCCATCGGTGCCGATGTCCTGGGGTCCGCTGGAGAGGCGTTGCGGAGCTTGTTGCACGCTCACGATCTGGAACAGCACGCGGAGGCCATCGAGAGCCACTGGCGAGGCCTGCGGCAGGAACAGCAGGAGTGTGCGCGGATGCTTGAACGGATCGCGGCGGGCGGCGACCGGGAGGCGCTGAGAGACGAGGCCGTGGAGCAGTTGTGGCGGTGGTTGCGAGCGCGGATCGTGGTGCTCGACGATATCCATATCAGCGGTGATGCGATCATCGCCCGGATCCGCGACGAGACCCCGCCCGGCTATCACAATCGCATCATGGGTTGCCAGAACATCAAGGGACCCGGCCTGGATTTCGTCTATCGCTGGCAGGCCTGGGACCGTTGTCACCAGGCTTGCGCGCTGATCCGCACCGGCAAGGAGCCCGCCGTGGAGGCCGGCCTGGGCGAACTGGTGGAATTCCAGTCCTTCAACCCGGTGTGCGAGGAATACCTGCGCGAGACCCTGGAAGGGCTGCGCCATCGGGACGTGGCCCAGAGCGAGCAGATGCAGAGCCGGATCCACATGATCGAGACCGCCCTGAAGCAGCAACTGGCCGCCGCGGACCGGCAAGGGGGCTCGGCGCATGGCGGTGGCGGCTGGCTGGCGGGGTTGATCCACGCGGTCGAGGCCTTCCTGGATGCAGGGGACGCGGTCAAACGTCGCAAGCGGGCCGACCGCATCTACCGCGATCTGGTGGCGGAGCGCATCAGTCAGGCCCGTGCGGTGACGGAACTGCAGGCCCTGAACAGGCGCCAGAAGGGTGGCTGGCTGCTGGCGCGTTTACAGCGCTTCATGTCGCGGCTGGGAGGGTCGGGTCCTGAATGAGGGGGGCTGTGCCTGCCCGTCCCGAAGGCGACCTCAGGCGCGCGGATGCCGGTTGTCGTTTAGGGCGCGAACCCCGATCGGGTCTGCGTGGCCGGGTATGGCATGGGTCACAATCCCGGCTGCCGCTGTCCCCGGTCAGGTCTGCCGCTGAAGCCCGGCATAGGTGACGACCCTGTCCCGGCCGTGTTCCTTGGCATGGTAGAGGGCCTGATCGGCCTGCTTGAGCATCTGATCGAGGATGGCCTGGTGATCCGGTTTTTTCAGCAGCGCGGCTTCCACCAGGGCCAGTGAGCTGATCCCCATGCTCAGGGTGATCCCCATTTCACGATCGTCATTCCAGCTGAGGTCCGCAACGGCCATGCGGATGCGCTCACCCAGCAGTCGCGCGCCTTCGAGATCGGTGTGGGGCAGGGCGATAACGAATTCTTCACCACCGAAACGGGCCAGGATATCGCCTTCACGGGTCAGCTCAGTGAGTACGCCGGCGACATCCTTCAGCACCTCGTCCCCCAGTGCATGACCGTGGCGGTCATTGATCTGCTTGAACAGATCCAGGTCGATAAGGGTGATGCTGAAGTCCTGGCCATTGCGCAGCGTGCGGGAGAGCTCGGCGATGGCCTCCGGGAAAAAGAAGCGGCGGTTGTGCAGGCGGGTCAGATCATCGATGACCGAGAGTTCCTCGTAACGGCGTTTGAGTTCCTCGGTCGTGCTCAGGGCCTGTTCCAGTTGCCAGGTGCGCTCGTGTACCTGTTGTTCCATCTGGTGCATCAGGCGGTGCTGGCCCAGCATCTGCGCCAGCACGTTGCTGAACAGGGTCAGGATGTTGCGATGCCAGGGGTGAAAGAAGTGGCTGTGTGGATGGGAGACGTTCAGGACCCCCAGGATCCTGCCCGTGGAGATCAACGGTACGCAGATCAGTGAACCGGGGTTGTCGCCCTGCTCCAGGGGCTGGAAGCGCTCGTCCCGCATGCAGTCCTGACACTCGATCAACTCCCCGCTGAGGGCGCATTGGCCGATCAGGCCTTCACCGAGGGCGAAACCATGTGCCTGGGGCAATCCGTCCGTACGATCGAGCTTCTCTTCCCAGTCGTAGCCGCTGACGCACTCGAGCCGGTCCCCACGCAGCAGATATACCGAGCAGCGCTCCAGATCCTGGTTGGCGAGCAGCACCTCCAGGGCCTGACGGATCATCGCTTCTTCGTTGCTGAGACGACTGTCCATGGTGGTCAGGGCCTGCAGGCCGGAGAGGGAGTCCAGCAACAGCACGAAGCGCTGGCGCAGTTCCTGGTTGGCTTCGATGAAGGCCCGGGTATCCATATGCCCTGCTTCAGCTGCTCATGCAGGCGGCGAGTTCACTCAGCCCGTCATACTTTGTCGAGACACGCTGCTGTATCTCCATCAGCATGGCCGCATCGAGACCGATGCGACGACCGTTTTCGCCCGGCACGGGCGGATCCTGCTTGCCGTTGACCCAGTGGCAGGCCCAGTAATTGACGAAGCGGGAGAGACGAACCAGGGCCTCCACCTCGGGGGTGGGGGCGTTGTTGGCCCGGGCTTCGATACTGGCCACGAGGGCTTCCGGGAGATGCCACCGGTGTCCCAGCCAGGCGCCGGCCTGATGGTGCTCGATGCCCGTGTGTTGCTGCTCCAGCGCCTCCAGGACGCAGTCATCGGTGGGTTCGGACTGGCTGAATACCTGGCCCATCTCCAGGGGAAAGCAGGTGGCCATGGCCAGCAGACCCAGGTTGTGCAAGAGGCCGCAGAGATAGGCCTGCTTGGGATCGGGCCGTAGCATCACGGGCAGCTTGTGGGCCAGGAGTTCGGCCATATGGGCGCTAAGCAGTGAGACCCTCCAGTACCGCTCAAGGTCGAAGGGCCGACAGGACCGGGTATCGAACACCCCGCCCATGACCATGCTCAGGCTCAGGCTCTTGACGGTGGCCAGGCCCAGGCTGCGGATGATGGCCTGTTCCACGGTGGTGATGCCACGGGTACCGAAAAAGGCGGAATTGGCCAGGCCGATGATGCGCGCCGCCAGCCCCGGGTCGCGCTTGATGATCGCGGCGATCTGATCGAGACCGATATCCTCGTCGTTGACCGCGCGCAGGATCTCCTGGGCGGTCACGGGCAGGGGTGGCAGTTCCTGCAATCTCTGGATCTGGAGCCGCCGGTCCTGTGTCTGGGTGCTATGGCTCATCAGGCATGAATTCCGTTTATCGCGCATGCTGTTGTCAGCCGATTATACATCGACTGCTCTTTATCGGCTGGACCGCGCATGGCTTGAATCCATGCGCGGCCGCCAGGGTCATGCAATGAGGGCCGGGGCATGGCAATCCGGGGCGGGAAGGGAGTACTATTGCCGCCGATGATCCCCTACCCGAAAATCGATCCCGTTGCCATCCACCTCGGTCCCCTGGCCATACGCTGGTATGGATTGTCCTACCTGGCCGGGATCCTGGGTGGCTGGTGGCTGTTGCGGCGGCGCGCCCCCGGGCAGGGCTGGTCGCGTGAACAGGTCGCCGATCTGGTCTTCTATGCCGCCATGGCCGCGGTGCTCGGAGGGCGGATCGGTTATGCGCTGTTCTATAATTTCGATTTCTACTGGCGGCAACCGCTGGCCATCCTGCGCGTATGGGAAGGCGGCATGTCCTTTCACGGAGGGCTGCTGGGCGTATTGCTGATCATGTTCTGGTATGGCCGCAGTACTGGCCGGGGCTTCTTCGCGGTGGCCGATTTTCTCGCCCCGGTGGTGCCGGTGGGGCTGTTCTTCGGCCGCATCGCCAATTTCATCAACGGCGAGCTGTGGGGCGCCCCGACCTCGGTGCCGTGGGCGATGGTGTTTCCGGATCCCCGCGCCGGCGGCCTGCCCAGGCATCCCAGCCAGCTCTACGAGGCGGCCCTCGAGGGGCTCTGCCTGTTCCTGATCCTGTGGTGGTTCTCGGCCCGCCCGCGACCTCGCATGGCGGTGTCGGGGCTGTTCCTGGCGGGCTACGGCCTGTTCCGCTTCCTGCTCGAGTTCCTGCGCCAGCCGGATGCGCAGATCGGTTATCTGGCCTTCGGCTGGTTCACCATGGGCCAGTTGCTGTCCTTGCCGATGCTGCTGGCCGGCCTCGCCCTGCTGCTGCTGGCCTATGGCCGCAAGGGGCCGCGATGAGGGCGTATCTCGAGCTCTTGCGCCATGTCCGGGATACCGGCGTGGAGAAGTCGGACCGTACCGGCACCGGCACCCGCAGCGTGTTCGGTTACCAGATGCGTTTCGACTTGCAATGCGGATTCCCGTTGCTGACCACCAAGCGCCTGCATCTCAAATCGATCGTCCATGAACTGCTGTGGTTCCTGCGTGGGGAGACCAATATCCGCGCTCTGCAGCGCGAGGGCGTCAGGATCTGGGACGAATGGGCCGATGAAGATGGCGAACTGGGCCCGGTCTACGGCGCCCAGTGGCGTCGCTGGCGCACCGCCCGGGGGACCGTGGTGGACCAGATCACCGAGGTGCTGGATCAGATCCGCCGCCAGCCGGATTCGCGCCGTCTGATCGTCAGCGCCTGGAACGTCGGCGAGATCCCGGACATGGCGCTGGCGCCCTGCCACGCGTTCTTCCAGTTCTATGTCTCCCCGGCCCCGGAGGGCGCCACGGATCCCCGGTCACGCCTGTCCTGCCAGTTGTATCAGCGCAGCGCCGATATCTTCCTGGGCGTGCCCTTCAACATCGCCTCCTATGCCTTGCTGACCATGATGGTGGCGCAGGTCAGCGATCTGGCGGTGGGGGAGTTCGTGCATACCCTGGGCGACGCCCATCTGTACCTGAATCACCTCGAACAGGCCGAACTGCAGCTCGCGCGTGAGCCTTATGACCCGCCCCGCATGCTCATCAATCCGGAGGTCGGGGACCTGTTCGCCTTCCGTTACCAGGATTTCGATCTGCGCGACTATCGAGCCCACCCGGGGATCCCGGCGCCCATCGCGGTATGAGGCGGGACCCATGATCCTTTCCATCATCGTCGCCATGGACCGAAACCGCGCCATCGGCGCCGGCGGCACGCTGCCCTGGCACCTGCCCGCGGACCTGCGTCATTTCCGCGAGATCACCATGGGCAAACCGATCATCATGGGGCGCAGGACCCACGAATCGATCGGCCGCCCCTTGCCGGGCAGGGACAATATCGTCATCAGTCGCAATCCGGAATTCCAGGCCCCGGGTTGCCGGGTCATGGGTGGAATGGCGGCGGTCCTGGAGGGCCTTGGCGGGGTTGATGAGGCCATGGTGATCGGGGGCGCCAGCCTCTATGCCGAGGCCCTGTCGCTGGCGGACCGGATGTATCTGACCGAGGTCCATGCCGAGGTCGTTGGCGATGTCTTCTTTCCTGAATTCGACCGCGGGCGATGGCGGGAACTGCACCGGGAGCACCATCCGGCGGATGAAAAAAACCGCCTGCCGCACAGTTTCGTGTTGCTGGAGCGGGATCCCGAGCTGTAGCCAGGGTCGTGGCGCCGCGCTATTGCAGGCGGTTGGTATGACTGCGGATACTGAAGTAGCGCCGGTCCTCCAGGCGCATGGCGGTCAGGCGACCACCCCAGAGGCAGCCGCTGTCCAGTGGTCGCACGCCGTTTTCCAGGGCCTGTGGATCGTCTATGGGCAATTGTGACCAGTGTCCGAAGAGTATCGTCAGGTTGCGGTTTTTGCGCGAAGACAGGGCGTACCAGGGGCTATACCCGGGGGGTTGAGAGCCCGGGGCGCCCTTGGCCCGCAATGCAATCTCACCCTTTTCATCGCAGAAACGCATGCGTGTCAGGTAATTGGTGATGCAGCGCAGCCGCGCCCAGCCGCGCAGGTCCTCGCGCCAGCGACAGGGTTGGTCGCCATACATATGACGAAAATATTCCGGGTAGTCGTCCGAGCACAGGATCCCGCCGACCTCGGCGGCCAGTTCCCGGGCCCGGGGGATGCTCCATTGCGGGGCGAGTCCGGCATGCACCAGGGCATAGCCGGCGGCCTCGTCGACATGCATCAGCGGTTGCCGGCGCAACCAGTCCAGCAGTTCATCCCTGTCGGGCGCCGCCAGGACCTCATCCAGGGTATCCTTGCGCTTCGGTTTCTCGCCATTGGCGGCGATGGCCAGCAGATGCAGGTCATGGTTGCCGAGTACGGTGATGGCGCGATCCCCCAGTTTCCGGACCAGACGCAGGGTGGCCAGGGAATCGGGCCCCCGGTTGACCAGGTCTCCGGTCAGCCACAGACGGTCATGCGCCGGCGCGAAGGCGATTCGATCCAGCAGTTCCAGCAACTCGTGGTAACACCCCTGGATGTCGCCGATGGCGTAGGTGGCCATCAGTGCAGGGCGTTGGGGATGCTCAGGGTAAAGGCGGGTATGTCGGCATCGAAGGCGATGCCGTCATCGGCGAGCATCTGGTAGCTGCCATGCATGCAGCCCACCGGGGTCTCGATGACGGCCGAACTGGTATAGGCAAAGCTCTCGCCGGGACGGAGATAGGGTTTCTGTCCGACCACACCTTCGCCATGTACCTCCTGGACATGGTTGTTGGCGTCGGTGATACGCCAGAAGCGGGTGAGCAGGCGGGCGGGCACGGTACCGGTGTTCTCGATGGTGATGTTGTAGGCGAACAAGTAACGGTCCTCCTCGGGGGAGGATTGCTCCTCTATGTACTCGGGAACCACCTGCACACGGATATCGTAGGTAAATGACATGGGGGTATTTGAGCCGATCCGACCTGCCGGCGCAAGCCTCTCAGGGTCTGCCGCGGTCGAGGCGGCGATAGCCGATGGCCTCGCTCAGGTGGCGGGCATCGATCGCCCGCGCCGCATCCAGATCGGCGATGGTGCGCGCCAGCTTGAGGATGCGATGGGTCGCGCGCGGGGACAGCCTCAGGTTCCGCATGGCGGTCTCCAGCAGCCGGGTCTCCGCGGCCGGCAGGGCGCAATCGGTCTCCAGCTCCCTGACCGCGAGCTGATCATTGGTCTTGCCGCGGCGCGCCAGCTGACGTTCCCGGGCGGCGCAGACCCGCGCCCGCACCATGGCGCTGGATTCATTTTCCTTCGTGGCCCGCAGTAACGCCCCCTGGGGCAGGCGGGGCACCTCGATATGGATATCGATGCGATCCAGCAGCGGACCGGAGACGCGGGCCCGGTAGCGTTGTACCTGCTCACGGGTACAGTGACAGCCACCGTCGACATCGCCCAGATAGCCGCAGGGACAGGGATTCATGGCCGCGATCAGCTGGAAGCGGGCCGGGAATTCGGCCTGGATCCGTGCCCGTGAGATGGTGACCCTGCCGCTTTCCAGCGGTTCCCGCAACACCTCCAGCACCCGGCGGTCGAATTCAGGCAATTCATCCAGGAACAGCACTCCGTGATGGGCCAGCGAGATCTCCCCCGGTGCCGGGATGCCGCCACCCCCGACCAGGGCCACGGCCGAGGCCGTGTGATGCGGGCTGCGGCAGACG
>CAZDOC010000013.1:0-62029 GCA_964506945.1 uncultured Gammaproteobacteria bacterium
GAAACAGCCAGATCATGCCTCTGCGCCGCACGTTCCAGGATCCGCCGGCGTGACGGTACCGAGGACAGATTCAGGCCTTCCTTCAGGTTGTGATCAGGCAGCGAGATCAGCGCCTGGATAGGATAGCTGTCACCCGTCTCCCGCGGATCGACCGGCATGCCGTGACCGGTCAGTTCATAGATACGGAAATTGGGATTCTCCTGCCGGCGGATCCGCTGCTCGAAGGCCCGTCTCTGCCCCGCCGGCACCCTGGGCACCCAGCCCAGGGCCAGGGTGCCGGCATGGAAACGGGCATCCGAATGCACGAAGTCGGTCAGCTGGCCATGGGTGATGTCGCCCGTGGCCTGGTAGAAGGCCGCGATCGTACGCAGGGATTCCAGCGAGATATTGATATTCGTCTGTAACTGGCGCGCCAGGGTAGCGGCATGCCGGTCGAGTTCCTGAAACACCTGTTGCCGCCCTTCCCGGTTGAGGGCCTGAAATCCGGCCAGCGAGGACAACAGCCCCAGCATGAACACCAGCACGACAAGGCCGACCTGCAAGGGCGTCTGCCGCAGCATGTCATCCACCGGCCTGTCGCCGTGATGCCTGTCATCTCCTGTCATGGTTCCCATCCACGGGACGTAGTGCTTTTGATAACGGCCGGTCTGACCCATACGACTTAGGGACCCGATCCCCTGTCGGATTGTCCAGCCTGCAGGCATGACCCTATCCTGAGGACTCCATGAACACAAGGGAGATAGCATGATGACATACAACAGAACTCACGCCACCCTGCTGAGCCACGCCCTGCTGAGCCTGGCGCTATTGTTCGGCTGGGGCCAGGCCTCAGCGGATGCGGGACAGATCCAGGTGAGCGAATCCGTCAGCCTGAATGCCAGCGCCGACGCGGTCTGGGCCCTGATCGGTGACTTCAACGGCCTCTACCGCTGGCATCCCGCCGTCGTCAACAGCACCCTGAATGGCGATCGCAGCAAGGCCGGCAGTATCCGCATACTGACCCTGGGCAATGGCGCCAACATCGTCGAACGCCAGCAGAGTCATGACGATGCGCAGCACAGTTACGGCTACCAGATCCTCTTTTCACCCCTGCCGGTCAGTGGCTACGAATCGGAGATACGTGTTGCCAGCCAGGGCGGCAAGCGCTGTGAGGTCACCTGGTCCTCCAGCTTCAGTGCCAATGGTGTCCCCGATGCCAAGGCCGAGGATATCATCCGCGGGATCTACAAGGGTGGCCTGGACAACCTGGCCAAGCTGTTCAACTAGGCGGGCGCTGCTCCATTCATGCCGGATTGACGGGCCACCGTGATCGATTGTGCAAGTTTTCATGTGCTCACGAATTCAGTCGCCCGCACGACGGGTTCCGGCGGCACCGCCGACCCACGGGGAGGCGGGGAATGCCGGCCCCGCCGGCAATGGAGACCGGCCCTGTACCACAGCAAGGTCCGCATGAATCAGACCGTCTCCAGGCCTGGCCGCGTACCATCCGGAGGTCACCACGAGGCGACCTCCGGGTGGCGGCGCCCCCCATGCAGGCATGCCCTCATTGCGTTATGCTGGCGATCATGAGAGTGCTCATCGCCGATGATCATCCGCTGTTCCGGGATGCCCTGGGATTGCTGGCACAGCGCCTTGCCGGGCAGGTCGAAACCTGTTTCGCGGATGATTACGAGACCCTGCTGAGACTGGCCCAGCAAGGCCCCTGGGACCTGCTGCTGGTGGACTACCATATGCCCGGGAACTCACCGCGACAGGCGCTGACGCAGTTGTGCGCGGGACAGACCAGTACACCGGTGGTCGTCATCACCTCGGCGGAGGGTGAAGAAGAAGCCCTCATCGCCCGCGCAGCCGGTGCCACGGGCTACCTGCCCAAATCCATGGACAGCCGCCTGATGCTGGGCGCCTTGCAGCTGATCCTGTCCGCTGACCTGACCATCCACCCCGGCACCGCCGGGGTCACCGCGAATGCGCCCGCCCCCCGTACGGGAGATATCCTGGAACGCCTTACCCCGCGTCAGCGGGAGGTCCTGGAGCATCTATGCCTGGGTGAACCGAACAAGCGCATCGCCAACCATCTGGGCCTCAGTGTATCCACCGTCAAGCAGCACATACATACCATACTCAGGGAGATGGGCGCCGCCAACCGTACCGAGGCGGTGATCATGGCCCGATCCATTTTCACGGCCCGTGGAGACCCATGAGCAGCGGACCCATCGGCGTCTCAGTTGATGAAATCCTCGAAGAACCAGGCCGACAGGGCATGGCGCCCCTCCACTCCGGCCTTTTTGTAAACCGTCGAGGCCTGCTGCCTGACGGTTTTTTCACGGGTCTCCCGCAAGGCCGCGATCTCCTTCAGTGACAAGCCCTTCAACAGCAGCATCGCGACGCCTTGTTCGCCGGGACTCAGCCCCCAGTCATCGAACTGTGCCCTGATCACCTGGCTGTACCGATGACGGGCCTCGCGCATACGGGCGTCCGCGCTGGCCAGCCGTCCCCGGACATCCTCCAGCTCCCGTCTGATACGGCGGGTTTCATGGGCCTGGCGACGCAGACTCAGCAGCAGGTAGAACACCCCGGCCAGGGAAATACCGATGACCAGCGACTCTTCCAGCAGATGCCACAGGGGGGCGTCATGTTGAAAATCCTCGCTCAGATCGAACAGATTCGCGCTCAGGATCAGGGCCAGGACCAGGGCCAGGACCATTTTGTTGGTTTGTGACATGATCTTGCATTCCAGTATTCCCGGACGGCCGACGGGCCGTCCGGGCCGCAGACATGGGACATATGCCCGATAAAACCCCCTGTACGGACATAGGTCCGATGCCGGATGGGATCGAATGCTTCAGAATAGCCTTAACACCCGTCGCTAACAATGGAGCACCGCCATGAGCAAGACATCCACCCCGGTATGGGATATCGCCGTCCGCCTCTTCCACTGGTCCCTGGTGATAGGCTTCACCACGGCCTGGCTGACGGCAGAGGAAGAGGACCCGTTGCACATCATCTCCGGCTACCTGGTGCTGGCCCTGATCCTCTTCCGCGTGATCTGGGGCTTCATCGGCGGCCGGCATGCCCGCTTCAGTGATTTCCTCTACGCGCCGGGCACCGTAATCGACTATCTGAAGTCGTTGAAGACGAAGCCCCGACACTATCTGGGCCATAATCCCGCGGGCGGCTGGATGGTGATACTGATGCTGCTCACCCTGTTCGGGGTCACCCTCAGCGGCCTCAAGGTCTATGGGCTGGAAGGACACGGACCCCTGGCCACGGAACCTTCCTCGCCGACCCTCGTCACCGCTGCCAGCACGGATGAAGATGAGGAAGACGAGGCCTCGGAACGTGCTTCCATGGAGACATCCGGGGCCTACGAGGCGCATGAGGCAGACGAGGCAGACGAGGCAGACGAGGCAGACGAGGGCGACGAGGAATTCTGGGAGGAGATCCACGAAACCCTGACCGATTTCATGCTGCTGCTGATCGCCCTGCACATCCTTGGGGTGATAGTCTCCAGCCGCCTGCATGGGGAGAACCTGGTCAGGGCGATGATCACCGGCAACAAGGAAAAACAGGACTGAGGCCCCCGATCCGGATCCTGGATCGGGACATGGTCGGCCCTGCGGGCTATTTGGGATGGGCTTGCTGGTACTGGCGTTCCCGGTAGGCGCTATAGACCGAGAACATTACCGCCAGCAGGATGATGACCATCTGCGCGCCCAGGGCCTCCAGGTTGGGATAGATGCCGAGGATATCGATGCGTGGGAAGGGGATCGTGTTCACCGGCAGGATCGCCGCCTCCTGCAGGGCCGCCACGCCCTTGCCGGCGAAGACCACGGACAGCACCATCATGATCCCGGCGCTGACCATGAAAAAGGTCCGCAGCGGCAGTCGGATACCGAAACGGAACAGTCCCCAGGCCCCCAGCGCCAGTACCGCCGCCGCCGCCATCGCCCCGCTGAACACCGACTGTCTGGCATCGTCGGCAACCTGGGTGATCAGGGTCTGGTAGAACAGCACGATCTCGAAGACCTCACGGTAGACCGCCAGGAAGGCCATGAAGGCCAGGCCCCACAGGGTCTTCTCGTCCAGGGCGGCCTTGATACGGGTCTGTACGAAGTGGGTCCACTGGCGGGCGCTGAGCTTGTTGTGCATCCAGAAGCCCACATAGAACAGCACCGCCGAGGCCAGCAAGGCGGTCAGACCCTCGGTCAGTTCGCGGGTGGCGCCACTGATGGTGAACAGATAGGTGGATACGACCCAGGTCACCACACCCAGGCCGATAGCGCTGATCCAGCCCAGATGCAGGTAGCGGAGGGCATCCCGGCGGCCGGTACGCACCACGAAGGCGGCGATGGCGCCCAGCACCAGGATCGCCTCCAGACCCTCGCGGGCGAGGATGAAGAAGGAGCTGGCGAAGGCCACGCCGGATGAGAGTTGCGAACGTCCCAGCAGCTCCTCGATCCCGCCCAGCCGCGCGATCAAGGCCTCGGCCCGTGCCTCGACCTGGCTTAGATCCTGGCCTGTACGCAGGGCCGTGCGATAGTCCATCATCTGCTGCTCGGTGCGCAGCAGCAGTGCCGGATCGATGGATTTCAGCGCATTCTCCGCCAGCTCGAAACCGTCGAGATAGGCCTCGACGGAAAGTTGCAGCGCCTTTGAGGACTGTCCCTGACGATAGGCGGCGAGGCTCCGGGCTATCTTGTCCATGGCCGTGGCGATCTGCTGACTGCCAGTGCCGGCAAGCACCTGGGGATTCGCGCGCAGCCAGGCCATCGCCGCCAGGCCGGCCCGGCCCGAGGCCCGCTCGATGGCTGCGGGCGTCATGGTACTCAGTTTCAGCAGATCCAGGCCACTACTCCTCCACACCGCCTCGCCACGGCGTCTCTCGCTGTCACTGAATGGCATCGTGCCGATGTAAAAGGCCAGATCCCAGCGTTGCTGCTCACTGAGACCGGTATAGGCCCGCATGGCGGTGTCCTTGACGCCCAGACCAATGGTATTGAAGAGGCTGAACAGACTGCGCTGGCGCTGGCGTTCGCGGTCATGAAAATCTATCGGCCTCGGCTCCAGCGAGGCTGCCTGCGGCCCGTCACCACGGCCGTCACGGCCATGACAACTGGCGCACTGCTGCCGATACAAGACCGCGCCACGCTGTGGATCCGGCAGGCTCGCCGGCGTCAGGGGGACATCATAGGCCTGCTCCAGCGCCATCCTGAGACGCTCACTGAGGATCCGTACCCTGGCCGGATCGATCCTGGCCGCGACCCCATCACGAAGCCGCGCGGCCTCCTTCAGCAGCCCCGCCTTGCCACTGCTGGGTGGCAAATCCACGACGCGGCGCAACAGGTCTCCGGTGAATTCCTGCATTTCCGCATATTCCGAGGGATTGGTTATCCTGCCGCCACTGACCGCGCCGGCATAGTCGACGCCGATGTAATCGACCAGTTGCAGCAGGTCGCGGGGTGATTCTTCGGCATGTGCGCAAGGCAGCAGCGCCAGGGCGGCCAGGGACAAGAGCAGGCGTAACGACAAAGGGGTCTGTTGCATATCCAGGATGCCTGATTACAGGCCTTTAATGAGAATGGTTATCATTGTACTCTGATTTCCTCCGGGATTCAAAATGGCGGGGGCAGGCACTTGCCCGCGCACGCGGGCGGGCCTGAAAAAGTCCTTGACCTGGAGCCAGCTCCAGCATGTAGTCTTGTCTTCAGGCACTGACGAATTCCATCATCAGAGGACAGACTCATGATATCCAAAACGGTCCTAACCCGTCTCTTGATCGCTCTGCTGGGGCTGGGCCTGTGGAGTGCCGCGACGCTTGCCACCGGGACTGAGTATCAGCTGGGGGTGGATGGCCTCGCCTGCCCGTTCTGCGCCTTCGGCATCGAAAAGAAGCTCAGCACCCTCCCCGGCATCGCGGATACCCGCGTCGACCTGAAAAAGGGCTTGGTCATCGTCACCATGAAGCACGGTGCCCGCCTGTCCGAGGCCTCGGCCCGCGCCAAGGTCAAGGCCGCGGGCTTTACCCTGCGCTCATTCGATGCCCCCGCGCCGGCAGGACAATAGATCCATGACCCGACTGCATGGCGTCAAAAGGCTGCTATTCGCCGGCATGATCACGGCCGCAAGCCTGGCCGGGGCGGCTCCGCTCACCTTCAATTCCGCCCTGCCGGTGTCGGAGGGCGAATATCTGTTCCGCCAGCAGTTCATCGTAAACCAGTCCGGACATGATCCCGGCCCGATGGCACGGGATCGCAAGGCGACGAGTTCGGTGACCGTATTGGGCTATGGGATCAACCACCGCCTGGCGGTATTCGGCGCCCTCCCCTACCGGGATATCGACCTCGAGCTGACAAAAACGGGCCGACGGATCACCCGCAGCGCCAGTGGTTTCGGTGACCTGACACTGTTCGGACGCTATACCGTCGTGCAGCGGGACCGGCCCGGGAGCAGCTTCCGGATAGCGCCGTTTGCCGGGGTCAAGACGCCCACCGGGGATGACGGTCAAAGCGATGCCCTGGGCCGGCTGCCGGCCGCGGCACAGGCGGGATCCGGTTCATGGGACCCGTTGTTCGGCGTGGTGGCCACCTACCAGACCCTCGACTACGAGGTGGATGGGCAGATCGCCTACCAGGCCAGGACCCGGGCCAACGGCTTCGAGTCCGGGGATGTCGCCCGCATGGATGCCTCCCTGCAGTACCGTCTGTGGCCCCGACGGCTGGGCTCGGGTGTGCCAGGCTTCCTGTATGGTGTCCTGGAGACCAATCTGAACCATCAGCAAAAAGACCGTATCGCCGGTATCAGCGATCCCGATTCCGGCGGCACCCGCCTGTTCCTGACCCCTGGTCTCCTGTACGTGACCCGGCGCTGGGTACTGGAAGGCGCGGTGCAGCTGCCGGTGCTGCAGGACCTCAATGGCGCGGCGCTGGAAAATGATTACATCGCCCGCATCGGTCTGCGTTTCAATTTCTGAACACCGTCCGACGAACTCAATTCCGCACCCGCGCGATCATTGGAGCACCAGACGGCCATGGTTCACTGGATAAAGAGAATCCTGTTCGGGACCACCATTACCGCAGCCATCCTGGCCCTGTTCACCTGGCTGGTCTGGATCCCCTCTGCCACGGAACCCGCCTATGAATATGTCATGTCCTGGGGCGAGACGGGCTCCGGCCCGGGCCGGTTCAATGACCCCACCGGGATCGCCGTGCACGGGGACGAGGTGTACGTCAGCGACGCACGCAATGGCCGCATCCAGGTCTTCGATCTCGATGGCCACTACCGGCGCCAGATAGGCGAAAAGGGGAATGGCCCCGGGCAACTGGGCCGGCCGATGAACCTGGACATCCACGGGGATGAACTCTATGTCGCCGACTACTGGAACGACCGTATCCAGGTCTATGGCCTGGACGGCAGGCCGCACCGGAGTATCGGCAAGGCCGGCAGGGGACCGGGGGAATTCAGTTCCCCTGGAGGGGTGGCCGTCGCCGACAATGGTGATCTCTATGTCGCTGACTTCTATGGCCAGCGGGTGCAGCACCTGGATGCCAGGGGCCGCTTCATCGCCCAGCTGGGCACCACGGGACGGGTTGGCATCCGCGCCGGCGAATTCAACTACCCCACCGATGTGGCCCTGGCCGCCGATGGGACACTGTACGTCGCCGATGGCTATAATGATCGTATCCAGGTCTTCGATCCGGAGGGTGGCTTTCTGAGGAAATGGGGTGGTCCCCTGGGGATGAATATCCGCGGACCGTTCAATGGCTGGTTCGCCACCATCACCAGCCTCGACTTCGACCCGGAGGGCAATCTCTGGGTCGCGGATTTTCATAACAACCGGGTGCAGAAATTCACGCCGCAGGGCGAATTCCTGACCAGCCTCGGCTCCAGGGGTACCGGACCCGGTGATCTTGAAATGGCCATTGCGGTGGCCGCGGCCGGGAACGGTGATATCTACGTGGTCGATTTTGGCAACGACCGGATTGAGCGATGGCGCAAACCCAGGACGCACCGATGACGATCGAGCTGGAATTGTATACCGCCGATACCTGTGAGCGCTGTGATCAGGCCAAGGCGCTGTTGCGCGATGTCGTGAACTCCCTGGGCAAGGAACGATTCCGTCTGCATGAGATCAATGTCGTCGCCCATATCGACGAAGCGGTGGCCGCCGGCATACGATTCACCCCGGTCCTGCGCATCGATGGCGCGGATGTCACTGCCGCTCTACAGAGCAGGCAGGCCCTGCACGAGGCCCTCGACGCCTGCCTGCATGAAGCGGCGGCATCATGAAGCAGCGGGACTGTTATCGCATCGGCCAGGTCACCGAACTGCTTGGACTCAGCGCCGACACCCTGCGCTATTACGAAAAACTCGGCCTGCTGCCACCGGTACAGCGCAGCCCTGCCGGATTGCGCGTCTATACTGGCCCCGACCTGTCCCGCCTGCGCTTCATCCAGCGCGCCAAGTCGATGAATTTTTCCCTGTCCGAGATCGCGCAGCTACTGGAGATGCGCACGGATCCGCAACATGCACGTGTCGAGGTCAGGGAGCTGACCCGGCACAAACTCGAAGAGATCGAACAACATCTCGATCAACTCGAGACCCTGCGCAATGAACTGACCCTGCTGCTCAATCTCTGCATGGGCAGCGAGGATGGCTGCCCGATCATCGAGGACCTCGACAAGACAGGCCCGGCGTGACCGCATTGTGGACCTGGCACAACAAGCCACGCGGGCGCAACCGGATCCGCCCACCGCTGCCGATCTCCCGCCATCTCAAGCAGGCAATGGACCCCGGGCCGTCATTGTCTGTTTGTATGCGCCACGGCGATCCGATATAGTTCATGGTTCCATGCGACGCATTGTGATCAGTCTGCTCATCCTCACCACCCTGTACTCGGGGCTCGCGTGGTCTATGGACAGTTGCCTCCACGATGCCCAGGGCCATCACCTGAGCGACAACGGTGACGGTGACAGTCCGGACAGCAGTAACGCAACAGGGCCCCATCATTGTCTGCATTGTTGCCATGCCCTGGCCCACCTGACCGGCATGACCAGCCACGCCCTTGCCGTCACGCCCGCCACAACCGATTCCGCGCCGCTGTTCCTTGCGGACAATTATTATTCCCTGCGACCCCCACCGGATACGGAACCCCCGATAGCCATCTGAATCCCGCTCCACCGCCTTGTTCCGCTGAGGAACAGGCGCCTGTTCTCGTTGTCGTTCAGAACCTGGATTCAGATTATGTCCTTTACTCCCTGCTGCCTTGCCGGCCGCCCCCTGACATCTTTGTTGATATTGCCGTTACTGGCCTTCACCGCCCATGCGGAGACGCCCCCGCGCAGCGATCGGGCCTCCCCCGAACTTGCCGGTTTCATAGAAAACCTTCGTCAGTCACATCCGCTGATGCAGGAAGCAGAATCCGGACTCGCAGTCGCGCGCAGCCGCCTGGAGGCCGCTGCTCAACCCCTCTATAACCCGGAGATCGAACTGGATGCCGAGGATGCGGTCGATCGGACCGTGAGCCTGGGGATCAGCCAGACCCTGGACTGGGCGGACAAGCGCGCCAGCCGGAAACGGATCGGCGAAAACGAGCTCAACGCAGTCCAGATGCGCCTGCTGCGGACACGCCAGCAACTGAGCCTGCGCATACTCAGCAGCCTGTCGGACTACCATGCGGCCATGCGCCGGCTGTCGATGGCGAGGAAAAACCATGCCATCATGACGCGCTTCGACAGTATCGCCGGACGGCGATTCCGGGCTGGAGAGATCGGTGAGGTCGACCGGGGTCTGGCGCAGCTGGCACTGTCCACCGCCAGCATGACCATGGCCGATGCCGAGGTCGCGCTGATCGATGCCCGCCAGTCACTGGAACAGGCCAGCGCGATCAGCCGCAAGGCCTGGCCGGCGCTTCCCGATATGCTGCCCAGCCCGGAACGACAGCCGTCTGATCCGCAGGTACTGCTGACCCGACTGCCTGAATTGCGCCTGCTGTCCGCCGAGATGCAGACCTCGAAGGCACGTATCGAATTGCTGGACCGCAAGCGCCGGCCCGACCCCACGGTCAGTATCCGCGGCGGCGCGGAGGCATCCACCGGACTGGTCGGAATCAATCTCTCCATTCCGCTGTTCCTGCGCAATACCTTCCGCGCGGAGGTCGATGCCGCCTCGAATGAGGCCATTACCAGCGAGCGGCGCGTCCTGACCCGCTTTCGTGTGGCCAGCGCCCGTTACCGGAATGCCGCCAGACGCTATCTCACCAGCTATGCAGCCTATCAGCAATGGCGTAAAACGGGCCAGCCAGTTATCGAGAAACGCTACGCCCTGCTGACCCGCCTGCTGGAAAACGGGGAGATCAACACCACCCAGTACCTGATCCAGGTTCGCGAGACACTGACAACCGAAAGTACCGGCATCACCCTGTTTGGCCGTGCCTGGCACGACTGGTTTGAATGGCTGGATGCCTCGGGCAGCACCGATGACTGGCTGGGGATCGACGCGCGGCAATAGCCCGACCTGGCACCGGCTTTCCCATACACAACGCATAGAGATCACATTATGTCCTACCTGAATCCAGGAAACTGCCTGCTAACCCTGCTGCTGATGCTCCCCCTGGCGAGTCTCGCCGGGACGGAACACGGGCATGAGCCCGCTGGAAAAACAGACCAGCACGAACCCGCCGGGATCATGCTGTCGGCCGAACAACGGGCCGCCGCGGGTATCCGCAGTGAAAAGATTGAACTGCGCGATATCGCCGAAACCATCACGGCCCCCGGTGAGATCCGGCTCAATCAGTACCGGACCTCTCAGGTCACGACGCGGATCAGCGCCCAGGTCATCGAGCGTCATGCCCGCCTGGGTGATCGGGTCAAAAAGGGTGACCCGCTGGTGACCCTGTCCAGTGTCGCCCTGGCAGAGGCACAGGGGCAGTTGCTGGTGGCGGATCGGGAATGGCGACGGGCAAGGAAACTGGGCAGGGAAATCATTTCCGACAAGCGCTACACCATGACCCAGGTCAGCCGCCAACAGGCCTATGCCAAGGTCCTGGCCTATGGCATGACCCGCTCCCAGGTGAACAAGCTGCTGAACAGCAAGACCCCGGCACTGGCTTCCGGCCAGTTCATATTACTGTCTCCCCAGGACGGCACGATCATCAAGGATGACTTCATCATCGGTGAGATGATCCCACCCGGCAGGCCATTGTTCGAGATATCCGATGAATCGGTGCTATGGGTGGAGGCACGCCTTACCCCGGCACAACTGTCAAAGGTACGCGAGGGGTCATCCGCCGTGGTGAAATCGGGTCGGCTCCGGTATCCCGGCAAGGTCATTCAACTGCACCATGCCCTGGACGAGACCACCCGCACCCTGGCCGTGCGTATCGAGGTGGACAACCCTGACGACCGCCTGCATGCCGGCACCTTCGTCGAGGCATCCATTACCAGCGAGACCACCCGCAGGGCACTGGCCGTACCCACCGATGCGGTCTTGCGCAGCCCGGATGGTGACTGGGAAGTGTTTCTGGAACAGGACGATGGCCGCATCGTGCCCCATGAAGTGGAGATCGTGGACACCCGCGATGGCCTGAGCGTGATCCGGGGTATCACGCCGGGGACCCGCGTGATCACCCGGGGGGCCTTCTTCGTGCAATCCGAGATCGCCAAGAGCGGTTTTGAAATCCACAATCATTAGGAGCCCGGACCATGCTGAATGCGATTATCGATCTGGGTATCCGCAACCGCCTGCTGGTGGTCCTGGCCCTGCTGGCGACCCTGGCCGCCGGTACGCAGATCCTGCCCCGCCTGAACCTGGATGCCTTCCCGGATGTCACCAATATCCAGGTCACCATCAACACCGTGGCCGAAGGCCTGGCCTCCGAGGAAGTCGAACAGCTGATCACCTTCCCCATCGAGGCGGTGATGTATGCCCTGCCCGATGTCGAGGAGGTCCGTTCCATCTCCAAGACCGGCCTGTCCGTGATCACCGTGGTCTTCAAGGAAGGCACCGACATCTACTTTGCCCGACAACTGGTCTTTGAACGCCTGCAGGCGGCCAAGGAGCAGATCCCCGCCGACATCGGCAGCCCGGAGATGGGTCCCAACACCTCGGGTCTGGGTCAGGTGTTCCAGTACATCCTCAAGTCCGAAACCCCGGGGCAATACGATGCCATGACCCTGCGCAGCCTGAACGACTGGGTGGTCAAACTGCTGTTGATGCCGGTCGGGGGGGTCACCGACGTCCTCTCCTTCGGTGGCAACGTGCGCCAGTACCAGGTGCAACTGGACCCGCGCCGGCTGCTGGCCCAGGGTATAGGCAGTGATGAGGTGATCACGGCGATAGAGGCCAATAACCGCAATGCCGGCGGCTGGTACATGGATCGGGGCCAGGAACAACTGGTCATTCGCGGGGTGGGCTGGGTACGCAGCGGCGATGATGGCCTGCGCGATATCGGCAATATCCCCCTGAAGAACGTCGATGGCACCCCGGTGCGGGTGCGCGACGTAGCCCGCGTGGCCTTCGGTCCCGAGATCCGCCAGGGCGCGGTCAGCATGACCCAGCGCGATCAGGATGGCAAACCGCAGGCGCTGGGCGAGGTGGTGGCCGGCATCGTCCTCAAGCGCATGGGGGCCAATACCAAGGCCACCATCGACGGGGTCAAGGAACGCCTGCCCGCGATCCAGTCCGCCCTGCCCAGGGGGGTGCTGCTGGAGCCCTTCTATGATCAATCCGAACTGGTGGACAAGGCCGTCGCCACCGTGAGCCGGGCCCTGGTCGAGGCCTTCGTACTGATCATCGTGATCTTGATGATCTTCCTGGTCAACCTCCGCGCCACCCTGCTGGTACTGATATCCGTGCCGATCTCCATCGGCCTGGCCTTGATGGCCATGGCCCAGTGGGGTGTCTCGGCCAACCTGATGTCCCTGGGTGGCCTGGCCATCGCCATCGGCATGATGGTGGATGGTTCGGTGGTGATGATGGAGCATATCTTCAGCCACCTGACGCGGCCGGATGTGGAACATCTCGAATCGGTACAACAAGCCGTGGCCCTGGACGATAAATATCCATTCGATGCCGCCCACGATACCCACGGCCTGCCCCTGCGCATCCAGGAGGCCGCGCGCGAGGTCGGCCGGCCGGTATTCTTCGCGGTGATGATCATCATCATCGTCTTCGCACCGCTGTTTACCCTCGAAGGCGTGGAAGGCAAGCTGTTTCAGCCCATGGCCATCTCCATCGTGCTGGCCATGCTGGCCTCCCTGCTGGTCGCCCTGATCGTGGTGCCGGCACTGGCGACCTACCTGTTCCCGAGCGGCGTCAGGCATATCGAAAGCCCCCTGATCAAGGTGTTCGCCTTCCTCTACCGGGGCAGCCTGCGCTTCGCGCTGCGCTTCAACTGGCTGATCGTCGCGGTTGCGGTTGCGCTGTTCGTCTGGTCGCTGAGCCTGATCCCGAAACTGGGCACCGAGTTCGTACCGGAACTGGAGGAAGGAACCATCAATGTCCGCACCACGCTGGCGCCCTCATCGAGCCTGGATACGGCCCTGGCCGTGGCGGAAAAACTCGAGCTAATCCTGATGGATTTCCCGGAGGTGCTGTACGCCTCCAGCCGGGTCGGCCGCTCCGAGGTGGGTGGCGATCCCGAGCCGGTATCCAACGTGGAGATCTTCATCGGCCTCAAACCGGTCGGGGAATGGACCAGCGCGGGCAACAGAAAGGACCTGCAAAAGCTGATGGAGGCAAAGATGTCGGTGATCCCCGGCCTGCTGTTTTCCTTCTCGCAGCCCATCGCCACGCGGGTGGATGAACTGCTGTCCGGGGTCAAGGCCCAGCTCGCCATCAAACTCTTCGGCCCGGACCTGGATGTGCTGGCGAGCAAGGGTCGCGAGATAGAGACCCTGGTCAAAAAGATCGAAGGCACCCGGGATGTGGCCATGGAGCAGATCGCCGGCGAGGCGCAACTGGTCATCCGCCCGGATCGGGATGCCCTGGCACAGTACGGTATCCCGGTGGCCCAGGTGATGGAACTGGTCTCCAATGGTATCGGTGGCAAGGATGCCGGCCAGGTCATCAAGGGCAATGAACGCTACAGCATCTATGTTCGCCTGGCCAACGTCTGGCGCCGGGATCCTGAGAGCCTGCGCAAATTGATCCTGCGCGCGCCCAGTGGCGCCCTGGTCCAGCTGGGGGACGTAGCGCAGGTGGCGATCGAATCCGGGCCACCCCAGATCCGTCGTGATGATGTACAGCGCCGGGTGGTCATCCAGACCAATGTAGAGGACCGCGACATGGGGGGGCTGGTGGCCGAACTGCGGCAACGCATCGACAGCGAGATCGACCTGCCGGTGGGCTATTCCGTGGTCTTTGGCGGCCAGTTCAAGAACCAGCAACGGGCGCAGGCGCGCCTGATGGTGGTGGTCCCGGCCTCACTTGGCCTGATCTTCCTGCTACTGTATTTTGCCTTCAGTTCCGTGGGCCAGGGGCTGTTGATCATGCTCAATGTCCCGCTGGCCCTGATCGGAGGGATCGCCGCCTTGTATTTCTCGGACCAGTATCTCTCGGTGCCAGGCTCCATTGGTTTCATTGCCCTGTTCGGCGTTGCGGTATTGAACGGCGTGGTCATGGTCAATGCCATCAACCAGCGGCTCTCCGAGCATGCGGATATCAGGCAGGCGGTATTCGACGGTGCCCTGTCACGCCTGCGGCCGGTACTGATGACCGCATCCATCGCCGCCCTGGGGCTGATCCCGATGCTGCTGTCCAGCGGCGTGGGATCCGAGGTGCAGCGACCGCTGGCGACGGTGGTCATCGGTGGCCTGGTGTCCTCGACCTTCCTGACCCTCTATGTCCTGCCGGCGCTGTATGCCTTCTTCTCCCGTCAGGTCATCCGTGAGCTGAAGATCCATGAGGTGGAGACATGATTACCGGCATGCGCCCATCAAGGCGGATATCGCCACGGGGACCATGAAACAGCGACGAATCGCTTCATGACTCCCTCCCCCAGATTCACCCCGCGCAACAGGACAATTGTTTGACATCCTTGCTGAATGTCTGGGCACACAGCTTCAGTCCTTCGACCAGGGTCAGGTAGGGGAAGAGCTGGCCGGCCAGGTCCTCGACCGTCATATGGTTACGGATCGCCAGCACCGCGCTCTGAATGATCTCGCCCGCATCCTTCGCGAGTACCTGCGCGCCGATCAGGCGGCCGCTGTCCTTTTCCGCCACCAGCCTGATAAAACCTCGGGTATCGAAGTTGGCCAGCGCACGCGGGACGTTTTCCAGTCCCAGGGTGCGCGAATCGGTTGCCAGCCCCTGCTCATTGGCCTGTTGTTCAGTCAGCCCCACGGTAGCCACCGCCGGCTCGGTGAACACTACCGCCGGCATGGTGCGCAGATCGAGCGCGGCATCCCCGCCGGTCATGTTGATGGCCGCGCGGGTTCCCGCGGCAGCCGCCACATAGACGTACTGAGGCTGATCGGTGCAATCCCCGGCCGCGTAGATGTGTTCCACCGAGGTGCGCATGTGATCGTCTACGCGAATGGCGCCATCAGGGCCGGTCGCCATGCCCAGCCTGTCCAGGTCCAGCCGATCGGTATTCGGCCGGCGACCGGTGGCCACCAGCAACCGGTCGCCACGGATCTCGCCGGCCCTGGTCGGCAGGATGAATTGCCTGCCGTCGTGACTAACCGAGTCCGGCAAGGTATGCAGCAGTACCCGTGCGCCCTCTTCCTCGAAGACCTGGACCAGGCCTTCACCGATGGCCGGGTCTTCCCTGGACAGAAACACGCTGCGCGCCAGGATGGTGAGCTTGGCGCCCAGGCGCAGGAAGGCCTGGCCCAGTTCCAGCGCCACCACCGAGGCGCCGATCACCACCAGGTGTTCCGGGACCTGTTCCGCTATCAGGGCCTCGGTGGAGGTCCAGTAAGGGGTTTGCCGCAGGCCCGGGATTTCCGGGATCGCCGGTCGCGCGCCGCTTGCGACCAGGATCCGGTCCGCGGTCACGGTTTTTTCCGGGCCATCGGCCTGGCCGACAATCAGGGTATGCGCATCCCGGAAACGGGCCCAGCCACGCACTAGTTCTATCCCCGGATTGGATTCGAGAATATCTTCATATTTCGCCTGGCGCAGTTCCCCGACCCGGGCCTGCTGCTGCCGGACCAGCGCGGCGCGATCGATATCCGGCTGCTGCAGGGCGATACCATCGAATGCATGATGTGCCTGCAGGTGGGCGATATGCGCCGCGCGGATCAGGATCTTGGAAGGCACGCAACCCACGTTCACGCAGGTGCCACCGATGACCTCGCCGGCCTCTATCATCGTGACCCGGGCGCCACACTCCACCGCCTTGATGGCCGCGGCGAAGGCACCGGAACCAGTGCCAACGATGGCGACCTTCAAAGCATCTCTGTCACCACCACCGATGACCTTGGCCGTATCGTCCAGCAGGCTGGCGCCATAGCCTTTGGACGTCACTGCCTTGAGCATCTGGTCCGGATCAACATCGTCGGCGCTTTCCACTTTCGCCAGGCCTTCATCAAAGGATACGGAGGCCTTCACCCCTGCCATGGCATTGAGGGCTGCTTCGGCGATCCTGGCGCAATGCTCACAAGTCATGCCGGTAATTCGGAGTTCGAGTGCTGTCATGGTGCCGTCCTTATCCATTCACCGTATGGGGCTTGTCCGTTGTACGTTCACTGAAAGTCAGGGTTTTCTGGCCTTTGAGGGATAGCCGGCATTTGCGGTAGCGGCAGTCAGCGCCGCTATACCGGTTCTGTCGGGATCGAAGCTTACCGTCGCGGTTTTACTGGCGAAATCCGCGCTCGCATCGATGACGCCAGGCACCTTTTTCAGGGCATACTTCACCGTGATCGGGCAGGTGCCGCAGGTCATATTCTGGATGTCCAGGGTAACGGTCTTTGTCGTCGCTGCCTGTACGGCCGGTGAAATCGGTAACGAAATGGCAACAAAAAATGAAAATAACACTGCTCGTATCATATCGTCTCTCCTGTGGGTACGTCGGATACGGCTCAGGCAAAAAACACCGTGCCGTAATAGGGGAAGGTCAGCAAGGCTGTCAGCAGAACGGTAACGATCCAGAAGATCAGCCGCTGCTTGCGCCGTGTCGCGGGCACCGCACAGGCATCGCCAGGTGTACACGCGACCGGCACCAGATAGAGCTTGCGGAAGGCCAGAAAAAGGAACAGCAGGGTGATGGCAATGAATAGCGGCCGGTAAGGCTCCATGGCCGTCAGCGTGCTGATCCACGTCCCGCCGATGCCGAGCATCAGCAAGACCAATGGCCCGACACAGCAGACCGAGGCGCCAAGGGCGGCGACCACCGCCGCGATCATGGGTCGATTGGCGGTTTTGATGGTCGTCGTTGCATTGGTCATGATCCCGTCTCCCGGCTTTGCCGATACATTGCCCAAGTATGAACCCCGTACCATGGTACGGGGTCAAGCGAATTCCCCCCGGGCCCGCGTCAGGGACCGCTTTACCGGGCGGGATGCTACAATGCGAGAACTGACCCCCGGCTATGGGCCGGAGAGGGTCTCGATGATCGGGCAGGGATGGTCCGTATCGCCGTCGTCGCAGGAATGGATCAAGCTGTCCAGCTTGTCACGCAGTTTGGCGAGATCTCGGATCTGCGCGTCGATGCCGGCGCGACGTCGCTCGGCCCGGGCACGCACATCGGCACAGTGCCCGCTATCCAGTTCGAGCAGTTCCGAGATCTCCCTGAGGCTGAAGCCCAGGCCCTGGGCCCGCCGGATGAAGCGCAGGCGCGCCACCTGATCCCGGGCATAGTGGCGAAAGCCCCGCGGCGGACGCTCGGGTTCGCGTAACAGGCCGATACGCTGATAGTAGCGTATGGTCTCGACATGGACCCCGGCGGCCTTCGCCAGGGCGCCTATGGTCAGTGCGGCATCACCCATGGCATCCCCCCGCTCAACGATGGCCTTTGTGCAAGGGCTGCTTGATCGAGGCCAGGAACCCCCTATGTTCGGGTGCGCGGCGTTCCAGGCGACGATAGACCTGCACCTTGACGAGATCGGTGACCGTTGCCGAGGCGATGGAATAGGCCCAGATCAAGGCGATTTCCGGCCAGGTGATGGGGGTGACGAGGCCAAAACCATAGGCGGCGATCAAAGTGCCCCCCAGTTTGGTGATGATGGCCGACCAGACCATGGCCGATGACGGCCAGGGTCGTTCCCAGAAATGGCCCTTGGTGCGCGCCACGAACAACACCAGATGCCCGGCCACGGCCATCTTCAGGAACACATAGGTCTGGATCTGCGGGATGTCCAGGTGCAGCCAGTCCCGCGCCAGCAGCAACATCAGAAAGCTGCCCGCCACGCCGACGATACCCATGGCTGTCGCCACCATGATCACCTGGCGCATATCCCAGCGCACCGGCTGCTGATCCAGCGGGGCGTTGTCATAGGCGATGGTTATGATCGGCACGTCATTCAGGAAGGCGAGCAGGATGATCATCATGGCGGTGATCGGGTAGAAATTGAACACCAGCATCGTCAACACCACGAATATCATGATGCGAATGGTTTCGCTGATACGGTAGATGGCATAGCTGTTCATGCGCTCGAAGATCCGCCGGGCCTCCTCGATGGCATGGATGATCACCGACAACCCCGGTGCGGTCAGGACCAGGTCGGCAGCGGCGCGGGCGGCATCGGTGGCGCCGCTGACCGCGATGCCGACATCGGCCTGCTTCAGCGCCGGAGCGTCGTTGACCCCATCACCGGTCATGCCGACGATATCGCCCCGCGCCTGCAGGGCCTTGACGATGGCGAACTTGTGTTCCGGAAAGACCTCGGCGAAACCATCGGCCTGCTCGATGGCCTCGGCGCTGGCGAGGACATCACGTTCCGGCAGATCCTCCGCGGCCAGGATATGCGTGCCCAGACCCAGCTTGGCGGCGATCTGCCTGCCTATGGCCACATTGTCGCCGGTGACCATCTTGACGCGCACGCCATATTCCTGCGCCCGGGCGATGGTCTCGGCGGAATCCTCGCGTGGCGGATCGAACAGGGACAGGATGCCAGCGAAGGTCCAGTGGCTGTCACCCTCGTGCTGGTAGGCCACGCCGAGGGCGCGATAGCCCTGCTCGGCGAAGCGCTCCACCGACTCCAGGGCGCGCTGGCTGTCGGCGGCGCCCAGGGAACACATGCCCATGATCACCTGCGGCGCGCCCTTGCTGACGTTCAGGCGTTGATCGTCGGGGCCGATGACCGTGGCCTCCGTGCGCTTGTGTATCGGGTCGAAAGGCACGAAGCCTTGCAGCCGGTAGCTCTTCAGTATGGAACGATCCCTCAGGCCCTGCAGGATTGCCTCGTCGATGGCATCGCTGTTTTCCTCGCGGGAAGCCAGCGCGGCATGGAGCAGCAGGGCCTGGGGATCCCTGTCGGCGAAGGTCTCGATCTCACCCAGGGTGAGATGATTCTGGGTCAGGGTGCCGGTCTTGTCCGAACACAGGATCTCCATGCTGGCCATCTCCTCGATGGATTCCAGCCGGGTGACGATGGCCTTGCGCCGCGACAAGGCCATGGCCCCCAGGGCCATGGTCATGGACAATACCGCGGGCATGGCCACCGGGATCGAGGCCACCGTCAGGATCAGGGCAAACTGCACCAGTTCCAGCCAGGGGGAATGCCGGAACAGCTGCACGATGATCAGGATGACCACCAGCACCAGGCTGACATAGATCAGGTAGTCGCCTATGGTCAGCACCGCCTTCTGGAAATGCGAGACCGTCTCGGCCTGCTCGACCAGGCCCGCGGTCTGGCCAAACCGCGTCTGCTGCCCGGTAGCCGTAACCTCGGCCACCACCTCGCCCTGCTTGGCGATCGTGCCTGAAAACGCCGCCTCGCCCTGACGTTTGGTCACCGGCAGGGACTCACCGGTCAGGGCGGACTGATCGACGCTGAGATAATCCCCCTCCACCAGCTTGACATCGGCCGGGATGATGTCACCCAGGCGGATGCGGATGATATCGCCGGGCACCAGATCCACCGCATCGACTTCCCGCCAGTTTCCATCGCGCAGTACGCGGGCCTTCAGCGCCAGTTGCCGCTTCAGCGCCGCCACCGCGTTGCCGGCAGTATATTCCTGCCAGAACCCGACCCCGGCGTTGAACACCAGCAGGGCGACGATGATCCAGAAATCCGGCCAGTGCTGTACCAGGGCCGAGAGGATCGCGGCAACCTCGATCATCCAGGGTATCGGCCCCCAGAAATAACCCAGCAACTTGCGCCAGGTCGAGACGGCCTCTTCCTCCAGGGTATTCGGCCCGTACCGCGCCAGTCGCCGCACGGCCTCGGCTGAAGTCAGGCCCTTGTAGGGCGCCGTCCCGGTATGTTCATCTGTTTCCTCGGTCATGACTGTCTTTCCTTTTGTCAGGGATCTCGCCCGTGGCGGGCATCCGCGTGGACCACGGGATCGTGGCCGTTCTTCAGCCTTCCCCTGCCATGGGGCCGTAGCGCCAGGATCGATCGCATTGGCGACTGATTTCGTGGGCCCACTGAAAAGCGCGTTCCCGATGGCCGCATCCGATCAGGCAAGGATGGATTCATCAGGTCCTCCAGATGGGGGCTGTGGGCAGGATTGCCAAGGACTCCGCCCATTCAATCCACGACTTCCAGCTCGCCGGCTGGGCTGCCGGCACGGGGCAATGAGAGCCCTTGGGGCAGACGCACCCGCATGGCGATCGGCAAATGATCCGAAAGTGGAAAATCCAGAACCTCTACCTGTTCCGGGACAAGCTCTTTCGTCAGCAGGATATGATCCAGATCCTGGCGGGGTCGCCAACTGGGCCAGGTGGGCAGGCTGGCCAGGGGATCGACCAGGTGGGTGGCCAGCAACAGGCGGTCCAGCTCCCTGCTGCCCAGGCGACAGTTCATGTCCCCCATCAGGATCACGTGCCGGTGCCGGCGCACCAGTTCCGACAGGAACTCCACCTGGCGCAGACGCACGCGCCGGCTCAGCGCCAGGTGCACGATGAACAGGGCAAGCCCTTCCGGCCCTGCTTCAAAGCGCGCCTCCAGCACCCCCCGCCCGGCAATGGGGCCGGGCAGCCGGTGGTCCAGGATCTCGCTGGGCTGCAGGCGGCTGAGGAGGCCCAGGCTGTGCCGGGCAAGGCGGCCGATACGGCGATTGACGCGCTCGCTCCAGCAGGGAAAGCCACCGGCCTCGGCGAGGTAACGGGTCAGGTTGACAAAACCACTGCGGGCACTGCCGGCATCGGTTTCCTGAATGCCGACCAGGTCGTAATCCCGCATCAGCACCGCCATGCGGGTGAGATTCTCGAAGCGCTGAGGATGATCCAGCAGGTGTTTCCAGCCATGCAGGAGATAATGCCGGTACCGCCGCGTGGCGATACCGATCTGGATGTTGAAACTCAGCAGGCTCAGCGTCTGGGCCATGCCATTCAGGCCCCGGTGACCTCGGCCTCGGTCACTGCCTCCGCGACAACGGGACAGGTGTCGCTGCACAGATACATATAATAGAGCAGCGGAATGACGACCAGCGTCAACAGCGTGGAAACCACCACTCCGGATATCATCGACATCGCCAGCCCCTGGAAGATGGGGTCCAGGAAGATGACCAGGCCGCCAACGACCAGCGCGGCGGCGGTCAGCACGATGGGCCGGAAACGCACGGCGCCGGCCTTCAGTACCGCCTGCTCCGGTGTCGCCCCCTGCCTGACCTCCATATTGATGAAATCCACCAGGAGGATGGAGTTACGCACGATAATGCCGGCCAGGGCGATGAAACCAATCATCGAGGTGGCTGTGAAGAACACATGGAAGAGGCCATGCCCCGGCAGGATCCCTATCAGGGTCAGTGGTATGGGCGCCATGATGATCAACGGCGTGATGAAGGAGCGGAACCAGCCCACCACCAGCACGTAGATCAACACCATCACCACCGCGAAGGCGATGCCCATGTCCCGGAAGACCTCATAGGTGATCTGCCACTCACCATCCCATTTCATGATGTACCGGGTATGATCCTCCGGCAGATGGGTGGCGATCAGCTTGAGCTTTTCCCCCAGCGGGGTACGCAGTTCCCGCAGGCGTGGTTGCATGTCGAGGATGGCATAGACCGGGGATTCCCGCTTGCCCGAAACCTCGCCCACGACGTAGCTTACCGGCTGCAGATTTTTGTGATAACGATATTGTTCGCGTGTACTGGGATCGATGCTGACGAGTTCTGACAAGGGCACCAGGCCTCCGTCCCGGGCATGCAGGCTCAACTGCAGCAATTCATCCAGATGGGCGCGCTGGCTACGCCGCAGGCGTACCACGATCGGCACCCGCTCGCGGGCGTTGAGGACATGCGCCAGGCCCGGCACGCCGCCTGAAAGGGCGATGTTCAGGGTGCGGACTATCTGCTCCGGGTCGATGCCGGAACGCATGGCCTTGTCGCGGTCGATGCGCAACAACCAGCGCGGCGCCGGCTTTTCCACCAGCCAGTCGACATCGACGACACCGTCGGTATGTGCGAACACATCACGGACCCGTCGCGCCAGCTCGATACGCTGAGCCAGCACCGGCCCATAGATCTCCGCCACCAGGGTCGACAACACCGGCGGCCCCGGCGGGATCTCCACCACTTTCACATTCACGCCCAGGCGCTGGCCCAGCGGCGCCACGTGTGCGCGGATCAGACGCGCCAATTCATGGGAGCTGCGCTGTCGCTGGTGTTTGTTGACCAGGTTGACCTGAATGTCCGCCATGTTGGCGGCATCACGCAGGTAGTAGTGCCGCACCAGGCCATTGAAATTGAAGGGGGCCGAGGTACCGACATAGACCTGGTAGTCACTGACCTCGGGGATGCTGCGGAAGACCCCCGCGATCTCGCGCGTGACGGCATTGGTCTCCTCCAGGGTGAAACCCTCCGGGGCATCGATCATGACCTGCAACTCCGACTTGTTGTCAAAGGGGAGCATCTTCACCGTGACGAAACCGGTGTACACCGTCATCATGGACAAACCCAGCGCTACGACCACCCCGAGCAGGAGCAGGTAGCGCAACAACCGGTAGCGTAGCAGGGGCCGCATGAGGTGGGCATAAAGACGTTCCAGGCGGGTCTCCTCCGGGGTCTCCCGATCGGCCTCGGCGACGATATCCAGGGCCTCACCGCCGGACTTGCGCAGAAACAGCTTCATGGTCAGCCACGGCGTGACGATGAAGGCGATCAGCAGGGAGAAGAACATCGCCGCCGATGCATTGACCGGGATCGGCCGCATGTAGGGCCCCATCAGACCGGAGACGAAGGCCAGTGGCAGCAGTGCGGCGATCACCGTAAAGGTCGCCAGGATGGTCGGGTTGCCCACCTCATCCACTGCGTAGATGGTGCTGATGCGTGGATGCTCCCAGTTCAACTCATAGTGGCGGTATATGTTTTCGACCACGACGATGGCATCGTCCACGAGGATGCCGATGGCGAAGATCAGCGCGAACAGGGTTACGCGGTTGAGGGTATAGCCGAGAAAGTACGAGGCCGTCAGGGTCAGCGCCAGGGTCACCGGGATCGCCACCGCGACCACCAGGGCCTCACGCCCCCCCAACGCCAGGCCCATCAGGATCACTACCGCGAGGGTGGCGATCAGCATATGCTCGAACAGTTCGTTGGATTTCTCGTCGGCGGTATAACCATAGTCCCGGGTCTTGCTGATGTGGATGTTCGAGGGCAGCAGGCGACCCTTCAAGCGGGCGATCCGGGCATCCAGATCCTGCACCAGTCGCACGGCGTTGCTGCCAGGCTTTTTGGCTATGGACAGGGTCACGGCCGGTGTATCCACCCCGGCGCGCGCGATCCCGGCGGCCGGAGCCGACGGACCACTGCCCATCCAGACATAGTTACCCGGCTCCTCCACTCCATCCAGCAGGCCGGCGACATCCTTCAAGTAGACGGGATTGCCATCATAGACGCCGACGATGACATTGCCCGCCTGCCCGGCATTAGCGATGAAACCACCGATATCGACCGGGATTTCCTGGTTCCGCGCCACCTCCATGCCCGCCGGCAGACGCCAGTTGAAACCCTCGAGGGCCTTGTATACCTGCAAGGTGGTGATATGGAAGGCCTGTAATCGGTTACGGTCCAGATCCACCCGGATGACATGCCGCTGGCCACCGATCACGCGGGCCTGGGCCACCCTGGGGTGCCGGGTCAATTCCACCTTGAGTTCATCGGCCACCTCGCGCAAGGCCTCCGGGGTCACATCCCGGCTCCACAGGGTATAGGCCACCACCGGGACATCATCGATGCTCATGGGCTTGACGATCGGCGCCCGTACGCCGTGCGGGATCTCGTCCATGTGCATCTGGATCTTTTCATGCACCCGCAGGGCGGCCTGATCGGGATCGGCCCCCACCTCGAAGCGAACGATCACCAGCGCGCCGGATGGCCGGGAGGTGGAATAGATGTATTTGACATCGGGGATCTCGTAGAGCAGTTTTTCCAGTGGTGTCACGACCCGATATTCCACCTCCTCGGCGGTCGCACCCGGGAAGCTGATCATCACATCGATCATCGGCACCTTGATCTGCGGTTCTTCCTCGCGCGGGGTGATCAGTATCGCCAGCGTTCCCAGAAACAGCGAGAACACCACCACCAGTGGCGTGAGCTTGGACTCCAGGAAGCCCCGGGTAATGCGCCCGGACACGCCCAGCGGGCGCCGCATCATGTTGCGACGCAGGAGCTCGCGCCAGTCGGGACCCTGATCACGGTCTTGCAGCCCACTCATGGCAGCAGGGTGACCGGAGTGCCATCGGCGACCGGGGCCGGCAGATCGACAAGCACCTGCTGCCCCTGATGCAAACCACTGAGAACCTCGATACCGCCATCATCCAGCCTGCGGCCAGTGGTCACGGCCAGGGTCCGGGCCAAGCCGTCGGCGTCTCTCACCACCACCAGTTCCAGTCCGCCACGACGGTGTACTGCCCTTTCCGGGATCACCAGCAACTGTTCCTCGTCGCCGGGCAGATAGGCCCGCCCACTGATCCCGGAGCGCACGTCCACATCGTTCAATGTCAGCTTGACGGTGAAGGTATGGGTGGCGGGATCGGCGGCGGCGATAATCTCGTCCACGATACCCAGGACCTGCCCCAGATCGGGCCGGTTGTCGAAGCGTACCGGGATCCGCTGTCCCTTGGTCACCCGCCGGATATCCGCTTCGCGCACATTCAGCCACATCTTGCGTCCGTTGAGAGACTCCAGACGGATCAGGGGCCGGCCCGGCGTGGCCAGATCCCCCAGTTCCACCAGCTTGTCCACCACCCGGGCCCTGAAGGGTGCCCGCAGCAGCGCTTCGGCGGCCACGGAACGCGCGGATTCCAGCGCTCCCCGGGCCTGCTCGACCGCTCCCCGGGCCTGTTCATAGCGACTGCGGGCGGTATCCAGTTCCAGATCGGAGACCGTGCCACGCTTGTACAGATTCTGAAAACGCCGATAATTCTTCTCCGCCAGGGCCAGTGCGGCCCTGGCTTCCTGCAAAGCACCCCGGGCCTGGGCGACCTGCCCCTGTGTGGTCCGGGGTTGAATCTTCAGCAGTTCCTGGTCCTTTTCCACCACGTCCCCGGCATCGACCAGCACCGCGATGACCGGTCCGGAGACACGACTGGAGATCTCGGCCTGACGGGCGGCATGGACCACGCCATAGACCTCCAGCGGACGCTTGCGCGATACCTTGCGCACGGTCTCGACATGCGCCTCGACCGGTTTGTAAACGGCGGGCTCAGGGTTGATCCCATCCCCGTCACAGGCCGAAAGCAGACCGGTACCGGCCAGGAGGAACAGGGTTCTTGCGATTTGCTTGTGCATGGCCTTACTCCTGCCGGGGAAGAAAAAAGGGACAGCCCTTCCTGTATCCAGGCCCACCACCGGGCAGACTATAAAATACCCTGGGCGCGGCGCAGACGCAGACCGGACAGGACCAGGTCATAACGTGCGTCGGCATGATTGCTCTCACTCCGGGTATGCAGTGACTCGGCCTTGAGGACATCGGTATTGGTCGCCAGGCCCTCATGATAGCGCGCCCGCATGACCCTGAGGTTCTCACTGGCGGCCTGCAGCGCTGACTGGGTCACCCGCACCCGCTGACGGGATTCATCCAGCTCCAGCCAGGCCTGCCTCACCTGCAGCAGGATGCGACTGCGCATGTCCTCCAGTTGCTCCTGCAAGGCCAGGGCCTGGCGCCGCCGGACATTGCCCTGGTGCCGCGTCAGTCCTCCATCGAACAGGTTCCAGCTCAACCCGAGGTTGACCGTCCAGGCCCCCTGGTGGACCTGATACCGGTTGTCCTGATAACGGTACCCGCCTTGCAGTGCAAGCTGGGGTCCGTCCTGGTCACGCGTGGCGCGGGCCTGGTACTGCAAGGCCTTGACCCGGCTGGCGAGGACCTGTAGTTCACTGCGTTGCCGCAGGGCCATCCGGTTCAGGTCCTGTAATGCATCAGCCGCCGGGGCAGGGTCCAGTTCCTGCAGCTCCACCGGCTCGGTCATGGGCCGTCCAAGCAAGCGATTATAGGCGGAACGGGCGATATCCAGGGCATTGCCGGCGCGTAACAGACGCTGCCGCGCATCCGCCAGGGCGGCCTCGACCGCAAGAACGTCATTGTGTGGCACCATGCCTTCCTTGCCGAGACTCTGCACATCCTGGTAATGGGCTCGAAGATTGTCCACATCGGTCTGTGCCACCCGGGTATTGCGCTGAGCCCGCAAGACCCCGACGTAGCGCTCCGCGGTCGCCAATTTGAGATTCTCCAGGGCGGTCTGCTCATCACCCCGGCTGGCCCTCAGGAAGGCGTCCGCGGCCTCGATGCCATGACTGATGCGGCCACTGGTGTATACCGGCAGGGTGGTGATCGCCGAGGCACTGATACTGTTTTGCTCCGCCACCGGGAATTCCACCGAGCGCCCCCCGAGGACGGCCCTGGCGGCCGGGGTATTATCCAGAACCTGATAGGCACTTTTCAGATCCACGGAGGGCAGACGCGCCGCGCGTGCGGCCTGCAGGTTCTCTGCAGCCGCCTCGGACTGGCGGCGCACGGATTTCAGCCCGTGATCGTAGGTGATGGCGGCATCCCAGGCCTGTTGCAGATCCTCGGCGAAAAGGACCGCAGGCATCACCGCGAGCAGGACAAGGGAGCACACCAGGAGCGGACGACTCCTCGCCGCGAAAGGGCGTGAGCCTGATGATCCAGAATGTCTGAAACCCGTCATTTGGCAGAAAACCCGGTGCAAACGCCTAGGCCACGCCGGGAAACAGCTTGACCAGGCCATCGGCGATGAACTGGACGCCTATGGCCGCAAGCAACAGCCCCATGATCCGTGTGGCGATATTCAGACCGGTGATCCCCATCAGTCTGCCCAATGGCTCGGCCATGCGCAATACCAGCCAGATGAACATGGCCACAGCCACGCAACCGAGACTGAGATACAGTTGCCCCAGCCAGTGGGCCGCATTCTGGGCGTCGATGATAACCAGGCTAATGGCGCCAGGCCCGGCCATCAGGGGGATGGCAAGGGGTACCACGGCGATGTCCTCCTTGTCCTGTGCGGCCGCCGCCTCTTCATCCGTATGACTGGCATGGCTGGTATGGGCATGGAGCATGGAAATGGCCATGAGCAGTATCAATATGCCGCCGGCGGCTCGAAATGCGGGCAAACCGATGCCAAAGAACGCCAGTATATCCGATCCCAGCCAGATACAGATGACCAGGATGATGGCTACGGCCATGGCCGCCCTGCCCGCAATGACCCTGCGCTCCCCGGCATCCCGATCACCACACAGACCCAGGAAGATCGGTATCGCGCCGACGGGGTTGGTAATGGCGAGAACGCCGATCAGGGTCTTGGCGAACGCACTCGATAGGCTCATTTGACTCACTGTCCCGGGTTCCCAGTCATGCGACAACGGATGAAGATACTACTATATTCCCGATCCCGAGACGGGAAAACCCGTCCCTGTACGGAACCCTGTCCCCAGGAGTGTCAATACGTGCCCCTTATCCAAACTGAATGGTATCTTTCCTATATCGCCCTGGTTATGGGCTTTCTTCTGGCCGTCATCCTGGCCGTGGACATCCTCAGAAAACGGCGCGCGCCTACCGCAACGATCGCCTGGCTGCTGTTCATCATCACCCTGCCGCATCTGGGTGTCCCTGCCTATCTGCTCCTGGGCGGACGCAAGATGCGACGGATCGCCCGCAGCAAGCAGGGGCCCAGGCTGATCGATGAACAGGGTGGCAGGGCGATGACCCGCAGCCCGGCGGAGCGGATCCTGATCAGCCATGGTCTGCCCGCGGCCAGCGCGGGCAACCGGATCCGCCTGCATGTCACCGGGACCGGAACATACAAGGCCCTGAGAACACTGATAGATGAGGCCCATGAATCGATCTACCTGACCTTCTTCATGCTGCGGCCCGACCGGGTAGGTCTGGATATCCTCGAACGGCTCGAACGCCGCGCGGCCGCCGGGGTACGTGTGCGCCTGTTGCTGGATGGCGTCGGCTCACTGCGAACCCACCGCCGTTACCTGCAACCCCTGCAACAGGCAGGCGGCAGGTACGCCTATTTCATGCCGGTCCTGCACCATCCCCTGCGTGGCCGCACCAACCTCAGAAACCATCGCAAGCTGGTGATCGTGGACGAACACAGCGTACTCGCCGGTGGCGCCAATATCGCCATCGAATACATGGGGCCGGAATCGCGCCCCGACCGCTGGCGGGACCTGACCTTCACCCTGGCCGGGCCTTCGGTGTCGGACTGCCTGGAGGTGTTCCGCTCCGACTGGGCCTTTGCCAGTGGTGAATGGCTGCCGGGAGACACCGGGCCAGGACGTCCCCGGTCACCTGGTGAAACCGTGGCCCAGGTGGTGCCCTCGGGACCGGACATGGAAGGTGACACCCTGTACGACGCCCTGCTGGAGGCGGTATTCAACGCCAGGGAACGCCTCTGGATCATGACCCCGTATTACATCCCCGACCCGGCCCTGAACCGGGCCCTGTGCCTGGCCGCTCGTCGTGGTGTCGATGTCCGTGTCCTGCTGCCGGAAAACTCCAATCACTGGCTGGCGGACGTCACCGGGCGCAGTTACCTGCGCGAACTGCTTCTCGCAGGGGGCAAGGTGTTCCGCTATCGCCCCGGCATGCTGCATGCCAAGGCCGTGCTGCTGGATCAGGATATGGCCATGCTGGGTTCAGCCAACTTCGATATGCGCAGTCTGCTGTTGAACTATGAACTGGCCGTGCTGGTTTATTCCGGCACCGTGATCCTGGAGCTGGAGACCTGGATGTCGGCGTTGATGCGGGAAGCATCGCGAGGACTCAGGCCCATCGGCCTCGCCGGTGAGATCGGCGAAGGCCTGGCCAGACTGTTTTCCCCCCAATTGTAGCTATTCAAGGAATGCTCCCCCCAGTGAGGCCGGCATGGATACAGGGCTTGCAAAACCCGCACAATCATTCATGGCGCGGCGGCGACCGGGGATGAATCGATCGGAGCCTGCAATAAATCAATCTTCACGGGAACCAATCCCGCACTTGATAATCATATTGCAGCAACCATCTGTATGTGCATCTCGGCCTGCGGCCATCGTGGCTGACATTTGCCGGAGCACTGCCAGAATCCATACCTGAAAGGAGTTGAATCCATGAAACGCATGCGCGGTATGCTGTCCGTCCTCCTGACACTGTCCCTGTGGCTTCCATTGCCGTCATTGGCCGCGACCGCCACGGGCTTGTTGCCATCACTCTCCCCCGTACTCAAGCGTGTTTCACCCGCGGTGGTCAATATCTCGGTCAAGGCGACAGTGGCGACACAGCAGAATCCCCTGCTACAGGATCCTTTCTTCCGCCGTTTCTTCAATATCCCGGATCAACCGGCCAGGCGGCAGATGCAGGCCGTCGGCTCCGGCGTGATCATCGATGCCGACAAGGGCTATATCGTGACCAATAATCATGTCGTCGCCCACGCCGATGAAATCACCGTGGTGTTGAGTGACAAGCGACGCCTGAAAGCCAAACTGATCGGTACGGATCCGGAGGCGGATATCGCCGTGTTGCAGGTTGACAACGATCACCTGAGCGAGGTGCCCCTGGGAGATTCGGATCGGTTGAATGTTGGTGATTTCGTCATAGCGATAGGCAATCCCTTCGGCCTCGGCCAGACCGCTACGCTGGGGATCGTCAGCGCCCTGGGGCGCAGTGGCCTGGGTATCGAGGGCTATGAGAATTTCATCCAGACCGATGCCTCCATCAATCCCGGCAACTCCGGTGGGGCGCTTATCGATCAGCAGGGCAAGCTGGTCGGTATCAACACCGCCATACTCAGCCGCAGCGGAGGCAACATCGGCATCGGTTTTGCCATCCCGATCAACATGGCCAGACAGATCGCGGATCAGATCATCGAGCATGGCGAGGTCAAGCGTGGACGCGTCGGCGTACTGATCCAGGACCTGACCCCCGACCTGGCCAAGGCCATGAAGATCGATACCGACAGCGGCGCCGTGATCACCCGTGTGGTCCCTGGATCGGCCGCGGACAAGGCCGGCCTCAAGGAGGGTGACGTGATCGTCAGCATCAACGGCAATGCGGTCAAGGGTGCCGCGGGACTGCGCAACCGGGTCGGCCTGATGCGCCCGGGTCAACGGGTCAACATCGGATATTATCGGGACGGCGAGAAGAAGAACCTGCTGCTGAAACTGGGCAAGGCCGACGATTTCCAGGCCGGCGCGGATGGCAGCATCCGCTTCAAGGGGCTGACCGTCACCCCGATCCCCAAGGACCACCCCCTGCATGGCAGCGTCAAGGGCCTGCTGATCCGCAAGGTCGATGACAACAGCCCCGCGGCACTGGCCGGCCTGCAACCCGGTGACATCATCGTCAGCGTGAACCAGCAGCCCGTGTCCGATGTCGCCGCGCTGCAAAAGGTGCTCCAGGCTCATCCCAAGGGCTCGCTGCTGCTGAACGTGCGCCGTGGACAGGGAGCAATGTTCATCATCCTGAAATAGCAAGCCGCCGTCCCCCCTTGCCATGACCGTGGCGGGGGGGCTGCGCCACCGGCCGAGGCATGGGGCATGCCGCCTCCCCGCTATTCATGACCCGGTCGCGCGCATGGCGTGATTGCGTGAAGACTGTCTGGGCTGATCCGGATCGCGTATGCTGTCGCGGAAAAACGCAACCGCCAACACCGGGTAATGGGGAAAAACCATGCAACAGTCCATTTATTTCACCCTCGCCGCCATCATACTTTACGTCGTCGCGGACCGTATCCTGGACCGTATCGAGGTCTCCAGGGGCCGGCGCTTCGAGCACCGCAGTCTGATCTTCTTTGCCATCCTCGCCACCCTGGCCCTGGGCAGCTTCACCCTCATCCGGCACCTGCTGACCAGCGGCTGAACCACGCCGGCGGGAGGATCCCCGGGATCCCCCGATCACTTGATCTAGATCAAGGTGCCGTCACCGCCCCTGTGCTAGTCTCGCGAAACCGGAGGGTCACGACTCCGGCCGAGGTGAGAAACGCAGAATTTAAAGCTTGATAATCAGTTGGATATGAGCTTAACTGTGGCAAAATGTCGCAACACAATAAAGGGGGGGTAAAGATGGCCGATTCAGCACCAGAACCAGCTCAGGACAACCGGGAGAGGATCCCCATCCTGCAGCAGATCCTAGACAATCCGTTTCTGCTTCTCTTCCTGGGTGTCACCATACCCACTGTCTTTTACGTTATCTGGGGGATCATGGAAATCGTCACGATCCCGATAGCCAAGTAAGGAGAACCAGCCATGGCCTTATCTCCTCCCAAAGAAGCCCTGTGGTGGAAGCTTCCCGTCAGCAAAGCGGAACTGACCTGGATCATCATCGCTTTCTCCTGGGGTCTGTTCATGTTCTTCTTCATGATCTACTGGCACGGTGCGGGTAAACAGAACCTCTCCAACGAGGCCTACCGGATCAGTGCCGAAGACTTTTCCGCCAAGACCAAAACCATGGTCGACAAATACACCGTCAGGCAATACGAGACCAAGATAGGAACCAAGATACCGGTGGTTCACCCCCCCGCGGGAGAGGATGTCTATCTCATCGCCCGCCTGTGGCAATGGTGGCCGATGCTCGAACTCGAGAAGAACAAGAGCTACCGCCTGCATATCTCCTCCATGGACTGGATGCATGGTTTCTCGCTGCAACCCGTCAATATCAATATCGAAGTACACCCCGATTACGAGATCGTCCTGACCATGACACCGGACACCTCAGGGGAGTTTACTATCGTCTGTAACGAATATTGCGGGATCGGGCATCACACCATGCTCGGCAAGATATTCGTCACTGAAAATAACTGAGGGGATGGGAAATGGCCAATATTGAACAATTTCGCACCTGCCCCGCAACAGGGCTGAAGGTGCATCTTTCGGCGGAGCGCCTGATCAAGGCCAACGCCGTCGCCGCGGTGGTATTCCTCGCCGTGGGTGGACTTTTCGGCATCGGCGTGGCGCTGACCCGCTGGCCGGCCGTCCATCTCCTGCCGGCGGACTGGTTCTACCTTGCCCTGACCGCCCATGGCCTGGACGTGTTGCTGGTCTGGATCATCTTCTTCGAGATCGCCCTGCTCTATTTCGCCTCGGCGATACTATTGAATTCGAGGCTGGCGACCCCGAAGATGGCCTGGGCCGCCTTCGCCATGATGCTGGTGGGCGCCCTGATGACCAATGTCGCGGTGTTGCAGGGCTCCTCTTCCGTGATGTTCACCTCCTATGTGCCGATGCAGGGGACACCGCTGTATTATGCCGGCATCATCCTGTTCGCCGTGGGCGCGTTGATCGGCTGTTTCGTCTTCTTCGGCACCCTGGTAATCGCCAAACAGGAGCGCACCTATGAAGGCTCGGTGTCACTGGTAACCTTTGGCGCCATTACAGCGGCCATCATCGCGGTATTCACCATCGCCTCGGGGGCCATCATACTGATCCCGACCCTGCTCTGGTCGATGGGGCTGATCAGCCATATAGACAGCCTCATGTACCGGACCATCTTCTGGGCCCTGGGACATTCATCCCAGCAGATCAATGTCGCCTCGCACGTCACCGTGTGGTACGCGGTGGCCGCCCTGACCCTGGGGGCCAAGCCGCTCTCGGAAAAGGTCAGCCGTGGCGCGTTTCTGCTCTACATACTGTTCCTGCAGCTGGCCAGCGCCCATCACCTGCTGGTGGACCCGGGCATCAGCTCGGAATGGAAGATCTTCAATACCAGCTACGCCATGTATCTGGCGGTCCTGGGCAGCATGGTCCACGGCATGACCGTTCCAGGGGCGATGGAAGCCGCGCAACGTCGCAATGGTTATACCAATGGCCTGTTTGAATGGCTGCGCAAGGCGCCCTGGGGTAACCCGGCATTCTCGGGTGTCTTCATGTCGCTGATATTCTTTGGCTTTCTCGGCGGCATCTCCGGCGTGGTCATGGGTACGGAGCAGATCAACCTGATCATCCACAACACCATCTACGTACCCGGGCATTTCCATGCCACCGTGGTGGCGGGCACCACCCTGGCCTTCATGGCGATCACCTACCTGATCATTCCGCTGATCTTCCAGAAGGACCTGATACTGAAGAAATGGGCCAGCGCCCAGCCCTATCTGTTCGGTATCGGGGTCGCGGGGATCTCCCTGTTCATGATGGGTGCCGGAACCCTGGGTGTATCCCGGCGTCACTGGGATATCACCTTCTCGGATGCGCCCCTGAACTTCGATTATCCCGGCGCCGCCTTCTTGATGATGGGACTCAATGGCATCTTCGCCCTGCTGGCCGGTGTCGGCGGGCTGGTGTTCATCATCGTGGTGGTCGGTTCAATCCTGTTCGGCAAGCCGGCAACCCAGAAGACCTTCGACACCCTGCTTTATACCAAGTCGAACGAAGGCGCGGCAGCCGCCACGCAATACGGCAGCGAGGAACACCCGAAGGTACCCGGCACCCTGGTGCTGGTTGCGGTATTCTTCATCTCCTTCGTGCTGTATTACTTCGTCAACTGGAAGTATCTGTCAGAAATCTGGCCTCTCAGGTAAGCGGTGGGATCCCCTCACCACACTACCGTCCACAGTTTGAGGCGAACCGGATGGGCGGGCATATTATTGCCCGCCCTCTTTCTGTGGGCGCCCTCGAGCATGGCGGCCATGGAACACATGGCCAGCGGCCTGGACCGGCAGACGGCGCTGAAATACAGCCAGGCCGTCATCGGCAGGAAGCTGGAGCACTATTCCCTCACGGACACCGACGGCAAGCCGATCACGCTTGACCGTTTCCGGGGCAAGCCCCTGATCCTGAGCCTGATCTATACCAGTTGTCATCACACCTGTCCGGTTCTGACCACCCATCTGAAACAGGTGGTGGAGATCGCCCGTGAGGCCCTGGGCAAGGACAGCTTCAACGTGGTCAGCATCGGCTTCGACACGCCGGTTGACACCCCAGAACGCATGCGGGAATTCGCCCACTCGCGTGGGATCGACCTGCCCAACTGGCATTTTCTCAGTGGCGATGATGCAAGCATCCGCCACCTGGCTGAGAATACGGGCTTCATCTTTCAAGCTTCCCCCAAGGGGTTCGACCACCTGGCGCAAATCACGCTGGTGAGCGCTGACGGCGATATCGACCAGCAGGTCTATGGTGCGCAGTTTGAACCGCCGGCGCTCATTGAACCCTTGAAGGAACTGGTATTCGGCTCTCCCCGGCAACCCCGGGAGGCCAGTGGCTGGCTCAACCGCGTGCGGCTTTTCTGTACGCTCTATGACCCCGCCAGCGGGCGTTACCGTTTCGATTACTCTATCTTCATCACCATCATCATCGGCATCATCACCCTGGGTGGTCTGGCCGCCTTCATCATCCGCGAATGGCGGCGCAGCAATGCCGGCCACGAGTCTTGATATCCACTCGATGATGGTTCATCACTGTTCCAGGTAGTAAAATACCCCTGACCGTGGATCCTGACACCCGCCTCCCAAGGACTAGTTATTCATGCCTCTGAAACGCGTACTGAGAAAATCCATCGAATGGGTGGAAGACCGCTTCGACACGATATTCACCCCACAGTGGAATCCCTTCCACAATCTGGGCGCCCTGGGCTGGTTCTATTACTGGATCGTGGTCGTAAGCGGCATCTATCTCTATATCTTTTTCGATACCGGCGTCACCCAGGCCTATCAGTCCCTGGAACAGATAACCCATGAGCAATGGTATCTGGGCGGGGTCATGCGCTCCCTGCATCGCTATGCCTCCGACGCCATGGTCGTCATGGTCCTGCTGCACCTGGTTCGCGAATTCGCCATGGACCGTTTCCGTGGGCCACGCTGGTTCGCCTGGTTCACCGGCACACCCATGCTGTGGCTGGTCTTCATCGCCGGGATCACCGGCTACTGGATGGTGTGGGACAAGCTGGCGCAATATATTGCCATAGCCACCTCGGAATGGCTGGACAGCCTGCCCTTCTTCGGTGAATCCATCGCCCGAAATTTCCTCAGCGATCAGACCCTCAATGGACGCTTCTTCACGCTCATGGTGTTCATCCACATAGGCGTGCCCATCATCCTGCTGTTCATCATGTGGATCCATATCCAGCGCCATGCCCACCCCCGGGTCAACCCGCCACGTGGCCTGGCCCTGGGCACCCTGGCAATGATGCTGACGCTGGCCTTCATCCTGCCCGCGTATTCACAGCCCCCGGCCAATCTGCAAACGGTTCCCACCCATATCGGACTGGACTGGTTCTATCTGTCGTTCTACCCCTTGCTCGAGCAGATGCCCGGACAGCTGGCCTGGCTCATGGTGTTCGCGCTGACCCTGTTGCTGATGGCCATGCCCTGGCTGCCCCCGGGACGCCGGCCGGTGGTCGCGGTGGTGAGTCTGGATAACTGCAACGGCTGCGGACGCTGCGCAGCGGACTGCCCCTTCAGTGCGGTATCCATGGTCCCGCGTACCGATGGCACCTCCTACAGTTGGCAGGCGGAGGTGGATCTGGAGCACTGTGTCAGTTGCGGGATCTGCGCCGGCGCCTGTCCCACGTCCATGCCCCACCGGCGCCAGAGCGAGCTGATCCCCGGGATCGACATGCCCGACATGAGCATCGCGGAACTGCGTGACAAGACCCGGGAGGTCGCCGCCAGCCTGCAGGGCGCCGGCCGCATCATCGTCTTCGGCTGTCAGCACGGTTATGAGCTGCGGCGACTGGGACTCGCCGGCGTGGCCACGGTGGATCTGAAGTGCGTGGGCATGCTGCCGCCCACCTTCATCGATTACGTCATCAGCCAGAATCTGGCCGATGGTGTCTTCCTTACCGGTTGCCGCGAGGGAGACTGTTTCTTCCGGCTCGGTATCCAGTGGACCGAGGAGCGCCTGCAGGGCCAGCGCGATCCGCGACTCAGAAAACGTGTTCCCCGCGAGCGTGTCGACCTCTACTGGGCGGGCGTGACCCGGGGCCGGGAATTGCGCACGCGGATAGAGGCTTTCCAGCTGCGGCTGCAACAACTCGGTCCCTATCGCAAACAGGAACGCACAGGCATTGAAACCACAGACGAGAGTAATAAAGATGAAGCAATCGCTTAACCCGTTACGGTTGCTGCTGCAGATCCTCGCCTATGGTGTCTTCGCGCTGATGCTGGGGTATTTCTCCACCCGGCCGGCCTACGACACCCTGCCCGCGGGACTGGCCGTCATCACTCTCAGCTTCAACCATGCCGGGGAACATGCCGAGGAATGCCGGTTGCAGACCCAGGAGGAACTCTCCAGGCTGGCGCCGAACATGCGCAGGCCCATGAGCTGCAGCCGCAGAAGGGTGCCCATCCATGTCGAAATGATACTGGATGGCAAGACCATACTGGAACGCTCCTATCCCCCTACGGGTCTGGCCGGGGATGGCGCCTCGGTCATCTATCAGAAGATCACCGTTCCCGCCGGCAGGCATCACATCGTCATTCATATGCGCGACAACCGCAGTCTGAAGGGGGTCGACTATCACAAGGAAGCCGATATCGTACTCCATGAGGATCAGAACTTCGTCATCGACTTCCAGGAGAAACAGAATGGTTTCGTATTCCTCTGAACCCGGGAGAGATCCGGCATGCAACTGATCGAGTGGAAGGACGAATACAGTGTCGGCTCCGCCGATGTCGATCATGAACACAAGGAACTGATCCGCCATCTGAATGAATTGCATGACTCCCTGCATGACTTCGGGACCGACAGGGTGGTCGACACCCTGGGTGAGATCTACTCGCAGATCTCAGCGCATTTCGCCCTGGAGGAGAAGCTCATGCGTGAACGGGAGTATCGTGAGTATTCCGATCACAAGGAGGATCATGAACGCCTGCTGGACGAGATCGCGGATATCATGGACGATGTCAGTCAGGGTGAGGAATATGACCCCGAGCTCCTGTCCCGTCGCCTGAAGGACTGGTTCGGGGGGCACTTCAGCAGTTTCGATGCCCGCCTGCACGGATTTCTCCGTCATTGATTCCCCTGGACACGGGTCTGTAGCGGGCCATCCGGACCGTCAGGCGACACCCGGGCAACTACGGTACCGCCTGATTCCATGCGTGCTGGCGAGCCGGATCCGAGGTCCGTGACCGGGCCGGCCCATACCCATGCGGGACAGACTCAGGCAAACGGGTGCCTGATGATGATGGTCTGCTCGCGATCGGGTCCCGTGGAGATGATGTCTATGGGGGTATCGGTGAGTTCCTCCAGCCGCCGGAGATAGGCGCGGGCATTGACTGGCAGGGCATCCAGTTCCCGGATCCCGACGGTGGAGTCCCGCCAGCCCGCCATTTCTTCATACACGGGCTCACAGCCGGCGATGGCCTCGGCGCCGGCAGGTAGCGAATCGCGCAGTTCGCCGTCACAACGATAACCGGTACAGATGCGGATGCTGTCGAGACCATCCAGGACATCGAGCTTGGTCATGCACAGCCCGGTCAGGCTGTTGACCTGCCGGGCCCGGCGCAAGGCCACGGCATCAAACCAGCCACAGCGACGGGCGCGGCCGGTGGTCGCCCCGAATTCATGGCCACGTTCGGCCAGATGCTGTCCGGTCTCGTCATTGAGTTCGGTCGGGAAGGGACCGGAGCCGACCCGGGTCGTATAGGCCTTGGTGATCCCCAGTACATAATCGAAACAGCAGGGCCCGACACCGGTGCCGCTGGCCGCGCCTCCGGCGGTCGTGGTCGATGAGGTCACATAGGGGTAGGTGCCATGATCGATGTCCAGCAGGGTTCCCTGGGCGCCCTCGAAGAGGACATCATGGCCGGCAACCTGATGCCGGCTGATGATATTGCTGACATCGGCGATCATGGGCGTGATCTGCTCGGCATAGGCGAGTTGTTGCTCCAGCAGGGCCTGGAAGTCCAGTGGCTGGCGCTGGTAATAACGGGTCAGTACGAAATTGTGGAAATCCAGGACTTCGCCCAGTTTGCTGGCAAAGCGTTCCCGGTGCAGCAGATCGCCAAGGCGAAGGGCCCGGCGCGCGACCTTGTCTTCGTAGGCCGGACCGATGCCTCGTCCGGTGGTGCCGATGGCGGCATTGCCCTTGGCCAGTTCCCGCGCCTGATCCAGTTCAATATGGTAGGGCAGGATCAACGGACAGGCCTCGCTGATCCTCAGGCGTTCGCGCGCCGGCACACCCTTGACCTCCAGCTGATCCAGCTCCTTGAGCAGGGCATCCAGCGCCACTACCACGCCATTACCAATCAGGCATTCGACGTTCTCACGCAGGATGCCGGAGGGGATCAGGTGCAGGATGGTCTGCTCGCCCGCGATCACGACGGTGTGACCGGCATTGTGCCCACCCTGGAAGCGGGCCACGGCATGCACGTGCTCGGTCAGTAAATCGACCACCTTGCCCTTGCCCTCGTCCCCCCACTGAGAACCCACTACGATGACGTTTTTACCCATTTCCGCTGCTCTATGATTTAAGGAAGCCTTGAATAAATCCATGCTGGATTTGCCAGTACACACCGCGGCTCATACGCGTTCCGCACCTTGCTTCGAGATCCATTGTCGATGACAACCGATATTGGCGCTGTCTCCGCCCCACGAAAAGGGGCGAGAGTCCGGCTCCCGTCAGCCACCAGGGCCGCCCCTGTGCCGCGGAAAAACCGGCTCCGCCTGTTTTCATACAGGTGCCGCCCGGACACGACCGGCGAATCTAGCCTATGGGCTTCACTTGCCAGGATCCATCCTCGTATGCCAGGGTGCGGTCGCAACCGAGTTCCTCGATGTCTTGTTCCGAACCCGGGAGAACGGTGACCACGTGCTCGCCTGCGGCGCGTAACCGGGACACCTCGCGGGTGAGTTCCGGGTCCAGAGACCAGGATGTGGCAATCCCTCCCGTGGGCTCGTGCGCCAGTCCGCGGATCTCCGCCAGCGCGCGCAGATCGATACTGAAGCCGGTGGCCGGGCGGGCGCGACCGAAGACCGCGCCGATATCGTCATAACGTCCCCCGCTGGCGATGGCCTGCCCCTGACCATCGAGATAGGCCGCGAACATGATACCCGTATGGTAATGGTAACCTCTCAGTTCCGCGAGGTCGAAACGCACCTCCACACCCTCGTCGCAAGTCCGGAGCATATCGCCCAGGCGACGCAGGTCGGCAAGGGCCTGGGCGATCTCGCCCGGGGCCTCGCCAAACACTGCAGAGGCCTGTTCCAGCACACCCCTGTCACCGTTCAGATCCAGCAGGCTGGTCAACTGCATGGCCAGATCCGGGGCCATACGCGTGGCGGTGATAAAACCCTGCATATCGGGTGTCGACTTGCGCTGCAGGATATCGAACAGTTCGGTCTCCTGCGTCGCACTCAGACCGGCCTCCCGTATCAGGCCACGGACGATGCCGACATGACCGATATCCAGATGGCAGCGCCCCGCACCGGCAAGTTTCAGGGTATCCAGCATCAGGGCGATAACCTCCAGATCGGATTCCAGCCCGGCATGGCCGTAGAGTTCGGCGCCGATCTGCAATGGATTGCGGCTACTGGCAAAATCGTTGGACTGGGTGTGCAAAACCGGCCCCAGATAACACAAGCGCGTGGGGCCCTGGCGATTCATCCGGTGGGCATCGATACGCGCGACCTGGGGCGTGATATCGGCACGGATCCCCATCAGCCTGCCGGTCATCTGATCGGTTATCTTGAAGGTCTGCAGATCCAGATCATGCCCCATGCCGGTAAGCAACGATTCCAGATATTCGATCAGCGGCGGAATGACCAATTCATAACCCCAACTGGCATAGCGATCGAGGATCTGCCGTCGCAGACCTTCCAGTGCCTGTGCCTGCGGTGGCAGGATCTCATCCACACCCTGTGGCAGCAACCAGCGTTCTTGCACGTTCATACTCATTTCACTCCATAGAGGATCGACAGGCCAAGCAGCATCAACCCCAGCCCCAGCATCCTCAGACTGGAATTGTTCATCTTTGCCGCCAGGGCCAGGGCCTGACGAAACCGGTCCGGACTCAGGAAGGGCGATATGCCTTCCAGCACCAGCACCAGGGCAAAGGCCCGCAGCAGATCATGCCACATCGTGGCCGCTCCCTGTACGGTCCCCATGTCCCCCACATAAAAAACCGGGGTCCGCGCCCCGGTCCAAAGTCCTGTTGCAGCGACGCTCAGCGGGCATTCGGAGTCTTGAAGTATTTGAAGAAGTCCGATTCCGGCGACAGCAGCATCAGGTCCTTGCCATTACCGAAACTGTTACGGTAGGCATTCAGACTGCGATAGAAGGAATAGAATTCACGATCCCGATCGTAGGCGCTGGCGTAGATCTGCGCTGAAATGGCATCACCCGCGCCGCGCACCATCTCGGCATCACGGAAGGCATCGGCGAGGATCACCGTGCGTTCACGATCGGCATCGGCGCGGATGCGTTCCGCGGCCTCGGCGCCACGGGAACGGAAATTCCTGGCCACGCGCTCACGTTCGGCGCGCATGCGCTCATAGACCGAATTGCTGACCTCGGGTGGCAGGTCGATGCGCTTGGTGCGCACATCCACGACCACCATGCCCAGCGACTTGGCATCACGATTGGCGTTCTCCGTGACGATATCCATGATCTCGCTGCGCTCGCCAGCGACCACCTGCTGGACCGTGCGTTTGCCGAACTCGGCGCGCAGACCATCGTTTATCTTCTGATACAGCAGCAGACCGGCCCGGCGGATATCGCCACCGGTGGCCTTGTAGTAGGCATCGACATCCGCGATCCGCCATTTCACATAGGAATCGACGATCACATCCTTCTTCTCGCTGGTCAGAAAACGCTCCGGATCGGCATCCAGGTTGAGCAGCCGGGTCTCGAAGAACTTGACATTGTTGATGAATGGAAACTTGAAATGCAGGCCGGGCTTGAAGTCCGAACGCTGTATCTCACCGAGCCGGAACAGGATGGCCTGTTCCCTCTGGTCCACCGTGAAGACACTCTGACTGAGTACCAGCAGGGCCACCAGCAGTGGAACGATTATCTTGGCGCTGCTCATTTAACGGCTCCCCCTGTCTCTGCGACTGCTGCGATTCCTGATATCCGTGCGCTTTTTCATGTCCCGTATATCCTGTCCCAGGGTCTTGCCATTGATATCGGTGGCGTTCGGCAAACGGCTTATCCGACGACCCGCCGCCTGATTCTCCAGCAGCTTGTCCACCGGCAGATAAAGCAGGTTGTTGTTACCCTGGGTATCGACATAGACCTTGCTGGAATTCCTCAATACCGTCTCCATCGTCTCCAGGTAGAGGCGTTCACGCGTCACCTCCGGAGCCTTCTGATATTCCTCCATCAGCTGGGTAAAGCGGCTGGCCTCACCCTTGGCCATATCGATCACACGGGCCTTGTAGGCCTTGGCATCCTGGCTCTGCCTGGCCGCGGCGCCACGGGCCTTGGGCAGGACTTCGTTACGATAGGCCTCGGCCTCGTTGATCTTGCGCTGCTCGTCCTCACGCGCCTTGATGGCGTCATCGAAGGCGCTCTTGACCTGCTCCGGCGGCTTGGCCGGCTGCATGTTGATGCTGTTGATCAGCAATCCGGTCTTGTAACTGTCGAGTATGCCCTGCAACAGGGTTTTTATCTTGGCCGCTATCTGATTACGGCCCTCCGTCAGGACATAGTCCATCTTGGACTTGCCGATGACCTCGCGCACCGATGACTCCGTGGCCTGCCTCAGGGTCTGATCGGGTCCCAGGACCTTGAAAAGATAGTCCTCGACCCCCTTGACCCGGTATTGCACCGCGACCTCGATATCGACGATATTCTCGTCCTGGGTCAGCATCGTGGCCTTGTGGGAGATGGAGCGGATCTGATCGACATCCACGACCTCGACCCGTTCAAAGGGCCGCGGCAGGCGAAAGCTCAGTCCCGGGGTCAGGGTAGCCTGATAGGCGCCAAATCGCAGCACCACGCCACGCTGGGCCGGCTGTATGATATAGGCCGAATCCCAGGCCAGCCATAACGCCAGCAGGATCAGGACGATGATACCGGTGCCCCCCGCGCCCGGCATACCACCAGCGCCGCCTGAGGACGAAGCCCCGCGGCCACCGAACAGGCCACCGACCTTGTCCTGCATCTTGCGGACGATCTCATCCAGATCCGGCGGTCCATCCTGGTTGCCCCGATTCCCCCAGGGATCCTTGTCCCCGTTACCACCCGGTTCATTCCAGGCCATTGATAGTGACTCCGTCTGTCGATTCAAAGCATAGATAATGCACGATGCAGGCCGCCGTTACCAATCCGGTGTGCCTGCACAGGGTCGTGGATTTTAAAAGGGCCGTCAGCCCACCGCAACCATACAGCGGTCGATACCCGATTTCTTGCACAATTCCGCCAGCCTCGCCTCCGAGATCTCGACATCCAGCAACCAGGCGCCATCGTCACCGACCCTTTCCTCTCTTACCGCCTGCAACCGATACAGGCTCGCGCGCAGCTTGCCCGCGGTCACCGGCAGACTCAGCCGGGTCTTGTGCTTGTCGCGGCTGAAATGCTCGGCGATGGCCTGCCGCAGCAATCCCAGCCCCTCACCCCTGGCCGCGGACAACCACACCCGCAGGATATGGCCTTCGTCATCACGATCCAGATGGGGCGAGCCGGCCGGTAGCAGATCGAGCTTGTTATAGACCTCGATCACCGGCAGATCGGTGGCGCCGATGTCGTCAAGAACACGCCGCACCTGCCGGGTCCTCGCGGCCCGTTCCGGATCATGCGCATCGATGACATGCAATAACAGGTCTGCCTCCCGGGTTTCCTCCAGGGTAGCGCGGAACGCCGCCACCAGCTCATGTGGCAGATCGCTGATGAAACCCACGGTGTCGGCCAGCACGAAACTGCCGGCGTCGGCGATATCCAGCCTGCGCATGGTCGGATCCAGGGTTGCGAAGAGCTGGTCCGCGGCATAGACCCGGGCCCCGCTCAGGTGATTGAACAAGGTCGATTTTCCGGTATTGGTGTACCCAACCAGTGAGATCACGGGCAGCGATGCACGCTTGCGCGCCCGCCGCCCCTGGGCGCGTTGACTGCGTACCTTTTGCAAACGCTGATTGATCTGGCGAATACGCTGGCCCAGCAGGCGCCGATCGGTTTCCAGCTGGGTCTCACCCGGTCCTCGCAGACCGATTCCGCCCTTCTGCCGCTCCAGGTGCGTCCAGCCACGCACCAGACGGGTCGCCAGATGACGCAACTGCGCCAGTTCGACCTGCAATTTGCCTTCGAAGGTATGGGCCCGCTGGGCGAAGATATCGAGGATCAACTCCGTACGATCCAGGACCCGCACCTGCAGCTGCCGCTCCAGATTGCGTTCCTGGGCCGGTGACAAGGCATGGTTGAACAGCACCAGATTGGCGCCACTGGCCTCGATCCGCGCGGCCAGTTCCCCTAGCTTGCCCTTGCCGATGAAGTATCCCGGATCGGGCTTGTCCCGGGAACCGGTCAGAACCCCGGCGATCCCGACCCCGGCGGAAAGCGCCAGTTCGTGAAACTCGTCCAGGTCCTGATGCAGCTGTTCATGGCGAATCGCCATGCCCACCAGCACGGCGCGATCACCGGCATCGGGCCGTTCAAACACGGACCACCGACCACTTAATCAGTGGGAAACGGACAAGCTTCCGGCAGCAATACCTACTCCGCGCTGTCTTCATCCGCCCTCGGCAGGCGCACGTTGCGTGCGGGAACGACAGTGGAAATGGCGTGCTTGTATACCATTTGACTGACGGAGTTCTTCAACAGTACGACAAATTGGTCGAAGGATTCTATCTGTCCCTGCAACTTGATTCCATTCACCAGAAAGATCGATACCGGGATACGCTCCTTGCGCAGGGCGTTCAGATACGGTTCCTGGAGTGATTGACCCTTGCTCATAGTGTTCTCCTTGTTATTGTCATGCGGCCCACCGTCCCCTGATACGGCATTCCCCGAAGATGTGTCTGCCACCTGATAGTATAGATTATCATTGTTCCCGCAACACGACACCCCTGTCTTCGACACAGCTGATGCGCGGCAAGCCAGGCCATCCCGCGTCAGAGGCTCAATGCTTCAGGACCCTGTCAAGATATACCCGCACCCGCTGGAAAAGTTCCCCGCCTTCGGCCTCGAACCAGCATATGCCGGTTTCACCTCGGAACCAGGTCAATTGCCGCTTCGCCAGTTGCCGGGTGGCGATGATACCCCGCTCCAGCATCTCCCCGCGCTCGAGCAGACCGTCCAGATACTGCCATACCTGGCGGTATCCCACGATCCGCATCGAGGGCAATTGCGTGGACAGATCCCCGCGGGCGCGCAGGCCGGCGACCTCATCGATCAGGCCCTGGGCGATCATGGCCTCGAAGCGCTGGCGGATCCGCGCATGCAGAATGGCGCGATCCGCCGGGGCCAGACCCAGTTTGATGACCCGCCAGGGCAGCTCCCCGGCACCATCGAGACCCTGCAGTTCGGACAGGGGCCGGCCGCTGAGCCGGTAGACCTCCAGGGCCCGCTGTACCCGCTGCGGGTCATTGGGATGAATACGGGCGGCGGCCACCGGATCCACCTCGGCCAGGAGCTTGTGCAGTCCGGCATTGCCCAGTTCCCGGGCCTGTGTCTGCAAGACCTCACGCACCCCCGCGTCGGCTGCGGGCAGGTCGGACAGACCTCGCTCCAGGGCACGAAAATACAGGCCCGTCCCCCCGACCAGTAACGGGATGCGGCCCTGGGCGGAGATGGCCCGCATCTCGCTCAGGGCATCGTTGCGGAACATGGCCGCGGAATAGGCCTGTCGTGGATCGATGATGTCGATCAGACGATGCGGCGCCCGCGCCAGGGTCCTGGCATCCGGCTTGGCGGTGCCGATATCCAGGCCCTGGTAGACCATGGCGGAATCCACGCTGATGATGTCACAGGGCAGCCACTGGACCAGTTCCACGGCCAACGCGGTCTTGCCGGCGGCCGTGGGTCCGAGCAGGAATATGGCCGGCGGTCGCTTCATCCGGATTCATCGTTCGCGCACGGGGCGGCCGCCAGCAAACCCGCCAGCGCAAGCCCGTCCAGTCTGCGACACAGGCCGGGCCGCTCACCATCAAGCAGCCCGGCATCGCCCAGGGCCGCCAGCATCTGCGACAGTCCCCTGCCCTGGGGCCAGTCCCAGGGCAGGCGGCCATACCGGGCCAGGGCCTGGACGACATCCGCATCGGCGAGCCCCACCCCGGCCGAGCCGGCGAGATCCATGATCAGTCCCCGGGCATCGACGCCCGCCAGCTGCGCGGGCAGGGCACGCAGCATCACGCCCCCGGGTCCCGCCGGACCGATGTCCATCCCCAGGCGGGTGAAGCTCGCGGCATGTTCGAGCAGGACCACCCGCGCCTGTGCCGACAGGTTTACGGTCTCCGGGATCAACAAGGGCCGCGAGCATATCTGCCCCGTGGCGCGGGCGGCATGCAACTGTCGCGACAACAATTCCCGGCTGGCGCGACAGCCATCGATCAGCCACAGTTCCTGGCCCTGCCGGGCCAGCAGATAGCGACAATCCAGCACGCATAGGGCTTGTACCGTAGTCGCGGCGGAGGATGCCCCGGTGGCGGGCGCCGATGCGGCGCGGTACACCGCCCAGTCCTCGGCGGCACCCCCCTGCGCGGGGCGATGACGGGATCCCCGGCCTGTGCGGGGCGGAGCGGATACCGGCGCCGTGGCGGGTGACATTTCACCCAGGCCCCGGATATCCGATGCCGGCTCCCCCGACTCCGGACGCAGGGCCTGGCGCAAGGCGCTGACGATGAAATCATGGACCTGGCGCGGATCCCGGAAACGTACTTCGGCCTTGGCCGGATGAACGTTTACGTCGACGTTGCGGGGATCCATCTCGAGCTCCAGCAGATAACAGGGATGCCGTCCCTCCGGCAACAGGCCCTCGCAGGCCATGCGGATGGCGTGCAGCACATGGCGGTCGCGGATGATACGGCCGTTGATGGTGAAAAATTGCAGATCGCTCTGACTTCGCGCCCGTTCCGGAGCCCCGAACCAGCCCTTGAGTGCCAAGCATCCGGCGCGGGCCTCTACCATCGCCGCGTGAGATTGAAACCCCTGGCCAAGAACCCGCTCCAGGCGCCGAGTCAGTGCCGCGGGTTGCGTGGCCGCCGCCAGTCTCAGGATGTTGCGATCCTCATGCTCCAGACTCAGCGCCACCCCGGGCCGGCTCAAGGCCAGACGCCTGACGAGATCCTGGATGTGTTGAAACTCGGTGCGGTCACTGCGCAGGAATTTGCGTCGCGCCGGGGTATTGAAGAACAGATCGCGCACCTCGACCACCGTGCCGACCGGCATCCCCACGGGTTGCGGTTGTGCCCACCTATCCCGCCCGCCCTCCCCAATGGTCCAGCCGCTGGCCTCATCCCGCCGTCTGGAGGCCAGGCTCAGGCGCGAGACGGAGGCAATACTGGCCAGGGCCTCACCACGGAAGCCAAGACTGGCCACACTCACCAGGTCATCGAAATCCTGGATCTTGCTGGTGGCATGCCGCTGCAGGGCCAAGGCCAGCTGGTCGCGGGCGATGCCATGACCATTGTCAGTGATCCGGATCAGGCGTCGCCCGGCCTGTTCGATGGCGATCTCGATCCTGTCCGCTCCGGCATCCAGCGCGTTTTCGAGCAGCTCCTTGACCACCGAGGCCGGCCGTTCGATCACCTCGCCGGCCGCGATCTGGCTGATCAGCCGTTCCGACAGGGGCAGGATGGGAGGCGGGCGTGACGACATGGGGCTATGGTAACCAGCCTGGCGCAGGCTGACAAAGACACCGCGGACGGTGGCGGGCCGGACTCAGCTATCGCTGTGCCCCGAGGGGATGATCAGGGTTTCACCAACATAGAGGGTATCGCGTTTGAGCTTGTTGGCCGACTTCAGCCGGTCGATACTGACCTGGTACTGACTGGCGATATCCGAGAGCGTCTCTCCCCGTTCGATACGATGCTTGCGCTGCGCCAGCAGCGTTCCCGGCGGGGCATGATAACGGAAATAGGCCCGGATCCCGCCCATGATGGTATCGGCCACGGCCGACTGATGGCGACGATCACGCAACTTGCGCTCTTCCCCCGGATTGGAGATAAACGCGGTCTCCACCAGGATGGACGGGATATCAGGTGATTTCAGCACCACGAAACCGGCATGCTGTACGCTGGGTTTGTGAACCTCGCCGATGCGCTTGAAACCATCCAGCACCCGATCGGCGACATCGATACTGGCCTCCAGCGTGGCCGTCTGTGACAGATCCAGCAGCACCGATTTGAGCACATCGTCACGATCTTCCAGACTCACACCACCCACCAGGTCGGCGGCATTCTCCCGCTCCGCCAGCCAGCGCGCGGCCTCGCTGCTGGCGCCTCGCTGCGACAACACATACACCGAGGCCCCCTTGACGCGTTTGTCACGGAAGGCGTCGGCGTGAATGGAAATGAATAGATCCGCGCGCTTCGCACGCGCCAGGGAGATGCGCTTGCGCAGGCTCAGGTAGTAATCACCAGCCCGGGTCATGAAGGCGCGCATACCCCGTTCCCGGTTGACCCGGTCCCGCAGTTTGCGCGCGATCGCCAGCACCACATCCTTCTCGCGGGTACCCTGGCGTCCATGCGCGCCAGGGTCTTCACCACCATGGCCGGCATCGATGGCGATAATGATGTCGCGGGGCCGTGATGCCGCTTGCCGCCGCGGTTTGTGTTTGCGAGTCACGCCGGCCACGGGTCTGGCTGCCGGCTTGGCCGCCGCCACGCTCAGATCGAGCACCAGCCGATCGGCACCGCCCTTGCCGGCCGACAACAGGAAACTGCTCACCTTCACCGGACGGGCCAGGTCCAGAACCAGGCGCAGGCGATGATCCCGCTGCCGCGCGTAACGCAACCGTTTGACCAGCGACCGCCCGCCCCCCTGCAGCGACAGTCCGCGCGTGGCGCGGGCATCCATGATGTCGATCACCACCCGCTCCGGATTACGCATGCGGAAGGTCTTGTGCCTGGCCGGGCCAGTGAGTTTGAACACCACCCGGGCCTGGCCATCGGCGGACGACACACGCGCCTGCGTCACGTCAACCGCCAGGCAGTTGACGCTGACGCACAACGATAGCAGGATGCTTAGTATTCTTGTCATCTGTCGCAAGTCATGGTGATGGGGGCCATCCCCGGTGATGCCTGGACACCCGCGGGGAAAGTCCGGTCCATGGTTCTGTCCTCAAGGATCCCGGCGCTACTGGGTAATGTTTAGCCTTTATTGGCATAGATTGCAAGTCTTTCTAGATAAATACTCTATCTATATGAATAAAATAGTTATTGGCCCCCGATGTGATGGCCGGGTTTGAGACCGGCGAGAGCGAGGCATCAGCGCCCGGACCGCATCCAGGAAGACACTGAATCCAGGCATGGCCCAAGGAAACCCTGAGCGATTCAGCGTTGCAGCGGTACCAGACCGGCGTGTGACGGGAAACCCGGCCTGGAACGGGACTTGCTTGGATGGAACCCTGAATAATACATCATAAGCTTTTGTAATTTATCATTATATTCTCTACGCCCCGGTCGGACACGAGCATGGATCCTGTCCAGCGGCAGCCGCTGCCGGGATGGCCGCCATCGTCCAGCGACGTCAGGACAGGCGCCCGGACCACTGCCATACAGGGGCGGGCCCCACCGGGAAAGGCCGTCCGGATTCAGCGATAGCGGCCACATCGCCTGGGGCCAGCGCGTCATGACTGGGTGAGGCGGCCCCAGCTCACTTGGGAGCTTGCTATTGGAAACCGACTACCTGCAAGTCATTCTGTTATTGCTGGCGGCCGCCGTGGTCCTCGTGCCCCTGTTTCAGGCCATGGGTTTTGGCGCCATTCCGGGATTTCTGGTCACCGGCATCATCCTGGGTCCCCATGCCCTGGGACTGATCGGGGACAGTACGGAGATCGGCCACCTGGCCGAACTGGGCGTGGTGCTGCTGATGTTCGTGATCGGCATCGAGATCAATCCATCCCGGCTCTGGAAAATGCGCAGCCATGTCCTCGGCCTGGGATCCCTGCAGATCCTCCTGACCGGGGCCCTGCTGGGTCTGCTCATCCAGGCCGTCCTCGATCTGTCATGGAAGCTCGCCATGCTGACGGGATTGTCCCTGGCGCTTTCCTCAACCGCGTTTGTACTCCAGTTGCTGAAACACAAGGGCCTGCTGGCATCCGACCATGGTCGCCCGGCCATGGCCATCCTGTTGATGCAGGATCTGGCCGTGGTGCCATTACTGGCGCTGCTCGCCTTGCCGGCGACACCCGAACCCAACCTGGCGGAGGATGTCCTCATCGCCTCCCTGGAAACCCTACTGATCCTGGGGCTCATCGTCTTCGTGGCGCGATATATTCTCACTCCCATTCTGGATTTCCTGGTGCGCCTGGGGGCCGCCGAGATATTCACCGCCCTGGCCCTGTTACTGGTATTGGGTTCGGCAAGCCTGATGGAACGCATCGGCCTGTCCATGGCCATGGGGGCGTTCATCGCCGGTCTCCTGATCGCCGATTCCACCTATCGCTATCAGATCATCGCCGAGATCCAGCCCTTCCGCAGCATATTGCTGGGCCTGTTCTTCATCTCCATGGGCATGTCGCTGAACCTGCGGCTGGTCGGCGATCAGGCGTCATCCCTCGCAGCCGCCGTGGCGGCCCTGCTGGGCATCAAGATACTGGTGCTGTGGCCGCTGGCCCGTCTTTTCGGCCTCGGCAACAGAACCGCCCTGGCGCTGTCACTGCTGCTGGCCGAAAGCGGGGAATTCGCGCTCGTCCTGCTCGCCCTGTCAGAATCCATGGGGCTGCTGGACACGATGTTGTTCCAGTATCTCCTGGCCGTCGTGCTGCTGAGCATGGCGTTGACGCCGCTACTCGAACGCCTGGCCTGCCGGATTGCGTCGAACGGGGCCCGGCCAGGCGGGCTGGCCGGGCTCGACGAGGGCCCGGGGGCGCCGGCCGGGACCCGGCCCGTGATCCTGGCGGGATTCGGACGCATGGGACACCGCATCGGCCGCATCCTGGAATTGCTGCAACTGACCTACGTGGCCATAGACCACGACGCGGCCACCATCGCCCGTGAACGAGGCAAAGGGAGATCGGCTTATTACGGGGATGCGCAACGCCCGGAAGTCCTGAGGGCGGCGGGTGTCGCAGACGCGCCCCTGGTGATCGTCTCCATCGACGATATCGACACGGCCGAGCGCGTGGTATCCACCCTGCATTCGGCGTTTCCCGATACCCCGGTGTTCGCCCGCGGACACGACATGGAGAAATGTCGCGAATTGAATGCACTCGGGGCGGAGTTCACGGTATCCGAGACGCTGGAGTCCAGTGCCGAACTCGCCCGTGCAGCACTGCGGCACATGGGGGCCGATGATGACGCCATCACCTCGGCCCTGCAACAATTCAGAGAGGAATACTATGCCCGCATCGACGTTGCCCCGCGCGAGCCCTGAGCCATGGCGGGACCGCGCGACAGGGGCGCCGGCGGCACCAGGGAGGTGATGCTACAGTGATGGGGAACGGCTTCTGGCCCGGCTGTTGACGATCCACCAGGCAATGAGGCAATAACGACCCTCCGTGACCGCGCGATCGCCGCCGACCCTGTCGCGATGGCCCTGGAACGGCCTCGCGACGATCACCACATCAGGTCGTCCGGCACTGGGTAATCGGCATACGGATCGTCCGCATCAGCGCCCTCGCCCCCGGCCTCGTGATGACAAATGACGGCGCCGGGATCACGCTGTCCAATACGCTCCGCCACCCCGGCGGGAACCAGTTCATAAGCATTCCCCAGCCTGACGATGGCCAGCAAGCCGCGCGCCAGCTGCCCCTGCAGGCTTTCGGTCAGATAGATTCGCCGCAACTTGCCGCCATCGGTAAAATGAAAACCGACGGTACCGCCATCAGGCTCGATGCGATTCATCTCGATGAGCTGCCTGACCTGCGCGGCGATGGCATTCTGCTCGGCGGCCTGCTTGCGCCGACGGTCGAGCTCCCGGTCCCGCGCCACCTTCTCGGCCTGGGCCTGCCGCGCGCGCCGTTTGCTTTCATCCTCCGGCTGGGCCTTTTTGCCTTGCCGCCTTTTGGCCTGCCGATGCTTGTCCTTGCCGGCCTGCCGGGCCTTCTTGTCATCCACCAGGCCGGTCTTGCGCAGTTGCTCCAACAAGGTATTCGCCATAGCCCCTCCTCAATGCCCCCGATCATCCGAAACGGCCGGTCCCATCCAGCCCGGTGTGGAGACGGCCAGCCTTGCCAGCAGACCGTCCCCGGCCGGTGAGCCTGGCCGCAGTTCGACACAGCGCCGCTCATGCGTCACGGGCGTGATCTCCAGGCTCAGGTCGGGGCTCCCCAGCAAGGCGCCACCCTGGTGCGGCCATTCCAGCAGACGGATGGCATCCCCCTGGAAATAATCCCGTACCCCGAGGTATTCCAGTTCCCCCGGGTCGGCCAGACGATAGAGATCGAAGTGGTAGATCTGGTGGCCACCGACCTGGTAAGGCTCCACCAGGGTATAGGTGGGGCTGCGTACCGGCCCCTGATGCCCCAGGGCGCGCAACAGGCCGCGCACGAAGGTGGTCTTGCCGGCGCCCAGGGGACCTTGCAGAAACACGGTCAGGGAGGCGGGCAGACAGGCGGCGAATTCGCTGGCGAAGGCCGCCATCGCCTCGGTGGAATCAAGCGTCCACATCGGGATTGACCACGCCACGCAATTCCTCCAGCAGGTCCGTGGCCAGCAGGCCGCGCTCGCCACCGGAGTCGGCCGCGCGGTCACCGGCCCGGGCATGGATGCAGACGCCCAGGGCGGCCGCGTCCGGCACACCCATGCGCTGGGCCAGCAGGGCGCTGATCACGCCGGTCAGCACATCGCCCATGCCACCACTGGCCATGCCCGGGTTACCGCCGTCACAGAGCCCGATCGGGCGCTCGCCGGCCACCACCAGGGTACCCGCGCCCTTGAGCACGCAGACCCCCCCGTAACGCGCCTGTATCGCCGTGGCCGCAGCGAAGCGATCAGCCTGGACCTCGGCATTCTCACAACCCAGCAGTCGCGCCGCCTCGCCAGGGTGTGGCGTCAGGATCCAGTTGTCACGGCGCATGGGTTCGGCGGCCAGCAGGTTCAGGGCATCGGCATCCACCACCAGCGGCAGATCCGTCTCCAGGGTTCGGGCCAGCATCGCCCTGCCCCATGCGGCCTGGCCCAGCCCCGGTCCGATGCCGACCACGCTGGCGCGTTGCAGCAGCGGACCCAGGCCGGTGGCGGTCTCGATGCCGTGGCACATGATCTCGGGCCGGAGCATACTCACCAGTTGCGCATGACCGGCCCGCGTCGCCAGGCTCACCAGACCGGCGCCACAACGGGCGGCGGCCTCCGCGGCCATGCGCGCGGCGCCGGCATAACCCGCCTCGCCGGCGACGATCAGCACATGGCCGAAATCCCCCTTGTGCGCCGCGCGCCGCCGGCGCGGCAGCAATTGCGGCAGACGATAGAGGTCCAGGGCGATGGCGGCCGGACTGACGGCGGCGTAGATGGCTTCCGGTACGCCCAGGTCGTCGAACAGGATACGGCCACAACAATCCGGTCCCGCGCCGGTCAGCAGGCCCTGTTTCATGCCGATGAAGGTCGGGGTCAGGTCGGCCCTGACCGCAACCCCCATGATGCCGCCGCTATCGGCGTTCAGCCCCGAGGGGATATCCACCGCCATCACCGCTGCCCGGGCCCTGTTGACGGACTCCAGGGCCACGGCCCAGGAGCCGCTGACCGCTCGGTCCAGACCGGTGCCGAAAACCGCATCCACCAGCACATCCGCCTCGCTCAGGGACGCGGTGGTGAAAGGCTCGGGGACGATCCCGGCCGCCACCAGGTCATCGCTGCACTGCCTGGCATCGCCCCGCAGACGGCTGCTGTCCCCGAGTTGCAATACGCGCACGGCGAGCCCCGCCTCATGGGCCAGTCGCGCGATCACATAACCATCGCCGGCGTTGTTGCCCAGACCGCAGATCACGCAGATACGCTCCGCCAGCGGCCAGGTTTCACGCAGAACCCTGAAACTGAAGGCACCGGCGCGCTGCATCAATGTCAGCCCGGGGATCCCCTGCACCTCGATGGCCTGGCGGTCCAGCTCGCGAACCTGCGCGGCCCGGTACAGGGCGTTATGTGGATCGTAGTCGAACATCGCTTCAGATCCGAAAGACCTGTTCACGATAGAACCTCAGCTCGGCGATGGAATCGCGGATATCATCCAGGGCCAGATGACTGGACTGCTTGTTGAAGCCAGGCCTGTCAGGGGCCCAGCGCGCCACCAGTTCCTTGATGGTGCTGACATCGAGATTGCGATAATGGAAGTAGGCCTCCAGCTCCGGCATCAGGCGATGCATGAAGCGCCGGTCCTGGCAGATACTGTTGCCGCACATCGGCGATGCGCCCGCCGGCACATACTCCCGCAGAAAGGCCAGGGTGCGCAATTCGGCCTGACGGGTATCGAGGTCGCTGTCGCGCACCCGCGCTATCAGACCCGACTGCCCATGTTGACGGGTATTCCATTCATCCATGGCCGCGAGCACGGCATCGTCCTGGTGGATCGCCAGCATCGGCCCCTCGGCCAGGGGATTGAGCTGGGCATCGGTGACGATCGTGGCGATCTCGATGATCAGATCGGTATCGGTATCCAGACCGGTCATCTCCAGGTCTATCCAGATCAGATTATCGGTGGATGCGCTCATACGGATTTCCTTGTGCTTGTCCCGGTCCCCCGCCGGGCGGGGTGTAAAGGGGAACATTGTATGCCCTGTGGCCCCTGGGATCATCATCGTACCCGCTCATAATAATAGTCATTTACTATCGTTTAAATCGCGACAATCAATTTTACATATGCATCCTCCTGGCCGATAGTGTGGTCACCGTCAAGCCGGCAACCCCGTCGGGCTGGCGTATCGATACCACCATGACAGGAGCAATCGACATGAACGACAGAATTCCCGAGATCATCTTCAAGACCCGTGTCCGTGACGAGAGCATCGGCGGCGACAATCCCTTTCGCTGGCAGGATCTCAGCAGCGGCGATATCTTCATGGACAAGCGGGTGGTGTTGTTCGCCCTGCCAGGGGCGTTTACCCCGACCTGCTCCAGTACCCACTTGCCGGGATACGACCAGCAATACGACCAGCTTGTCGAAGCGGGAGTGGACGAGGTCTATTGCCTGAGCGTCAATGACGCCTTTACGATGTTCCAGTGGGGTCAGCGCCTTGGCATCGAAAACGTGAAGATGCTGCCGGACGGCAATGGGGATTTCACCCGCCTGATGGGGATGCTGGTGAAGAAGGAGAATCTCGGCTTCGGCATGCGTTCATGGCGCTATTCCATGCTCGTGGAGGACGGCGTGATCGTCAAGCTGTTCAGCGAACCCGGCATCATGGACAATTGTCCGGAGGATCCCTTTGGCGCGAGCAGTGTCGAGACGATGCTGCAATACCTGCGGCAAGGATGACCCCACCCGCCCGGGAGCCCCGACGATGCTCCCGGCAACGACAAGCATTGCGAAAGGACAAGAAGATGGCGGCATACGACTACGATCTCTTCATCATCGGCGCCGGCTCAGCGGGTGTGCGCATGGCGCGCATGTCCGCGGGCTATGGCGCCAGGGTGGCCATCGCCGAGGACCGCTATTACGGCGGCACCTGCGTGAATGTCGGCTGCGTGCCCAAGAAGCTGTTCGTCTATGCCGCGCACTTTCGCGAGGATTTCGAGGCCGCCAGAGGCTATGGCTGGGATAGTGGCTCGCCAGGCTTCGACTGGTCCCGCCTGCTGGCCAACAAGAACGCCGAGATCGCCCGGTTGAACGGTGTCTATGAACGCCTGCTGGACAAGGCGGGCGTCACCGTCATCGATGGTCGCGCCGGTCTGCTGGATGCGCACACCGTGGCCGTCGGTGACCGGCGCTTCCGCGCCGAGCGAATCGTCGTGGCCACCGGCGGCTGGCCCCGGGTACCCGACATCCCCGGCCGGGAATACGTCATCACCTCGAACGAGGTCTTTCATCTGAGCTCCCTGCCGCGGCGCATCCTCATCGTCGGCGGGGGTTATATCGCGGTGGAATTCGCCGGCATCTTCCATGGACTGGGGGTCGAGACCACGCTCAGCTATCGTGGACCACTGTTCCTGCGCGGCTTCGATGACGACGTGCGCGAGTTTCTCGCCTCGCAGATGCGCCTCCAGGGCATGGACCTGCGCTTCGATTCCCTGGTCACGGCCATCGAGCGGCGGCCCGACGGCCAGCTCAACGCCCGATTCGCGGATGGCACTGAGCTGCAGGCCGATCAGATCCTCTATGCTACCGGCCGGGTGCCTAACACCAGCGGCCTGGGCCTGGAGGCCCTGGGCGTGGAGCAGGCCTGGAATGGCGCCATCCGGGTCAATGCGGACTACCAGAGTTCGGTACCGTCCATCTATGCCCTGGGCGATGTCACCCACCGCATCAATCTGACCCCGGTGGCGCTGGCCGAGGGCATGGTCCTGGCGGGGAAACTGTATGCCGGGTCTGACGCCCGCGTGGATTACGATACCATCCCCACCGCGGTCTTCAGCCAGCCCAGTATCGGCAGCGTGGGCCTGACCGAGGCCGAGGCCCGCGAACGCCACGGCCAGGTCGATATCTACCGCTCCAGCTTCACGCCGATGAAACACAGTCTCAGCGGGCTGCCGGAAAAAAACCTGATGAAGCTGATCGTGGACCGGGTCAGCGATCAGGTCATCGGCATCCACATGGTGGGTGCGGAGGCCGGCGAGATCATCCAGGGCATGGCCATCGCCATGCGCGCCGGTGCGACCAAGGCCACCTTCGATTCCACCATCGGCGTCCATCCCACCGCCGCGGAGGAATTCGTCAGCATGCGGGAACCCTTGCCGGATCCCACGCGAGGATGACCCGGGGCGGGACAAGACCCGCCGCCAGCGTCAGGCTGTTATAATTCGACACCAAATCCAGGCCCACCACGGACACCGCCATGCAGACCTTCACCCTAGTCTTCCTGATCGCCCTGGGCGCCGAACTGTCCATACAATTATGGTTGAACCGGCGTCAGATGCGGGCCGTGTCCAGTCACCGCGATCAGGTCCCGGCCGCCTTTCGCGATACCATCCCCCTGAGCGCGCACCAGAAGGCGGCCGATTACACCACCGCCTCCCTGCGCCTCGGCAATATCGAACAGTGGACCAGCGCCCTGTTGCTGCTGGCCTGGACCCTTGGTGGCGGACTCGAACTGCTCGACCGCAGCCTGCGCTCGCTGGAGCTGGGCCCCCTGGGAACCGGGGTCGGTTTCCTGCTCGGCTTCATGATCATCAGTGGCCTGCTGGAGCTCCCCCTGACGGCCTGGCGCACCTTCGGCATCGAACAGCGCTTCGGCTTCAACCGCACCACCATCAAAACCTTCATCACCGATCTGCTCAAGCAGTCGCTGTTACTGCTGTTGCTGGGGGGGCCACTGGCGCTGCTGATCCTGTGGCTGATGGCGCACATGGGCGCCTACTGGTGGCTGGCTGTCTGGGTCGCCTGGTTCGGTTTCAGCATCCTCATGATGTGGGCCTGGCCAAGCTTCATCGCGCCCCTGTTCAACAAGTTTCAGCCGCTGCAGGACACCACCCTGAAACAACGCATCGAGGACCTGCTTGAACGCAATGGCTTTACCAGCCAGGGTATCTTCGTGATGGACGGCTCCACCCGCTCCACCCATGGCAATGCCTATTTCACCGGCTTTGGCGCCAACAAGCGCATCGTCTTTTTCGATACCCTGATCGGTGAGCTGGAGGGGGATGAGATCGAGGCCGTACTGGCGCACGAGCTGGGTCACTTCAAGCGCCGCCATGTAATCAAGCAACTGCTGCTGATGGGGGCCCTGAGCCTGGCCGGCCTGGCCTTGCTGGGCTGGCTGATCCGGCAGGACTGGTTCTTTGCCGGGCTAGGCGTGGACACGCCGTCCAGCCACATGGCCCTGGTACTGTTCCTGCTGGTGTCCCCGGTGTTCGCGGTCCTCCTGAAACCACTGATGACCTGGCTGTCGCGCCGCTACGAATTCGAGGCCGACGACTATGCCGCCGCCCAGGCCAATCCCGCCACCCTGATCCGGGCGCTGGTGAAACTCTACCGGGAAAACGCCAACACCCTGACCCCGGACCCGCTCTACTCGGCCTTTCACGACTCTCACCCGCCGGCGCCGGTGCGGGTGGCCTACCTGCGCGGCAAGCAGCCCGCCCCGACGGGCACTGGCTGATCTTGCCACTGCCTTTAGCCGGGGCACCACTGACCTCGGGAAAACATTCACCACGAAGGACACGAAGCGCGCGAAGATATGGATAGTCCAACAGCAGGAATTGACTCAGGCACTGAATAAAGCCGCCCCGGCTTTCTCGGCACTCGCCGCGGTGCCTGTGGCTTGTACCTTGCTTTAAAATCCATGGCCTATGCCATTTGTTTTGGCGACACACCCTTGTGCCGCGGGAAACGCTTAGCAAATCCGAGTTCACCCAAGTGATATCGACTGCCAGTCCCCGATGCGGGCTTGCAATCAGACAATCCTGTTCAAGTGTTTCTTCGTGGACTTCGTGTCCTTCGTGGTGAATATTATTTGTCGGCTTACGCACGCTTCGCCAAACCGAGCTGCGCACTGCATGTTCTTCGTGGTGAATATCACACATGGGCCATGCGCGGATCGGCAGGGGTATCCCAAAACCGGACGGACCCTCAGTCGCTCACCCGTCCGCGCAAGCGCTTGAGCCGGGAGCGGCGGTTCTTGGCCTCCAGGCGGCGCTCGCGCGAGGCGCGGCTCGGGCGGGTCAGCTTGCGTTTGCGGGGTTTTGCCATGGCCGCCAGGATCAGGTCCCGCAGACGCCCGACGGCCGCCTCGCGGTTGGCCTCCTGACGACGATACTGCTGGGCCTTGATATTGATGACGCCGTCGCGGCTGATGCGCCGGTCGGACAGGGACAACAGTCGCTGCTTCACCGCGTCGGGCAGATGCGATGCGCGGATATCGAAACGCAGGTGGATGGCGCTGGAGACCTTGTTGACGTTCTGGCCGCCGGCACCCTGGGCGCGAATGGCGCTGATCTCCAGATCGCCATCCGGGATCTCCAGTTGCCCGGATATCTTCATCTCCGCGGCCGGGGCTCAGATCTCCCGGCGCGAGCTGAGCGCATGCGCCAGGGTGCCGCCATCGACATACTCCAGATCCCCGCCCAGGGGCACGCCATGAGCGATGCGGGTGGCGCGCACACCGATCTCGCGGGCCATCTCGCTGATGTAGAAGGCCGTGGCCTCACCCTCCAGGGTGGCGCCGGTGGCGAGGATGATCTCCTCGATCTCCCCCGCCCGCAGGCGCTGTTCCAGGAGGTCGAGCCCCAGGTCTTCCGGACCGATGCCATCCAGCGGCGAGAGCCGCCCCATGAGCACGAAATAGCGCCCTGAAAAATTTCCCGTGCCCTCCACCGCAGCCACGTCCGCCGGGCTCTCGACGATGCAGAGGGTATGACGGTCGCGGCGTTCGCTGTCGCACAGGTGACACACGGGCCGGTCGCTGAAGTTGCGGCATTGCCTGCAATTGACCACCCCGTCGGCGGCCGCCAGCAGGCTGGATGCGACCCGCCGGGCGCCTTCACGATCGCGTTCCAGCAGGTGGAAAGCGATCCTCTGGGCCGATTTCGGCCCCACCCCGGGGAAACAGCGCAGGGCCTCGATCAGCTCATCGATCAGCGTGACACCCATGGGGATCAGAAGGGCAGCTTCATCCCCGGCGGGATCGGCATGCCGGCGGTCAGGCCGGACATCTTCTCGCTGGTCAGCTCCTCGATGCGCCGGTTGGCGTCATTGACCGCGGCCGCGAGCAGATCCTCCAGCATCTCCTTGTCATCCTCGAACAGGACCGGATCGATATGCACGCGCTTGACATCCCTGCGACCGGTCATGGTCACCTTGACCATGCCGGCGCCGGACTCGCCGGTCACCTCCATGCTGGCCAGTTCCTCCTGCGCCTTCTGCATCTTCTCCTGCATCTGCTGCGCCTGCTTCATCAGGTTGCCCAATCCGCCTTTCATAGTCTGTTTACCTCGATAGTCATGGGGAATTCCGTCCGCCGGCCACTCACTCCGCGACCGGCTTGATCGATGCCGGATCGACGTGCGCGCCGAATGTGTCACACAGCGCCTGCACCCCGGGATCGGCCAGGATGTGCTGCTCGGCCTGCCGCCGCGCACTGGCGGCCTCGCGCGCCAGGATCGCCGCCGGGGTCTCCAGCGCCCCGTCCTGGCCGATCTCGATCCTGAGCCGCAGGGTGGGCCCGTAGACCTCGCGCAGGCATTCACGGAGACGCTGCTCCGACTTGCCATTGCGCAACTGTTGCCGGCCCGCCTGCAGCATCAGGGTCAGACAATCGTCCCGGTGCGAGACCAGGATGCAGTTTTCCGCCAGCTGGCGAGCCAAACCGCTGAGTCGCAACTCTTCTATCAGCGCCGGCCATTGTCCGGGACTGCAGGCGCCCTCCCTGACAGGCGCGGGTGATACGCCCGCAGCATCCGCGGCCACCGCTTCAGGGGCCGCTTCCGGAACGGGCGGGGCCGACTCCGTCGGCGTCTGGCTTGCCCGAACAGCCCCTGCCGGGGCTGTGGCGGACCGTTCCCGGGCCGCTTCCCGAACCTGCCCCGGGACCGGCTTTGCCCGTGACACCGTCCTCACCGATGTGTCAGCCGACCCACCCGCGGTGATGGAGCTGGTGCCATCGACGGGCTGAAAGGCCAGCATCCGCAACAGGATCATCTCGAAGCCCCCGGCCGGATCCGGCGCCAGGGGCAGGTCGCGCCGGCCTATCAGGCCGATCTGATAGCACAACTGCACATAGTCCGTGTCCAGGGTCCCGGCCAGGGCGCCGATCCTCGGCTCCTGATCGGCAGCCGCGCCCTCGTCCGGGACCACCTGCAGGACCGTGATCTGCTGCAACAGGCCCAGCAGATCTCCCAGGACATGGCCATAGTCGGGGTTCAGCTCGGCCAGCCGGCGACACCGCTGCAACAGGCCGGCGCCATCGGCATCGGCCAGGGATTCCAGCAAGCCCAGCACCTGCCTGCGATCGACCACCCCCAGCATGCTGCTGATCTCGCCCTCCTTCAGGCTCCCTCCGGCATAGGCGATGGCCTGATCCAGCAGGCTCAGGGCATCCCTGACGCTGCCATCCGCAGCCGTGGCGATCAGCCCTGGCGAGGCCTCGTCGGCCTCGATCCCTTCCTCGACGAGCAATCGACGCAGATGGGTCTCGATCTGGGTCACGCTCAGGCGCTTGAGATTGAACTGCAGGCAGCGCGACAGGATGGTGACCGGCAGCCGTTTCGGATCGGTGGTCGCGAGCAGGAACTTGACATGCGGCGGGGGCTCTTCCAGGGTCTTCAGCAGGGCGTTGAAGCTGCTCTTGGAAAACATGTGCACCTCGTCGATCAGGTACACCTTGAAACGACCCCGGGCCGGCGCGTACTGGACGTTGTCGAGCAGGTCACGGGTATCGTCCACACCGGTACGCGAGGCGGCATCGACCTCGATCAGGTCGATGAAGCGACCCTCGTCGATCTCCCGGCAGGCGGAACACTCGCCACAGGGCTCGGCCGAGACCCCCTGCTCGCAGTTCAGGGCCTTGGCGAAGATCCGCGCCACGGTGGTCTTGCCCACACCACGGGTGCCGGTGAACAGGTAGGCATGATGCAGGCGATCGCTGTTCAGCGCATTCACCAGCGCCCGCAGCACATGGGCCTGCCCCACCATCTCCTCGAACCGGCGGGGCCGCCACTTGCGCGCAAGTACCTGATAACTCATAACGAGGCCTCTTTAAGTATCGGACGTTCCTTCAGCGAATAGGGGATTATAGAGGATAATCACCGGCAACGTAGCGGCCAGGGCGTCTGCCGGGTTTTGGCGATTGCAGCGAGGGGGAAGCGATTTCGAGTCAGGGTTGCTGGTCATTCGGGGCCAATCGTCGTTCCATGCAGCGAGGAGGCGCGGCAGTTCCGGCCAACAGGGTTTTCCCGCAGCCTGGCAATCCCGGCTCCGGCGGACTCCTGAGGCGGAGGGACAAAGATGGAGGTGACCCATACCAGCCACACCCCGGCGCCCACATCCACTGCTGCCGCTGCTCCCTTCCGGGCCTGACGGGGTTCACAATTTCGTGTCGCGGGGGGACCGGTACGGGCCACCATGGTCGCCTGACGTCGCCAGGGCGGCGACAAGTATGCGGCTTTGTGGGAGAGGGGTCAATCCGCGCCAGGGCCGGGGCCCACAAACCACGGCCTCAGAGGCTTCAGGTAAAGATTGTCCCCGGGCGGCACTATCGGCACCGCGGAGACGGCAAGCGGACAATGATGCGCGGAAAACCATGACGAACCGGCGGTATCGGCCATAGCCTTCAAAACAGAAGGCCGCATGATTGCGCGCATGGTCGTCGGTATTGCCACACAGGATGTTGAAGACGGGCCGCGAGAACAGCTCTCGCAGCGT